>JACYLU010000013.1 GCA_015272325.1 Synechococcales cyanobacterium C42_A2020_086 | reverse complement strand
TCATTTCAACCGACAGGCTGTATTGGCTAATGTTGTAAGTTTCTAGCACCTGCTTGAGTGCTTGTCCAGCTTTTCCCCATGCGCCCATAGTGTTTTTGGGGCTTGTCCATCAATAACCCTAGTCTTGTAGTGGCGACTCGTCCATGTAGAGTCTCTTGAACAAAGAAGCCGCCTCTGGATTCAGATCGGAGAGAGCTTTAACAATTAAGACCAACGTTTCCGAATTGGGATCTCTTACGCCATTGACCCACCGATACACGTTTGAGCGGCCAATACCTAGTGTCTTAGCCAGTTGGGTCTGGCTAATGCCATAGGTTTCAAGAGCCATTTTTAGAGCATTTCCCGCTTTTCCCATGCCCTCATCCTGTCAAAGGATGAGGAACTCGTAAAGAATCTGAGTCCAAATGGACTACAGAAAGATATACTGTTCAAGGGCTTGTAGTTCATTTGGACTACAATCAACCAATCGTTATCCTAAGGTCAGCGTATGAGCTTTATTGACAGCAATGCTTCCAACCCTCCCCATCAGCCACCTGCGGGATCGACCGACCACTCAGCCGACGACGAACCTGTCAGAATCACCCTCACAGGCTCCCGCCGCGCCGTCAAACGCGCCATCAACGACCTGCACCAACTCAAATATGTGCGGGGGAGCGAGTGGAGCCGCCTAATTGCGCTTCAAAACTCTAAAGAAGTGATTACGGTGGCTATTCGCCGGTTTTTGGGTCAAGGATAATGCCGACACCTTTCGGCTCGCACTCTTCGACGCAGCCGGAGACCCGCTGCCCAAGCATCGCCTCTCCGCCGGAGAAAAGCAGCTTTTGGCGATCGCCCTCCTTTGGGGACTGGCCCGGGCCAGCCGTCGCCCCTTGCCCGTCGCCATCGATACACCCCTCGGTCGCCTCGATGCAGCGCACCGCCAAAACCTCGTCGAGCGCTACTTTCCCCAGGCCAGCCACCAGGTCATCCTGCTTTCCACCGACACCGAAATTCGCCAGGAAGAAGCCACCGCCCTCCGCCAGCAAGGGGCGATCGCCCGCGAATACCTGCTGCACTACGACCCTGCCACCCAGCAGACCACAGTACAATCAAAATACTTCTGGTAGGCGAGGGAATTGGCACATGGCGTACAACGACTTTACGCTTGAGCAACTCAACCAGGACTTTGGGATTGCCATCCAGAGCCACCCAGACCTGTTTGCAAGCCGTCTGCAACCCGCAACGCTTAGCTCTGCTTTCCGGGATTATCTTGACTACAATGCAAAACTAGCCCTCGCCATCAGTACCGAAAAAGCCCGCTCCGAAATGATCATTGCGCCTATCTTGGTCGAGCTAAAACGCATGACGGGCGATCGCATCAGTCTTTTTTCTGGCACTCAGTTTGATGTAGACCCCTCCCAAGGGCTAACGGGCTTTTGTGATTACCTGATTAGCCTGTCAGACCAGCAATTTTTTATTCAAGCGCCCGTTGCCGTCTTGTTTGAGGCCAAAAATGAAAACATCAAAGGAGGCTTGCCGCAGTGCATTGCTGCAATGGTGGCAGCCCAGATTTTTAATCGACGAAAAGCCAATGGGATTGAAACGATCTACGGTGCAGTCACCACAGGCAACCAGTGGAAATTTTTGCAGCTTCATCAAAAAACCGCCTGCATTGATGCCAATGATTACTACATCGACCGTCTGGACGAGATCATGGGCATTTTGATGCAAATGGTCACACCCCAAGGTCACCCTTTGCCAACCCCCTAGCAACCCAAAGGCAGGCATCTGCCTTGCACCGCTCTACCGCCCCGCTGCTTCACCCCAATGGAACCACCCGTCGATCGCATCAAACTCTCCCAAACCGCCAAAGACCAACTCATCAAGCTGAAGCGCATCACCAAGATCGACCAGTGGAACACGCTCTGTCGGTGGGCGCTGTGCCGATCGCTGGCCGAACCGTCGCCCCCCTCCCCCGTGCCCATCCCTGCCGATAGCAATGTAGAAATGTCATGGCAGACCTTCGGCGGCGACATGGCTGACCTGTTGCTGCTCGCGCTCAAGCAACGCTGCCACACCGATGTCCTGCCCACCGATCAGGAAACCCTCGCTACCCAGTTGCGCCTACACCTGCACCGAGGCATTGGCTACCTCGCTGGTGACCCCACCCTCAAGGCGATTGATCACTTGATTGAGAAAGCCGTTGCAGCAGTGCCTCAGGCGTAAAGACCTGCATTCTACCTGCATTCTATCGGTAGGAAAGTCCTAGGGGTTGCGCGTTACGATCGCACTCAGTTGATGGGCGATCGCCGCTTCATACTGCACTGCATCTTCAAGATCGCTCATAGGCGAAGCGAGCGCTTGAGAAATCACTGATTGGTCAACAGTTGCAATCCAGCAAAATGTTAGCAGCCGCGTGAGAAAATCCAGCGCCCATTCTCGATTTCTTGCCTTACGAATCAGGTAATACAAGTCTGTAAAAGTTGAGGCAGAGAGATAGCCTTCTATCAGACCTTGCTCAACAAACAAAAGAACTTGCTCACTGGTTGACAAGTAAGGTTGGCGATCAAGGGCAACATCCAAAATAACGTTCGTATCAATTAAAACTCTCACAAATTATGCTTTTCCTTGAGATATTCCCATTTCGCCTGATCTGGATCAAAGTCTGTAGGAACAGGTGGCGCATTTTCAAACAAGCCCTGAAACGCCTGGATCAAAGATCCTTTCTTGACATTGCCTTGTAAATCTGACTCAGACTGCTCTTTTAAGTTGACAGGTAAGTTGACAGGAGCTTGCAAGAGAATAACTTCCACATCTCCCGGTTCTAATTCAATTGACTCAGCAATGATCAGATGCCCCGTTGCATCAATTCTGCCCTTAACCTTATATGCTTTATATGCCTTAAGCTTATGTTCTTGCATTGTCTTCTCCTGTAGGTCATCTGAGCAATATCATCCAGGACATGCTGCAATAGCAGCTTTCACTAGCCCATATTCTAAAGCCGATCAAACAGGAGGGGCTGAATACTGCCGTCGGGCAAGATTTCCGGTAGCCACTCATCGCCGTGGGGTTCTGTGCCGTCCCACTTGTCAGGGTATGTGCCCGCCGCGATCAGTTCTTCAATCCGTGCCAGTTCTTCATCGTTGATGAGGCTAATGGGCGATCGCCCCAGTCGTTCTGCGACCTGGTTCACCTCGGCCTGAATGCCAAGCACCTGCGTTAGCATCCAGCGCCGCGCCTCTAGCGTCAGTGGCCCCAGCCGATTTTGCTTGGCTGCCAGCGACCCGTCCTTGTTGATCTCGCCGTGTTTACTGCGAGATAGACCCATTCCGGCTGGGACACCACGCGGTCGAGGGCGGCATCCTTTTGCACCAGTGGACAGCCAATACAGCCCGTGCGAGCGTTCATGGGTTCCTCGCCATCGCTCACATCTTGCCCGTACACCTTGGCAATTTCAAACGTGGGAAAGCCTAGCTCAACATCTGCCTTCACTAGCCAGTCCCAAACGTGGCAGACGCGCCAGTGAACAATGGGAGCCAGCATATCGGCGATCGCCTCTGACGTACTCTGCTGAAACCAGCCCTGTCCGCACTCGCCACCATCTTTGGTGCAGCTAAGGGCGATGCGTTGGTCACGGGCGGCGCTCTCGCCAATCCGCACTCCCGTCATCATCAGGAACTTTTCGCCCCGTTCCTGTCGCAGCGCCTCTAGCTCCCGTTCCATGCTCATCACTTTTAGCTTGGGCGTACACCAGCGGAACGTATTCGATGGCGGCGGTACCCCCCGACCTAGCATATAGACAAAGTAGCGGTAGTCCAGATCCGGCAAGACCACGCGAGTCTCAAACTCTCGCTGCTCCAGTTCCTTCAGAATGCCCATTGCTGCTAGGTGAAGCGGGGGCAGTTCTTGTCGGGTATCTGCATAGAGGATTGTTAAGCTTTCTGGTCTGGGGATTTGACCTGTCTCAATCAGATGAGTCACTAATGTAACAACACAACTGCTGTCCTTGCCTCCCGAATAGCTTATGCTCCAATGCTTATACTGCTTCCCATAAAGTGACAAAGACTCGATAGTGAGTTCAATGCTCTTTTCTAAAGTTAGACGAGTATCATCAAATAGTGACAAGTTTCGGCTCATACTACGCTTCCCTTCCCATCTAACCGCACATATTTATACTCCATTCCTGGAATTCTAAAGGTAGCTATTTTTTCTTGAAATCTAGCTTTGAATTTAGCAGGAATTCGGCAGAAGCGTTGAAAGTTAGGTTAAGCAACGAAAAAACGGGGACAAAATGCAGTATTCTGTCCCCAAGTCAAGAAAAAATAGCATTTAATGCTAGCCACGTTTCCTCAAATTGTCAAATCCATATTGCAGCAACTCTGCGCGCATGACTAGAATGCATCCCACTTTTGCGATGAGTATAAGTGCTTAGTTCTAGTCTTTACGGATATCGCTCAACTTTGAGCATCGTCCCTTTACCCGATACCTCTGATGGACGCCAAGAAAAAAGCCCAGATTCAAGCCCACGCTCGTGCCCTTGCCGCTCTGCTGTATGAGGAAACCGACCCGGAGCAAGTGAAAACGTTGGCAGGAATTGAGGCGGCAGTGCGAGGACACCTGCTGGAACACGTCAGCCCAGAGATTGGAGAGTTTTTATTGCAACCAGCAGCCGTACCACGAGCGGACGAAAGCGCCGCCTCAACAGTATCCTCGGACGACTGCACTTGAGTGAGAAACAGGCTGAAATTCTGGAGATGAACGCCTATACTCGATGGAGTCCTGACCTGGAGCAGGGTTGTTTGTGACTCAGTGCTAACGAGTCGTATGAGCGAGCGGCAGAAGATATTGAAGTATTGACTGGATTGAAGTATTGACTGGGGTGAAAGTATCTGGCAACACTCAACAACGGTTAGTGCAGCGTCAAACCTTCGAGTTGCCGCAAGTGGAAGCAATGATTGAGGAGATGAGTGTAGACGGAGGTAAAGTACGGTTGCGAACTCCTCAAGGACAGCCGAGCGAATGGCGAGATTACAAAGCCGTGAATCTGCACGAGTCCTGGGTTGCTGCCTTCTTCCAGAACAACGAGCAGTGAGTCAATTGGGTCAACCCTCAGCCCTTGTCTGACCCGTTAACTTGCCTGGGCGATGGGCATGACGGCATCTGGAATCTTTACATCCAAATTGGCACCCCGACCCAAAGACGGGAGATTTTGGATTGGTATCACCTGATTGAGAATTTGGGCAAGGTGGGCGGCTCTTAGCAACGCTTAGCTGCGGCAGAAGCCTGCTTGGGGCAGGGCGATGTCGATGCTGCCATTGCCCTGTTTAAGGATTGGCAATCCGAGCGGGTCACAACTTTCGTGGGCTACCTGAACAAGCATCAACAACGGATTGTCAATTATGGCTATTATCAAGCCGAAGGCATCTCTATTGGTTCCGGTGCCATTGAATCGACCGTTAAACAAATTGGGCGACGCATCAAGATATCGGGAGCGCAGTGGAACAAAGATAACGTCCCACAGGTGCTGAAGCAGCGTTGTGCCTACCTCAATGGACAGTTCTCAAGATGAGTCTTACAAAACTGGGATGCACTCGATGCAAAGGTTATTGGCAGCCGCTGAGCAGCACCGTTCTGGGGTAAATTGGCGACGGGGTTTACCACTCATGGATTCATTCTCCTGGATCTTCGACGCTTCGAGAATGTCCATTCTTTTGGGGTAAGGTCACTTTTGACTTGGTTGGATTGAGTGAGCAACGTCGCTCATCCGCTTAATCCGATTGCCGAGAGCGCAAGATCGTCACGATCAGCCACAGTCCGAGCAAGCTGGCAGCCGCAAACAGAATGTTGCTGATCAGCTGTAGTTGACTAGTTTGCCCTCCGGCGGAAATGATCGCAGCCCCAATAATCAGCGAGCCAACCACCGTACTGAAGGAGCGTCGATTGGCAGCATCATCGACAGTTTTGCGCAGGGCATTGAGATCCTGAATGACCAAGTTGAATTTCAGCGTCTCGGAACTGAGCCGATTCAGCAGAAATCCGAGCTGTCGGGGGGATTCTAGCGATAGCTGCTTGAATTCTAGGGCTGTTCTGAGAGCAGATTGAGTGAAATCGGTGCCCATGAGCTGCCGCCGAAACAGATCGATCATCAGCGGCCGCACTTCCTGCATGATGTTAATTGACGGATCAAACTCTCGGCCCGCTCCCTCTAGATTGGCTAACGATTTGGTGAGCAGCCCCACGTTGCTCGGCCAGCGCAGATTGTTGAGTCGCGCAGCTTCCAGAATTTGGCTGATGGCTTCACTCAGGTTCAGGTTCGACAGGCTGATGTTGTAGTAGCGGCGCAGCAGGCGATCGTAATCGTTCTGCAGGCGGGCGATATTGATCGGCTGGTTGATCTCCATAGGCTCTGCCAATTGCAGAGTGAGTTGGGCGCAGCGGTCGGGGTCGAGATCCACAATCGCCAGCACAAGTTCCACCATAATCGACTGCATCCGCGGGTTCAGCACCCCCATCATGCCGCAGTCGAGCAGCCCTAGCCGCCCATCGTCTAGATAGTACAGGTTGCCCGGATGGGGGTCAGCATGGAAGAATCCATCGACAAGATACTGCTGCAAAAACACTCGAAAAGCCAGCGACGTCAGGGCATGGCGTTCGACTTCGGGGTTTTGGCCGGTCTTGCCCAACTGTGCTTGTAGGATTGGCACGCCGTCTAGCCATTCCAGAACCAGAATTTTTTTGCTCGAGAGTTCTCGGTACACCTTAGGCACAACCACCCGAGACGGATCGTACCAGCGCCCCCGAGAGAGGTTCTGCCGCAATTGCTCGGTGTAGTTGGCTTCCTGGGTGAAGTCGAGTTCGTTGCGCAGGGACAGACTAAATTCCTCAGCCAGCGCCAGGATGTTGTAGCGTCTGCCAAAATCAGTTGCCGAGAGCAGGCTGGCAATTTGCCGAAACAGGGCAATGTCTTGAGCTACGACTGCTTCAATGCCAGGGCGCTGAATTTTGACTGCCACCGGCTGACCGTTTTTCAGGAGTGCCTTGTGGGTCTGGGCAATCGATCCGGCGGCAATCGCCTGCTGGCTGATGGTGGCAAACACAGCTTCTGGAGGCTGCCCGAGTTCGCGCCGCAGCAGGACATCAATCGCCTCCCAATCAACAGGCGGTACATTGGCTTGCAGATGGCTGAGGGCTTCGATGTAGGAAGGCGGCAGTAGGTCGGGGCGAGTGCTGAGCAGCTGTCCCAACTTGACATAAACCGGACCTAGGTCAGTGAGAATGTTGCAGAGAATCTCCGGTGCCGGGATCTCAGGTTCATCGCCCCTCCCCAGAGTCAACACTTGGCGCATATAGTCCCAGCCGTGGCGGATCAGGACTTCAACAATTTCTCGTTGGCGGGCAGCCGAACTCACGAGAGCAATCATAGGGGTAGGGTCGAAAGTAATGGTGATGCAGGAAACGTAGCTCCAAGCCTACCGTAGCAAATTCACGGCAAGGGCGGTTGTGGCTGACGTGCTCCCTGGCTCAAATTCAGAGAAAACGACTTTGACAGAACAAGACTTTGACAGAACAAAAAAAGCTCAGTAGCCTCTAGATACTACTGAGCGATGAAGATGCAGTTCGATAAACGACCTGATGAAGGCTGACCCAATAGCCCGACAATAACCCGGCAGTGGCAATGTCTCGGGGGACCTTGTCTCGGGGGACCTTTTAGTCAGACTTTAGTCAGAAGCCCCCTAGTCAATAAATCCCATCAGAGTTTCGCTATCGTCGATTTCGTTAGAAGCGATGGGGCGACCGCCAGGCAGCAAGCTTGCCTCCAGCAGGTGCGGGTCACTCGCCATGATCGGGCGACCGCCAGGCAGGGTCAAATCATCGCGAATGACTAGGTCGCTGGCAAAGATGGGGCGATTTCCCGGCAGGGCATAATCCATCACTTGCAGGTGGCTCGCCATGATCGGACGGTTATTCAGCAGCGTACCAGCCACTTCGAAGTGAGTAGCAGCAATGGGACGCAATCCGGCCGAGAAGAAGCTTTCGGCCACCTGAATCTCGCCGCTAGCGGGAGTGCCGTCTGCACGAACAACTAGCCCAGATTCGCTTTGACCATTACTATCTGGCTCAGGTTTCTGCGCCAGTTCTAGGGTTCCCGCCTTGCTCGCTTTTGCAGCTTGACTTGTATCGCCATTTGTCGCAGCTTTCTCTTGTTCAGCCATTGTTTCCTCCAGTGCAACTGCGTGGTTTACCGTTTCTGTCGTTTTTTCTACCGTCGTTTCCGCGGTTTCTACCGTCGTCTCTTCGGCTGTTGCCTTAGCAGCTTTACTGCGACGGCTATTTCCTCGACTTCCCCTAACTGCGCCAGTGGTGCCCATGCCTTCTTTAAGCCCCTTGGTTCAAGTTCAGCTTGCTGATTCGCTGAGGTCTTACTCAGCAACGGTCTAATGTAGTCTAATAAAGTTTTTTTAAGTTGAATGTGCGATTACTGCTAAATCTCAGTCAAACTGCTATTTAGCCTACCATTATACGCGCAGTCAGACATAGGCTAGACTCTAGGGAAGCCTGAGAACCATAGGAATTATTGAACATTGCGATCAGGTTTCTTGAGTATAGCCAGCCTCATTCACCCAAAACTTAACTTTACTTAACTTGAGTTAACCTGCCCTGAGATTGTACCGATTATCTCCAGGGCAGTCAGGATGCCAATAGACCATTCCGATGGACCCAATAGTCCCAATAGACCGATCAGGACAGGGCGCAACTCGATCAGCCGCAAGACGGTGAACCGAACAACTGTGGGCTGCTGAACGGTTTACTCCTGCTAGATTCGCAGCCTCAGTCGCTGCCCATCCGTAAACCAGGTTTAAGACTGAAACGCTTGATAGAGATAGTAGGTTGCCATTGGAATCACGGTAGCTAACACGAGCAGCACGACAACCAGAATGGTAGCGCTGCGGTCATTCGTGTCTTCAGCGCGGGCGAAGGTACCCTCGATCTGCACATCAGACTCGACCACCGGCGGACCCGGATCCGGTTCACCCGACAGCACAGCCACCAGACGATCGCTAGCGTCCAGAAAGGCCTGATTGTACTTATTGCCCTGCCGCAGCGGCACTAGCAGCGTTTCCTGAGCGACGCTTTCAGCCGTTTCTTTGGGCAGCACCGACTCGACCCCAGACCCTACCCGAATTGCTGCGGTGTTGGTGACGTTATCTAGCACTAGCAGCACTTGATTGGCCTGCGCTTCCGGTGTCGGATACCAGGTTTCAAACAGTTTGTCGGTGAAGGAATCAATGGTTTCGCCGTAGTCGAGGCGGTGAATCGTCACGAACCGGACTTCGGTACCAGTTTGCTTTGCCAATTTCTCGAGGTTGCCACCTAGCTCGCCCCGTGTAGCTCGGCTCAATGCCCCAGCTTGATCCACCACCCAAGTTGGCTCTCCGGGCGCTAGGCTTGGCATACTGTAGACCCCGGTGGCACTTGCCGGCTCCACACCCAGCATCCAAAGCTGTAACATCAGTATCAATCCAGCCAGACCAGCCAGGAGCTGCCGAGGCCAATTCTGATTCCGAGTCCACTTCCAAGACGGCGAAGGGTTCACCATTTTGTGCATTCCACTACTTTCTGCTTCTAGTTTTCAAAATACTACAAGCTTGGGAGGAAGGCGAGGGTCATGATGAAGCGAGCGTCAACAATCGATTTGGTTGCCTATTTCAGCTGCTCATTAATGAGCGTTTAAATAAGCACTTAAGAGATCCAGCGGAGATATCAATTGAGATATCTAGTCAAGAGTCGGTATCCCTTGGCTATGGAAGTACGCTACAAGAGAAACTTGACTAAAATGACGGCAGTCTTGCTTCCAAGAGCCGTTTCAAGTCTGGTAACTGCTCCACTGCATTCTGCCCAATTGCGTATTTTGGAATTATGCCCTCCACCGTGAAGCCATCCTCTGCTACCCCGCCCCTGAATGCTCTGCCGGCACGCCAGCCGGACCCGAACCAGCTCGATAACATCAAGGCGCAGCTCGATTTGGTGATTCTGGCTCTGGAATCTCTGGCAAACATTGGTTCGGAAGCGATTTTGCAGGCGGCAGCGGATTTGGGCTTAGCGGATGTAGTGTCTGATCGGGTATCTCTGTGGCGGCTGCGGCAGTCGAGTCCGCTGCGGCGGGGGCAGGGGCGCAAACGGCTCGATGTCGAGGAGGCGCGAGCACTAGTGCTGATAATCTGCCATCTAGCTAAGCAGCATCAGGAGTTGATTCGGCGTTCGGTGGCGCTGCTAGAGCAATTGACCGAGCAACATCGCGAGCCTCACGAGGCTGCTTTACTGGGAGATTACCTAGATGCCTTTAGCAACAGCTATCAAGAGCGCATGGAGGAGGGAGACAGCTTCTCGACGGATTCGCTAACGCGATTAGCCCTCAAGCTGCTGATCGATCTGCTGTTCTATAGCGCTCCTACGGGGCCGCGTCGCCTCTGGATGGCGCTGCTGGATCGATCCGTTCAATTGGCACCTGACTAGACTAAATAAAATTAATAATCGGAGCGAATCGGGAGCAAACAGACCCATGGAATATTGTGATTTCGTCATGAATTGAGTCATTCGAGTATGCTTTGCGCCTAGGTCTGGAGTGACCTGCTAGCAACCCCGACCCCTTGCTTCTCTATTCTGGATTTGCCATGCCTACCTCCGTTCTTCGTCGCTATACTCCCCCGACCTGTACGCTGGAAGTGGCAGCAACCGGATCGGCCCTGTCTCGCTGGACTCAGCGCCCGACTTTGGGCAATTTGCAGTTTCAGTTGAGTTTCGACGACCCGAAACTGCTGCCCGATCAACAGGTAACGGTTAAGGGGAGTCAAGCCCAGCTCGATGCCCTCTACGAAACGGTGGAAACCTATGTGCAGTTGCTTTTGGGACAACCCACCGACCAGATGCTGCAAGAGGTCATTCCGGCTACGTGGGATACTGCTTCGACTGTGGCGGCCACAGGGATGCCGGTAATGCCAGAAGCCCCACCAGAAGCCACCGTAGAGCGGCAGCCGCAACCCGACTCTAGCTTGTCGCTACAACCACGCGGCTTGTCTCACGATCTGCATCTGGGAACGCTGGCAACCGCCGAAACAGGGGCAGTGGTGCGGTTATCGACGCTGCAACTGTTTGATCTGGCAAATGCCCTGGAAGAATACCACGCCGAAGCCCTAACGCTGCCCGATCTGGGACGTCCGACTTGGCTGAAGACTCCGAATAGCTGGGCGCGCATTGCGGCGGTTTCGGTGCTGGCCCTGGGAGCAACGGCCGGTTTAACCAAATTTGTCTTCGACATCGCCAATCCTACCGTGCAAACCGCATCGGCTCCGCAGCAGATGGAAGCCAGTTCTGAGCTGCAAACCGAGCCATTGCCGCCCCTGTTGCCGCCGCCCATCGAGCCGTCTCCTACGATTACCTTGCAGCCAGTGCCGCCGCTGCCGCCCGAAGGAGCAACCTCATCGACCGATCCCAACCTGCCGCCGGTGGGCAACACGACTCCACCCGCCCCCATTCCGGCCGTACCCTCCCAGTCGGCTGCCGTGCCGGTTCCTGAAGGCTCAGCCGATTCGCAACAGATCACGGTGATTCCTGACCCAGAAGGAGCCGCAAACCCGGAAGCAGCCAGCATCCCGCCTACGAACGCTCCTGCCGCTGCTCCTGCTGCTCCGCCACGCTTAACCGGAGTGGGCGATCTTGCTCCCGAGAGTGATAGCGCTCCTGCCAGCATTGCTCGCAGCCAGGCGGTCAGTCCGGCTCCCGAGGTGGCAGCTAACCGCAGCACTGCCTTCGACACGATTCCCCAGGTTGCAGAAGTGCGGAACTTCTTTCAGAGCACCTGGCAACCACCAAGCGAACTGACGCAAACTCTGGAATACCGCTTGCTGCTAAACAGCGATGGCTCGCTACAGCGAATTGTGCCGCTGGGGCAACTCTCGGCCAACTATATCGACCGCACCAATATGCCGCTGATGGGCGAGGCGTTTGTCTCCCCGACCACCGATGGTTCGACCCCTCAAATTCGACTAGTCTTGAAACCGGATGGCAGCGTACAGGCGTTCCTGGAATACGCCAATTGAGGCATCCTGAAGCGCTCCTTCCTAGCTCCCCGCTCGGAAACTGCTGTAGCATCGTTAATACGGCGCTTAGGCGGAATTCAAGCACCGGGGAGGATAGCAATGGTCGTTCTAGATACAGCCCAATCCCAACAGCAGCGGGACTGGCGACCAATCGTTAAAGCCTTTGAGCAGGTGGTCGGCAAAAATAACGTCGTGCGGCGGCGGGAAGAGCTGCTGGTCTATGAATGCGACGGACTGACCAGTTACCGGCAACGGCCTGCTGTCGTGGTGCTGCCCCGCACCACCGAGCAAGTGGCCGACATCGTGAAGATCTGCGACCGCTATCAGGTGCCGTTCTTGGCGCGAGGAGCGGGAACCGGACTGTCGGGCGGGGCATTGCCGGTGGCAGACTGCGTGCTGATCGGCACGGCGCTGATGAAGCAAATCCTGGAGATCGACCTGGAGAATCAGCGAGTGGTCGTGCAGCCAGGCGTGATCAACAACTGGGTAACGCAGGCGGTGAGTGGAGCCGGCTTCTACTACGCCCCCGACCCCTCCAGCCAAATTATTTGCTCGATCGGCGGCAACGTGGCGGAAAACTCCGGCGGCGTGCATTGCCTCAAGTATGGTGTGACGACGAATCATGTGCTAGGGCTAAAGCTGGTGCTGCCCGACGGATCAATTGTGGATACTGGCGGCAAGGTGGCGGAAATGCCAGGCTATGACTTGACGGGTGTGTTTGTCGGCTCTGAGGGCACCCTGGGCATTGCTACCGAGATCACGCTGCGGATCCTCAAGACGCCGGAGTCGATCCAGGTGCTGCTGGCAGACTTCACCAGCGTCGAGGCGGCAGGGCAGGCGGTTTCAGACATTATCAGTGCCGGCATTATTCCCGGCGGCATGGAGATGATGGACAACTTCAGCATCAATGCTGTGGAAGATGTGGTGGCGACGAACTGCTACCCCCGCGATGCCACCGCCATTCTGCTGATCGAAATCGACGGGCTAGAGGTAGAAGTCGCCGCCAACAGCGAACGGGTCGCCGCCATCTGCCGCCAAAACGGGGCCCGCAACATCACGACTGCCACCGATCCGCAGGAGCGCCTCACCCTCTGGAAAGGGCGCAAGGCCGCCTTTGCCGCCATGGGCCGGATCAGCCCCGACTACTACGTGCAGGATGGCGTGATTCCCCGAACCAAACTCCAGGAGGTGCTGCGGGAAATCGAGGTGCTGAGCCAAAAGCATGGCTACCGCGTCGCCAATGTTTTCCACGCCGGCGACGGCAATCTGCATCCGCTGATTCTCTACGACAATTCGATTCCCGGTCAGCTCGAAGCAGTCGAGGCCCTAGGCGGCGATATTCTCAAGCTTTGCGTTCAGGTTGGCGGCAGCATTTCTGGCGAGCACGGCATCGGGGCCGACAAGCGCTGCTACATGCCCGAGATGTTCAGCGATGTGGATTTAGAGACCATGCAGTGGCTGCGGCAGGTGTTTAACCCCAAGGGGCTGGCCAACCCAGAAAAGATGTTTCCCACCCCCCGCACCTGTGGCGAAGCGGCCCGCGCCCAAGCCCACGAGTCGTTCCCAACGCTGGAGCGATATTAGCCTAGCCCACCTCCAAGAACGGCATTCGCCCGCAGCCGCTCCGCGAGCAGAGTTTGCCGCTGCTGGTCCTTCATCTGCCGCACCGCCAGCCCGATCGCTTTCTGGGGTCCCATCAGGATGGCCAGCCGTTTGGCACGGGTCAGCCCGGTGTAGATTAAATTGCGCGACAGCAGCAGGTAGTGCTGCATGTAGATCGGCAGAATCACCGCCGGATATTCGCTGCCCTGGGCTTTGTGGATCGTCACCGCCCACGCAAGAGCAATTTCGTTCAAATCCGCCGCGTCGTAAACTACCAAGCGATCGGCAAACTGCACCGTCACCTCTTGCTCGGTCAGGTCAATGGCCGACACTGTACCCACATCGCCATTGAACACTTCGCGGTTGTAGTCGTTGACCTGCTGAATCACCCGGTCGCCGACCCGCAGCGTTGTGCCACCCCGCACCAGCTCCGGCTTGCCGATCTGCGGTGGGTTCAGAATCTGCTGCAACACCTGGTTGAGATTGCGCGTGCCCATTTCGCCGCGAATCATCGGGCAGAGCACCTGCACATCTTGGATTGGATCAAACCCGAGGGACGGAATCAGCGCTTCAATCAAATCTCGAATTGCCTGCACGCCATCCTGAGGCTGGGGAGCCGCCAACCACAGACAGTCCGACTGCGGCTGGTTCGACACGGGTTCTAGCTTCGGGTAATGCCCCTGATTGATGCGGTGGGCATTGATGACAATCTGGCTGGTCTGCGCCTGCCGGAATACCTCAGTGAGCCGCACCACCGGCACCTGTCCTGATTGAATTAAATCCGCCAGCACGTTCCCCGGTCCGACGCTCGGCAACTGATCCACATCGCCCACCAGCAAGAGCTGAGCATCTAGAGCAATCGCCTTCACCAGGGAATTTGCCAGAAACAGATCCAGCATCGAGGCTTCGTCGATCACCACCGCCTGCGCCGGAATGGGGTTGTCGCTGTCGCGCTTGAACTTAAAGGTCGCCGGGTCGAACTCCAACAGCCGATGCACGGTGGATGCCTCCTGCCGCGTCATTTCGCTGAGGCGCTGAGCGGCGCGACCCGTAGGAGAAGCCAGAGCGATCGTTTTGCCCATGGCCTTCCAGAGGGCAACAATCGTGCGCGTGCAGAAAGTTTTGCCGGTGCCCGGTCCGCCCGTCAGCACCAGCACCCGCGACTGTGCCGCCATTTCCACCGCCTGCCGCTGCTGCTCTGAAAGCATCATCCCGGTTTTTGCCACGAAGCGATCGATCCAGCGCTGCACTCGCGCCAAATCTACCGCCAGCGGCTCACTCAGCAGCAGCGATAGCCGCTCTGCCAGCTTAAACTCTGCACCGTAAAACGGCGGGCTGTAGCAGATCAGATCTTCGGGGCGATCGCCCTCGCTCTGCACCACCAATTCCCCATCCAGCGCCATCTGCGTGATCAGGGCCGTCAGCTCGGCAGGGTCCGGCTGATGATCGTTGAGAGCAAGCCGTTTGACCACCCGCTCCACGAGGTCCGGCTGCCGCAAAAAGCAGTGCCCTTCTTCGGCGGCTTCGCTGAGCACATGCAAGATGCCACTGCGGTAGCGGTACTCGGAGCCAGGATGAATCCCAAGATTGCGGGCGATCGCATCGGCGGTGACAAAGCCGATACCATAAACATCCGCCGCCAACTGATAAGGATTGCGCGTCACGGTTTCGATCGCGGCGTCGCCGTACTGCTTGTAGATCTTGACAGCAAAGGTGGTGGAAACCCCGTGCCCCTGCAAAAACAGCATCACTTCTTTGATCGCCTTTTGCGCTGCCCAAGCGGCCTGAATCATTTGCACCCGCTTTTGGGCAATCCCCGGCACTTCGCTGAGCCGCTCGATCTGGTGCTCGATAATGTCTAGTGTCTCCAGCCCGAAATGAGCCACAATTCGCCGCGCTGTCACCGGACCTACGCCCTTGATCAAGCCGCTGCCCAGATACTTCTCGATGCCCGTCAGCGTTGCTGGCTTGGTTTCCCGATAGCGCACCACCTGAAACTGCTGCCCATACTTGGGATGATCGCGCCAAGTGCCTTCTAGATGTAGGGTCTGTCCCGCCTGAATGCTGGCAAAACTGCCCACAATCGTCACGAGTTCGCTGGTGCGCGGTGCCTTCAACCGAGCCACGGTGTAGCCCGATTCTTCTGAGTAATAGGTAAGCCGCTCCACCACCCCTTGCAGCGATTCGGTGGGAGCAGACGAAGACGAGTGGGGCACAGACTCAGACACAGGCGGTCAGCCAGAACTCAGTGAGAACTCGATAGAGCAAGCAGGGTCATCTCCTATTCTGCCGGAACTTCCGCTAGTCGAGCCGATTTCCTGCTTCGGGAAGAGTTGCGGTGCTGACGACCTCAGTACAATTGACGAACAAAAATCAATCCATGAGTCTGTCCCCTTATTGACTGACAAGAGTCTATGTTCCTCCCTCCCAAATCCTTTTCTTAAAAGGCAAGGGGAGCGGCTCACCGTGTTGGCAGTCAATCAGGTCTGTTTCTTCCGCAGGTAACGGATCGATCAGGCGGATACTGGAGATCACTATTTAAGAACGGTCTCCGTGGTATCTCTCGGCTGTATAGCAAACTTGATGAAGCGAAAGCTGAGGTTCCGTAGGATTAGGGATGCTAGCTATCGTGAAAACAGCGTAGGAAACATTTAGTGCTAAAGTCAGTCCTTGTCTTCATTGAGATTGACTGCCGATTTAGCAGAATTTTTATCTTTTTCGTATTCGTTCACCTGCTTTGACTTCAGATTCTCGAGATCATTCTGAGCACTGCGACATTGCCATTTACTCTATGACTGTTGCTTGTTCTATGGCTGATCTCAACTCCTTGTCCCCTCTACTCTTTCAAACGGGTTATGTCGTCTCCTATATCTCGTGTTGCAGCTTTGGTGATTACAGCCACCACTGCGGTTCTCGGTAACATGGTGCTTCAGTCTTCGGCTTGGGCGAGTCGGTTTCAGCAGGCCGAGGTGGATCAAAGTAGGTTTGTAGCGATTGCTGCGCCAATGCAAGGTGGCAATGCCCATCAGCTGCTAATTTTAGAGCAGCTGTCCGATCGTCGTCCCTGCTGGCGGGAGATAGGCGTTTCCCCAGTGCAGGTCGATCCGCTGCTGACCAATTTTGACTTTACCGGGATCTGCGGCCGCAGTATGGACAGCAACGGCTACTCCATTCGCTTGAACGGCGAGGATTTGGGGCTGCGCTATAGCTTGCGTGTAGTCCGTCACCAAGGCGACATGCTGCTCATTGGTGCTCCTAGCGGTCGCAATCAGCCTGCCCTGCTGATCGGGCGTACGGACGGCATTACCAACAATTTTGCCAAAATCAATCTGGAATCGGGCTGGCGATTTACCAAGCGAGCCTTTGGCGACAATACCCTCGGGCATGTGTACCTTACCTATGATGGCACCCCACCAACGATTGACATACGCAATCTAGAGGGGGTGGGTAGCCTTGTCATTCCCCCTCGGGCACCAGCCGTTGCCGCTCGCTTCCGGGATACCATCAACGATATTTATCTAGCAGAGATCAACCAAGCTGTCGAGATTGGCTTTATTTCCGGCTTCCAGGACAATTCCTTCCGACCCCGCGAATCTCTGACCCGCGAGCAGCTTGTATCGATGGTGCTGGGTGCTTTAGCCAGTCTGCCCAACGTCACCCTGAATCTGCCCACGCAAGCTACGGCCGCTCCTTATTCCGATGTCAGTGCTACGCGCTGGAGTGCTGCCAGAATCCAATTCGCCCGAGACAATAACATCGTCAGCGGTTACCAAGATGGCACCTTCCGTCCCACTCAGCCGGTGACCCGCGCCGAACTGATGGCGGTGCTGCGCCGAGCGGCTGAATACGGCAGACGCCTGCAAGGACAATCTCCGCAGCTCGCGCCCACTCAAGCCCCCGGCAGCTTCTCCGACGTGAGCAACCACTGGGCAAACGATCTAATCAACCAGATGGCCTCCTACTGCGGTGTGGCATCGCCCCTGAACGAGTCGGGCACGGTGTTTGCTCCCGATATTGCCGCTCAGCGCAACTACGCCGCCGCCGCGACGTTGCGAACCTTGAACTGTCTGAGCGGTACTCAAACGGCGTCCCAATAGGCCTTGCAAAAACCTCAATCATGCGGCCAATAGTTCGGTCCTCGCGGGTCTGAAAGCTACGTTGCATTGCTCTCAGGCTCTCGGGTTGTCATGATTTCAGAGACTTGAGCAATTGGGTCGGGCAAGCAAGCTGCACGTCTGCTAGGCGATCCGGATGATGAATCAATATGTAGTGCTCATACTCGAACCAATGCATCTCTCCCTTTTCTTGGTTGCAGGCTCGACAGATCACCCAAAAATTCTGAAACTCCATCGCTAGCCAGGGATATTGCGATCGCGGCAGTTTGTGGTCAATCGTTCGACCGCCGCACTCGGAAAATTTAGTTCCGCAGATCGGGCAATGGGCATCGGAGTGTTCTTTTGCCCAAAGCTGGCTTTCTGGAGTCGTGCCACACTCGCTATCACCATTGACGTAACGCCAGCGATCAAAGGCTTTGTAGTCGATTAGATCCTGTTGCGTCAGTTTGTGATAGTGCTGTCGACCGATCCGATCGGCAAGCTTGAATAAGTCTTTTAGGTCTTTATCCTCAAGATTCATCAGAATGGTTGATTAGAGTGATTGGGTTCGATAGGTTTTCTGCGATCGTTTACGTTGAGTTCGCTGAGAAAGCGGCTTACGCTGGCTATAGTCAACGATTTCAATCTCGGTATCAGGAAACTGCTGGTCAACCAGTTCTCCAATCTCAGCCACTTCCTGAGCAAACTGCTGATTAAACTCCGCAATTTCGGACGCAGAGAGATACTTATTGCCAATCCGATCTGCCTCTAAAAATAGCTCTTCCAGACTCATGTCTGCGAATCTGGATTTTTCAAGCAGTTCCGCAATTTTTTGGTAGAGAGAGATGATGTTATCCCATCCCGTATTTCTACAGCCATTGCGCTTTAGCCATTGCTGCTCATCCTTGGAGAGTTGGCTGCGGTTAGTGGAGTTCACGCGTTGTACCTCGCGATAACTCATGCCGTTGAAGGTTCTTGGAGAACTGCGTTTGTTGTTCATCGGGTTCTCTGTTGCTGCCCTAGCCCAGTGTCCATTTAAACAGTCGAATTAAAGCCTTCCGAATCTCGCTATCTTCATACTGAAGCAGCAGCTTTGTATCCCTCGCCAGCCGCAGCCTGATCTGATCAACAATGTTTTTGAGATCTTTATTTTCCTTCTTGAGCTGGGCATTGGCATCTGTTAATTCATCATTGTGGGTCGTTAAGGTTTGGACCTGAGACGCCAAGGAGCGATTTTGAAGCGACAACGTTTGAATTTCAGCCTCAAGCTCTTTCTGTTTCTGCTCCAACGCAACCTTCTTAGTTTCCAACGAGATCTTGTCTGCCTTAATGGCTTGGATCGATTTCTCTAACTCTAGATAGCTGGCTTGAATAGCAGCAAACTTGCGCTCTGCCTGGCTGCGTGCCCTGCCGTAGTGAGCATTATTTCGTCCTAGGCTGTTGTTCTTTTCCGCATAGGAGGCAACCAGCTTCAAAACGCTTGGTTCCCGTTGTAGCAGGTGTAGCAGCTCTTCGCATTCTTTGTGACTGAGAACCTCACTGATGTTCTTGTTAACCCCAAATTTGTCCTTCAAATCATTTTGCAGCTCATTTTTGGACGCCATTCGCCATCTTCTCCCCCATCAATCTCATACCATCTTGACTCAATCTATCAAAACTGCCCACGGCGGACTAATTTCTATTTAGCAGAGCGATACAGTCTTTAAGTGTATGCTAATCTCTGATGATTCATCTCTCGCTCCCCACAGTTTATGTTCGTTCTTTATTAGACATATTGATAAAGTAAAGCCCAGCTAAATTATTTCTTATTAAAATAAAATTGCTTTACGCAGCTAGAACAGCGGATTGGGTGAACGAGCACCACCCTCAGCAGAGTTATCAAGCAGAGTTATCAGCAGAGTCGTCAGTTCCCTCTGTATTAGAAACAGATGACAATTAGAAACAGATGACAAACTAGCATTCTGTTCTTCCTCTAAAATGCAAATCATTGGCCATTTGAGGTGCCGTTGGTCATGACGGATCAGGATGTGCTCTGGGTAGTGGAACAGCATCTCCAGCGATTGCTCAGTCCGATTGAACAGAAGGTGGTGTTAAAGACTCTCCAAGGGACAGCCTACGACGGCATGGAACAGGAGTTGGGCTACGTCAGCGGTTACCTGAAAGAAGTCGGCGCTCAACTGTGGAAAGAGCTTTCGGAAGCGCTGGGTCAACGGGTCACAAAGCGCAACTTACCCTATGTTCTCAAGCAGTACTCGAATCGCTCCTTTGTTCCGTCTAGCTCGAGCGTCCTGACGCTTCAGCCCTTAACCCCAACAGACATGAGCTTCCCGGGTGGACCGCTCTCGGCCGACTCTCCGTTTTATCTCCCTCGACCACCGATTGAAGCCCAAGCCATGCAGGAAATAACCCGAACTGGCTGTTTGCTGCGGATCAGCGGTCCTCATCGGTTTGGTCGCAGCTCGTTGCTGAACCAGATTACAGCCCGGGCTGATACGTTGGGCTACGAGAGGGTGTATCTCAACTTGCACGATGCCGAAGTCTCTATCTTGACCTCACTGCGGCCGTTTCTACGCTGGTTTTGCAGCAGCCTTTGTCGGCAGTTAAACCTGTCTCCCGTCCTAGATCACTACTGGGATGACGCAATCGGCAGTAAGCTGAGCTGCAAGCTGTTCTTCGAGCATTATCTGCTGGAGCGGATCGATAGCCCGATTGTGCTCATCCTAGACGAGTTGCAGCAAATGTTCGCCTATCCGGCCATTGCCCAGGACATGTTGTCCCTCCTCGGCTCGTTGTATGAGCAAACTCGTCAGTCCATTCGGTGGCAAAAGCTGAGACTCATCCTGTCCTACTCAACGGACAGCCTCATGCCCTGGGTAGCACCCTTCCTCCTGCAGATGGGTTTATCACTGCGACTGCCTCCCTTTCAGACAACAGAAGTCCTACAATTAGCCCGACTTTATGGATTGAATTGGCGAACCGATGGAGACGGATGGCAAATGGCCGCCTCTCTTCAGCACCTAGTGGGTGGTCATCCGTATTTGACGACCGTCGCCCTCTACCACTTCGCGCAGCAGCAACTTACCCTAGAGCAACTCTGGCAGACCGCTGCAACTCCACGAAGCATTTACCACGAGCATTTGCAGCAGCAATGGCTGCACCTGACCTCCGATGCGGCTCTAGCGGCGGCCTTCCAGCAGGTCTTGCAAGCTGAACCAGGAGTGAGACTAGATTCGCTGTCTGCCTACCGTCTAGAGAACATGGGGCTTGCTGAATTTGATGGAATTCAAACGAGGATCACTACTCAGCTTTATCGTCTTTACTTTCAAAGTCGGGGTTTGGAAACCAGCTCAATCCAAGAGGTATCGCTAGCTTCTGCCGAGGATTAAACTTTTTGCTTATTCTGGATGGAGCTGCCTGCTAGCTTTGAGCATTGGCTTAGATTGAGATATGCGCATGTGAGGAATGGCTTTGTGATTCTTGCATGGCGCTCGCATAGAGGATTTGTGGCGCTTTCATGGAGCTGATTTCTCGTCAATTTTTTACTCTATCAACTTTGGTGAGACTATAGCTGTCGTGTTCGGCACGCTGCGGCAATGATCTAACCTGTTTTTTGCAAATATCTTACTTCTCAGTCTAATGTATTTCCCCTAACAAAAACTACACTACTTCGCTCAACATCTGTCTTACCTTTTAACAAAATTGGGTAGATTGGTCACTATAGGTACGTATCCATAGACACTTTACTTCGAGCAAACTGGTGCTGGGCTAGCCTTTAGAACTATCAGTTTTTTAACTCTTCTTTAACCTAAAACTGACTTTTTAAGATTTTCAGATTTCATTGCCAAAATTTCTGCAATTTTTGTTCGCTTAAAAGCAGCGGACCGATTGTCAAATGATGTTATAGCTTGGTAGGTTTCTGTGTGTACAGAGACTTAACTCCTGACACAACCATGAGCGAAACCACCCCTAATGGCAAACTGATTTCTCTGGATATCGATTCTCTTTCGTTCAACCAATTCTCCCGGAACCCGGCAACGGATATTGTCTGCGTGGCTCCGGTCCGAACGATTGTGCGTCGCGAAGAGGAAATCACGATTATTCGTCGGGTTCGTAAGGTGGAAGAGGTGGATGCCAGCCCCGCTTGCCCAGTGAACACTACTCAACTGAGCGAAGTGCAATTGACAGAATCGCCTGCTCAATCTCAGCCGGTGGGCGTCGGCTTCTAAGGCAGTCTTAGAGTATTGCGATGGCAGAAAGCCCGCCTTCGGTTTTCAACAGGTTGACATGAGCTTCTCAGGATGCTGAATCCTCATTAGTTTGGTTGCAATGAGCTTCTCCATAGTGCTGATGTTCAGAAGGCACTGCCAAGCGAACGGTTCTGCTATCCAGCCACCGGTGTGATCGGCGATTCAGTTGGCTGAGCAGTGTCTGATAGTGCCCAGTCGATTGGTCACTTCTGGATCTGGCTAGTTATCGACTGGTCTGGAGTAAGCGGTTGAGCAGGCCGCACTGCTGAGTTCTCGGAGTTTTGTCAAGAAACTCCCCAATGATACGTTTCCGTTCAAACTAACCAACTTACCGATTTATCTAGGAGTCATCCCACTATGAGTTCAGAGAGCAAGATTATTTCGCTTGATGTGGACGCTCTCAGCTTCGACAGCTTCGGACGTTCTGCGCAAGATATCGTCTGTGTTGCTCCCGTGCGGACGGTGATTCGTCGCGAAGAGGAGATTGTGCTGATCCGTCGGGTTCGTAAGGTGGAAGAGGTGGATGCCAGCCCCGCTTGCCCGGTGAACACCACTCAGTTGAGTGAGGTTGCAGCCAGCAACTCCGGTTACTAAATCCGGTTACTAAACGGTTACTAAACCGTTCAGGCAGCGGGTGGCAATCTATCCAGGGTTTTTCGCTCGCTGCCGATCACCAGATCCTCTATTGAGCCTTCATTGATGAGCCTTCATTGAGAAGAGTTAAACGAGCAGCATTAGGTCGTCTCTTCAACGAATTTCTCCACAGAGCAGAGCTATGAGCAGCTATCCCAGCACGATCACGCTATTCGCCACCATTCGGGACTTTCCGGTCAACCATCCTGACTTTGAGCGAGACGCTTTCACAGGTGAAGTGACTGGACTAGAGCCAAGGCGCTTCGATCATCAGGAACCCGCTCCCCAACCTGAAACCGGCATTGTTCAGGCTGAGTTGGGTCAAGATGGGAAGCCGAACTACAACAATGGACCCACCAACCGACGCCTCACTACCACCGGGGAAGAGCATTTCAATCAATGGTTTGGCAGATCCCCAGGGCCCTACAAAACTATCCATAATTATCCCCTCGAATTTGTCTATGAGCATGGTCAGTACAAATTTGAGCGGAATCCCTTTTTCCCGCTGGATGAGTGCCAAGATACCTTGGGTAATCTCTACGACCAGATGTTCAATCCCGATGGCAGCTTAACGGCAATTGGAGCCGAGGTGATCGACCGGAACCTTCAGGATAAGCAAGCCAATCGCGCCTTCCTCACCCATCCCGATGGCACCCCCCTGACGCGAGAGGAACTGATTCGGATCTACACTGAATGGAACCGAGAACCTAACGGAGAGCTGAAGGCCAAGGTCCACAACTACGGCTTCACCATGGAGGTGACTAGCACCTTCACCTATCAGGGCAATGAGTTCTTCCACTTCAAAGGTGACGATGATCTGTGGGTTTTCATCGACAATCTGCTGGTCATTGATCTAGGAGGGCTGCACCGCACCGCCGAGAAAACGCTCGATCTGCGCTTACCCTACGAACAAGACACCTTGGTGCGCAATTTGCGGCGGGATCTGGGCATCGAACAAGCCGACGAGCGCCTCAACCTGGTGTTAAAGAAAGGCATGTCCTATAAACTGCAAATCTTCTATGCAGAGCGACACACCTTTGACTCTAGCTGCTGCTTCTATACCTCGCTGTTGCTGGAGCCGCCCGTTGAACCGCCAGTATCATCCCCGTTCCCCTCGTCTATTCAAAGTCGAGAAGTCCGCATTGATGCGGTGCAAGATGCAGTTGAACCGTCCTATCCACTCCCTGGCGTTTGTGGCAAGTTTCAAATTCGGATTAACCAGCCTGCGCCTGCTGGTGGAGTGCGCGTCCGGTATGAGCTGGTGCAGGATAGTCACTTGAGGACGGCAACCTATGATCGCGATTACACGCTGAGTCCAGCCCAAGAGGTTTGGATTCCGGCTGGCCAGCAGACCGCTGAGATTGTGGTGACTCCCAAGCCCGATCGCGTGGGTGAAGCCGATGAAGCAGTGGTGGTCCGCATCGTCGCCGATCCACAGATGGGCTATGTAGTAGCCAAATCTCAGGACAAGGTCTACATCCGGGATACCTTCCCGATCTCGCCAGCCCAGCGTATCGTGTGTGTTGCGCCGGTGCGCACTGTGATTCGACGAGAAGAAGAGATTCTGTTAGTCCGCCGAGTCAGAAAAGTGGAAGAGGTGGATGCCAGCCCCGCCTGTCCAGCGAATTCTCGACAGATCTCGGGGGAGCAGGGTTAACGGATCTCACCAACTGGCTCGTCATTTCCTAGATCCTTGTAGATCCTTCTTTGAACCCGGTTCCAGAGGCAGACCCCCTGCAATTTAGCGATCGACGGATCGCTCAACCCCACTAGAACGATATCCACCGAACCGAATGAGCGGTTTCCTGCCTCTGGTTTTAACCCTTTCCCAGACTCGGATGGCTACGTTGCTCATCATTCTGCTTGTGGTGGTTGTGCTAGCTATCTTCATGGCTCAGCCGGATGACCCTAGCCTGCCCGATCCGCAAGACCCCACGGAGGATAATCCGCCTCCAGCAGTTCCAGACATACCAGCGACTCAAATCATGGTAGCCGTTGCAGAAAACACCCCTGAGCACGATCCAGACCAAGCATGGCCTACGGAGCAGACCTCTGCAGTCACCGGGGAACCGGCCAGCGAGCAGCCGCCTGAGCTGCTGGAACCGACCTCGGAAGACAACTCGTCAGAGCCAATGCCTGATCCTCCTTCCGATGACCTGCCAGCTCAGCAGAGCAATATTCCCCTAGAGCAGCCGCAACCGGATCCCTATCAGCTAGGTAATCAGCTTCTAGAGACCAAGAACTATCCACAGGCGATTGCGGTCTATAGCGAGGTGATCCGCCAGCACCCTGACCATGCAGAGGCACTCAATAACCGCGCCAATGCCTACTATGGATCAGGCAATTACCAACAGGCCATCACAGACTATACGACCGCAATCGCGATCAACCCGGCGTTCACCAAGGCTTATTACAATCGGGGCAATACCTACTACGCTGTGCAGCAATATCAACAGGCGCTAGCTGACTTCAGCCGAGCCATTGAGCTGAACCCCAAGTATGCCGAAGCCTACAACAACCGAGGAAGTACCCATTTGGCGCTAAAAGCCTATCAAGAGGCAGTAGATGATTATGATACGGCACTGGATATTAATCCCAAATTTGTTGAGGTATACAACAATATTGGTAATGTCTACTTCCAACTCAAGAAATTTGATGAAGCTATCGATCACTACAATCAAGCCCTAGCAATTCTTCCGAATCAGCCTGTGGCCTATAACAATCGCGGAAATGCTTACTTTGCATTGGCGGACTATCCCCGAGCAATCCAAGACTACGATCAGGCTCTATCCTTGCAGCCGGACTATGCCGAAGCTTATTTCAATCGAGGACTCACGCATCGCAGGCTGAGTAACTATGACGCAGCAGGGAAAGACATGAACCAAGCTCTGCAGCTCGCCAAACAACAGGGTAAAATTGCCCTGCTGCACGAGCTGAATGCGGCAATGCAAAATTGAGGGCTGCATCCGGTTTGGGGATAATCCTCAGTCACAAATCCTGAGTTACCGATGACAAGCCAAGTTGAGGGAGAGGCGCAGATGGCGATCAAGAAGCAGTTTTCCAGTTTGCACGATTTAATTGCTCATGCCAAAACGCCAGTTCTGGTCAGCTTCTATGCCCCTTGGTGTGAGTACTGCCGGCAGTTTGCCCCGATTCTAGAGCAGGTTAAGGCTCAGGTAGGTCATCGATTGCAGGTCGTGAAGATCAACTCGGAAAACTATCCCCAGCTTGTAGCAGAGTACGACGTGACATCGCTGCCGACTACCATGCTCTTTGTTGAAGGAGAGTTGGCAAGTCGCATCAAAGGGGTGATGCAAACGCCTGAATTGCTGCACTATTTGCAAAGGTTTCTAAAACCCTAACAGCTAGGGAAATCCTCCAGTCAGCGTGGAGGACTCGCCGCCTAGTTTGACGGTCCAATCTGATTCCTGAAGCACCCCAGCAGCCGATCGCCATTAGGGCAGCAGGTCAACACTTTGATTTTGGTCTAGCTCGGAGCAAACCAGTTTCTAATGATTCCAACTAGCGACTCCAATAGAGTTAGGTTGGGGCAGTGAGGCGGTTTCTTTAGTCCATAGCAGCAAGATTGACAATTTTAGCGGGGATACCCACAACTGTCGCTCCGGCAGGAACATCATGGAGAACAACAGCATTTGCCCCAATCTGGGCATGATCGCCAATGGTAACGGGACGGATGACTTTTGCCCCAGCTCCAATATCCACATGCCCACCAATTCTAACCCCTGCCACAACGGTCACTTGCTGCAGAAACGTGCAGTTACAACCAATGTGAGCTTTGGGATGAATCACAACCCCATTGGGATGAACCAGTAAAAAACCACCGCCAATTTGACAGTTGATAGGAATATCTGCGCCCGAAACAATGCTCCAAAAGCGATGCTCTAAAACACTGAGCTTGCAGAAATAAAGGCCCAAAATGCCGCCCTTGTTTTGCCACTTCTGGTAGCAGCGAATTGATTTCAAAAGCTGACGGCTTGGGTCCCACCATCGACGGAGCTTTTCTCGGCTCCAGTCTGGTTCTGTTGCCGATATGGGAGATGAGGTTCCGTTTTTCATTGAACTTATTGGTTGATTAGAGACGGAATAAGTCATCTGGAGCTAACGCCAAGGCAGACGCAACCGGGTCAAACGTTAAAACCGCGCTACAGCCACACCCAAAACGCAGACCATTCAGAGCTACAAAACCGTGGTAACTAACCGAACCAACACATTAGAGCCAGTCAACTGAATAAAGCCTACTTGATATACGATACTGGGCAACTTGAAACTGAGCAAGAGGTAGGTCATTGGGTAATAGTTTGTCTCACTAGAAACAATTCATCGTCCTTTGTAAACTCAGTAGCATTACGAAGTAGAGAGCGCTATCTACACTACCTGTTCTGCAGCTAAAGGGTCCACGCCTATCGCGTCGAGATGAGTGATGGATAGGACGATTGCTAAGCCGGCTCTATTGGTGATTTATAGCTGTTGACTCGGTGGTTTGCGGGGTCGTCACAGCAGCTCCTCCGGAAGACTATTCAGGTTGAGGGCGCACCCCGCCACCGGACAGGGGGAATCAGCCAGCGACACATCAACGATGTCCCGGAACCCTCGGATAGGCGTGGTGCTGTAGTGGTTGAAAGACTCAAGCAGCGATTGAAGATGCAGCTGTAGCGCCTGTCCCGTCAGCATGCTGCAGTGAAGAGGGCGGGTGCTAATCAGCCGTTGGTTACCCCGACGCAACTCTGCGCTGAGAGCATGCAGAATAGAACCCTCAAGCCAGTAGCAGTAGAGAATAGCGTAATACGATTCGGCAGACGGAGGTCCCAGTGACGATTGGGCGTCCTGGCTTGCAAGGTGCGTCCAAACCCAAAGCATTTTTTAATAAACAACAGAACTAAACTCACTTAGTATAGAGAGTAAGCAAGGAATTGAAACGCTTCAAACAACAGAACCAGCAAATAATGCTGGAGAGAGTAATGCTGGCGAGGCAGTGGTTGTCAGGACCACCTTCCGCAGTTCTTGATTGGGTTTTGCTAGGTGTTTGGCCAACGCTGTAGCCGCAAAATTAGCTGCAAACGTAGAGCTACAGGTGTGTAGTCTGCCCAAGCCGGACGGTTCAGGGTTGCGATTCAGTCTACGAACCGTCGCTGGGGGTTTCTCCTAGCTTGGGATGGTTTAACCGGAGATAGTCCTTCCATGAGGCTGTGTTGCCTAGGGTGCGGCACAGCCTTCCCCAAGCCGCTATCTCTGGCGCACGACCCAATAGGGATTGCCTTATGAAACAAATTCCTGCTTCCATTCTCACCTTGCTGGCTGGTATTGTAATTACCCTGGTTAGCCTCTGGGTCGGTCAACATCATGGGTTACTGCCCGAACAGGCTTCAGAGCAAGCTCCCTTGGTCGATCGGTTCTTTAGCGTCATGGTAACCATCGGCACAGCTCTGTTTCTAGTGGTGCAGGGAGCACTGATCATTTTCATTATTAAATTTCGTCGCCGTTCAGGAGATGAAACCGACGGTTTGCCCATTGAAGGCAGCATCCCTCTAGAAATTCTCTGGACTGCGGTTCCGGCAATTATCGTCATCGGGTTAGGCATCTACAGCGTGGATGTGTACGCGCAGATGGGCGGGTTTGCTCCTGCTGGGGGAATGGTAGCCCATCACCACACCCGTCCGCACCACTGGTTCACCCCCGACGCGGTGGCTGCCTCTCTTGAGCCAAACTCCGGTTTGATGGCTGCTCCTGCCACTCTAGCCAAGTATGGGATTGGCGCGGCCGCGGGGCAAACGGATTCTGCCGACCTCACGGTTAACGTCACCGGGTTGCAATATGCCTGGCTTTTTAATTATCCAGACAGCGGCATTGTCTCTGGAGAACTGCATGTGCCGCTTGGACAGTCAGTACAGCTCAATTTCACGGCGCAAGATGTCATTCACTCTTTTTGGATTCCCCAGTTTCGTCTCAAACAGGATGTGATTCCGGGGGAAAACACCGAGCTGCACTTTGTTGCTACGAAAGTAGGCACCTATCCTGTAGTTTGTGCTGAATTGTGCGGCGGCTATCATGGCAGTATGCGCACTCAAATCATTGTACATAATCCCGATGAGTTTGCAGTTTGGCTACAGCAAAATCAAATTGCTTCTCATGCGTAAACGAGTTTTTTGATCCTCAGTCATTTGGTCCAGGATTCATTCATGGAAACCCAAATTATTTCCAATACAACATCCCCCACCTCGACAGCGACGGAGCATCCCGCTGCCTGGAAGTGGTACGACTATTTTCGGTTCAATGTTGATCACAAGGTGATTGGAATTCAATACCTCGTCACATCCTTTGTGTTTTATCTCATTGGCGGATTGATGGCGATGGCTCTGCGAACCGAGCTATATACTCCCGATCCCGATGTTCTGAATCCCAATCTCTACAACGCCTTCATGACCAATCACGGCACAATCATGATCTTTTTGTGGATCGTGCCAGCAGCCATTGGCGGTTTTGGTAACTACTTGATTCCTCTGATGATTGGTGCTCGGGATATGGCGTTTCCCAAGCTGAATGCCATCGCCTTTTGGTTGAATCCCCCAGCAGGTGCCTTGCTGCTAGCCAGCTTTCTTTTTGGTGGTTCCCAAAGCGGCTGGACTGCCTATCCGCCACTGAGTTTGATTACCGCTAACACCGCCCAGACACTATGGATTCTCAGCATTGTGCTGGTAGGCACGTCTTCTATTCTGGGATCAGTCAACTTTGTTGTCACAATTCTCAAAATGAAGGTGCCGAGCATGCAGTGGTCTCAGCTTCCCCTGTTCTGCTGGGCGATTCTGGCTACATCGGTGCTAGCGCTGCTGTCTACACCAGTGTTGGCGGCAGGGTTGGTACTGCTCTTGTTTGACATTAACTTTGGTACGTCGTTCTTTAAGCCCGATGCCGGCGGCAATGTTGTACTCTACCAGCACTTGTTCTGGTTCTATTCACATCCGGCAGTCTACTTAATGATTTTGCCAATTTTCGGCATTATGTCCGAGGTAATTCCGCCCCATGCCCGCAAACCGATTTTTGGTTATAAAGCCATTGCTTACTCCAGCCTTGCTATCTGCATTGTGGGGCTATTTGTCTGGGTACATCATATGTTTACCAGCGGTACACCGCCCTGGATGCGTGTCTTCTTCACAGTATCTACGCTGATTGTGGCGGTGCCTACGGGCGTTAAGATTTTTGGCTGGGTGGCTACACTCTGGGGCGGCAAGATTCGCTTTACGAGTGCCATGCTGTTTGCTCTAGGGTTGCTGTCAATGTTTGTGATTGGCGGCTTAGGCGGAGTCACCTTAGGCACGGCTCCCTTCGATTTGCATGTGCACGACACTTACTATGTAGTGGGGCATTTTCACTATGTGCTGTTTGGCGGCTCTGTGTTTGGCATCTATGCTGGCATCTACCACTGGTTTCCTAAGATGACCGGGCGGATGATGAATGAACGGCTGGGGCAGCTCCATTTTGTCCTGACCTTTATCGGCACCCATCTGACGTTTTTACCAATGCACAAGCTGGGTTTGCAGGGCATGCCGCGTCGGGTCGCTATGTATGATCCGCAGTTTGTCAATCTGAATCACCTCTGCACCGTGGGAGCCTTTGTGCTAGGCATTTCTGTGCTGCCGTTCTTCATCAATGCGGTTTGGAGCTGGATAGCCGGAGCCAAAGCGCCCGATAACCCCTGGAACGCCCTGACTCTGGAGTGGACCACTAGCTCGCCGCCGCCCGTCGAAAACTGGGAGGTGCTGCCGGTTGTCACCCACGGCCCCTACGACTACGGCATGGGCTATGGGGTATCGCATGACTCAAACCCCGACGCCAACGACTCATCCGATGATTCCTCAGCACCACCTGCCAGCAATCCGATCCTGGCACTGGACTAACCTCGGCCGAATGCCAACTGGATGCCGACTCTCTTTTCTCCGCTTTCCCATCACTATGTCCACTATGCAAGGTTCAACCCTCGATTCCACCCAGCCCCCCCACCCCGTGCCGGCTGCCGAATCCCATGCCGATCTGCGCGTCTGGGGCCTGCTGACCTTTCTTGCCTCTGAGTCTTTAATGTTTGGCGGTTTTTTCGCCGCCTACCTAGTGTTGCGCGGTGGAGCTGCCGAGTGGCCCCCTGCGGGCACCGAGGTAGAACTGCTACTACCCACGCTAAATACTCTGGTTCTGGTGTCTAGCAGTTTTGTGATTCACCTTGGCGATACGGCAATCAAGCAAAACAACGTCGCCGGACTCCGCAAATGGTATATCCTCACCGCCCTCATGGGCAGCATTTTCTTGATCGGTCAGATTTACGAGTACCTCACCCTCGGCTACGGTCTCACCAGCAATATCTTCTCCAATTGCTTTTACCTGATGACTGGCTTTCATGGTTTACATGTGTTTGTGGGGTTGCTGTTGATTCTGGGTGTGCTGTGGCGCTCCCGGCAAACAGGGCACTATTCCGATGCCCAGCATGTGGGAGTGGAGATGGCAGAAATCTACTGGCACTTTGTGGACATTATTTGGATTGTGCTGTTTACGCTGCTCTATATCCTAACGGTGTTCTAAATCCTAACGTGTTCCAAGTCCATCTTAGTTGATCCATACAATTCATTCTGGCTTATCTACTGATTCATCGGTTGATTCACTGATTTCATTTCCAGAGCTAGCCTGTAAATCATCCTGTTGATGCTTTCTACCCTACCTTACAAACTGTGTCGAACTCATCTACTTTGCCATCTACAGCTTGCGGAGGATCGGCGTCCTGGTATGCTGTCCCCGACACTATCAAGCAGTTGCTCTGGCTAGCGGCCACCCACTGGGAGGACACCGCTCAGTCTGAACATTACATGCAGCAAGCGCTAACGCTAGCAGACGGGCATCTCGATGTGCTGGTGTCGGCTTACCGCTACTTCTTTTACAAGCACAAGCCAGTGCTCGCCCTACAGGCTGCTCAAGCAGTACTGCATCAGATCCAGCAGTCCGAGGCGTTGCCGACCGACTGGAACCAGCTCGCACCGATTCTCATCCAGCGCCAGCAAGAGCCGGTGATCCGACTGTATCTCAATGCCTATGTTGCCTCTGGTTTGGTGTTGGCGAGGCTGGGCGACTTAGATACCGCTACCACCATCACCGCTCGCGTCAGTGCCATCGATTCCCGCAGGGAATTTGGGGCCGCAACCGTGTTTAATGTCTTGACCCACCCCCCCGACAATGAGGAGTAACTGGAGGAGTAACTGCCATGGTCACCGTGATTTTCTACGAAAAACCAGGCTGCATGAACAACACCAAGCAAAAGCAACTCCTGATGGCAGCCGGGCACAGCGTCGATGCTCGCAATCTGCTGACCACTCCCTGGACACCCGAGCGACTGCTGCCGTTTCTACAGGCATTGCCCGTGCCGGACTGGTTCAATCGATCTGCCCCAGCCATTCAAGCAGGCGATGTGGTGCCCGAATCGCTTGATGCCGAGGCAGCTCTAGCACTGCTTGTGGCGCAACCGCTGCTGATTCGCCGTCCCTTGATGCAGGTGGGCAACCAGCGGCAGGTGGGATTTGATCCGAAAGCCATTGCCGCCTGGATTGGACTGTCTCCTGTCTCAGAGCCATCGCTACCGTCAGCTCTACAGTCATCCCTAGTTCAGGTGTTACTTCAGCAGGATCTGCAAACTTGTCCTCGCAGCACCAGTACAGGCTCAGCAGCCAATCCCTCCACCCCTAGGTGAACCCAATGAAACACAAACTTCTGGAATCGCTTACCCTGGGGTTGCTCACCCTAGGATTTCTCAGTCCGGTCCTGTTGGTTTCTGGTGGGCTGTGGTACCACCCGTCTTCACCGTCGCTCAGATCGTCTATGCCCCTCAACTCAGTGAGCCACCAAACAATTACCACCGAGACTGTACGGACAAATGTTTCGGAGTCTGCCGCTCCGTCCGTCTATGCTGCTCGCTCTCCTGTTCTCTTATGCCCTCACACATCAGCCTCACCCCATTCATTACAATATTCATTACAACCTATTCAAGTGATGACTCAGCTGTTGCTTGGCAGCCTAATTTCCGCCCCTCTTAGTTTCTTCCTGGGCATTATCTGTCATAAACACTACTGCATCTACCGCAACGCTCAACATCATCAGCGAGTTGCTTTCCTAGAGCGCCTCTGGCAGCAGAGCATTCGGCCCTAAAACTGACTCTGAAGCAACTAACGAATGTCTTGGACATTGAACATCTTAAATATTCTTAAATATCTTAACTCTCTTGAGGAGAAGAGATGATGGACCTCACCGCCACCCAAGCTGAAGCACTGGCCTTAGACTTTTTAATGAATGAATGGAACGTTGCCAGCGACGATCGAGAATGGTTCACGCCGCTTTCGGCTCGCTTTATCGGGGAAAGTTGGTATGTCGTCGAAATTGGTCTAGAAGGGCTGCCCGATAAGTGGGTGATTCAGGTCTACGATACCGGCGAATGCGACCCGAGCTATACCTTTGTCACACCCATTCCCGTTGCATCGGGCTATGCTGACCTTTCCGATCTGCCGGAAATGGTGGCCGAGATGCTGGTTGCCGAGCGGAACTCCCGCTGAACTGATCGAGAGTTCCCTATCGGTGCATATAGGTCCTAGATGGTCGTCGCTATCAGCTTTTGCTTCAACCACAGGTCTTCCTGGGCATGCAAGTAGCGGGGATCGGGCTGAATGGCAATGGCTCGCGCATAGGATTCTAGGGCATTGCCGTAGGCCATCATCTCTGCCAGCAGTAACCCTCGGTTGAACCAAGCTTGATGATAGTCAGGCTGTAGCGCTACGGCTCGATCGTAAGCCGCCAGTGCCTCTGCGTAACGCTTCAGCCCGCATAGCGCATTCGCTCGATTGTTCCAGGCTCTGCAAAAGCGGTTATCGAGGGCAATCGCTTTGTCAAAGGCTTGCAGTGCTGTCTGATAATCTCCTGCTTCACAGAGGGCGCATCCCTGTCCATCCCAAAATTCTGGGTGCTGAGATTGCTCGCTACCCGTTGCACCATCAGCTACTCGATCCATAATCGTCGTGTCCTCCAGGTATTGCTCATTAAATAGTGCTTTCCATTCCATTGTGCAAAACAGCTGAATATCGGATGGGGCGGCTTGCTCCCCCAATTCCTGCGGTTAACCGATGCTGAGCTGAATTGGGAAGTCCGGGTTGAGATGAGCTAGGAAAATCAGAACAGGTCGGTCTGCCAAGGGACTGACAGCTTGGGTTACCTTGCTTTACCTCCCACAATTTTGCACTAGCATGATGTTGCATGAGATTGAGTCCGATAGCTGATAGCATCGATTGACGTACAGCATGATTCATCACCTATGTGGTTTTCCTTCAAACGGGGGCTGGTTCGCTCCAGACAGTTTCTAGAGGGCATCACCAAAAGTAACAGCGGCGAGTGGAAATGGTTGACCTCTAAACCTGTGCCGCTGCCCAGCCTCAATCGTAGCCTCTGGCGCTCGGCGGAACCGTCCCTAAGCTTCTATGTGCTGTTGTCACTGTCGGGAGCCATTGCTACCTTCGGACTATTGGCCAACAGTGCCGCCACGATTATTGGTGCCATGATTGTGGCTCCGCTCATGGGTCCCATCTTGGGCATCGCGTTTTCGGTCGTTATGGGAAATCGCCGGCTGCTGAAGCGATCGCTGCTGTCGGTGGTGACGGGCGTACTGCTTGTGATTTTGATCAGCCTAGCCATCTGCCGGCTCACAGGGCTGAATACCCTGACCCCTGAAATTCAGGGACGTACTGCTCCGACTCTGCTGGATCTGGGGGTTGCCTTAGCAGCAGGAACAGCGGGAGCCTACGCCAAGTCGCGCCGGGATATTTCCGATGCCCTACCTGGTGTGGCCATTGCGGTGGCGCTAGTACCGCCTTTGAGCGTGGTGGGAATAGGCATCGCCTATCGCCTGCCGGCCGTCACGGGCGGTTCACTGCTGCTGTTTCTCACGAACTTGGTCGGGATTATTTTTAGCGGCAGCGCGGTGTTTTTGTTGCAGCGCTATGGTTCCATTGCCCGGGCAAAGCGGGGGTTGATCGTGGCTTTTACCAGTCTTGCTGTTCTGGCGATTCCGCTCGGACTTTCATTTCAAGACCTGGTGGTCGAGCAGCGCATCCGGGATGAATTGCGACGGATTGTTGCTGAAGAAACCCGCACCTTCGCTGAGCGGGATATTCGCCGCTTTGAAGTCCGGCGTCGAGGCAATCGTTTGTTGGTCAGTATGGATGTGGCCACTCAACCCGGCAGCATCACCGATAATCAGGTGCAGCTCGTGCGGGACTATTTGCAGCAGCAGCTCGGTCGCCCTGTGAGTTTAGAGGTCACGCTGATTCCCGTGGAAACCCTGCAGGCTGAATAGGCGGTCACCGATTCTGAACAAATTCTGAACAAATTCTGGACAAATAGCAGGCAAGCCACAGCACCAACTGGCGGGAAACTTGCCTAAAGCGGGCAACTGATTGCAGGCAAGGTGCTGCAAACGTCCCAAGATCTGCTAGGGTCAAATCAGGAGGGAAGCAGGCAGGATATCGCTTCCGATACATTGCCGCTTCGCTTTTCGCTGTACTGGGAGGAAAACAATGTCCATTCTGTTCCAAATTGCGTTGGCTGCCTTGGTGATTCTGTCGTTTGTGATGGTGATTGGAGTGCCCGTTGCCTATGCCTCCCCTCAAAACTGGGATCAGTCCAAGCGGCTGATTTTGTTGGGTTCGGGCGTCTGGGTGTTGCTGGTGCTACTGGTAGGCGGGCTGAACTACTTTGTGGTCTAACCGACGCGGTCTCACTGACCTTGAAGAGCACCCTCCACCCGACATAAAAACACTGGATATTAAAGCAACGTTATGGCTGTTTTCGAGGGCACGTTTACTGACACAAGTTCCCTACGGTTTGCGATTGTCATTGGTCGATTCAACGACTTGGTGACGGGCAAGCTGCTGGAAGGTTGTCAGGATTGCCTGAAGCGCCACGGAATCGATCCCGATCCTCAAGGCACTCAGGTCGATTATGCCTGGGTTCCCGGCAGTTTCGAGATCCCGCTGCTGGCTCGCCAACTGGCCCTCACGCGTCGCTATGACGCTATTATTTGCCTAGGGGCGGTGATCCGTGGCTCGACGCCCCATTTTGACTATGTTGCAGCCGAGGTGTCGAAAGGGATCGCCGCTGCTGGGTTTCAAACTGGGGTGCCGGTGGTCTTTGGGGTACTCACTACCGATACCATGCAGCAGGCTTTAGAGCGGGCAGGCATCAAGAGCAACAAAGGCTGGGAATACGCCATGGGAGCCATTGAAATGGCCAGTCTGATGCGTCAGGTGCGGGCCCTCAACCCCGATGGGCACAGCAATAACCTCATCGGAGCAAACAACGCCCAATCGCTGCCCAGTTCACTCAAGAGCGCCCTGCCAAGTGACACAGCAGATGAGTAGTGCGGTCTTGTAATCTCTTGTATACGCCTACCCTGAGCTAGGTCCATGCCCTGATGTCCTTCTAGGCAACCGGTGATCCTCTGTGGCAGAATGATGTGGCAGAATGAAAAGGCTCAGCCTGAGGCAAAATCAGTTTCACGCCAGGCTTGACAAGCGAGGTAAAACCTGGCATTCTAGTAAATGCGCGATTTTCGCGGGTGTAGCTCAGTGGTAGAGCGCAACCTTGCCAAGGTTGATGCCGTGGGTTCGAATCCCATCACCCGCTTTCTCATCTTTTGCAGGGATTTTTTACGTAAATTACCCGGTTCCCCCATAACAGCTCAGTAACGGGCTACTGTGGGGGAATTGGCGTTTAGGGCAAGTTTAAGCCAATAAAACCAGCGGCTATTGCTGCAGTTATTTTCTACAAGCGTATAATTAAGCGTCTGCGACCGAGTTGTGGGGGAAGCCTCTATGAAGCACGAGACGCATGAAAATCACAGCAAGCAAGGAAATCACGATGCTCGCTTGACCCGCGCTCGCCAAGGCGATGCTAACGCGATTGCCCAGCTCATTAATCAGGCGCTCAGTACTCGCGGCATTCAGGTGCGGGCAATCCGCAAAGGGGACTGCCTCTACGTCTTGCTAGAAGGAATGCTCGTGCCAGAGCGCCAGACCTACTCGCGGGTGGTTTACGCCGTCACCCTCTGCTTGGGTGCCCCTGGGATTCGGGTGTTGCGGGTCTACGGACGGCAGCGCGGCGACCACGTCCCTGCCTGGACACAGGCCTTTCGGATAATGGCAGCGGCTGAGGTTCAGCCCACCGCGACTCCCCCAGTCCGCCACAGTCCAGTTCAGAAGCCGCGCCGATCGGAGGGTCCTTGGCTGGATACCAAACGCGCATTGCCCGTTGCTGCCGCCATTTGTGCCGCTGTGGGGTTAGGGCTTGTGATTCGCGATGTCGTGCCGGGCGCTGAGGAAAGCACAACCCCATCAGAGGAGACAACTCCCGTGGATACCGCCACTGCTGCCTTTCCCAGCCCAGTTGCCGCACCTCCTAGCCCGCCGGTGCCAACTGCCAGCCCTACGACCGACGTAGCCGTAACCATCAAAGCAGTAGGCGATCTAATTCCTGGCTCCAACTACTCGGGGCGCTCGGGCAACTCGCTGCCTACCGAAGCCGGAGAAGCGCTAGCCGCAGAGGGACAGATGCTGTTCGGCAACATTCGTCCGTTCTTTGAGGGTGCCGATATTCTCTTTGCAAACTTCGAGAGCACCCTGACAGATTACCCCTATTCCGCCAAAGACACCAGCCAGAATATGACTTTTTCTTTCCGTACGCCGCCGGTGTATGCCCAGATGCTGAAGGAGATGGGGTTTGATGTGCTCAGTGTGGCCAATAATCACTCGCTGGATTTTGGCGATCAGGGCTTTGCTGACACGATTGCCCACATCGAGCAAGCGGGCATGAAGGCGGTAGGTCAAAAGGGGCAAATTGTCTATACCACGGCGAATGGCGTGCCGGTGGCCTTCATTGGCTTTAGCTATCTAGACGATCACAACTCGATGCATGACCTGGCCGCCGCCAGTGCCCTAGTGCAGGAGGCCAAGCAACAGGCCAAGATCGTCGTTGTTTCAGTCCATGCCGGTGCCGAAGGCTCCGATGAAACCCGCACCCACGACCGCACCGAGTACTTCTTCGGCGAAAATCGCGGTAATTTGGTGCAGTTTTCTCGCACGATGATCGACCAAGGAGCGGATCTGATCCTAGGGCATGGACCGCATGTGCCGCGTGCCATGGAGCTGTATCAGGGCAAACTCATCGCCTATTCCCTCGGTAACTTCATGGGCTACCAAACCCTGGCAACGGATGGTCCCCTCGGCTACTCGCTGATTTTGACAGTCCAGATGAACGCTGAAGGCGATTTTGTCGGCGGCAGAATTATTCCAGTCGCCCTCGATGCCAATGGCATTCCCAAGCTCGACGACTTCTTCCAAAGCGTTGTGCTGATCCGCAACCGCACCCAAACCGACTTCCCCCAGACGCCGCTGCGGATTGATGACATGGGTTACCTGCTGAAGACCGACGGTTAGCTGCCTCTGCGGTCGTTGAACGGTCGTCATGCCACCGGGACCTTCCAGAGAAGGTTATCATCTCAGAATAGCCCTCTGGCTGGTTTGGTTTCTTCATCCTCGTGTTGACGGCGTTCCCGAGACCTTAAGCTGCCCTGTGATTCCCCCACTGATTCACCTTTTGCCCGTTCTTGCCCAAGCCAACCCCCTTCTCGGAGATGTCTGGATTGATCTGGGTGTCCTGGTACTAATGCTCAGCCTCTCGGCCTTCTTCTCGGGGTCGGAAACCGCGATTACGGCCCTCGATAACTTGAAGCTACGGGCGCTAATCAAGGAAAAGGGCGATCCGGGTGGAATTTTTACCTTGGTGCTAGAGAATCGGGCCCGGTTCATCACGACGCTGCTGATTGGCAATAACCTGGTCAATAATTTCTCGGCGATTCTCACCAGCAATCTCTTCATTCTCTGGTTCGGCAGCAACGAAGCCATTGTACTGAGCGCTACGGTCGCAATCACAATCCTGGTGCTGATCTTCGGGGAAATCACGCCCAAATCCCTGGCGATTAACAACGTCATGCCAATCTTTCGGGTGGTGGTGCGCCCGATCTACTGGCTGTCGCGAATTTTGTCGGCAGTGGGCATCACCTATTTGCTGGAAGGTATTGCTCAGGGTGCCATTCGTCTGTTTCAAGGGAACGTGGTGCAGCAGGGCGAGTCGGTGAAGGATTTGCAGCTGATGATTGAAGTTCTGGGCGGCAAGGGGCAGCTCGACCTCGACAAGCGGCAGCTGCTCAATAAAGCCCTGATGCTGGACGGATTAACCGCCTACGATGTCGTCAAGCCCCGTGTTGAAATGCGCACCATCTCCCATGAAGCCACCCTGCAAGATTTGATTAATCTTTGTCTGGAAACTGGCTACTCACGCATTCCCGTTCAGGAGGAGTCGAAGGACGAGATTATCGGCATTGTCCACCTGAAGCGGGCACTACAGGCGCTAGAGGCACTGCGACGCGACGGCCGTGATCAAGATGCCTCAGTCACGGTGGCTATGGATCTGCCGGTGTTTGTGCCGGAGGTGAAGCGGGTGGCGGATCTGCTAAAGGAAATGCTGCAGCAGCGCATTCATCTAGCCATTGTTGTAGACGAATATGGCGGCACCGTCGGCCTGATTACGCTCGAAGACATTTTGGAAGAACTCGTCGGCGAAATCTACGACGAAAGCGATCTACCCAGCCGCCTACCTCACTCAGGACGTCCTCGCTCGAGCCAACGGCAACGGGGAAGTTGAAGCCTAGACGCAGGGATGGATGTTAATGGCATGAATATTAATTGCATTAATAGAGAACACCCGCGATCACAGCGCTGCACCGATTGCAGAAATCACGGAAACTTTTGTTTTCTATCAGCAATTTTGAACTGCGATTCGTTTTAATCAGACCTAAATCGTTCCTTCGGAGAATCATAGCCGGTTCTTAATATCCACATGGGATGCTGTGGGCGGAATTTTTGATTCCTCGCACATGCACGTCACTGAGGATTTATGGCAGATACCACACTGAAGGGATTCGCATCACTCCCCGCTGATACCTTTGCCGAAGGCCCACCCTCGGGAGCAGCTGTTTCCGCCAATGGGCGCACCGGGCCATTTACCCAAGGGCAACCGGTTCAGGGGTTCAGTGCTGTTCAGTTTGCCGATGAAGACAACTTCTGGTTCATGGCCGATAACGGCTTTGGCAGCAAGGCCAATAGCGCTGATTTCTTGCTGCGTATTTATCGTGTTGCTCCCAACTTTCGTGGTTCCGATGCGGACGGAGGAACGCCGGAGGTGCTGGATTTCATTCAGCTTTCCGATCCTGACGGCAAAATTCCTTTTGAGATTACTAACCAAGACACCCCCGAGCGGCTGCTGACCGGGGCGGATTTCGATATCGAGTCGCTGGTGGTCGCGGCAGATGGCACCCTGTGGATTGGCGATGAGTTTGGTCCCTATTTACTACATTTCGACAGCAGCGGCAAATTGCTAGAGGCACCCATCCCGACGCCGAACCTCGCGAATCTGCGGACCTTAACCGGCGATGCGCCTTTGGTAATTGGGCATCGGGGGGCGAGCGGCCTGCTGCCAGAGCATACCCTAGAAGCCTACGAGCTGGCTATCGAGCAGGGAGCCGACTATATTGAACCGGATCTCGTCTCGACGAAAGACGGCGTGCTGATTGCTCGCCACGAGAATGAGCTATCGCTGACGACCGACGTCGAGAAGCGTCCCGAGTTTGCCGATCGCAAAACCACTAAAACCATTGACGGCGTCGAGTATACCGGCTGGTTTGCGGAAGATTTCACCCTGGCAGAAATCAAAACCCTGCGAGCCGAGCAGTTGTTCCCCTTCCGCAGTCCCTTCTTCGATGGGCTATACGAAATTCCGACGCTGCAAGAGGTGATTGATCTAGCCAAGCGCAAAGGTGAAGAAGTAGGGCGGACGATTGGCATCTACCCCGAGACCAAGCACCCCAGCTACCACGACTCGATTGGTTTGTCATTAGAAGAGCCGCTGGTGGAAATTCTGCGGCAGAACGGTCTCGATCAGCCGGATTCGCCGGTGTTTATCCAGTCCTTTGAGGTGAGCAACCTAAAAGAGCTGAACGAGCAAATCGATGTGCCGCTAGTGCAGCTTTTCGACGCGGCAGACATCGAGCTAGACGGTACGCTGGTCGAAAATCAGCCCTACGATTTTGTGCTGAGTGGCGACGAGCGCACCTACGGCGATCTGCGGACTCCGGAAGGTTTAGCAGAAGTCGCGACCTATGCCGACGGAATTGGACCGTGGAAGCGAATGATCGTTTCCGTGAAAGGAACTGATGCCGATGGCGATGGTAAAGCAGATGATGTCAATGGTGATGGGGCGGTGAACGATGCCGACAAAACCCTGACTGAGCCGACGACACTAGTTCAAGATGCCCATGCAGCCGGTTTGTTGGTGCATCCTTATACGTTTCGTGATGAAGCTCGTTATCTCGCCCGCGATTACAACGGCGACCCAGCGCAGGAGTATCGCCAGTTTATTGGTTTGGGCGTAGACGGTTACTTCACCGATTTTCCCGCCACGGGTGACAAGGTACGCGATCAGGCGGTGCAGGCCGAGGTTCAGTCGCCGGATAACCCGCAGGTGCTGGCAGGCGAAACGTTGGCCAACTTGAGCCGCTCGCGGGGCTTTGAGGGCATGGCGGTTAGCCCAGATGGCACGACACTCTATCCACTGCTGGAAGGCTCGGTGGTCGGCGACCCCAGCAATGCCTTGCGCATCTACCAGTTTGATGTGGCAACCAAGCAGTATTCCGAAGAGCTAGTGGGCTACTACAAGCTAGAGGACCCCAGCTACGCCATCGGTGATTTCACGCCGGTGAACGACACCGAATATCTGGTAATCGAGCGTGACAGCAATCAGGGCGGGGCCGCCACCTTCAAGAAAATCTACAAGGTGGATTTCTCCCAAAAAGACGAAGACGGCTTTGTGTCCAAAACCGAAGTCGCGGATCTGCTGAATATTTCGGATCCCGATGACCTAAACAACGACGGCAGCACTACCTATGCCATGCCCTTCGTGACCATCGAAAACCTGCTGGTGATTGATGCCACGACGCTGCTTGTCGCCAACGACAATAACTATCCTTTCTCGGTCGGTCGTCCGCCGGCAATCGACAACAACGAAGTGATTTTGCTGGAGCTGAACGAGCCGCTACAGCTTGCTCCTGGTGTCGGTGTTCCCTCAGGTGACTCTCCCTCACCCACTGAACCCGGAGATGATGACATGACGACTTTCACCGTAGATTCAGGTGTCACCAGCGTATTTCTGGATCTGCCGCTGCTGGAATCGGCGGCTGGCTTAACCTTTGTGGGAGCCGAGAGCGAGGCCGAACCCTTTTCGGATCAGTTCCAGGTTGGCTTTGGCATCACCGACGCCACCGACTTCCAGTTCAGCCTGCCCCCCTTCACCCCCATTGGTGGCTCGATCGAGCACTCGGGCACCGTTACCTTTAACTTGGGTGCAGCGGCAACCCCAATCACGATCGGCAATTTCTCGATTGGTTTCGACCCGGAGCGCGTTTCGGAAACCACTAGCGGCTTCTTTGTCGCCGACACGCTGGATACTAATCCGCTGGAGATTGTATTTGATCTGGGTGCTCCTGGCAGTGTCACAGTGGAAGACGACCAGCTCGTGATCAGCAATGCCGATCTGCTGCTGGCTCCTGAGTTGGCAGGGGCGCTGCAATTGCCGGATCTGGCTGGCGCAGATGTCGGTGATGCCCGTATCGATGCAGCGGTTTCTAGCGACGACACGCCCGAGCCTCCTGCCAAGAACAACAATAGCGTCATCTTCATCCACCCCGATGGCACCAGCCCCTCCCATTATGCGGCGGCTCGTTTCGTTCACTATGGTCCCGACGGTCGGCTCAACTGGGACCGTATGACCAACGCCGGGGTTTACCTGGGGCATATGGAAAACCAGCTTACCGGCACCTCCAATGCGGGTGCAGTCACCCATGCCATGGGCGTCAAGGCTCCGGCGGGATCTTTCGGTCTAGATGAAGACGGCAATCCGCTTACGTCGCTGTCGGGTAAGCCGGGCACCACAATTATGGAAGAGGCGATTGCAGCAGGCAAAGCCACAGCCATCATCAACTCCGGCATCATCGCTGAACCCGGCACCGGCGCATTCCTCGCTACCGTGGAAAACCGCAGCGACTTCACCGGCATCACCGCCCAAATCGTCGAGTCAGGCGTCGATGTCATCCTCGGTGGCGGCGAAATCCACTACCTGCCCACGGGCGTCACCGGGCGCTTTGGGCAAGAAGGAGTGCGTGAAGATGGACGCAACCTCATTGAAGAAGCCGAAGCTGCTGGCTACACCGTGGTCTACACCCTCGAGGAACTGCAAGCCCTGCCCGAAGGCACCACCAAAGTCTTGGGCATCTTTGCTGCCGAAGACACCTACAACGACCAGCCCGAGGAAGTGCTCGCCGCTGAAGGACTCGGTCTCTATGGGCAGCCGGGCAACGAAAACCCGCCCACGGTCGGACAGATGCTGGAGGCAGCTTTGGCGATTGTCTCCCAAGACGAAGACGGTTTCTTTGTGGTGATGGAGGAAGAAGGCACCGACAACTTCGCCAACAACAACAATGCGGCTGGCACCATCGAAGCTGCTAAACGCGCTGACGACGCTATCGGCATTGCTATGAAGTTTGTCCAGGAGCAAGACCCCAATACTCTAGTCATCACGGCCGCGGACAGCGATGCCGGTGGTTTAGAAGTGCGGGACCCGCAAGCTGCTGATGAACCAGTGGGCACCGTGTCAGCCAACCCCACCACCGAAGATGGTGTTGCCAACCCCCTCGATGGTCAAACTGGACTCGGCACCGAACCCTTTGTCTCTCAACCCGCCGCCAACGGCAACACCTATCCCTTTGGCATCGGCTGGGTGGGCACCCCCGACTTCCCCGGCAGCATTGTCTCCAAAACCTATGGTCTCAACGCCGACCTCCTGCCTAGCACCCTGGACAACACCAAGATCTACGAGATCATGTATCGCACCCTGTTCGGGGATACCCTGCCCAATCTAGTGCAGAGCACGCCTGAGGCAGAAACCCTGGCAGGTAGCGACCAAGTTGACCTGCTGCAAGCCGGCGGTGGCGATACCCTGCAGGGCGGACTTGGAGATGACATTCTGGTGGGCAGCGATACCGCCGAAGCCGAAGCCAACACCTTCGTGCTGGAACTAGATGCCGGTACCGATACGGTCTTCAATTTCCGCGTCGGCACCGATCGCCTCGGTCTCAGCGGCATCACGGCGGATCAGCTCACCCTGACTCAGCAGGAGAGCAGTACCCTGATTCAATCGGGTACTCAAACCCTGGCCATTCTGGATCAGGTGAACGCGACGGATCTGACGGCCGTGGCAGGCACAACCTTTGTGCCAGTGTAGGCAACCCGTGTAGGCAAGTAGATGCTGCCCGGACCAACTGGCTGTGGCAGCAGCAGTTCCTCCGTCAGGCTTGAGCGTAATCCTGACAGCTATTAATAGGCACTGTTCCTGGAGGGGTGGGTTATGACCCGCCCTTTTTTCTGTGTTTTCTTTCTGTGTTTTCGATGTCAGCCGAGACGGGTGCAGCCTCTTCAGCTCAGCTCTTCAGCTCAGACTACCTTGCAAGATATATTCCCAAGCATACCAGGACCTCACCATCGCGGCTCAGGCATTCGATTCGCCTAGATACTCTTTTCTAGGTACTCTTTAAGTAAGGCTTCAATAGCATCAACCTGGAACTGTTTTTCTAGCGATAGAAGCGGCAGTGTGAAGTCGCGGTAGCTCTGATTCTGAGCGCTTAAGGTTTCGAGTCGGCGTCGAAATTGCTTCAGTCGTCCGCATTCAACGAGGTTTAGAAGCGTGAGCAGCTCAGCCACAGGGGGAACCACGATCGCTTCAGGTGGGGTTGCTAGCTCCCCAGCGGAATCTGCTAAGGCATCAGAGGGGTGGCTGTCGGCATGAGCCTCATAACACCAGGTCAAGTTCAGGTGTTCGGCTAGCAGATCCAATAAAATTTGAAAATCCACTGGCTTGGCCAGGAAGGCATCCCCGCCTGCCTCCAGAGCGGTCTGCTGATCGCGGTGCGAAACCGACGCCGAGGACACAATCACTTTTTGAGTTCTGAGTGCTGGCGACTGTCGAATGTGCTGGAGCAGTTCCAGTCCGTCCATCACCGGCATGACCAGATCGGTGATTAACAGGTCTGGTGCGTCGCGGTACAGGATTTCTAGCCCCGCTTGCCCATGGGGCGCTTCCAGGATGCTAAACCCAAGCGGTTCCAGGAAGTGATGCAAAACTGCCCGGTTCTCCCAACGGTCATCCACAATGAGAATGGTGCGTCGCGGACCGCTATACCCGACAATGCGAGCGCCATGCACCTGAGCAATGGTACGAGAAACCCAATCTTGGACCAAGGGCACCGAAAGAGTGAATGAAAATTGACTGCCTTCTCCCAACTGGCTATTGACATGAATAGTACTGCCCATCAATTGCACAATCTGTTGGCTGATCGTTAAACCTAGCCCAGTTCCCTCGGTCTGCCTCTGACCGCTAACCTGTTCAAAGGCTTCAAACAATCTCGACAAATCACTAGGGGCGATGCCAATGCCAGTGTCGATGATTTCAAAGCGCAGGCTGACCTGCTGCTCAGCGCATTCGACAACATCGACTCGTAAGGTAACGGACCCTTGTTCGGTAAATTTAATGGCGTTGCCGAGTAAATTGATCAGCACCTGTCTCAACCGTCGCTCGTCAACCTCAATCCCTGCGGGAAGCTGCGGACTAGGCTGATAGAAAAACGCAATGCCCTTTTGATCGGCCTTAATTTTGCAGATTTCGACAACCCCCTGTAAGAACGACGGCAGATGCAAAGAGGTCTCGCAAAGCTGCAGTTTACGGGCTTCAATTTTGGCCAGGTCGAGGATGTCATTGATGAGGGACAGTAAGTGGGAGGCACATTGGTGAATCACCCGGACGCCATCCAGGTCTTTCTCCGATAGAGTTTTGGATCGCCCCAGGATTTGGGCATAGCCAAGAATGCCATTCAGCGGCGTCCGCAGCTCGTGGCTCATATTGGCTAAGAACTCACTTTTGGCCTGATTGGCTTGATGAGCTAGGTCCTTAGCGAGTCTCAACTCTTGGGTGCGCTGCTCAATTCTCAGCTCTAGGGATTGGTTGAGATCCTGCAGGGCTTGCTCGGCTTCGGTGCGGGCAATGGTGCCACCAAAGCAACCCGCAACAGCCCACAGCGTTGAGATTTCGGTAGCAGTCCACTGATGACGCTGCTGGCAATTATCAAATCCGACAAAGCCCCAAAATTGCTGCTGAATCTGAATCGGGACGACCAGGATCGATAGGATTCCCTGAGGTTCTAAAATATCCCGCTCTGATTCCGGAAAATCATCCACTAAGCCGTGTACCGCACGACCTTCATTCATCTCCTGATACCAGCGCGGAAAGAATTTGCGGTATGGGAGATGTTGCAGCTCAGGATTGTCGATCTCAGGTTTCACTCCCTGATTCGCCCACTCCCATCGCTGAGACATGGTTGGCTCACCTGTCACCGGGCAATGTCCATTTTGGAAAACATAGAGGCGATCGACCTGCGTGGCTTGCCCAAGATACCTCAGTGCTTGGTTGATTGCTGTATCGAGGGGTTGAACAGTTAATAGAGCGTTCGTTGCCGAAGCAATACCGTGGAGTAACCGCTCTGAGCGAGTTAGTTGGCCGTTCATCCTATCTACGGTCACTAGACACTAAATATAAACACGCGATGGCGCGCGATGGCAAAACAAACAGCAGCCGATAAACCCTCACCACAGCGCCCATCAACTGGATTAAAAATTCTGAGTTAGAAAATTCTGCGGGAGTTCTTCGTCAATTAAAGGTAGGAACTTGCCTTGTCGAACCAGCAATAATACGGAAATATTTAGATGCTGTAGCGCATTACGGAGAAGGAGAACCCTCAATTCAGGAGCGAAGATATCAGCCGAAAGCCTTTTCGTACAAGGCGTTGGTTGCCCTGAAGGCGGCGACTACTGCATTGGAGACCTATGCTAGATTTCAGGGCATGTTAAGTAATATTTATGCCAATTTAGTATCAGTCAACACAACCTCCTACTACCCCTGAGTATCGCTTTTAGCCAAGCATGACATTTTTTTCTAGTGATCAAAGCTTAATTCTGATTGTGGACGATACCCCAGCCAATTTGACGGTGATTTCGGAGGTATTGAGTGATGCTGGATTTGAAATTGCCATTGCCACTAATGGAGAACGGGCGTTAGAGCAGGCGCGTCGAGATCCCCCCGATTTAATTTTGCTCGATATCATGATGCCGGGAATTGGAGGGTTTGAAACCTGCTGCCGTCTCAAGGCAGACCCTCATCTTCACCAAATTCCAATTATCTTCATGACCGCCCTGACCGATGTTGAAAATAAGGTGAGGGGTTTAGAGCTAGGAGCAGTTGACTATATTACAAAGCCCTTTCAGGAGCAAGAAGTGGTGGCTCGGGTCAAAACCCATCTAGAACTGCGGCAAACCCAACTGCAGCTTCAAAGAAGTGAAGAACGGCTCACGCAAACCTTAAATGCCCTGCAAGAGGTTGTTTGGTCTGCCAGTTTGAACCCATTTGAAATTTTGTATCTCAACCCATCGGTGAAAACAATCTATGGATTATCTCCTCATGATCTCATTGCTGCCCCCCACCTGTGGATCGAGCAGATTGCAGCCGACGATCGAGCTGCTGTACGGCAGCATTTGGTGGATGCTCCTGGTTGCGGTTCCTTCGAGTTGGAATATCGCGTTGTTGATGGGAATGGAGAGGTTCACTGGGTTCATTGCACCGCCAAAATTCAGCTCGATGAGTCCACGCAACGCTTGCGAGTAGACGGTATTTTGCAAGATATTAGCGCTCGCAGACTCGTCGAGCAAAAACTGCTCTATGCTGCCCAGCACGATAGCCTGACGCAGCTTGCCAATCGATCTTTTTTTACCGAAAGGCTAAGCCAATTGCTGGCAGCCTATCGTGGGCAAGACGGTCAGTTCGCTCTACTGTTTATTGATCTCGATCGGTTTAAGAGCGTCAATGACAGCTTAGGGCACCGGGTCGGCGATGAACTGCTGATTCGAGTCAGCGAGATTTTGGTAGCAGCCGTCCAGCCAACCGATCTGGTGGCGCGATTGGGAGGCGATGAATTCACCATTCTAATTGACGGAATTGCCGGAGAAGAGGAAGCGGTTCTGATCAGCGACCGCATTCAAGAGCGGCTGCAACGCCCCATTTTAGTGGGAGAACATCTGCTGAATATCACTGCCAGTATCGGGGTAGTGATTGGCTCTAATGCCTATCAGTCGGCGGACGATATGCTGCGCGATGCAGATATTGCTATGTATCAAGCTAAAGGGTTGGGACGAGCCTGCCATAAACTGTTCTGCCAGGAAATGTATGAGCAGATCATGGATAAGCTCTATTTAGAGAACGAGCTGAAATACGCGCTCAAACGGCGAGAGCTATTTCTGGAATATCAGCCGATCCTCACATTAGCAACGGAAGACCTAGTAGGGTTTGAAGTGCTTTTGCGGTGGCGACATGGCAAACGCGGGTTGATCCCTCCCGATCAGTTTATTCCCTTGGCTGAAGAAACCGGATGGATTACCAAAATAGGCGAGTATGTGCTGCGAGCCGCCTGCCTGCAAATGAAGACTTGGCAGCAGATCCATCCTGCAGCGTCTCGCTTAACCATCAGCATCAATTTATCGAGCTATGAACTCCAGAGCATCCGCTTTTTAGAAACAATCGATAGAATTATCACGGAAAGCAGGCTCGATCCGGGCAATCTCAAGCTTGAGATTACTGAAAGCTCGCTGATGAAAAACAATGAACTCAGCCTGCAAAACCTGAGGTTTCTACAAGGGAAGGGGATTGGACTCAGTTTGGATGATTTTGGCACTGGATATTCATCGCTGAGCTACCTCCACCAGTTCCCCATTCACACCCTGAAAATTGATCGCTCCTTTGTGCAAACCATGGAGCCAGGACTCAGCAGTTTTGAAATTATCCGCACCATCATTACTCTTGCTCGGGCATTGAATATAGAGGTGGTTGCAGAAGGCGTAGAAACAGCAACGCAGGTGAACTACCTCAAGATGCTGAACTGCGAAATGGTGCAAGGCTACTTTTTCTCGAAACCGCTTAGTGCCGCTGCCGCAACCCAATATCTACAGCGTTCTATGCAAGACAAGCAACGGACCGCTCTAACATGCCGGTCATCCAGATCGCCACTGCCAGACCACCGCATCAATCGACAAAACATAGCCCCTACCGAACCGTGAATTCAGTAGAGGCTATGGACCATGGACATCCGTTGCTTGGTTATTAGGTCTACCTCTACGGTAACCATAGGTAGCCCAGAAGCAGGTCTGTCAAGAGAAGGGTTATGGTCTTTAACTCTCTCTAACTAAAGGTAGCTATAAGCCAGTGTTACCGAGTGGCAGCCTGTTGGGGCTGAGCAATCGCTGCAATTAATTGACGGCTGAAGGCAGGAACATCCTGCGGATTCCGACTAGTAATCAATTCCCGATCGACGACAACCTCTTGATCGACCCAGCGCGCCCCAGCATTCTGCAGATCTGTTTTGAGCGACGGCCAAGAGGTCACCATGCGCCCGTTGACAACATCCGCTTCAATCAGCGTCCAGGGGCCATGACAGATAGCCGCAACAGGTTTGCCCATCTCCACAAACGCTTTCACAAACTGCACCGCTGTTGGCTGGGTCCGCAGCTGATCGGGATTGGCAACCCCACCCGGCAACAGCAGAGCGTCGTACTCCGCAGGATTAGCCTGATCCAGTGGCAAGTCAACCGGGAAGTAATCACCTTTATCAAAGTGGTGCCAGCCTTGAACTTGATCGGCTTGGGGAGAGATGATATGGGTTCGTGCTCCCGCAGACTCCAGAGCTTGCTTAGGTCCAGTCAACTCAGATTGCTCAAAGCCATCGGTGACTAAGATAGCGACGGTTTTGCCAGTCAGCTTTTCTGCCATGGTCAGTCTCCTATAATTTCCTAAGTTAGATTGGGTTAGATTTGCATTACATGCCACTTCATCTCCCAGTGTTCTGGACCGCCGATGAATTGACCTCTGCCCAATTCATGAATCTGTTCAAAACAAGAGTTTGTTACAGGAGTAATCAGCTTAACTGGTAGTTGTGCCGCTTAGGTTATCTGTTGGGACGGTGCTTGAGGGCTTCTGGTTGGTATTGAAAATCCAGGGCGTGGGCATGGGTAGGACTGCACTTCATGATTCTCAGCAGGGCAAAGGGTAGCGCTGAGCCACTTGAAAACCTGCCAGATATGATTGATCACGTCAGCCCAAAATCCTGCTCTGTATAAAATCCATGTCCCGTATTTACGACAATATTGAGCAACCTATCCTGCCTGAGTTGCAGCACTACCTGAAGCAAGCCTACCGTGCTGATTTCTGTGTGGGCTATTTTAATTTGCGGGGATGGCGACAAATTGATGCCGATATTGAGCAATTTGAGGGTAGTGAGGGTCAGGCTTGTCGATTGCTGGTGGGGATGTACCGTTTGCCGAAGGAGGAATTACGGCAAGCGTTAGCGATCGGGGTTGAGCCAGAGCGGATTGATCAGGGGCAAGCGATTCGACTGCAAACCTTGATGGCACAGGAGTTCCGTCAGCAACTCACCTATGGTGCGCCCAGTGCCGCTGATGAGGAGGGTTTGCGGCGGTTGCGATCGCAACTCCTCGCCCACAAATTGCAGGTCAAGCTATTTTTACGCCACCCCCTCCATGCCAAACTGTATCTGATTTATCGCAAAGACCGCGCCACGCCCATCATTAGCTATGTGGGTAGCAGCAATCTGACCCTGTCTGGACTGAGATCTCAGGGTGAACTCAATGTGGAAGTGGTGGATCGGGATGATACAAGTAAGCTGGAGCAATGGTTTGAGGAGCGTTGGGACGATCGCTTTTGCTTGGATATTTCTGAGCAATTAGCGGAAATTATCGATGAAAGTTGGGCAGGGCGATCGCTCAAGCCCTATTTTGTCTATCTAAAAATGGCGTACCACCTGTCCCAGGAAGCACGGGATGGATTGAGTCAGTATCGTGCCCCTGCCAGTTTTGGACTGTTGCCCTTTCAGGAAGCGGCAGTGCAAATTGCCGCACACCATGTCAGTAAGCGTAATGGGGTGGTCATTGGCGATGTGGTGGGGCTGAGGAAAACCCTAGTAGGGACGGCGATCGCCCATCTCTGCGAGGAAGACTATGGCACCAGTACGCTGATTATCTGCCCCAAAAACCTGGAAAAAATGTGGCAGGGTTACATCGATCGCTATGGCTTGCGGGGCAAAGTGGTACCGATGAGCCAAGTAATTCAGGAATTGCCCAATGTCCCAACGCGATTTCGGTTGGTGCTGATTGATGAAAGTCACAACCTACGAAACAAAGAGGGCAAGCGATATCAAGCGATTAAAGACTACATTGAGCAAAGCGGCAGTCGGTGTATTTTACTGACGGCAACGCCCTATAACAAGACCTATCTGGACTTGTCGGCTCAGTTGCAGTTATTTTTGCGCCCAGATGCCGACTTAGGCATTAAACCCGAAGCCTACATTCGCAGCATTGGCGGTGAGATGCAGTTTCGCCGCAGGCATAGCACTAGCCCGGTGCGATCGCTCTTGGCCTTTGAGCAGAGTCCAGAACCAGAAGATTGGCAGCAGTTGATGAGTCGCTACATGGTGCGGCGAACCCGAAGTTTTATCAAAAACACCTATGCCAAGCAGGATGGAGAACGATACTACCTGGAATTTGCCGATGGGCGGCGATCCTATTTCCCGATCCGTCGTCCTCGTACAGTACAGTTCATCATTGGTGACCCCCAGACTGATCCTTTCGCAAGGTTGTACAGCGATCGCGTGGTGGATGTGATTAACGCCCTCAATCTACCGCGCTACGGATTAGGACTCTATGAAGACCCCAAACCCAAGCAACCACCCACCGCTGAAGAACAAAAACTATTAGACAATCTTTCCCATGCGGGGCAACGGTTGATGGGCTTTTGCCGGACGAATTTATTTAAGCGATTAGAGAGCAGCGGTGCTGCCTTTATCCAGTCATTGGAGCGACATATTCTGCGGAATTATGTGTATCTCCATGCGATCGCCCACGATCTTCCTCTGCCGATTGGTACCCAAGATGCCGCCTTACTGGATGAAGTGAGCAACGATGAGGATGAAGATTCACTCTTGAGCCAGGATTGGGAAACATCCGAGGATACGACTGAGGCTGTGGATGAAGAAGACATTGATCCGCAGCAGGATGCTACGCCAGAAGGGCGTACCAATGAACAAATGGCTCAACGGGCAGCGGAGATCTATCACTTATACCAAGAGCAATACCCGCGTCGGTTTAAGTGGATTCGCGCCAATCTGTTTTGTCCAGAGTTGCAGCAGCACCTTCAGCAAGATGCCACAGCATTGATCGGAATTTTGCAACTGGCGGGCAAATGGAACCCATCGTTGGATGCCAAGCTAGGGGCACTGGTGGAGTTATTACAGCAGCAACATCCTACGGATAAGGTGCTCATTTTCACTCAGTTTGCTGATACGGCTCGGTATTTGGCAAAAGCGCTGGAAGACCAGGGTATTCAACAAGTGGGCTTAGCCACGGGACAATCGGCTGACCCGACGGCTTTGGCTTGGCGGTTTAGTCCGGTGATTCAGCGGGCGGGGCGGGTAGACCGGATTGGGCAGCAGGCGGAGGAGATTCTCTGCTATTTGTTTTTGCCTGCGGAGGGGGTGGAGCGGCTGATTAACCTGCGAGGACGGTTGCGCGATCGCCTCCAGCAAAATCAAGAGGTCGTGGGCACCGATGAAGCCTTTTTTGAGGATGAGCAAGCGCGGGAGATGCTGCTGAATCTCTACAACGAGCGATCGGGCGTACTCGATGAAGCCGACGAAGGCGATGTGGATTTGACCTCGGAGGCGTTGCAGATCTGGCAAAGTGCGATCGAGGCCAACCCGGCGTTGAAGGGCATGATCGAGAAATTACCGGATGTGGTGTATTCCACACGGGAGCATGAACCCACCGGAACCGATCCAGAGGGCGTGTTGGTGTACCTCCGCACCGATAGTGGCACCGATGCGCTGGCGTGGGTGGATAAGGACGGTAACAGCGTCACTCAGTCGCAAATGCGAATTTTACGCATGGCACGGTGCAGCATTGATACGCCTCCCTTGCCGCGACATCCCCAGCACCATGAGTTAGTGACACGCGGAGCAGAACTGATTGCTGAACAAACCAAGACGGTGGCGGGCACCCTGGGCAACAAGCGCAGTGCAGCGGCTCGGACGTACGATCGCCTGATGGCCTACACCCAACACATCCGCGAAACTACCCCCCTACTGGCAATGGGCACGGAGTGGGAAGCCCTGGAACGGGCGATCGAGGAGATTAACCAATACCCCTTGAAGCAGAATGCGATCGCCCGCCTCAACCGGGAATTCAAATCAGGCATCAGCGATGAGCAGTTGGCAAAACTGGTGACCTTTCTACGGGAGCACGATGCCCTGTGTGTGATCAACCCGGAGGAACGGCGAGACGGAGCACAGATTATCTGTTCGATGGGATTATTTAGAGGCTAAATTAAAGTCAAGTCGAGGGAGGACACGATGCAATCTAATCTCTATAAAACCGATTTTTACGCCTGGACATTAGAACAGTCAAAGTTGCTTAAGGAGGGGGATTTTAAGCATTTAGATATTCCCAATTTGGTGGAGGAAATTGAGTCGTTGGGAAAGCAGGAACGTCGAGAGCTAGAGAGTCGTTTAGGAATTTTAATTGGGTATTTACTGAAATGGCACTACCAACCCGACAAACGCACTAAAAGCTGGCGAGTGACGATTCAAATCCAGAGACGAGAAATCAATGATTTATTGGAGGAAAACCCTAGTCTAAAACCATACTTTTCAGAGGCGATCGCCAAGGCCTATCGGGCAGGCGTGGATTTAGTACGGCTGGAAACCCCGTTAGATGATGAAGACCTACCCCAAAACTGCCCCTACTCTGCAAAACAATTGCTCGACCCCGATTTTCCTCCAGATTTGAATACAGCTAAATGAGTCAAAACTTAAAGATATGGCCTCTCATCTCTATGAAACTGATTTTCATGCCTGGACGTTGGAGCAATCAAAATTGCTCAAGGAGGGAGATTTTAAGGAGTGCATCCCACTTTTGCAATGAGTAAAAGTGCTTAGTTCTAGGCTTTGCTGGTAGCGCTAAACTTTGAGCATTGTACCTTTACCCGATACCTGCCATGGACGCTGAGAAAAAAGCCCAAATCCAAGCGCACGCTCGTGCCCTTGCTGCTCTACTGTACGAGGAAACTGACCCAGAGCAAGTGAAAACGTTGGCAGGCATTGAGGCGGCAGTGCGAGGACATCTGCTCGAACATGTCAGCCCAGAGATCGGGGATTTTTTATTGCAACAAGCAGCGGCACTACAAGTGGACGAAAGCGTAGCCTCGACAGTATCCTCGGACGACTGCACGTAAGTGAGAAACAGGCTCAAATTCTGGGGGTGACAGCGTACACGCGATGGAGTCCTTACCTGGAGCAGTGTTGTTTGTTGGTGAGTGCCAACGAATCGTATGAGCGGGCAGCAGAAGACATTCAAGTGTTGACTGGGATAAAGGTTTCTCATAGTACTCAACAACGGTTAGTGCATCGTCAAATCTTTGAGTTACCGCAAGTGGAAGAATCGGTTGAGGAGATGAGTATCGATGGAGGTAAAGTGCGATTGCGAACACCCCAAGGACAACCGAGTGAATGGCGAGATTACAAGGCAGTGAATCTGCACGAGTCCTGTGTTGCTGCCTTCTTTCAAGACAATGAGCAGTTGGTCAACTGGGTCAATGTTCAGTCTTTATCTGACCCATTGACTTGTATTGGAGATGGGCATGATGGGATCTGGAATGTCTACACCCAGATTGGCAACCAGACCCAAAGACGGGAGATTTTGGACTGGTATCACTTGGTTGAGAATTTGGGCAAAGTGGGTGGTTCTGTGCAACGTTTAGATGCCGTGGAAACCTGTTTGTGGCAAGGCGATGTCGAGGGCGCAATTGCACAGTTTGAGGATTGGCAACACGAGCGGGTTACGAATTTCGTTAGCTACCTTAACAAGCATCGACAGCGGATTGTCAATTATGACTACTATCAAGCTGAAGGAGTCTCCATTGGTTCCGGTGCAGTTGAATCGACCGTTAAACAACTTGGGCGGCGAATCAAGATATCAGGGGCGCAGTGGGACAAAGCTAACGTTCCGCAGGTACTGAAGCAACGTTGTGCCTACCTCAATGGACAATTCTCAACAGGAGTCTTGCAAGACTGGGATGCACTCAAATACTGTCATTACGATGAAGCTCATGACGACTATGTTTACACGGATGAATGGGTAAATTTTCTAAAAACTGAAATGGCAAAGGAAGGGCAGTATGAAAAAGTAATGAAGCACAAAGAATAATCTAGTTGATAAACTTGCTTATTTGTCAGATTAACATTGAAACCTACTACTGGCTCAGACTACTAAGTGCTGCTGGCATTCTTCCAGAAAGTCGGATGCAATCGCTCCAGATAGAAGCAGAGAAAATCATGAAAATCATTAGAGCCATTATTATTTCAAGTAAAAAGTAAAAAGGTAAAAGGCAAAAATATGAAAAAGTTGGATGCACTCAAGCTAGTTCAATCTCACCAAGATGAGCTACGAAAGTTAGGCGTTAAGTCGCTCAATCTTTTTGGCTCCGTTGCCCGCGATCAAGCCAACTCTCAAAGTGATGT
>JACYLU010000020.1 GCA_015272325.1 Synechococcales cyanobacterium C42_A2020_086 | reverse complement strand
GATAGTCGGAGGGCAGCCTCCCGCAAAAATAGCTCGGTGCCAGGACTAATATTGAAAAGCCTTTGCTCTTGTTTGAGTGAAGGCTTTTCGCATTTCTACGGCTGCTGCTTAATTAGGGTGTGCGCTTCCCTCATCCTTTGGGCACCTTAGAAACAGCAAATGTTGTGATCATGGGAGGCGTCTATGTCGAGTGTTGGACTCAACAAGTGGATTGTGAGTGGTCATCTGGCTGCTGATGCAGAAGTCAAGACTGTGGACCTCAAAACGGGTGAAAAAGCTCAAGTGGCTGAAGCCACGCTCTACGTGCGGAAATCCCGCAACTGGAAAGAGTCTTTTACGGTGAAGTTGAGTATTTGGGAGCGCTCAATCGCTTGGCGCAAGTTGCCCTACTTGAAGAAGGGATCGGTCGTGATTTGCACGGGTAGCGTTGAACCCAATCCGTACATTTCAAGCAATGGCAATCTGCCCAAGGCCGGATTGGAGATGACTGTTTTAGATATTGATCTTGATATTGTCAAGAATAATGAACCTGACGAAACTTCTACCCCCGCTAGTGTAGAAGCAGATGGCAATCCCTTCGACACTGTTGCAGTCAATGTTTTGGAGGAGCACGCCGTTGTTAAGGCTTAATTCAGCATCACATTTTCAAAATTTAGTTTATAGCGGTCAGACTGCTGCTGATGCTGAGATTGTGGGTTCAGAAGACGCTCGGTTCGGTGTGAGTAGTTTCACCTGCACTGCACAAGCCTTGAGTTCAGGTTGCAAGGAGCTAGGGCACATTTCAGGATGGGTCAGGGCATTTGCTTCGGCAGCTTCAGCCCAGAGTTCACCCCAATGCATGGGAACAAACACGGTACCTGGAGCAATGGCTTGAGTAAGCTGAGCTGGGAAGCGGGCAGTGCCTCGACGAGACGAGACTTCGACCCAATTTCCCTCTTGAATGCCTAGCTTTTCGGCATCGCGAGGATGAATTTCGATGAACGGCTGGGGATGCATTTTACGAATTTTGTCGATGCGTCCAGTGCGAGTTTGGGTATGCCAGTGCCCGTAGAGTCTGCCCGTTGTAAGCACGAAGGGGTAGTCGGGATCAGGGGGTTCAGCCAAGCCTCTGGAATGATAAGCTCCAAAGCGAGCGCGGCCATCGGGTGTGTTGAAGCGAAGGTTGGTGTAAAGGCGGGATGAGCTTTCAGACTTCAGCCTTGAATCTTTTGTGACCGTCGATTGCTCAGGACAGGGCCACTGAAGCGGACCTTCTTGCTTGAGGCGAGCGTGGCTGATTCCGGTCATGTCGCAGGGGCGGCCGCGGGTGAGTTGCACGAATTCGGCGTGAACGTCGGCAGCGCTATTAAACGCAAACTGACGACCAAAGCCTAACCGCTGACCGATTTCGGCAAAGATCACCCAGTCAGGGCGGGCTTCGCCGGGTGGGGTGCGGAACTGCGGACAAAGAGTAACCCGCCGCTCAGAGTTCGTCATGGTGCCGGGCGCTTCACTCCACTGAGCAGCAGGCAGCAGTACATGGGCATAGGCTGTCGTTTCAGTTGGATAGTAAGCCTCTTGATAAATCGTAAACGGCGATTGCCGAAGCGCCTGCTTGGTACGTTCGACATCCGGCATACTGACCACGGGATTGGTAGCAGCAATCCACAGTAGCCCAACCTCACCTTGCTCTAATCCTTCAATCATCTGCCAAGCGGTTCGTCCTGGTTGAGGTGAGATGGCTCCTGCTGGCAATCCCCAGAACTGCTCAACTTCAGCCCGGTGTTGGGGATTGTTAACAAAGCGGTAGCCTGGCAGCAGGTGAGACAGTCCGCCCGCTTCGCGTCCACCCATAGCGTTGGGCTGTCCGGTGAGGGAAAATGGACCTGCTCCCGGCTTGCCAATGTCGCCAGTCATCAAGTGCAGGTTAATCAAGGTGCGGACTTTGGCAGTGCCTTCAGAGGATTGATTCAACCCCATTGACCAGAGGGAGAGCACGCGCTTAGCTTCACCCCAGTGGCGGGCGGCTAGCTCTAGATCGTCCTTCCGGATGCCGCAACGCCGAGCGACTCGTTCTGGAGGATAATGCCGAATTACCTCGGCATACTCAGAAAACCCCTGGGTGCATTCATCTAGGAACTGAGTATCCAGGTAGTTCCAGCGCAGGAGTAAATAGGCAATGCCATTCATTAAGTCAATATCGGTTCCCGGCTGAATTGCTAGATGCAGATCGGCGGCTTCTGCGGTGGGCGTGCGGCGCGGATCGACGACAATCAGCTTGACGTGGTGGTTCTGCTTGTGGTGCTTGCGCAGGCGATTGAAGATGATGGGATGACACTCAGCGGTATTGGTGCCAATCAGAAAGGCGCAGTCGGTTTGGTCGAGATCGTCGTAGCAGCAGGGTGGTCCATCGGAGCCTAAACTTTGCACGTAGCCCGCTACCGCAGAGGACATACACAGGCGCGAGTTAGCATCAAAATTGTTGGTGCCGAGGCAGCCCTTCATCAGCTTTTGGGCTACATAGTAATCTTCGGTATGAAACTGACCGGAACCGTACATGCAGATTGCATCAGCGCCTTGAGTGGCACGCAGGGCCTGAATGCGTGATGCAATTTGATCGAGGGCTTCATCCCAACTCACCCGGCGAAAGGGCTGACCGAGCGACTCTCGCATCATGGGATAGAGCAGTCGATCTTTGTGGAGGGACTCCGCAATCGTCGCGCCCTTAACGCACACTAGGCCTTGGCTCGACGGATGGGACCGATCTCCTCGCACCTGCCAGATGGGCGTGCCTTCACTGTCGCGATGGACGGCTTTACCCGGTTGCGCGGGCGGCGAGACCTCTAGCCCACAGCCAACTCCGCAATAAGGACAAACGGTTTTGATACTATCCGTCATAATGGTGAACTCATTGATGGAAGACTGCACTGGTGATGAATGCGACGTACCCCTGGTGGTAACTCATCCGCGACAGGAAGGATGATGTACCCGTTCAGTTGAGCGGAATCATCCCGTGCAGCAAACTAGTCGTCGTCGTGAGCATAGCGTCGGAAGAGGAAGTCGAGGGCGTAGTTGCGGAGTTCATAGTATTTGGGATCTTCGGTCATCTGCGCCCGGTTGCGCGGCCGCCGGAAGGGAATGTCAAGAATTTCGCCAATGTTGGCGGCGGGACCGTTAGTCATCATCACGAGGCGATCTGCTAGGAACAAGGCTTCGTCAATATCGTGAGTGATCATGAGTACGGTGCAGCGATGATCTTGCCAGATTTGCAGCAACTCTTCCTGGAGTTCTTCTTTCGTAATCGCATCAAGGGCACCAAAAGGCTCATCGAGAATTAGCACTTGCGGCCGAATTGCCAAGGCGCGAGCAATGGCTACCCGCTGCTTCATACCACCCGAGAGCTGATGCGGTCGCTTGTGCGCGGCTTCCGTCAGCCCAACTAGCTCTAAGTGCTCGGTGACAATCGCAGTTTTTTCAGCCTTTGATTTCTCAGGAAAAGCAGCTTTAACTGCTAGATACACATTCTCAAACGCCGTCTTCCAGGGCAACAATGAGTAGTTCTGAAACACCACCATGCGGTCGGGTCCGGGCTGGGTGATCTGCTGATCTTGCAGGAGCACGACGCCTTTGGTGGGTTGGGCAAACCCGGATACCATGTTGAGCAGCGTGGTTTTACCGCAGCCTGAATGCCCGATGATACAGATAAACTCCCCTTCCTGAACGGTCAGGTTAACGCCTTCGAGAACGGTATAAGGTCCCTTCGGTGTAGCATAGACCTTGGATACATCTTGGATATTAAGGAATGTATCCCGTTGAAGATTCACTTGAATAGGTTGTGCTGTGGTAGTCTGACCATTCAGGGTTTGCATAGTGTGAAGTTTCAAGAGATGAAGGATACAACAGAATACAGACGATTGGAGATCTAGGGTTGGTACTACTGGAAACTCAAAGAATCAGGTGATGGAAAGCAAACAGCGTAATAGCAGATTTTTCAGCGGATTTATTCTCTCAATCTGAAAATGAATCAAGCAACTTTAGCAGCAACCGAGTCAAACACAATCTCTTCAATGCGAATGTCGCGCCGAATTGCCAAGCTATTGAGATATTCCAGCGGCTCATCGGGATCGAAGGTAATGCCGTCAAACAGGGCAAAGGGCTGACGTAAAGGCTCCATGTCGGGCAAGTCAAGCTGCCGGGCGGCTTCGTTGTAGAGATCGGGACGGCGAACGCGCTCAATTACCTCGACCCAGTTTTTGGGGAAGGGCGTAATGCCCCAGCGAGCTAGCTGTGTCAGAATCCACAGGGCTTCGCTACGAACCGGACTGTTGGCTTGATCAACATAAAACTGATTGAAGCGCAGCAGCTGAACCGGCGGAGCATCGGTGCCGAAGTGATAGGGATCGAGGAAGCCGGGGCGGGTGTAGGCGGGATCAATACCGACATACTCGGGGCGACAGAGCAGCTCCAGAATCTCTTCGCGATTGCGGCGATCGTCGCAGTATTCGCAGGCTTCAATTAGCGCTTTGACAAGAGCCAGATGGGTTTGGGGATGCTGATTCACCCAGTCTTCCCGAACCCCCAGCACCTTTTCGGGGTGCCCGGCCCAAAGGTCAAGGTCGGTGCGGATCACAAAGCCAGCTCCGTCGTGAACGGCGTAGGAGTTCCAGGGTTCACCCACGCAATAGCCGTCAATATTGCCTGCCTTTAGGTTGGCAACCATTTGCGGCGGCGGGATTACCGTCAGCCCAACATCGCGATCGGGATCAATGCCTCCCGAGGCGAGCCAGTAGCGCAGCAGCAGATTGTGCATCGAGGTAGGATGAACCACGCCCAGCGTCGGCACGTTGTCTGGGTTGTGATCGAGAATGGCTTTAAAGTCCTCTAGATTGCGAACGCCCTGCTCGTAGAAGCATTTGTGCAGCGTAATTGCATTGCCGTTGCGGCTAAGCACCATTGCTGTGATGATCGGCTGGAGATTTTTGATCGTCAGCGCTAGCGGCATACCGGCGACCATCTGAGCAGCATCCAACCGAGCCGATGACACACCTTCGGCAATCGCTTTCCAGCTCGGCTCTCGGCTGAGGCTGACTTGTTCTAGTCCGTGTTTCTGGAAAAAGCCTTTTTCCTTGGCGACCACTAGTGGAGCACAGTCGGTGAGGGGAATAAAGCCAATATCCAGATTGACTTTCTCCAGTCCGTGCAGGGCAACCGCCACTTTGGGAGCTACCTTCTTGCGGCGCGCCGAACGTTTCTGCTGGTTAAGGAAGTAAACAATCTCGTTGCGCAGGCTGTAATAGGCAGGATGATTCACCACCTCTAGGCGATGGCGCGGGCGAGGAATTGGTACCTCTAGGATTTGACCAATATGCGCTTCCGGTCCGGTTGTCAGCATCACTACGCGATCGGAAAGCAGCAGTGCTTCATCGACATCGTGGGTGACCATCAAGCAAGTCACGTCATTCTCCTGGCAAATTTGCATCAGCTGCTCTTGCAAATTACCGCGAGTCAGAGCGTCTAGAGCACCAAAGGGTTCATCGAGCAGCAGCAGCTTAGGACGCAGTGCCAAGGCGCGAGCAATGGCCACTCGCTGCTTCATACCGCCCGACAGCTCGTGGGGATGCTTGTCAGCCGCGTGGCGCAGCCCCACCATATCGATGTGGTGTTCAATAATGTCATGGCGCTCTTGAGCGGGCAACTGCTTCATCGCCGCATTCACCGCCAGAGCAATATTTTGCCGCACCGTTCGCCAAGGCAGCAGCGAGTAATTTTGGAACACCACCATGCGATCCGGTCCGGGCTTAGTCACCTGACGCCCCTCGAGAATCACGCCTCCAGTGGTGGCGCGGTCGAGTCCTGCCACAATGTTCAGCAGTGTTGATTTACCGCAGCCCGAATGCCCAACGAGAGACACGAATTCTCCCTTGCGAATTTTGAGGTCAATTCCCTTGAGGGCAATGTAGCGATTGCCGTTGGGAAGGGGAAAGACCTTATCAACGTTGTCGATCTCGACGAAGGTAGACATGGGGGAAGATAAGAATAAATAGGGTGTAAGAGCAGAGGGAAAACCAGTCTTGGATCAACGGCTGCTACTGCGGTCCGCCAGGAACGACCAAGCGCCCAACCAGCAGCACGATTTTGTCGAGAATTAAACCGACAATGCCAACGTAAACGAGCGCCAGAATGATTTCGCTAATTAACGAGCTATTCCAGGCATCCCAGATAAAGAAACCGATGCCAACGCCACCAATCAGCATTTCGGCTGCTACAATTGCTAGCCAAGACAAGCCAACGCCGATCCGCAGTCCAGTGAAGATGTAGGGAACGGTAGCAGGAAATAGGACATTAAAGAAATATTCAATTTTGGAAAGCTGTAGTACCCGAGAGACATTTTTGTAGTCGTTGGGAACCTGCTGTACGCCTACGGCAGTGTTGATTAGAATTGGCCAGATGGCGGTAATGAAAATCACAAAGATTGCCGAAGGCTCATTGTTCTGGAATGCGGCTAGGGAGATTGGCAGCCACGCCAGCGGTGGCACCGTACGCAACACCTGAAAGATGGGATCAAGGGCATCGTAAATTAAAGGGCTGCTGCCGATAATTACCCCCACGAGAATACCGATGATAGCGGCTAGGGTAAATCCAATAGCAACTCGCTGAAGGCTAGCGAAAATATGCCAAAATAAACCTTTGTCGGTACCGCCGTTATCGAAGAAGGGATCGACAATCAGTTCCCAGGTATCGTTTAGAACAGTAAGTGGTGCCGGCAAAACTGGATTTTCGCCGCTGCACAGCAGTTGCCAGATCGCGAGCACAATGAACAGCGCAATGGCGGACGTGAGAAATTTACGGCCCTGGGTTTTGATCGTGGGCATCCACGCATCAAGGAGAGAAGGCCGAGGACGACGTTGGGAGCTAACTGCCATAGGTTTGCTTGGTGTGAAAGGGAAGAGAGAAATAGGGGGTGATGAGCGCTGCTTCTGAAGCGAAGATGTCTCCAGAAGCAATGCCACTCATCCAGACTTAGACTTTCTTAATCGACAGCGACTTGAGGTAGTCTTCGGGGTTCTCGGGATCAAACTCCACGCCGTCAAAGAACTTCTCGACGCCACGCGAGGTGGACTTGGGAATATCCGCAGATGCCACATTCAAGCTCTTCGCTGCTTCCTGCCAAATATCTTCGCGGTTGACCTTATCGACTAGCGCTTTGGTGTCGGTGTCGGCCGGAACGTAGCCCCAGCGAATATCTTCGGTGAGGAACCAGAGATCATGGCTCTTGAAAGGGTAGGAAGCAAAGTCAGACCAGAACTTCATCAGCAGCGGGCTGTTTTCCACAGCCGGTTTGCCGCCGCCAAAGTCGAAGTTGCCTTGAGCGCGTCCCAGAATGTCATTGGCGTTAATCTTCAGCCATTCTCGCTTCGAGATGATGTCACACATCTCCGGCTTGTTCTCTGCTCGATCGCACCACTGCTGCGCTTCCATCACCGCCATCGTTAGAGCTTTGGTGGCATTGGGGTGCCGATCGACCCAGTCGGCCCGCAGCGCCAGCGCTTTTTCAGGATGATCCTTCCAGAATTCGCCAGTTGTGATAGCGGTGTAGCCAAGATTTTGCGTCACAAGCTGAGCGTTCCAGGGTTCACCGACACAGAAAGCTTGCATAGTGCCCACCTTCATATTGGCGACCATTTGCGGCGGCGGTACGACGATTGTGGAGACGTCATTATCGGGGTCAATGCCGCCAGCTGCCAGCCAATAGCGCATCCACAGGTCATGGGTGCCACCAGGAAAAGTGACGGCGCACTTCACTTGCTCTCCCGCTGCTTTTGCCTGGGCAAATACCTCTTTCAAGGGAGCACTGTCGGTGCCAATCTGCAAGCTCTCGAAGGCACTGGCGACCGAGATACCTTGCCCATTCGTGTTGAGGCGAGCGGTGATGTACATCGGTACCGGCTGCTTGGTGATTTTGCCTAGGGTCATCAGGTAGGGCATCGGGGAGAGGATGTGGGCCCCATCAATGCCGTTCCCTGCCGATCCCAATTCCAGGTTGTCGCGGGTTGCACCCCAAGAGGCTTGCTTCACAACCTCAACATCGGGCATACCGTACTTCGCAAACAGCCCCTTCTCTTTAGCGATAATCAGCGGAGCCGCATCAGTGAGAGCGATAAAGCCTAGCTTGGCGGTGGTCACTTCCGGGGTATCAGCAGCAGCCACGGGGCTAGGTGATGCAGTTGAACCTGAGGATTCCGTAGAGGTGCTAGCCGATTGGTTGGAACTGCATCCATGCAAAATAAAAGTTGCTGCGGTGCTGGCTCCAGCGGTGATGAGGAAATTGCGTCGGGAAATTTTTGACATGGCCTACTCTCTTAGAACAAACTGACTAGGACTAAATGAAATGTTGTCGGGAAGTGAACTGAGAAGTGAACGAAGATTATGCACTCAAGCTAGACCAGCAAAAGCAGGAAAACATGTTTGCAAGTCTGTATGGGTGACGTGTGAACTACAAAAGAAAATAAGTGAGAAGAGATGGGATAAGTTACTGTAACGCTAATTTAACCGTTACTGCTTACGTTACGCGCCCCAAAATGCTCGATCATCAGGTCGCGTAGCACGGGCTTCAGGTCCTCGCAAGGGATACCTTTCATGACGCAGCTTCCGAGGTGAGCGTCTTTGCCCACTTTGCCGCCCATAAAAATGTCTACCCCGTCTACGGCTTTGCCGTCTTTGCGGGCTTTGGTACCCATCAGTCCGATATCGGCAACTTGGGGCTGACCACAGGAATTTGGGCATCCCGTCCAGTGCACCCGGATCGGGCGCGCTAGCTCCAGTTCTTGCTCTAATTCTTTAATCAGAGCGAGGGCACGATTCTTGGTCTCAATCAAGGCAAAGTTGCAGAACTGCGCCCCCGTACAGGACACGAGCGACCGCACCAAAGGCGTCGGCTGAATCGAGAACTTTTGCAGCAGCGGCTCTTGCAACAGCGGTTCGAGGCGGGAATCGGGAACGTTAGGAATAATCACGTTCTGCTCAACGGTGAGCCGCAGTTCGCCGTTGCCGTACACCTCAGCGAGTCGCGCTAGCTCAAACATATCGGGGGCAAACAGGCGACCGACAGGCACATGCAGTCCCACATAGTTTAATCCCGGCTGCTTCTGGCGGTATACCCCGATGTGATCCCGCTTTTCCCAATCCATTTCGTCTTTGGTGGCAGCAGGCAGCAGGGGGCGACCCAACTGCTTCTCGACCTCAGCGCGAAACTTGTCTAGTCCCCATTCGTCGATCAGCCACATCAGACGAGCTTTTTGGCGGTTGGCGCGTAGCCCGTGATCGCGATAGACCTCGAGGATGGCACGGCAGAGATCCACTACATCTTCGGGAGGAACCCAGGCATTCAGTGGAATGGCTGCCTCGCAACGCTTCGCTGAGAAAAAGCCACCCACAATCACGTTAAAGCCAAGCTGACGCTGAGCTTCGGTTGCTGCAGCGGTCTCTGAGGGATTCACCGAACCGTTAGCATTATAATGTGCAACCTCTGCCTCGGCAGCAACGTCTCGATAGGCCGGAATAAAGGCAATATCGTTAATTTCAGCGTGAATTGAGTTATCGCGTCCGCCTTCAATGGCAATGTTGAACTTGCGGGGCAGATTTGTAAACTCAGGATTTCCCTCGCCTTTGTTGGTAATCATGTCCTGCACTTGCTGCACCAAGTCGCGGACATCAATCAACTCATCAGCATCTAGCCCTGCTACTGGAGATGCCGTAATGTTCCGCACATTATCCATGCCTGACTGAACGCTGGTCATGCCAGCTGCTTTCAACCGCTGGAAAATGCTGGGAATATCCTCGATCCGAATTCCTCGTAACTGCAAATTTTGGCGGGTGGTGATGTCGGCGTTGCCGTCTTCTCCATAGCGCTGCACAATCTCGGCGAGAACGCGCATTTTCTGGCTCGTGAGAATACCGCTCGGCATTCGCATCCGCATCATGAACTTACCCGGGGTGACTGGGCGGAAGAACACCCCCAACCACTTGAGCCGGTGCTCGCGATCGGTGACATCCATTGCTTCCCAGCCAATTTGGGCAAAATATTCAAGCTCGTCTTTGACTGCCAAACCATCCTTTTCAGCTTTAAATTTTTCAAACTTATTTTGGCTGGCGGCTTGATTGGTAATGACACTAGTCACGGTTATATCCTCGCTGGATCAAGACGGTGGTTGCCTTGGCGACTGCACATCAGGTTAGGGAAACTGAACAGAGCAATTCGTAACTTTAGTTACAAAAAATTTCAGGTTATGAACTTTTCGCGGGTGCGCCATGCAAATGCTGCATGAAAGTCAGTTTTAGGGAAAACCAATCTGCCGATAGGCAACTCTCTCAAGGTAGATGATGTAGATGGGTGGTTCACTGACAGATGATCCTGCCGTCGGTGGTTTGGCATCTAGAGGAGATGTTGCTCGAAAATTTAGAAGGTGGCTGTTGTAGCTCAGTTCAGGGATCATTGATCTGATTTCACATCTTTCACAGAGACATGCAAAAGTTGCTTCGCTTCGGGCAATCATGAGACGATTTCCGTTCGAGGTCATCAGTCAATCGCTTACTCGTCAATCAGCAAGCCCAATAATTGCTAGATGGAACCAGACGTTTTTCACATCTTGACCGTTCGATTGGGTCGTTTCATCGAGAAGCTAAGCAGATAAAGGCGCTGAAGCTTATTAGCTAAACGGGCTAGAAGTCCTGCTCAACAGGAGTTTTATCGGAGTTTTATCGGAGGATGAGTTCAATTTCGGTAATTCAATTTTGCTAAGAAAATCATTTTGTCTTCGGCAATCTACTCCTGCTACACACGGCTACTTTTCCCCTGGATTGACACAGGTGCGCAAACAACTTTCCCACTTTAGCTGCTCATGCTTTCGTGGAAATATTGACAGCATAGTGGCTGTTTCGCTCGCGATATGTAGTTGATCTATCTGTTCGTTTTCAGAAACGGTTAAGGAAGATGAAGCAATCGAGAGCGACCCTACACGCAGGTGGATTCATGGGCCATGAAATTTAGATGAGAACTGCAAATGACTGGCGCTGAATACTGGCTATGAGTTTATTGCATGGTATTCATGTATTTTTTGCATGATCAGGCTGTTTTAATCTGAAAAAGCTCTCGTAGGCGCTGGTATTCCTACAAACAATCACAGTAGACTCAGCATTGAATGTGAACGTTACCCAACCGTACGTCATGGATGACCTGCGATCGGCATCGTGTTTGTCCTCATTGTCAGCGGCAGAGCATGAATCTCACGAGTGGCGCTTGGCGCTCGCTGAAGCATTAGAGGCGCTGCAAATCGGCGATTTTGAAACTCGTTGGGAAATTGCTAAACACTTTCATCGCTTTGGTAAACTAGCGATTGCGCCATTGCTCACCCTGCTACAGGAAGAGGCAGACGGCGATTGGGAACTGCTGTGGTTTGTTGCTCGGATTCTGGGACAATTTCAAGACCCGGTCACGCTGTCTGCATTGACGGAATTGCTGAAAACGGCTGAAAACTCCCAGGTTGCTGGTATGGCTGCCTCAGCTCTCGCTCAGATTGGGACACCCGCAATTGCCTCGCTGCAAGAGCTGCTGCAATCCCCCGAAACTCGCCTGTTGGCGGTTCAGGCTCTCGCCCAAATTCGGCATCTTCAGGTTTTGCCGGTGCTGCTGCAAACCGTGCAGGATACGGATCCGGCGATACGAGCTGTTGCGATTGAAGCCCTGAGCCACTACCATACGCCGGAGGTGTTCTCCGTATTGCTCGCCGCTCTGCGAGATCCTGCCGCCGCTGTGCGTCGCGCTGCTGTGGTGGGATTGGGGATGCAAGCCGATCCGCTGAACGGTCCGGACGTGATTCAGGCACTCTACCCGCTGCTATGGGATCTGAATCCGCAGGTCTGTCAGCAGGTGGTCATTGCCTTGGGGCGAGTCGGAACGCCAGAGGCGGCCGTGAAGTTAGGTCAACTGATTCAGTCACCCCATACGCCGATCGATTTGAGCTGCGAAGCGGTGCGGGCGCTGGTGTGGATTGGCGATGCTCCGGCGTTAGAGCAATTGCAGTCCATCTTGGATCAATCACATCAGGTGCCGGTTGTAGCAGGGGCGTTATCGGGCGAGCACGTTCAAACTCTGCACCGAGAAATTATCGTGGGGCTAGGACGGGTAGAGACAGCATCTGCTAAGCGATTTGCTACTCAAATTCTATTGCGGGTATTACGTGCTTCCCATCCAGTGACTCAAGTTCCCGAAGTGCGGCGAGATATTGCCCAAAGCTTGGGGCAACTCGGACAAGCGGACGCAATCGAGGCGTTGCTGCAACTACTAGCGGATTCTGAGGCCACGGTGCGGCTGCACGCCATTGCGGCCCTCAAACAGCTAGAGTCCCAGGGTGCCTATCAGCGATTACAAGCCTGCTTGCATACAGCTAGGGATGCCTCTTTGAAGGCGGGGATTGAAGCCGCACTGCATGAATGGAGTGTGCATGCTTGCTTGAGCGAAGGGTAGAGCGGATGAAGCTGTCAGACTGTCTTTCACTGCTGCTGCCGCTTCGAAAACACCTGGAAGCCGACAAACGCCAAGATGATCAGCGTAAAGGAGAACAGGGTTGTCAGCGTCCCCAGGGCATAAAGAGCCGGCGAGGTGACGTTGGTGGTCATGCCGAAAATTTCCAGCGGCAGAGTATTGTTTTGCCCCGAGATCAGCGAGGTGCGGGTGAATTCGTCATAGGAGAGGGTGAACGCCAGCAAGCCGATGCCCACTAAGCTAGGCGCAATTAGCGGCAACACAATTTCCCAGAAAGTGCGAGTATCCGTTGCCCCTAGATCACGGGCGGCTTCTTCGTAGGACGGGTTGAAACGGTTGAATACCCCCAGCACAATCAGAAAGGCAAAGGGCACAGTCCAGGTAAGGTGAGCACCTAGCCCCGAGGAAAACCAGTTGGTTTCTAGCCCCAGCACTTGAAAGGCGATGCCAATGCCCAACGACACCAAGACGCTAGGCACGATTAGGCTAGAGATCGTCAGGTAGAACAGAAAGGTGGCGCCGCGAAACCGCGCCCGGAATGCTAAACCCGCTAAAACGCTGACGATCACCGAGAGCAGCAGCACGGCAAGACCCAAGACCAACGAGCGCTGAAAGGCATCGGTGAAGCTGCCCACCCGCTGTTCTTGAAACACCTGCCCCAGCCAGTAGACGCTGAAGCCGCGCATCGGGAAAGTGAGGTTGCCGTCGGGACCTTGCAGCGACAGCATGAAAATGGCAATCATCGGACCGTAAAGAAACAGCACAAACAGCCCGAAAAAGGCAGCCAGCAGATAAAAGGACAGAGACCGTTTTTTCATAGTTCTACCGCTCGTTCTACAGCTCTTTGCGAATATCCACAACCCGCAGAATGCCCGATACTAGAATCAGGGTGACGATCAGCAGCACGACGGCATTCGCGGCAGCCAAGGGATACTGCAAGCTGCCGATCTGGGTTTGGATCAGCTTACCCACCGAAGCCGACTGTCCGCCGCCCATCAGCCGCACGGTAACGAATTCGCCCATGACAAGCGTCACGATGAAAATGGAGCCAATGGCAATGCCGGGAGCCGCTAGCGGCAAAATAATTTCCCGCAGAATTTGCCAACCGGAGGCTCCCATATCTTCGGCGGCGGTAATTAGATTGCGATCGATCCGCATCAAGCTATTGAAAATTGGAGCAATCATAAAGAAATTAAACAAATGCACCATACCCAGCACCACTGCAAAATCAGAATAGAGCAGCCATTCGATTGGCTGTTGAATCAGATTTAACGACATTAAAGTAGAATTGATTAATCCCTCTTTCCCCAAGACGGGAATCCAGGAGATCATGCGGATGATATTGGAAGTCCAAAAGGGAACAGTGCAGATCAGAAACAAGATAATTTGCAGCTTTTGATTCTGAATATGAAATGCCAGAAAATAAGCTACAGGAAAAGCAATTGCCAGGCAGAAAAACCAAACTAGAATGACGTACTTAAACGTGTTGAGATAGGTTCTGAGATAGACGTCAGAGGTAAAAATGTCGGTATAGTTGCTCAAGGTGAAACCAGGCACCATGGTGTAGCCATTGAATTCCCAAAAGCTCACCAGCAGAATCATTAAGATCGGAAAAATCAGAAACAGCAAAAATACGAGCGTTTGCGGTAGCGCCAAGATGTAGGGCTGCACCGTTTTCCAGGATTTATACATGGGCAGCATTCACGGTGGACGTCGTCGTAGGCTGAGAAAAAGTTGAGCGGTTGGTGTACGCAAAACTGTACAGTTCTGGAGGGTTTAGCGGATAGGCAGAGGACGAACCTGTACGTCGCTAGAGAGCATCTGTCTGCCCCCGCCTGGCTCCTACGACGCGATGAATTCGTTCCACTTCTTGACGAGGTGAACCTGCTCATCCATCGTTGAATTCCAGACCACGACGTTGCCCATCCGCTCTTTGAACGAGCCACCGTCGCGCACTGCCCCCTTCTTCTCTAGGGTTTTGCCGAAGGGGTCTACCATATCTTCAGCGGCGGGTTTGCCTTCGTACCAGAAGTCCCACTCGGCCGGAGTCATGTACTTGCGGGCGTTTTCGGGAATGGCGCTGTAGTAGCCCTGCCGCCCCAGGAAAGCTCCCATCCAGCCTTCCAGCATCCAGTTCAGGTACTCGTAGGCAGCATCGAGCTGGATTCCGGAGAGATTCTTGGACAAACCGACGCCGCCACCCCAAGCCCGATAGCCTTCCTTCAGCGGCGCGTAGATACAGTCAATGCCCCTGGCTTTCACAGCCGTCACGGCCGGCGACCACATCGATTGCAGTACCACCTCCCCAGATGCCATCAGGTTCACAGACTCATCAAAGGTTTTCCAGAAGGCGCGGAACTGCCCGTTGCGCTTTTGCTCCTTCAGGATGTCGGTGATCTGGTCGATCTCCTGTTTCGTCATGTTCCCCTTGTCGCCAAACTTCATTAGCCCTGCGGCTTCCACCACCATCGCAGCGTCCATAATCCCGATCGAGGGAATATCGAGAATCGAGGTTTTGCCTCTGAACTGCGGATCGAACAACTGCGCCCAGCTCTCGATTTTGGTGGAGCCGATAAGATCAGGACGGTAGCCCAGGGTGTCGGCGTTGTACTGGAAGGGAATCAGCGTTGCCCAGTTGGTCGGCTCGGTGGCAAATTCCTTGGAGCCTTGCTCCCTCAGATACATGACCCGGTAGGGATAGGTGCCCTGCGCCTGCTCGACCCGCGCTCCGTCGAACTTGTTCTGGGTGAAGATGGGCACGATCTTGTCGAATTCTTTAATTCTGCTGACATCAATGGCTTGCAGGTTCCCCGAAGGCACCACCAGCGGTAGGCTGAAATACTCGCCGTCAAACAAGTCATACTGACCCGGCTGGGTAATGGCGATCTGGTTGTTTTCTTCGGTGCTGAGGGCCCGCACGTCAATCTTGAAGCCAAGATCTTCTTGGGCTTTGTCGCGGATTTCGTTGATCTGGGATACGCCAGTGCCGATCATCCGCAGTGTCACATCTTTGACTTGATTGGTGTTGACCTCGGGGCCGGTCGCTGGATTATTGGGGGTGCCGCTGGGGGCTTGGGCTTGATTGGTATTGTTGGCACAGCGGGTTACGGCAACGGCTGCTCCGGCTGCCAAACCGGTCCGAATGAGCTGACGACGAGAAAGTTTAGCCATAGTTACTGAAGAGAATTGAGTGTAGAGAATTCAAAGATGAATAAAGGCGAATAAAAGACGAAAATGAGTCAGCGCGTGAAGAAGAAACAAGACAGCCCTAGTGCGGCAGAAAAACGCAGTTCTCGGTGGTCCAGCTCAGGGTGACGAGTTGCCCTTCCTGGGCTGGGCGAGCAACCCAATCGTAGCTGCGCACTTTGTAGGTAATTTCTTCGCCGGTGGCTTCGGTGAGCAGCGAGACCCGCGTCACGTAGCCGGTGAATTCAATGGCGGTGATCCGAGCGGTGAGCTGGTTTGGAGCAGTGGCAGCAGTATAGGGAAGCAACTGCATACAGTCGCTGCGGACACAGCAGGCGGCAGTCATCCCCACCTCGGCGGCTTCCCCCCGGCAGAGGAAGGTTCCTACCCGGTCTACATCGAGCTGCACCACTGCTCCCATTGGTTCGCTGAGAACATCGGTAACCTTGCCGACAAAGATATTGTTATCGCCGACAAAGCGAGCTACAAACCGCGAAGCCGGGGTTTTGAAGATCTGATCAGGCGTGCCGATTTGATCGATGCGCCCGTGATCCATAACTACAATCTGATCCGACAGGGCGAAGGCTTCATCCTGACCGTGGGTGACCTGAATAAACGTCATGCCAAACTGCTTCTGGAGTTTGCGCAGCTCAGAACGGGTTTTGATGCGCAGATTCTCGTCTAGCGCGCTGAGCGGCTCATCGAGTAGCAGCACTTGCGGGCGCGTCACCAGTGCTCGGGCCAGGGCGGTTCGCTGTTGTTGCCCTCCGCTGAGCTTAGCGGGCTTGCGGTCAGCAAATTTGGTTAGTCCCACGATTTCTAGCATCTCGTTGACCCGCTGGGTCCGCTCGGCTTTTGGCATATCGCGCATTTTCAGCCCAAACTCGACATTCTCCCACACAGTTTTGTGGGGAAACAGCGCGTAGTTTTGAAACATCATGGCGGTGTTGCGTTGGGCTGGTGGCAGGTCGTTGACGCGCCGCTCGCCGATCAGCAACTCGCCGCTAGTAACCTCCTCATGGCCAGCAATCATCCGCAGCGTCGTGGTTTTGCCGCAGCCGCTGGGTCCTAGCAAGCAGGTGTAGGAGCCGGCAGGAATATCGAGGCTGATATTCTCGACCGCCACAACAGAGCCATATTTTTTGGTCACCGAGCGCAGCACCACGCCTGCTGTATGAGATGCCAACTCTTCCTGCCAGCGGCTCGCCGTGGGAGTAGAGGAAATGACGGGGTCCGAGCGCGAGGGGGAAACAGATGAGTTCATGGTGAAAGAGGGGGTGAAGGTGGTTCAGATCGGAGGTTCAGATCGGGTTGGTTCAGAAGCGACCAAAGATAACGTGGCGGAGCTAGGAATGGGGAGCTAGGGATAGTACAACGTCTTTTTTTGCTGTTGATCGTATCGTCAAATACAACCAGCGTCACAAAGTAACGAAACGTTAGTGTTTTGCAACTGATCTGAACGCCAATGGCAGCAGAAAACCTGCGTTTTGGCACCTCCATTTATTCACTCTTCTTATCCACCCTTCACCTCTCCGCTTAGCAGGGATACAGCTCATCTAGCCGCATCAGCGTATGCAGCAGCACTGTCGCGCCTTGGGTGCACTGCTCGGGGGAGGTGTATTCTTCGCCAGAATGGCTTAACCCGGCCTGGCTGGGAACAAAGATCATGCCCATGTCGGTGATCCGCCCTATTTCTAGAGAATCGTGACCGGCGCGGCTGGGCAGCAAGCAATAGCTGAAGCCGAGATCCTGGCAGACCGCTTCGATGGTGGCTTGAATCTGCGGCGCGGCGAGTGTGGGGCGAACGCTGAGACCGGGAGTCAGCTCGATGGTGGTGTCGGTGGCGGCGGCAATGGCGGTGATTTCCTGCTGTAGGCGCTCTAGCATTTCGTTGAGGCATTCTTGCGATAGGTCGCGCATATCCACCGTCAGCTCCACGGTGCCAGGAATGATATTCACGGCGTTTGGCAAGACGGTGAGGGAACCAACGGTCGCGACAGGCTCACTCGGCATGCTAAGAGCAATCTGCTGTACGGCCAGCACGATCTGGGCAGCGGCCACTAGCGCATCCTGCCGCATGTTCATCGGGGTGGTGCCGGCATGGTTGGCTTGTCCGGTGATGGTGATAGTTTTCCGCAGCATGCCCACAACGCCCTGCACAACACCAATCGCCTTTTTTGTCCGCTCCAACACCGCGCCCTGCTCCACATGCAGTTCCACAAACGCTGCCATGTCTTCACGGGTGCGCCGCGCCGAGGCCAGCCCCTTCCAGTTGCCGCCAATTGCTTCTAGGCAGTCTTGGATCGAGCCGCCGATCTTGGGCTGGTAGCGTTCTGGGGAGCGCAGCAGTGCGGTGCCGGCCATCGCCTGACAGCCAATCATCGAGCTTTCTTCGTCAGTAAAGACAATCACCTCGATTGGATGCTTCAGACGCAGGTTATTCTCCCGCAGCGTCCGCACGACTTCGATGCCCGCCAGCACCCCCAGCACACCATCGTAGGGACCGCCCGAGGGCACAGTGTCGATGTGGGAGCCGGTAGCCAGAGCCGGAGCACTATCCACGGTACCGGCATAGCGACCAATCAAGTTTCCCGCCGCATCGCTGTGCACTGTCATCCCCGCTTCCACCATCCACTGCTGCACCAGATAGCGGGCCTGCAAGTCTTCGGGTGTGAAGGCCAGGCGGCAAATCTCGCCGTTCGGTAGCTTTCCCACCTTCGCCAAGCGACTAATGCTGGCATTGAGGCGATCGCCATTAACCGTGGGCAACGAAAGAACGGCCATTTCTATGCTCCTCATTCTGTAAAATGCATCCTCCAAAGCAGTATTCTGCCAACGGCGGAATTGTTCTGCCAAAAGCGTTACCGGGCACTGGTTCTTACTGATGCTCTCTTAGGCTCTGGCTCGAAACTCAGTTCGCTTCAGAGTTCAAACGCTTCAAAGTTCAAAGCAGATGATTTAGCCAGAAAGCATTTTGTGCTCTGACTGTACACTGTATACAAAAAATACCACTTAAAACCATGGCATGAAACCCCGCGTTAACTTGGTGTTGGGAGCTACACCCTGACGGCACTGGTTTAGGAGCACTCTCTGAGAACATCTCTGAGAGCATCTCTGAGAACATCGGTAGCCTAGCGGCTGCTCTTGTCTCAGTCTCTTGATTGTCTTAATTGTCTTGATTGTGTGGCCTGGGCAACCGATCCGGCATAATCCTAAAGGGTTGAACATCTCCAGGATTAAGTATCGTCCTGCATCGTGTTCAGCGTTTACTTCCCTGATGTCTAGTGAAGAAGCAACAGGAGTACTCCCGTTATGACCGATATGACTGATATGACTGAATCAACAACTACTAGCACCCGGCGGGTATTTATCTGCGGTTCCGCCCTGCGTGGTCAGCCCGACCATCAAAATTTGCAGTCTGCGACGTTTATAAAAGAAACTCGAACTCAACCGCTCTATCGGCTGCACGCGGCCGAAAACGGCTGGCATCCGGCGATCTATCAAACTGAGTCAGGCGGCATTGCCATTCCTGGCGAAGTCTACGAAATGACCGCCGAACAGTTTGACTATCTTGCCCGCAACGAACCGCCCCACATGTATCCCACCGAGGTGCAGCTCGAAGACGGCGAAACGGCAACGGCTTTCTTCTATCCCAAAGAATTGATCGAGCAGCACAACTGGCCCGATATTTCCAGTTACGGCGGTTGGGCCGCTTACAAGCGAGCGAGCGCGGTAGCAGGCTAACAGGGTGCGTAGTCAGAGGTCTAAAGAGATCTGTCTGAGGCGGCTGAGATGAATTGGCTGCTTGCGGCCGCCAAACCCGAGATCAGCGGTTAAAGTAGGGTGACATGACTGACGTGGTCGCATCAACATGGCTCCCTCTTTTTCGGATATTGGCACTCACTGGGCAAAGGATTGCATTCTCGAACTGGCACAGCGGCGACTCGTCAGCGGCTACCCAGACGGCAGCTTTCGCCCCGATGCCACCCTGACGCGAGCAGAGTTTGCCGTGCTGATGAACAATGCCTTTCCGCAGGCGCAGCCAGTGCGACCCCCTCTGAATTTTCCAGATGTGCCGCTGAGCCACTGGGCCCACAACGCGGTGCAGTGGGGCTATACCCGGGGCTGGTTCTCGGGCTATCCCGACGGTCGCTTTCAGCCGAATATTGCGCTGCCCCGCATGCAGGCGGTGGTGGTGCTGGTTACGGCTCTGCGGTTGCAACCTCTGCCTAGCCCCGACGAGACGCTGCGCCACTATTTCGACGATCAAGCCACGATTCCCGACTGGACCCGCTGGGCGGTTGCTACGGCTGTTGCTTCGGATCGGGTGATTGTCAATTACCCCAACGTGCGTCAATTTTTGCCGCTGCAAGACGCGACGCGGGGCGATGTGGCTGCCATGCTCTGCCGGGCGCTGAGTCTACCGGGCGTGCCGCCGTCGTCTGCTACTTGGCATCTCGGCATTTACGACCTCAAGGGTAGCGTCACCGTTCCCTTCGAGCGCTGGCGGGGGAGTGGGCGGCTGATGCGGGATATCCAAACCCTGCTGACACCCTTTCGCCTGTTTCCGCCGGGAGACTGGGTCAGCGGTCGCTACGATTCCCCTACCGAAGCGGCGCTGCGGGAATTTTGCGGCTTCTACGGGCTGCCCACGATGGATGTCGGCGTGTTTAATGCTCGCTTTGCTGAGACGCTGCTTCAGGCCGATCCAGTGGATTTGATTCTGGCCTATGCCCGCGATCGCGGCGCAGTGTATCAAGACTACCTAGCCCAGGAAAGCGGCTTTGATGCGAGCAAGCTGGCCTTTCTCGATCGCGGCATTGCCTCCTCGCCCTGGGCAACTGCTATTGCGGATTATCCTACGCGGCTGCAGCAAGCACCCGATGGTCAGACAGTGGCCTCTCCGGGACGAACGGCGGTGTTGACCGGCAGCCAGCAAACCGTCACCTACAGTCCCTTTCCCCAGCGCGGCATTATACCGGCTCTAGATACGGCTGCCCTCAATTTTCTAACTGGCAGCATCTTGCAAGCCTGTGTCTGCATCGGCAGTTTTGTGGATGGGCAGATCTGGGTTCGCTGGCTCGGCAAGAATGCCCTGCAACCGGCTCAGCTTTGGAGCAGCACCAAAATTCTGCCGCTGCTGAATGTCGTTGCCAAAGCGAACGCCATCGCTGCTGAGGTGCCAGTCCGCGAGTGTCTGGTGTGCCCTAACGGCAGCCGCAATGGCTTTGGCTTTTATAACTTGGCGGCCGATCTAGTGAACTACAGCTCTTCCATTGCCAGTTCTAATGCCATTGCCGCCCTATTCAAGCAGTTTTCGACACCCGGTGAACTCGACAGTTGGGTGAAGCAGCTCACCGGCAACAGCGCCCTGGAGTTTCGCGGTCGCTACGGCGAGAATCCCTTGCTCAGCCGTCCCGATCTGGTGCGGCAGTCCAGCGGGCAACGAATTTTGTCTTCTCCCGCTACTGATCATGCGGGCAATAACTTTGTGTCCACCTACGATCTGGTGCGGATTCTGGCGATGCTGGGCTGGCACAACCATCTGCCGGTAGCGGCTCGCATTCCCAACGCTCAATGGAGCAGTCTCGAAACCGTGGTGCGGGCTATGGGCACCGATACGGCTCGCTATCTGGATGTGGCAATCGAGCGGTTGGGGCTGACCTCCCGCATCGAGTCGCCGGTGATTCTCTCGAAATTGGGCTTTGGGCGCAGCAGCATTCGGGATCGGACGGAGCTGACGTACTTGGCGATGCTGCAATTTGTCGATCCTCGTCCCCGTAAGCAAGGCAAGCCGGGGATGCTGCGCACGGTCTGTATGGCGCTGCTGGGAGCCGAAGCCTCGGGCGATGCCAATGCCGAAGCGCGGCAGCTCGATGCTCGCATGGCGGCTGAAGTCACCGAAATTTTGCGGCGAGTCGTTACCCAGGAGATGGCATAGCCCAGAAGCAATTACCTAGCAGCAATTAAGGGTCAGACACGCCACTGCTGGTTGTGGTCCACACCCCGGAAATCTTGTGCTGGAATACACTGGTAAGGAACTTCCCCTGCTTAAAATAATTCAAAAGACCTAAGGATATTTAATCGTTAACGCTCTTGATGACACGTCGGTTATGACCACTGCTATTCGTTCCCTCCCTCAATTCAGCATTCCGATGATTCTGTGGCGATCAGCTGTGATCAGCGCTACGTCTGTGGCTAGCGTGCTGCTGGGGGTGGTGCCTGCGCTGCAGGTTCCCGCGGCAAACGCCATGTTCAGCCAGGCTGCCTATGCCCAGACGGTTTCAGATCAAGAAGTTCAGAACTATGCTCGCGCTGTGTTAGCCATTGAACCAATTCGTCAGTCTGCCTACAACCGCATTAAGCAGCTGGTTGGCTCCAGCAATGTGCCGGAGATTTACTGCGATCAGCCCAGCAGTATCAGTAATCTCCCTGAGAATGTTCGTGGCATTGCCGTCGAGTATTGCAACCAGGCGATCCCGATTGCTGAGCGTTACCAGCTTTCCATCACTCGTTTCAATGAAATTACTCGTGCTCACCAGAACGATCCCGCCCTCTCTAATCGCATTCAGCAGGCGATCTTGCAGTTGCAGTAGTCACCGCAACGCCAGAGGAAAAAGGGGAAATTCTCGCTAAACAGAGATCACCAGCCAGCCGACGCTTTAGGATGGGAGAGGATGTCTCTTCTTTGGTGCTATGCCTAGAATTAACCCCTACACCCTGCAAATGCAGATCAGCCGCATGTTTGATCAGGGTCAATCCTTTTTTGCTGTCACCAAGGTGCAGGATTGGCTGCGGGAGCACAACGAAGATCCCAATGCCTACGAAATTCTGTTTCACCAGAAACCGGCTCCCCAGGATTCGGGACGAATTATGGAGGTGGAAATTGAGCTGCGGCGTCGCGATGGTCAGCCAGTCGATCCCTGGCTGCAGCAAGAAGTGAATCGGCACAGCTAGATCGACTCGATCAAACGCTTCGTTGAACCGCTTGATCGCCTTGATTGAGCATCCACCGTTTGCCCTTCTAATGTGACGCTGGCATGACCTTCTCTGAACTTCCTTCGTGCCACGACGCCAACCCGCTGCTGGCATTGCCCTACGAACCCGCCTTTGAACAGCTCGGAGCAGACTACTATGATGTCGTGACCGCGGCAGAGTTTCCCTGTCACATTCTGCGCTTCCGCAACGACGCTGTACTGCGGCACTTGGGTCTAGAACCGCAGCAGGTGACGGATCAGGATTTTATTGCCGCCTTTGGGCAGTTTCAGGGGCGGCAGCCGTTTCTGGCAATGCGCTATCACGGCTATCAGTTTGGCGAGTACAATCCCCGCTTGGGCGATGGTCGCGGGTTTCTCTACGGGCAGGTGCGCGGACGCGATGGCGAGCTATACGACTTGGGTACCAAAGGCTCAGGCACCACTCCCTATTCGCGGGGAGCAGACGGACGGCTCACCCTCAAGGGCGGTGTTCGGGAAGTGCTAGCGGCAGAAATGCTACATCGACTCGGGGTCCGCACCTCTCGCTGTCTAAGTCTCATTGAAACGGGCGAAGCCCTCTGGCGCGGTGATGAGCCTTCTCCGACTCGCTCCTCGGTGATGATCCGGTTTTCTCGCTCCCACATCCGCTTCGGCACCTTCGAGCGGCTGCACTACCTCGGGCGCACGGATTTGATCCAGAAGCTTCTGGATCATGTGATCCAGATTTACTACCCGCATTTGCAAGATCAAGACGATGCTTATTTGCGCTTTTATACCGAACTGGTGCAGCGAGTCGCTGACTTAACCGCGCAGTGGATGGCCGTCGGCTTTTGTCATGCGGTACTCAACACCGATAATATGTCGGTTACCGGCGAAAGCTTTGATTATGGGCCCTATGCGTTCATCGATAAATTCGATCCGCAATTCACAGCGGCCTACTTCGACTATTTTGGTCGCTATTGCTATGCCAATCAACCGGCCGCTTGCCTGTGGAATCTGCAAATGCTGCAAGTGCCTCTCAAGGCCGTGATCGATCCCTTTGCCATGGAGCAGGCTCTGACCCGCTTTGATGATCACTATCAAACGATCTATCGGCGGTGGATGCTGCGCAAACTCGGCTTTGAAGTCGGCATCGATCAGGTACCAGACGAAATTGGCGATGAACTGCTGAAACGCACCTTGCAATGGCTGTGGGAAAGCAAAGTCGGCTATCACGAGTTTTTTGCGCTACTGCGGCAACACTTTGATCCGTCCTGGCGCGACGAAGACACCGAAATTTTGCCCCCTGTACCCGTGTTGGCAGATGCGTCTGAAAACGCCTCGACTCGGTTTGACCAGTGGCGATCGTTTTATCAGCAAGTGCTGCGTAGCCTGCCCGAGACGGAGCTAGAAGCGATTGCGCGACGGCTGCGGCAGCATAACCCCCTCACCGTGATCACACGACCGGAAATTGAGGCGGTGTGGGAGCCAATCACTCAAGACGATAACTGGGTTCCGTTCGAGCAGCTGCTGAAGCGGATTTGGGACGCCGTTGAGGATTGAACTGTTGGGGCATTGGGTCAGGTCATTGGGTCAATCGTTCGTTTCGCGGTAGTCTATTTTCGGGAATTTTGGGAAAGGGCAAATAGCGCTCCCATCTGCTGATAATCTGCTTACTATTCTGCATACTATCTGCTTACAAATAGCGTTGCAAGACGGCGGCGGTGGCGCGGCCGGTGTTGCTCCAACGAAACTGACTGGCTCGGGCTAGACCCGCAGAACGGAGCTGTTGCTGTGTAGCTGGATCGCGCCACACCTGCTGCATCGCTGCAATTAGTTCGGCTTCGCAATAGGGGTCGATCAGCAGCGCTGCGTCGCCCGCCACTTCAGGCAACGAAGAGAGATTCGAGGTAATCACCGGCGTACCGCAGGCCATAGCCTCCAGCACTGGAAAACCGAAGCCCTCCCAGAGACTGGGGTAGACCAGAGCGATAGCCTGATGCAGCACAAGCGGTAGCTGATCGTAAGCAACATAATCTAGGAATTTCACTCGTTTGGCCACTCCAAGCTGCTCAGCCTGCTGCTGCAGCGTCGGTGTGTAGCGCGGATCGGCAGAGCCAGCAATCCAGAGGTCGCATTCCCTCTCTAATGAGTGTTCTGATGAGCGCAGCAGGTGGGCAAAGGCGCGAATCAAGCGGTGCAGATTTTTGTAGGGGTCGTGGCGGCCAAGGTAAAAAAAATAAGGGCGTTCGGGCGGGGGAGGAGCCGCTTCCGGCAGGCGAAAATGCTGCGCGTCGTGAGCCAGGGGAATGGCTGTTATTTTGGCAGCAGGTACTCCATAGAACTCCACCAAATCGCGGGCAGTAGCGGTCGAGTTGCATAGAATATGCTGCGCCTGCTGGAGCACCTGCGGCACATAAACGCGAAAGTAGGCCGTAAGCGGCGACGACCAGCGCGGGAAGCGCAATGGAATGAGATCATGCACCATCACAACCGCAGGGCAGCCAACCCACAGCGGCGCTTCAGGCACCAACGAAAACAGCAGCTTGGACCGGAGGCGGCTGCACAGGCGAGGCAACTGCTGCTGCGTCCAGATTAGACGGCGCAGATGACCAAGCTTGCCCTGCTCGGCGGTGAGGTTAGCAGGTACCCGGCATAGCGAGCCATGCCCCTGAAAGCGTGGAGCCACCGAAGGCGGTACGAGTAGTGTCCGCTCGGGTAGGGGCAACTCAGGAATCAGGTTGAGTGCATAGGTGGAAAGCCCGGTTGGCTTTTGCCCAACAAACGCCAGATTGATCGCTAGCCTACTCATCGAGATGAAGCAGCCCCTGTAGCGCGGAGCCAAGCTGTACGAATCGACTTGCCAATGCGGACCACGTTGCGCTTGACATAGTCCACATACAGCGGCTTGACATGCGGGTGCCAATAGCTGACTTTGGGCACATGCCGATGCCGAGTCAAAATCACAAACACCTCGTTGGCATACACCGGGGCTAAGCCCTGCCCGAACAGGTGGGGAAATAGAGCATCGATTGCTTCCACTCTGCCCTTGTGGATCGCCACCCAATTGAAGCCGCCCTTTTCCAGTGCCGCCGCATAATCATAGACCTGATGGGGCAGCTTTCCCTTGATCACAATAGGAGCTACCACCGGTTCCTCAACCCGAGCATGGCGATGCAAGAAGGCGATCGCGTCGCGCCAAGGCGGCGACTCCGACAAAGGAGCCACGATGCTGCGCTTTCCTTCTAAATGCAGCGGAAACATCTGCACCACATTGAAGGCCAATCCCACGAGCCGCATGTCGGGATTGAGAGGATTGATCGAATTCAGCACAATTGTGCGACTGACGCGGAAAGTAATCCGGGTAAACGGGCGATCGCTTTGCAGCACAGCTTGGGGAATTCGCGCCTGCAACACCTGCACCCCCTTGTCGCTGTGCAGCTTGTAGAAGGGCAGCGGTTGCCCGTTCACGGCGAGCGTCAGGCTATTGACAATTTCGGGCAAAGTGGCTTCAGTGCAGATCAGGCGAAACTCCAGGTAAAGATCCTGATCGGTTGCCACGGGCAGCTCTAGCGTTGCCTCGGTGTTGGGGCCAATCCAACGATAGGAGAGCGGCTCCTGTCCTGCGGGTTCCGCAAGTTCTAAATACTCGCGGCGCTGCCAGCCCGATCCGCGGAGCGGCTGACAAAAATCATAAACCACCGTAGAAGCGGGCGGAATCTGCAGCTCGCGGTATCGCTGATCGGCGTGTTTGTCTAGAAGCGGCACGAGCTGCTCGGTAGACAGCACCGGGTTAGGGTCGCCAACCTGATCGAGCGCAACCTCGGCTCCATACTTGGACAGCAAGTCCCGCTGCATTTGATTAAAGCGCTCGTCAAAGATTGCCTTGGCATGCTCGTAAAGCACCTGATCAAGCTGGGTATTCTCGCGAATTACCTCCAGGGTAGACTCCGGAATCGCTTCTTTGGCTTTTTTGACAGTCGCCGCATTTTCCTTGCGACTATTCAAAATCGGACGCCAGCCAAAGATGTAGGACAGCAGAAACAGCGAATCCTGGAAGCGTTCCACGAGTCCTACGAAGGCAAACTGATCGAGGCTTGCCTTTGCCAGTTCCAAGATTTCATCCGGCGAAAGAGAATCTAGCCGAAATCGGGCAGCTTTCGCCAGATGGTAGGTTTGGATATTTTTGCCCACCTTGCCTGCCGTCAGCTTTTGGGCGAATTCCTCCAGCGTCATGTCTTTGACGTATTTGTAGTGGGGGTCGCCCGGCATCCGCAGAATGTAGTCGTAATGGGAGATGACCCGCGCTACCGGTTCCCGCAAGACCGTGACGTTGATGACGCGCTTTTGCGGCAGCATCTCCGGCAGATTAATAAATCCCAAATGCCCGCGAAACAGGCGGTATTGCTGCAGCTCCTCGGGCGGAATTTTCATGACCTGAGCGTTGAGCGTCGCCGGGCAGACCTCATGGCAGTGAAACTGGTCCTCCACAATCGTGCGGAACGTCATGCCGGCGGTTTTCGGGATGTGCGAAAAGTACAGGACGTCGTTCGCTTGCAGGTTGTATTGCGGAGGAAAGTTTCTCATGCGGAGGAAAGGCAAATGGGAAAGATGACAAGCAGCAACACACTCGTGGGTCAAATGGGGTCAAATGTGAGGTCGCTCCTAGAGGCTGGCCTTATTGACAGCATTGGTGTTGATTGGCACGTTAGCCGCCTGACAATAGGCTTCTACAATCTCGGTGGGATCGCCTAACATTCTCACCCGATGGTTATCGATCCACATAGCGCGGTCGCAGATGTTGATCACGCTAGCAACCGAATGGGTGACCAGCACCATGGTGACGCCGCTATCTTTGAAGGTCATCATTTTGTCGAGGCATTTCTTCTGAAAGCGGATGTCGCCTACCCCTAGCACCTCATCGATCAGCAAAATCTCGGGATCGAGGTGCGCCACTACCGAAAAGCCGAGCCGCGCCAGCATACCGCTGGAATAGACCCGAATCGGACGGTTGACAAAGTCGCCCAGCTCCGAGAATTCGATGATCTCGTCCATTTTGCGGCGAATTTCACGGCGAGTCAGCCCCATCAGCACCCCATTCAGCTCTACGTTTTCTCGCCCGGTCAGCTCGGCGTGAAACCCAGCTCCTAGAGCCAGTAGTGGCGAGACCCGTCGCCGCACAATCACCCGTCCCTTGGTAGGACGCAGCACACCCGCAATCAGCCCCAGCGTGGTGCTCTTGCCGGCTCCATTGTTGCCGATGATGCCAAAGTTTTCGCCTTCGTAGATCTCAAAGGAGATGTCGCGCAGAGCTTCGTACTGCTCCCGCTTCATGTTGGTCAGGCTGTGGGGGAAGTTAAACAGAAAATTCTTGATGCCCCGAATATGGCCATACAGCGGATAGGACTTGCTGACGTTGTAAAAGCTAATAACCGGCTCTCTCATATCACTTCTGCAAACTTCCAGGACAGCTTCCGATAAATTAGCGTGCCGATGGTTAAAAATAGCGCGGCATAGCCTGCACAGACGAACAAATACGGCCAATTAAACGTGCCGTACAAAAATAGCTGTCGCCAGGCAATAATCAACGGGGCAGCTGGATTGAGCACAATCAGGTGGCGCAGATGGTCTGGAATGAGATCCACCGGGTAGAGAATGGGAGTGAGATAAAACGTAAAGTTGAGAACGATGGCCGTTAGTCGCTCCAGATCGCGGAAGAACAAATTAATCGACGCCAGCCCCAGCGCAATTCCGTAGGCCATCCCAAAGTGCACCATCAGCAGCAGCGGTATGCCGTAGCTCCAGGCTAGACTCGGTGCCCGCCCAAACATAAACAAAAACAGCACAATTACCGGGATAGAAGCCAAAAAGTGAATCATGTGGTTCGACACCATGCACAGCGGCACAATGTTGCGCGGAAAATTCACCTTTTTGATGATGGAGGCGTTGCCGACAAAGATATTGGTGGAAGCCCCCACCGCATTGGAAAACCACTGCCAGGGAAACACGCCAGAAATCAGCACTAGCGGGTAATCAGGCACATTCAGCCGCATCAAAATTTTGAAGGCGATGAAGTAAACTAGCGCCGAGGCCAGCGGATTGGCAATCGACCAAATGTAGCCCAGAGCCTTGTTGTTGTAGCGCACCTTCAGCTCTTTTTGCAGCAGCACAATCAGCAGGTCGCGGTAATTTTCCCAATTGCGGTGATGACTAAAGTGGCTCACCCGACCAATGCGTCTAGATATTTGTCTCGCTATGCTCACGCTCCTCACCCTCCTCGCGCTGCGCCTTGCGCTGGAACTGCTTCCTGCCCATGGGCACCCTTCTGACCCACCTCCTAGACGGAGATCGAAGCAAAAATGTGTCTATTCTTTAACATAGACTCCAAAGCACGATAATACTCTACTCTGGCAAAATCCAAAATACCCGACTGGAGGAAGCGACGCCAGCTGCGTGCCAGTCCAGGAAGCCCGCATAGAAAAATGCCCGACTAGAGAACGCTGGGTTCTCCGAATCGGACATGGATCTGGGTAGATCAAAACCTGGAAGATCAAAAAACAGGCAAATGTGGTTTGGCGCTATCGAGCCGGCTATCCTGCAAGCCCTTAATGCAGCGAGGACGCGACGACGCCATCCAAAACCGCGACGCTATCCCGGCTCGCATCAGACGCTTGAGCCAGTGAGCCTTGACTACACTGATGAATCAGGGTTGCGACTAGCCCCGTCCACCCAGTTTGGTGATTGGCTCCTAGCCCGGCTCCATTGTCGCCGTGAAAGTATTCGTAGAATAGCAGCAGCGACTGCCAGTGAGGATTGGTCTGAAACAGATCATTACCGCCATGCACGGGGCGATAGCCATTATCATCGGGCAGAAACAGGCGAGTCAACCGTTGGGAAAGCTCTGTGGACACCTCAGCTAGGGTGAGCCACCGTCCAGATCCGGTCGGGCATTCCACTCGAAAGTCATCGCCTAAGTAGCCATGAAACTTTTGCAGCGACTCGATAATCAGAAAATTCATCGGGAACCAGATTGGGCCGCGCCAGTTGGAGTTGCCGCCAAACATGCCGGTTGTAGACTCCGCCGGCTCATAGGCGATGGTATGGAGATACCCGTCTACATCAAAGGTGTAGGGATGCTCTGCATGATGCTTCGATAGCGAACGCACCCCATAGGAACCCAGAAACTCCGTTTCATCCAGCAGACGCTGCAGAATGGGCTGTAAGCGTTCCACCGGACTCACAAGAGCCAGTAACCGGCGTGATTGTTTTCCCTGCGTTTCTAGGGATGCCAGATTGCGCTGCAAATTCGGCCGGTTTTCGATAAACCACTGAAAGCGTCGCTGGAAGTCGGCAAATTGATCGAGGGTAGACGCCTCTAGCACTTCCACGGCAAACAGCGGCACCAACCCCACCATCGAGCGGACCCGCAGATAATGATGCTGATCATGGGGTGAATGCAGCACATCATAAAAGAAGTGATCTGCCTCATCCCACAGCGGCACGTTTCTGTCGCCCACATGGTTCATCGCGTCGGCAATGTACAGAAAATGCTCGAAGAACTTGCTGGCGATATCTTCATAGGTGGGATTGGTTTTAGCCAGCTCCAGGGCAATCGTCAGCATGTTCAGACAATACATGCCCATCCAGCTCGTTGCGTCCGCCTGTTCTAGGTAGCCCCCTGTCGGCAATTCGGCGCTGCGATCAAAAATCCCGATGTTGTCCAGGCCCAGAAAACCGCCCTGAAAAATATTGTTGCCGTTGTTGTCTTTCTGATTAACCCACCAAGTAAAGTTCAGCAGCAGCTTTTGAAACACCCGCTCCAGAAAGTCGGTGTCGCAACGACCGTAGAGTGCCTGCTCAATTTGGTAGACCCGCCAAGTTCCCCAGGCATGCACCGGCGGATTGACATCGCTAAAATGCCATTCGTAGGCTGGAATTTGCCCGTTTGGGTGCATATACCATTCCCGCGTCAGGCGATCGAGCTGGCGTTTAGCAAAATCGGGATCGATCATCGCTAGCGGTACACAGTGGAAGGCTAAATCCCAGGCGGCAAACCAGGGAAACTCCCACTTGTCAGGCATAGACAAAATATCGTCATTGAATAAGTGAATCCATTCCAGATTGCGCGGCTGTAGTCGATGCGGCAGTGGCTGAGTAGGATCCCCCTGTAACCACTCGTCCATGACATAGTGATAAAACTGCTTTGTCCACAGCAGACCCGCAAACGCCTGCCGCTGCACCTGTCGGGCGGCTTCAGAGAATGGCTGCGGTGTCAGGCAGCGATAGAATTCGTCGGCTTCCTGCTGGCGGCGCTGAACGATTTGCTCGAACTCTGACCCAAACGGTTCTGCTAAATCCGCCTGGTCGCACAACCGCAGCCAAACTGTACAGGATTCTCCGGCCCCCAGCATCAGCGAGTAATGGGCAGCGACTTTCGTGCCAGTTTGCGCTGGATTGACTGCGGCTGAGTTGCCCTGCACAACAGAGTCGTTAATGCCGTCTTTGACATAAGGTGAAGAATTCTTTTCGCCAAACAACCGCTGCTGATTCGTTTCGTTTTCTGTAAACAGAAGCGCCTGTGGTTCCAGACAGTACAACCAGCGGTCTCCCAACGTTGGATGACTAGCCTGTACCACCTGCACCGACCCCCGTTGTTCTAGAAAACGCAGTTCCGGTTTTGGGCTATCGGGCTGCCACGACCAAGTGTTGCGAAACCAGAGAGTCGGCAGCAGATGTAGCGGCTTCGACTCGGCAGCACGGTTCACCACCGAAAGTTGGATCAAGATATCTTCGTCGCTGTGCTTGGCATATTCTACAAAGACATCAAAATACTGATTGCCCTCAAAGATTCCCGTGTCTACCAGCTCAAATTCAGGATCATGGTAGCCCCGATTGCGATTTTCTACCACGAGCTGCTCGTAGGGAAACGCCCGCTGCGGATATTTGTATAAAGCCTTCATGTAGGCGTGGCTGGGCGTGTTGTCCAGATAGAAATAATATTCCTTGACATCTTCGCCGTGGTTACCTTGGGGACCCGTCAAGCCAAAGAAGCGCTCTTTCAGGATCGGGTCTTGCTCGTTCCAGAGGGCAATGGCAAAGCACAAGCGCTGATGGTTATCAGAAATGCCAGCAATGCCATCTTCACCCCAGCGGTAAGCCCGCGAACGCGCATGATCGTGCGGAAAATAGTCCCAGGCACTGCCGTCGCTGCTGTAGTCTTCTCGCACAGTTCCCCATTGACGGTCGCTCAGATAGGGACCCCAACGACGCCAGTAGGCTTGGCGAGTGCGGTCGGCTTCTAACCGGATTGCCTCTGCAGTGGTTGTCAGATTCATCAGGCTCACCTCAGGCAGACCAAGCTTCGCGGAAATCGGCGTAGAGAGTCAGCCCGCCATCAATGAATAGGGTTTGTCCGGTGATGTAGGCCGCTTCATCGGAGGCCAAAAAGGCAACGGCCGCCGCCATTTCCTCAGATGTGCCCGCTCGACCCATGGGAATGTGACTCTCCACCGTTGCCTTTTGCTCGGGGTCTTCGGTCCAGGCTTGGTTGATCGGGGTAATGGTGGCTCCAGGAGCAATGCCGTTGACGCGAATGCCGCGATTGGCGTACTCCAACGCTAGGGTTTTGGTCAAATTACCCATACCACCTTTGCTAATTGAGTAGCTGATATACATGGGGCGAGGAATGATCTCATGAACGCTAGAGATATTAATAATGACCCCAGACCGCTGCTGCTGTAGGAGATGCTTGATCGTTTCCCGCGCACACAAATAAGCACCCCGCAGATTCACCGCAATGACGCGATCAAACTCATCACTGGAAACCTCATGGGATGCTCGCTCGGTTTGCACACCAGCATTATTGATCAAAATATCGAGATGCCCAAACTTATCAACCGTGGCATTTACCATGCGCACGATATCTTCTTCCTGAGATACATCGCCCTGCACCAGTAACGACTGCACACCGCAGCCTTCTACCTGTCCGCACGCTTGCCGCATGGCTTGCTCTTCGGTGGCTTCGGCTCCCTCCGGACTCTTGCGATAGTTGATAACAATATTGCATCCTTCCTGAGCTAACCGAATCGCAATGGCCTGCCCGATGCCCGAACTCGCGCCCGTAATCAGGGCAGTTTTGCCAGCTAATCCTTTCATCCACTGCCTCCTATGCCTGGTACACGTTGCCTGAACGATTCTTTTTCAAAACGATTCTTTTTCAACGGTTCTCTTTCACTGTTGACGCTAAATGTGACGACAAAATGACACCGGAACTCAGGGGCAAATTCAAGGTAACTTGGGGCAGAGGTCCTGCCACTTACCCTGAACTGCCCCTCCTGGCTCAGATTAATGCAGGCTGGTTAGGTGCCAATGATGCCGCCATCGTCTTTCGTAATCACGACTGTTGCCGAGCGAGGATAAATCTGCGGATTTTGATCAGGCCAACGCGAGTTAACCTTTCCCGCTGCAAACTCCTCTTCTAGGGTGGTTGCTCCTGGATGCTGCACATTGATGAACATGGTACGCTGATCCGGCGTCCAGGTGATCCCCGTGATTTCTTGACCAATGGGACCCGTGAGGAAACGACGAATCTCGCCTGTGTTTGGATCGGCTGCCAGCATCTGATTATTGCCAAACTGAGCAAACTCGCCCTGATTCATCACAGATTCCCCAATATCGGTCTCAATCCACAGGCGACCGTCTGCATCAAACGCCAACCCATCGGGATTCGCAAAAATATTGTCTGCATTGAGAGGGCGACCAGATAGCTTGCGGCTATCGTACTCGGGTCCTGCTAGCACAAACAGATCCCACTCAAAGGAGGGTGCAGCGAGATCGGGCCCCTCGTTCCAACGAACAATATGCCCCCAATTGTTCTCAGGACGTGGGTTTGCCGCATTCACCTGATTGGGTTCGCGCCGTGTATTGTTGGTCAGCGTAAAGTAGACCATGCCATTACGTGGATCGATTGCACCCCATTCAGGCCGATCCATTGGAGTTGCTTTCACAAAATCGGCTGCCGTACGTGTATTCACCAAAATGTCAGCCTGATCGCGGAAGCCATTCTCCGGCGTGAGTCCGTTTTCGCCAAACTGAAGGGCAATCCACTCTCCGGTTCCGTCTTCGTCGAAGCGAGCTACATACAGTGTTCCATCATCGAGCAGATCGCCGCTAGCCGTTGCCCTGTTATAGGGGCGAGCCGAGACATATTTGTAAATATACTCAAAGCGGGCATCGTCACCCGAATAGCAGACGATGGGCTGTCCTTCGACAGGGGGTTGAAAAATCACATTTTCATGGGCGAACCGGCCTAAGGCAGTGCGCTTTTGGGGAGTACTCGTGGGATCAAACGGATCGATTTCAACGACCCAACCAAAATTGTTAGGCTCATTGCGATAGTCTTCGGTGGCACTCGCCGCCGTTGCTGAAGCCCTGAACCGAACGTACTCATCAGCTCCACTATCCGCCAATTCCCAACCGTAGCGAGACGTGCCGTCAGCAGATGTGCCATAGCGCTCCAGTTCACGAGGTACATCTTCGTCGTTGTTGAGGAAATATCTCGCCCAGTTTTCCTCGCAGGTGAGATAGGTATTCCAAGGGGTAACCCCATGGGCGCAGTTGTTGATGGTGCCCCGAGTGCGCGTACCGTCTGGGCTATAGCGAGTCTTCACCAGATCGGCCCCCCGCACAGGACCTTGAAGCTCCATCGGTGTCAAGGCAGTAATGCGGCGATTACGCTGATCGGGCACAACCCTCCAGGAACCGTCATCCTGACGAGCAATACGAACAATGCTAACGCCATGGGCATTCATTTCCTTGAGCACCTGATCGGCGTCTCGGCTACCATCTGCGTTCACCGGAAAGTCGTCGGGACTGAGTGCCTGCCCCACCGCAGCCGCATGGGTAAAGCGTGGCTCAATATATTCGTGGTTAACCACCAATAGCCCATCGGTGGAACTTCCTTCATAGGGTGAGTTGCCTTCAATGGGGAAGAAGTGCATTCCGTCATGATGATGCCCAATCTGCATTCCCTGCTCAGCTCCTGTGTTATTCAAGCTATAGCGAGGAAACCCACCTGTGATCGGTTCACCGTAGGGAATGAGGACGCGAGCCGTATAGCCTTCGGGCACCACAACAGTATCTGCCTCGCTGACGGGAATGGCCTTGAAGCCGAGCATCGGGCTGCTAGCGCTGGACTGAGGGCTACTCGCCACAGCTGGACGAGACTTTAGCCCGTTTAATACTGGACCTCCAAACAGAGTGGTGACCGCTGCGGCCAGCGTGCCTCTGAGAACTTGGCGTCGCTGCAAGCGTGTATTGAGAATAGATGAAAACGGGCGATTGTTAGAACGATTACAGATGGGTTCATCATCGGGATCCAACTGCCGAGTATAGGATGCCTCTCGACCTACGGCTCCTTGGGCAAGGCGAGAATACTTTTGCCGTAAATTGCGTTTACTACTCACGTTCAGTTCTCCTCTAAAGTTAATGATCTAGTTAATGATCTGGTTGCCAAGAAGGGCAGAGTGACATGGACTCCACAAGGTGAGCACCTTAGAGTTCTGACAGACCAAACTTAGAAATTCATTGCTATGTGGGCTATGGGGCAGGAACGCCTTGGCAGAGATGATGGCAGCTCAAGAATATTCAGCACGACCGTATCCCTTGCTGCCTGCAGTAGGCACTCTATCCTGGCGAGTCTGTTTGCGTCCTCAGTTTTCTATGCTCCTCTGGGGCAATGTCCTCATCCCGTTCCATTGCAGGCAAGATCGGCAGTGTAGTCTGCAGTACAATACTTTTGCCAAACACAGGCAAACTGCCGTTTCAATCCTTAACTAGACGACCGTAAAGATAAACTATCCGCTGGTAGATTCAATAGCACACTAATTCAGTAATCTCAAAAACAAGCTTTTTTAATAAAAATGGTAATGTTCTTTAATACAAAAGAATATGCACTATATTGTGACACAAAAGTGAGATAGGGTTAAGCAAAGGTAAATTTGAGAATAAGATAAAGAAAATTTTTTGGCTCAATTTCAGCCTGAATCGACAGAAGTGCCTAATAGCAAAACGAATTTTGTCTTTCCTATTTCTAGAATGGCTTCTAGAGCTGAGGTGGTAATAATGCCAGTAGACCAAGATTGCTGCCTAGGCACAAGCTCTAGCCTCGAGACAAGCTCCAGCTTCAGAACAATGAAGCATGATAGCTGGGTTACCCTCATTTCTACTCGCTCTACTCGCAATAAAACTCCCAATTAAACTGGGATTAAATTAAAATTAAATTAAAGAATTAAATTAAAAAAGATGCGCTGCACTCGGTGCCGCACATCCTGAAATTAAATAAGATATCTGTAAAGATATCTACTAGTTGCCGCCCTACCTGCACTCATGCGGGCTGTCACAATTCAAAACTTACGATGTAACTATTACTCCTCCAGATCGGCATTCTCCGCTCCCCGCTGCCAGAAAGCCTTGCGGTGCTTTTTGGGGAAGGGAATGCCCCGTGTATTGTGGAAATCTTCCTGAACCTTGCGTGTGAGCCGGCGGGAAACCTGCCGCACAATTTGGTTTAGCAGCCGATCTCCGGTGGTTTGAATTAACGGTTTGGGCAAGGCATGGATAAAGCGGGGAAACTGAATCATCACCTGCAAGTCTAGTTCCCATTCCACGCGGGTTAATGCAGTAGACAGTGAACCGTGCTCGGTAGACGCTGTCGCCGTATCAGGAACCCGTTCGATCAGTTGCAGGGATGCCTGAAAATCGACCTCGTAACCCGGAGGATCGTAGTTAGGAACTGCGATGGTTTGAATTCGGTAGATGCCGTGATCTTGAGGCAGCAGGTGCAGCCCAATCTTAGGCTCTACTTCATAGCCAAAGGAGCCAAAGCGGCCAATAGTCAGCGCATAGCCATTCTCCCCAATCGGCTCAGAGGTCATGGGTTGGGCACAGCGGGGAAACCACTCTTGATGTCTGTCTAAATACTCTGCTACAGACTGAGCATCTGCATACATCTCCATACAGCTGGCAAAACAGCCGTGAAAGCGAGCGGGTTCATAGTCTCGGTGGGTCAATGCGTCTTGAGAAGCTCCTTCCAAAGGGCTAGTCTCTATTAGACCAGAGGTGACACCAATCAGAGTTGGAGTTGTCTCAGAAGCATAGGGTTTGGCCGAATTTGCCTGCATAAGCGATTTCCTGCAATCACTGCCAGTGAGTTGCTGCCCCTTCCAGAATGCCTTGAAGCAAACGGGTCGGCAGCTGAGACGGTTTTCCCGGGGTTTATTCACGGGTGGTGAATACAATCACCCTGGACTGAGGACGGGGAACGCCAGCGTATAGCGTTGTGCATTCAGTCTAGGCATGTACCAGGAGAAGGATGTGTCTCCAATTTGTTCAGCATATCCTCTTCAACATGGAGATTGCCACCTTTGATTCACGGAGAGAATTATCAAAATCCTTTACAGTTGCCTAGACGCAATAGACTTTAACGGCGTGAGGTGGATGTAAAACCATACTAATATCTAGATTTCAGGCATTGATACTCATGTTTATACTCAAAGGTGAAGTTGCGGCCCTTAACCGCTTGGCTTCCCTAGAAAGAATGCGGAGATGGGTCCAAAGTTCCCTGTCATCAGTCCAGCTACTTACGGAGTGAAGAGAAATTCTATGAAAGCATTTGTAGCAGGAGCCACCGGTGAAACCGGCCGTCGCATTGTTCAGGAACTAGTGCAGCGCCAAATTCCAGTGCGGGCATTGGTGCGAAATCAGGACAAGGCAAAGCAGATTCTACCGGACAGCGTCGAGCTAGTGGTAGGAGACGTATTGCAGCCCAGCAGCTTGGTTAGCGCCATGGCAGACTGCACTGTGGTGCTCTCGGCTACGGGGGCCGCGCCAAGCTTTGATCCGACGGGACCTTATAAGGTGGATTTTGAGGGCACCAAAAATTTGGTCGATGCTGCCAAAGAGAAAGGTATGCAGCAGTTTGTGATGGTGTCCTCGCTGTGTACCTCCCAGCTCTTCCATCCGCTGAATTTATTCTGGCTGATTTTAGTTTGGAAGAAAAAAGCGGAGGAATATCTGCAAAGCAGTGGTGTGCCCTACACGATTGTGCGACCGGGCGGCTTGAAGAACGAGGACAATAGCGACGCGATTGTGATGTCGAGAGCAGACACCCTGTTTGATGGCAGCATCCCCCGCACGAAGGTTGCCCAAGTGTGTGTAGAGGCGCTTTTCCAGCCCGCCGCTCGCAACAAGATCGTGGAAATTGTTGCCAAAGCCGATGCTCCCCCTCAGTCCTTCGAGGCTCTGTTTGCGAGTGTAGCTTAGGGGACTGTGGAGGGGACTGTAGCCCGCTCAAATTCTAGGTGTCCTGATGGGCGGGCGTTCATGCTTTATTCTCCAGACTCTCCAGACCGCAACGGCTGAGATAGGATTGAACAGTTGCTTTCCCACACCGAGATTCTGGACTGTGATGCCTGACGATCGCTCCTTAATACCCGATGCGGTAGCTCCACCGCCCAGTGATTCAAGCGTCCAGCTACCGTCCGAGCGGTCGCCGGTTCCATTGTTGAGACCCTCTCGCTCCAATCAGCGCGGAGTGCTTTGGGGCAGCCTGTTGGCAGTTGTCTTACTGGGTAGCGGTCTCTATGTCGCTATGCGGTCTGGATTACGCCACTTGCCGCTGGACCCACACTGGCAGACCTATCCTGCTCCCCTAGTCATGCAGGGTGGCAATCCCTACATCCGGGCCTTGATGCGGACGATCTCAGCTGCAGAATCCAATAGCTCTAGACCTTATTCGATTCTCTACGGCGGTGACCATGTTGAAGACCTGAGCCGCCATCCCGATCGCTGTGTCACCATTGTTGCGGGACCCAACCGGGGCAACTGCTCAACGGCAGCTGGCCGCTATCAATTCATCACGACAACCTGGCAAGAGAAGGCGGCGCTCTATCACCCGGATCCGCCTACCTTCTGGTTTTGGGGCGATTACAGCTTTGCGCCGGAATACCAAGACCAGGTAGTTTACCGCTGGCTGAGTGACCCGCAAGCATGGGGAATTGATCTGACAGAACTGCTACAGCAGGGGCAACTGCAGGATGTGCTGCGAATTCTCTCGCCAACCTGGACAAGTCTGGGCTATGGCATTGAATCCAATGTGATGACCCATGCCCTACCCAGCATTTACGAACAGGTGTTGCAGGAAGAGTTACAGGCTGCTTCTGCACTCAAGGACTAGCGGGGAGAAATAGCTCGTTACGCCAACTTGACCCAAGATGAGGCACTCATGCAGGTTGTGCGGGTGGAGTCCTGGCTATGAGTTGAAGCCACAGGGTGACCAATCCGCTCGCAAGGGTTACTAGCGGTTGCCGGTCAACTATTTGGTTAACCACAGGGTCAAGGGTTTAGTCAATGACTTGTCTAGCGAGAAACTTTCGGTGTAGGGTAATCAGCAATGTCTCACCCCGCAACGCCCATGCGAGTATTACTGCTTTACCCGCTGTTTCCTACAAGCTTCTGGTCGTTCGAGAAGACCCTAGAGTTAGCTAATCGTAAGGCATTACTGCCGCCCTTGGGCATGATTACGGTGGCTGCCCTTTTGCCTCAAACCTGGGAGTTCAAGCTGGTCGATCGCAATGTTCGCGACGTCACTGCCGCTGAATGGGACTGGGCCGATCTGGTGATGCTGTCAGCGATGATTGTGCAAAAGGACGACTTTCTAACGCAGATCCGCGAGGCAAAGCGGCGAGGCAAGCGGGTGGCGGTGGGCGGTCCCTATGCTACTGCTTTGCCCGAGGAGGCGCAGGCAGCCGGAGCCGATTATTTAATTCTGGATGAAGGCGAAATCACCTTGCCGGCTTTCGTGGAGGCAATCCAGCGAGGCGAAACTCAGGGGATTTTTCGCGCCACCGAGAAGCCAGATGTGACCGCCACTCCGGTTCCTCGCTACGACTTGCTAGACCTGACCGCCTACGACAGCATGTCAGTCCAATTTTCGCGGGGTTGCCCATTTCAGTGCGAGTTCTGCGATATCATCGTGCTCTATGGCCGCAAGCCTCGTACCAAAACCCCACAGCAGCTATTAGCCGAATTGGAGACTCTCTACAATCTGGGCTGGCGTGGCGGCGTGTTCATGGTGGATGACAATTTTATTGGCAACAAGCGCAACGTCAAGCTGCTGCTGAAGGAGCTGAAGGTGTGGCAGCAGGAGCACCGCTATCCCTTTGGTTTCATTACTGAAGCCTCAGTGGATTTGGCAGATGACGCCGAGCTGATGAATCTGATGCTGGACTGCAACTTTGGCACGGTGTTTTTGGGCATTGAAACTCCAGACGAAGCCAGCCTATCCCTAACCAAGAAGTTTCAAAATACCCGTAGCCCCCTTACAGAGGCAGTGGAGCGCATCAATCGGGCAGGTTTGCGGGTGATGGCCGGCTTTATCATCGGCTTTGACGGCGAGCAGCCGGGCGCGGGCGATCGGATTGTGCGTTTTGTTGAGCAGACGGCGATTCCAGCAGCCTTCTTCAGTATGTTGCAGGCTTTACCCGATACAGCCCTGTGGCACCGCCTCCGTAAAGAAGGTCGCCTGCGGGAAGACAATGGCACAGGCAACCAAACCACGCTGATGAACTTTGTGCCCACTCGCCCGATCCAAGAGATCGCCCGTGAATACATTGACGCTTTCTCGGCTCTGTATGATGCCGAACGCTATCTCGACCGCACCTACCGCCATTTCATTCACATGGGTCCGCCTCACTGTCAGGCTCCCTTTCGGGTCCCCGATGGGGCGCTGCTGCGGGCACTGCTGCTGCTCTGCTGGCGGCAAGGCATCCGGCGCAAGACCCGCTGGAAATTCTGGCGCTACCTCGTCAGCATCCTTAGACAAAATCCGGGCGTTTGGAACCGCTATCTAGCTACCTGCGCCTATGCTGAGCATTTTTTAGAGTATCGGCAAATTGTGCAGCAGCAAATTGAGGCACAGCTACACGCTTTCCTAGCCGAAGAAGCGGCCCTCGCCGTCTCCCAAGAGCAACCCCAGGCAGCTGTGGCGAGCTGAGTGATTTGCTATGTCTATTCTTTATTACTGTCTATTCTTCGCTGCCGCGCTGAGCTAGGGTTTTACGGGCTTTTTCGGCGCGGGCTTCTGCCTCTGCCATCAGCTCGGGCATTTTCTCCAGCATCTCACCTGGATAGTTTTCTAGGAGCTTCGTGGAGAGAGAGACCCGGCGCTTGACATCGTCAATATCCAGGATCAAGGCTTTGATGGGTTGCCCCAGGGAAAACAGCGCCTCTAGCGAGGCAACGTAGTTTTTGCTGATTTGATTGATGTGGAGTAAGCCGGTTGTGCCGTCAAATTCAACAAATACCCCAAATGGCTTGATGCTGACTACCTTACCACTCACCAATTGCCCAACCTCCAACTGACTCAAGCTAGCGGCTTGGGTGGCGAGCCGTTGCGAGAGCACCAGTCGGCGACGGCTTTGATCGACCTCGATCGGAGTCACGGTCAGCCCTTTGCCAATCAATGATTCTAGGTTGTCGCGCTCTACCAAGTGGGAACGGGGAATAAAACCCCGGATGCCCTGCACATCTACCGTGACGCCTCCCTTGTTGACACCGCTGACCCGGGCCTGCACGCTTTGTTGGGTTTCCTGAAGTTCTAGCAGCCGCTGCCACACTTGCCGAATCTCGAGCTGCCGAATGGAAAGAGTGACCTGCCCATCAGCATCCTGTTCCCGAATGATCAAAAAGTCGCGCTCTTCACCTTGAGGCAGCCATTCTGCAATGTTGGTTACTCGTTTGAGGGATGCTTCTTCCAACGGTAAAAAGGCAGCCGCTTTACCGCCAATGTCGATGTAGACGCCATCGGAGTCATAGCCTGCAACCTTGCCCCGAACCACCTGACCCCGTTGAAATTGGTAGTCATGTTGTTCCAGAGCCTTCGCGAAATCGTCAGCGGAAAAGGACAAAGTGAGCCTCCTCAGAATCAACCCAAATCACCAGTAGTTAGGACTGCATTGCCTGCCCGATGGCTATGTGCTTCCCGATGGACTATGGTGCCTAGACCCTCCCCACTATAATCAATTCCTCCTCTATCTGGCACGAGCCTGGAGGGAAATTTCCCACTGAAGTAGCTGCCCATGTTTGACACTTTATGAACAAGTGCTCCGTCAGCCAAACCTCTCCCAAACCTCTCCCAAACCTCTCAAGGGGTAGAACCTATGAAGCGGTAGAAAGGTGAGCGGGTGAATTATGCGATTCTGCCATCGGCCTTGCCATCCCAGAATGCCAAAGTCAATCGCAACTATAAAGATAAATTGTTACAAAAATCACAGATTTTTTATGGTTTTACCCCTCTGTGTACTAGTCAACGCTAGGAGGTTCAGGCAAGCTGGAACTGTGATGATGGCTCGTCAGACGTGCCGCTAACTTCACACGGATGTTTACCCATTACCCCTCTCAGACTCATTGAGCTGCAATCATGAATTCTCTCCGCACCTCCATTCAGGCTTGGGCGTTGAAGTACCTGCCCTTGCTCCCGCGTCTTCGCCAGCAGCGGCAAGCCTCTCATTTGGAAAAATGCTGGCAGATCAGCGATACCCTAAAACACCACTCCTGAGAGCAAGAATAAGGAGCAGAGTGACTAGAGGAACCGAGCCGTTAGCTTGACGGTGGTACGCAGCTCATTCCCGGGTTCCAGGGTTATCAGATGGTCTCCAGTATTCAGAGCATTGCGAGGGGCTGTCCAGGGTTCCAAGCAATAATAGGCTTTCCCTTGAACGGTCCAAAAAACCAGGGTCGAGTAGATAGGATCAAACTCGATCATCATCTGCAGTTGGCGTTCTGGGTCTGTGACGCTGGCGCTGGGCTGGCTGATGTCCCGAAAGGCTACATCAATTTCATCGACATCAAAATTAAATCCCCCCGTAAAAGGATGCACCCTTTGCGTCCGCTGGTCTTGCAGTTGCGTTGCCGGAATGTCGAAGCGTAGCTGGGTTTTATCGTTGACTTGGAAATAGGGATGTAGTCCGGTTGAGAAGGGCATAGCTACCGCTGAGCGGTTGAGATAGCGCTGCTCGATGGACAACGTGGTGTGATGCAGCCGGTAAGTGAAGTCCATCTGAAACTCGAACGGATAGACTGCGCGAGTGCGCTCGTTGCTGGTCAGCGATAGAGTCAGGGCAGCACCATTCCCAGTGCGTTGTTCGGTCACCTGCCAGGGCAAATCGCGGGCAAAGCCGTGCTGCTTCAGCCTGTAGGACTGGTTGCCATAGGTATAAGTATCGTCGGGCAAATTGCCGCAAATCGGGAATAGAATTGGGATACCGCCACGAACCGTTAGTTCGGGTTGGGCAAACCGTTCAGCATCTAGGTAGAGTAGTTCCTGTCCCTGAAGCTGCCAGCGGGTCAGAATGCCGCCGCGTTCGGGCACAATTTCGGCTTGAGCCTCGGCCTGCGGGTCTGTCAAAATATATGTCTCGTACTGCCGCTGCTCACGGGTGATTGCAACCACAGTTTTTCCTCCTGAGCGGATGGGTGTCCAGCCCTACGATAACGTCTTCCAGGTCTATGGCTAGCCTAGGCTGCCTCTTGGCTTTGGTCGTTAATCTATTCAGGGGCTGAGCCAGGATAGTTGATAAACGGCTCGGTGGGCATTGTCGTATCAGGAGCGGCTGGCAGCGAGAGCCGCAGTTGGGCATTCAGTGTTGTTAGCGAGCGTAGGGGCTGATCAAACAAACTGGATGCCTGCTCGATGTACTGCATAATGGTTGTGCCTGGCTCCCCTTCAGCAATTTCAGCTCGACCCCGTTTCACCTGAATCGGCAGAAACTCTAGCTTCATGTTGTGTCCATCGAGCGTCACCTGGAGAGCAGCGGTGTCGTAGCTGCCGGCGGGCTTTTCGTCGTATTCATCCAGCGTGCTGCCCAAAGAATAGACAATGCCGCGCCCTTTATAAATTTCTGCACCCTGGGTGATGGTTGGGTGATAGCCCACCACGAGATCTGCTCCATGGTCAATAGCGCTGTGGGCCAAGCTGATTTGCCACTCTTCCGGGTAGGGCCGCAGCTCTCGGTTCCATCCGTAGTTCACAATCACCCAGTCTACTTGGTCCCGGACAGCTTTGATGTCTTCTTCGACCTGTTGACTCACGCCCACATTCACCCCAGCAGCACTGTCATTCACCGCATGGGGACTGGAATCGGAATAGGCGAGATAGGCGATCCGCTGTCCTTTCACCTCAAACACTTGCGGCCGCCGGGCAGACTGAGGCGTCTCTCCGGCCCCAATCGGGTAAACACCACTCTGCTCTAGGAGTTTCAAGGTACTCGTTAAACCCGCCGTACCTTGCTGCATGACGGGGTCATCCACGACGCTGACGATATCCACACTATTGCCGACTAGATCCGCTGGTCGCAGCGGTTTTGCCTGTTTTCGCCGCAGGTTGGATTCGCTATCTTCCGGGGTTTCTTCGATGAATTCTGCTGCTGATTCCTCGAATGTCCCTTCTTCGGCGCTCTCGGTGGCGTTCTCTGCATCTAGGGGAGCTGACTCCTCATCTTGGACTGCGTCTGGACCTAGGTTGGCATCATTGGCATCTAGTGAGGCATCTAGGGAACGGCTCACTGAGGTTTCTGCGGTCTCTCCCGACGCTAACGATGGAGGCTGCACGGTCCGGGAATTGCCGACACCGAGCGGCTGGCTCAAGTTCGTCATCACTAGATCTGCCTGACGATATGGCTCAATGCCATAGAACGGAGGCGGTGCATCGGGAGTAGGGCTGATGACTGGAACCGCATCGGGAACGCGAGTCAGAGCAGCGCTATTACTAAATAGCAGGGTAATGGTTGGATCATCGGGTTGGGCAACCGGCGGCCGAATCACCGTGACCCGCTCAGAAGCAGCCTTCACCGATGCCGATGGCAGCAGGTTCGCCGGCAGAAGATCAGTCAGAGTGGCTTTAGAGGGGGGAAGGGCATTCGGGTCGGTGTAATAGCCCAGCAGCTCGAAACCGCAGCCAATCAGAAAGGCGGCAACTGCCGAACCCCCTAGCAGCACAGCCCGCATCTGCGGAGTTTGGTAGCTAAACCAGCGTACAGATTGTTCAGTGGCATCGAGCGCCGACGACCGTAGGGATACTATTTGCTGCTGGAGTGCTTGGGTCCACTGCCGTTGTTGGCTCCGCCAGGAGAGCGGTTGACCTAGTTTGCGGGCTAGTTTGCGGGACTTGGTCTGGCGTTTGGCTGGGGCAGAGGGTGGGGAAGCCCTTTCCACCAAGGCAAAACCGTCTGCTGTTGCCACTGGAGGAGACTGGGAGGCAATTGCTGCTGGAGGCGCTGCCAACCGCCCAGCCGTACTCGTTCCAGTTACCGCTCCTACTTGCGGCGCAGATTGGGGGGGCTGATCTGGCACGCTAGCGACTTCTGGAGCAGCCGACCCAACCGGCACGATGCGAGCTGACTTTTCCCAGAGAATCTGGTGCGACCCGATCACTTGCGCCGTGATCCGCAGGCTTCTCAGGCTCTTGATATTGAGCTGGCACAAGCGATTGCAGATAAACCGCATCAGGCGATCACTATCTGGCGCTTGTCGGCAGATTACCCGCACTAGCAGACAGTCCGGCTGTTCTGGAAGGACTTGCACCTGAGCACAGATGCCTTGGGGGACTAGATAACGGTTGAGCCAGAAGGTGATTGCCCGCAAGTTGCCTGTTTGCGCCAGCTTAATCACAGACGTTTGCCAAGAACTGTCTAAATGACTCATGGATTCACTCCTCCCCACCCACAGGGTGACCTCAGATCACCTTAGTTTTTGCTCAGAGATAAAAAATGACTAGTTAACGATACCGCAAGCTTTTGAGTTTGGATGGGGTATCGCCGGTTCCGGAAGAAAAAGTTTTTTAAAGTTTTTCTCACGTTCGCAATCTGACCTAGCAAGGGAGTGCGCTCAATCACCTCTGCGCAAGGTTCAGATCACCGCAGATGCCGATCAGCATCAACTTACTACCGGTGCCGATCGAACAGAATTGAAGCTAGCTTCCTTTCTGCTGTTTGGCAGTCGTCTTTGCAGTCGTCCTCACATTTTTCGACTTCTCGACCCCTCATGCCGCTCTCTATCATCCGTCGCTTAGTTCAGTCTGCGTTTCAAACAGGTTATCTTAGCGTTGAGTCCGAAGGCCTAATTCGTCAGGTTTTAGCCGTGAAGGGCTATCAGCTAGCCGATCTCGATGCCTTAGAACAGCTACACTCTGCTCTCTACTCTGGGCAGATCAAACGCGAAGCTGGGGATCTGGTCAGCTTATTTGCAGTGCCGGAGGATTAGGGCAACCCATTTAGTCGTGCGTTGGGCTGTGCCCGCAAAGGTGTGTTGGCAGTGAGAGTGGTTAAGCCCAAGCGTTGCCTCAAGCCAGATGATGCATATCAAATCAAATTGCAACTGGCTCAACCAATCATTTAAGCATTTCATTCAAGCATTTCATTCAAGAATTTTCTTCATTAGTCAGCTTCATTGGTCAGCATTGGCTTTCAATCCTCGTTCGTTTCGGCTGACAGCTTATACAGAGCTGGTATAGCAAGAACCATTCTTTTTTAGCGTTCTCGACCATTTAATTTCAACCATTTTAATTTCAACTATTTCAAGTTGCTGTAGATTATGGCAATTCGTTGCAGCTGCGGGATATGGATGTTGTCCAGGTAACGAGGTATAGCCGCAGTTGGCTCTACGAACGGGTTGGGCGCGATCGCCACGCAGTCTTGCGAGGTTGAATCGATGGCTGAAGGCAACAATTCATCGCTGCTATTGCAATCCGATCTGGATTGTGAAAGAACTTCTCCGACGGGAAAGACGTTCACCACTCCCTTTGTTCACCCGTGGTTCAGGACTGCTGGTGTTGCTAGAGCGTCGCGACCCAATTCGGGGATGAACACATTTCGATTGGCGAGAGGAGGAATCCGCTAAGTTATGGATGTTCAACCATAGATGTTCAACCAGATTGGGTTCCAGATTGGATTCTCAGTGATTTCTCAGGAATTGCCGTTAGCCGGGCTGAAGCACCACACAGGAGTAAGCGGGTGTTCATCACTACTGGGCGTGGGTTTTGGTGTGGGTTTCAGAGGGTGTTGTTTGTAACTATGGACAGAACGGTTCGATTCATTCACCTATTCGGCTGGAGGGTGTCACGTGATCAGGGAACTCGAATTAGAAGAAGCGCTGGTGCTCGTCAAGCGATTGTTGGGGCGAGGCGAGCTGAACGAGGCTCAAAAAGCCGTATTTCGCGGCGTTTGGAGCCGGCAGTCCTACCAAGAAATCATCGATGCGGCCGCAGAGCACGGCTATTACTACAGTCTGGGTCATTTGAAGAACACGGGGTCTGAACTGTGGCAGGCGCTCGGCAATCGGCTAGGGAAACGAGTCACAAAGCATAATCTGCACGAGGTGCTGGCACATTACCAGCAAACTGGCAATGGTTCAGGGGCAATCCTGCGCCACCAGGATTGGGGCGATGCTCCCGATGCGGCGGTGTTTTACGGTCGCAGTGAAGAACTGACCACACTGCACCACTGGGTGACGCAAGAGCGGTGTCGTGTTGTTGCGATCCTTGGCATGGGCGGCATGGGCAAAACTACGCTGGCGGTGAGGCTGGCCAAACAGAGTCAAGATGCCTTCCAGTTCGTGATTTGGCGGTCGCTGCTGAATGCTCCACCCGTGGAAGAAACCCTCAAGGAGATGCTGCAGTTTCTTTCCGAGCAGCAGGAAGTTGATTATCCGACTAGTCTAGAAGCGCAGGTGACTCGCCTGCTGCACTATCTACGGCAACATCGCTGTTTGCTGATCCTCGACAATGTGGAATCAATTCTGCAAAGCGGCAGCTCTGCTGGGTCCTACCGTCTGGGCTATGAGGAGTATGGGCTGCTGATGCAGAGAATTGCCGAAACCGAGCATTCTAGTAGCCTGGTGATCACCAGCCGCGAAAAGCCACGCGACCTGGCTCGACTCGAAGCCGTGAATTCCCCTGTGCGCTCGTTCACCTTAAAGGGATTAGCCCTGAGCGAAAGTCGAGCTATCTTCCAGAGCAAAGGCTGCTTTGGTATTGCCGATTCGGAGCTGCAAACCGTTTGCGAGCACTATGCGGGCAATCCGCTGGCGCTGAATATGGTAGCGTCGGGTGTGCAGGAGCTGTTTGATGGTGATCTGGCAGAACTGCTGCCCATATTGCACGAAGGCTGGCTGCACTTTGAGGACATTCAAGATGTGTTATCTCGGCAGTTCGAGCGGCTCTCGGCGGCGGAACAGGATGTGATGTACTGGCTAGCCGTGAATCGGGAACCGGTGTCTCACAGTGAACTTGCTGCCGATGTGGTGTCTGTTCCGAGCAAGCAGCAGCTATTGGAGGCGCTCCAGTCCCTCAGCCGTCGCTGTTTAATTGAACGCAACGAGAAACAGTGGTCGCTGCAGCCAGTGGTGATGGAGTATGTCACCCAACGGTTGATTGCCCAAGCCTGTGAAAGCATTCGTCAGCAGCAGTATGACTGGCTGACCCAATTTGCGTTGCTGAAAGCCCAAGGCAAAGACTATATCCGGCAAGCGCAGAGCAATCTGATTCTGCAGCCGTTGCTGGAATGCCTGCTCTCGCATTGGGGCAACTGCAAAACTATCGAAGATCAGTTGAAAGCTCTGCTGGAGAAGCAGCGCAGCGCAGCTCCTTTGCAGCCGGGTTACTTGGCAGGCAACGTGTTGAACCTGCTGCGGCAACTAAGAGCAGATCTCAGCGGTATAGACTGCTCCTATTTGAGCATCTGGCAAGCCGATTTGCAGGACGTCAAACTGCACAATGCCAACTTTGCCCACGCAGCCTTTGCCAAAACGGTCTTTAATCGCACGTTTGGTACTGTGCTGGCGGTTGTCTTCAGCCCCGACGGCGAGAAAATGGCGACGAGCAATGCCAATGGCGAAATTCATCTCTGGCGCGTTTCCGATGGGCAGTGCCTCTTAACCTGTCAAGGGCATACCAACTGGGTGCGCAAGATTGCCTTTAGTCCCAGTGGTAGCGTGCTGGTCAGCGCTAGCGAGGATCGCTCACTTCGTCTGTGGGATACCGAATCGGGGCGCTGCCTGCGGACTCTGGTAACGGACACGCCTTCTATTTTTTACGTGGCAGCCTTTAGTCCTGATGAGCAGACGTTAGTAAGCGGCGGAGATGACGCTATCATTCGCTTTTGGGATTGGCAAAGAGGAATTTGCCTACGGGAACTGCGCGGCCATAGCGGCTGGGTCTTGTCTGGATCCTTTAGCCCCGACGGCCGGCTGGTTGTCAGCAGCGCTGCCGACGAAACCATTCGCCTATGGGATGCCCAGAGTGGGAAATGTCTTCGGGTTTTGACCGAACATCGGAGTTGGGTTCTGCCTGTTTTATTTACTCCCGACGGCCAACGCCTAGTCAGCAGTAGTCTCGATCAAACCATTCGCCTCTGGGATGTGCAAACCGGTCAGTGCTTACATGTGCTGCGAGGGCATCATCGTTGGGTTTGGTGTATTGCCGTCAGTCGGGATGGCCGGTTAATTGCCAGCGGTAGCGAAGACCGGACCATCAAAATCTGGGATATGGAGGGTCACTGTCTCCGCACGATTCGAGGCCATACAGAGCAACTATGGTTTGTGAGCTTCCACCCCGATAGCCAGCGGTTTGCGAGCTGCGGTGAAGATGGCACCGTCCGAATTTGGAATGTGCAAGACGGCAAATGCCTGAAAGTAATTCGGGGATACAGCGATTGCATTCGCTCCGTTATTTTTGACCACAGCGGGCAACGGCTGATTAGCGGCGGCAAAGACCAACTGATTCGGATTTGGCATGGGCCAACCCATCAACATTTGTATGCTTTGGCAGGACATACCGGCTCCGTGCTGGCGGTGTCTCTACATCCTGACGGACGCACCTTAGCAAGCTGCAGCGAGGACCACACGATTAGGCTCTGGGATATAGAGCAACAGGTTTGTCTGCAAACGCTGAATGGGCATAGCGGCGGCGTTTGGTCGGTGGTGTTTAGCCCGGATGGCAAAACGTTAGCCAGCGGCAGTTTTGATGAAACGATTCGCCTCTGGGATGCCCAGACTGGCGCATGTTTGCAGGTTATTCCGGGCTATGTCACCAAGACGGGGTTGATTTCTTTTAGTCCCGATGGAGTCCACTTAGCCGCTGCCAGCAACAATCGCAATATTCATATCCTGAATTTGCAGGACAGCCGCCAGTCTTACTATCTAGAAGGCCATGTGAATTGGGGCAGAACGGCTACGTTTAGTCCCGATGGGCAGCTTCTGGCAACCGGAGGAATTGATGAAACCGTGCGCCTCTGGGACTTAACGAGCCGCCAGTGCATCCAGACGCTAACCGGTCATACAGGTTGGGTACTGGCTACGGCCTTCAGCCCGGACGGACGCTGGTTGGCGAGCGCGAGCTGCGATCACACCGTCAAGCTCTGGAATATCCAGACGGGTGAATGCGTTAGGACTTTAGAGGGTCACCGCAACTGGGTGTGGTCTATTGCCTTCAGCCCAGAGGGTCAATTCCTGGCCAGCGCCAGTGAAGACGAAACTATCCATCTCTGGAATTGGCGCAACGGAGAGACTCTCACCACGCTGCGCTCGCAGAAACTCTATGAAGGGCTACAGCTTAACGGTGCCACTGGACTAACTACTGCCCAGCGTCTGTCATTGCGCACCTTGGGGGCGGTAGAGTCTGTTCCCGAAAGCCAGCTCGAACCGTGTATGAGTGCACAAGTGTCTTGAATGATGTGTTGCCGCCTAACTTGAATTCTCTGTTGTAACTCCTGAAGGACCTACCATCATGAAATCGTTTGTTCCCCTGTCTGTGACTCAAGCATCGCGTCGAGAGGATGAATGGCCGCTAGAGGCTTACGATCTCAAGCCCGGGGTTTCGCTGGATGACTTGAGCGGGCATGTATTTGTGGTTGCTCCCTTGCCTCCTGGTGAGAAGGCGATAGCTGGAGAACGGGCCTTTGCCAATGGCGATGGCATGGTCTACCGGCTGAGCTTTGCAGCGGGTAAGGTGATGCTCAAGACACGGATGGCAAAGACTCCCTGCTACTACGCCGATCTGGTTGCACAATATGGCAAGCCATTCAAGCGCTACGCCTTTCGAGATGGTGGAGTACCTCGGTTGACGCTGCAATTAGGCTCGCGCAATCAGCTCAATACCGCCTTTCAAAAAACTGCCAACCGTCTTTTAATCACGTATGATGCTGGGCGTCCCTATACGTTTGATCCGGAAGCCATGGAGGTCGTGGAACCCGTTGGCAAAACAAAAGACTGGATCATGATTTTCTTTGGTTTGCTGCCTGTTCCTAAAATCTTTCAAATCTATAGTGGCTCAGCTCATCCAGTTGCCGATCCCCCGACTTCTAATGAAAAGGGAACCAGTGCTTCTCGAGATACGTTCATTGTGAACTATTCTTCGGGATACAGCGGCAGATTCCGCACGCCGGTCAATCGCGTCTTAAATGCTCTATTCAAACGCATCAATCAGCTCAAGCAAACGGGCAAAGTTACTTTTGGTCGAAATCGGCAGCAGCGACTGAGCGGCAACGAACGCTGGGGAAGCTTTACCGATTTGATTCGCTGGCAGTCCGATGGGTCTACAGAACGCTGGCGCTTAGTGCTTCCCAAAGACAATTCCACCCGCTCAGCTGTGGCCGATCAGCCGGTTGACCTGAGCAACCATCCACCCGTGGTGATTCAGCAATCGGTTCACCAAATGGGGCTAACCGAGGATTATGTGATTCTGGGTGATCTGCAATTTGGTTTGGAATATTCGCAAATCTTTTCCCCTTTTTATTTGGGCTGGCTATCGACCGACTGGTTTACCAGCCAATGGTTCTCTCAACCGCTAGGGGCCAAGCTCTACTCTATTTTTCTGCAGTTGTTCAAGTCTACAGCGTTCACCGATTTTTATGTGGTGCGCCGCGCCGATCTCACTGCTGGCGGTCAAGCCGACGAACCGCCCCAGTTTGTCACAGCAACCCGCCTGAGTCTGCCCCGCACGGTGTCGCACTTTGCCGTGGATTACAGCAATGCCGACAATAAACTGGTTTTCCATGTAGGGCACCACAATGGCTTAGATCCCACTGAATGGATCAATCGCTACGACTTGCCGGTAAAGAATGCTAAGAGCAGACATTACCTGCGCCATGACCTGCAAGGTCTAATGGTAGGCACAACGGATCTCGGCTCGTTTTACCGCTATGAATTCGATGCTAAAACGGGGGCTTTGCTGTCATCTAAGGGCATCAGCGAACCCGGTTCAGACCAGTCTAAAGCGAATTCCTGGCTGCCTTCGGTGTATACCCATCGCGATTTGCAGGTTGCACCCAGCGATGCTGACCCCTCGTCTGCCCAGGTCAACCATATTTACTGGATGTCTTGGGGTTTCTCCTGGGAGTTGATTCCCCAACGCATTTACGATGCCTACAAAGAGCGCGAATACCGAGAGATTCCCGTAGCCAATTTACCCTCTGAAGATCTGCCACCCACACTGCTGCGTCTAGATACTGAGCAAATGACCATTGCCGATGCCTATGCTTTTCCCCAGGGCTATGCTGCCTTCTCTCCGCAATACATTCCCAGCAAAACCGACGCTTCTGAATTGGCTGGCTACATCAGCTGTGTGGTGCTGGCGGACGATCCCGAGCAAGCGGATCGCGCTAACGATGAGTTCTGGATCTTCAAAGCGGGCGATCTGAAAGCGGGTCCCGTTTGTCGGCTCCGCCATGCAGAAAAATTAAATCTAGGATTAACGCTGCATTCCACTTGGCTGTCCGAAGCGGACTTTGAGCAATATCGCTATTCGGCAGCAGAGCGTCGCCAGAAACGAGAGAAAACTGTTCACGAGGATTATGACGAAGCCGTTTATCTAGCGGGCAACCGTTCTCTACCGCGGCAATTCCGACGCTTAATTCGTGGATTGAACAACTTGGCGGCTACGCTGGGTCGGCAGAAAACCGTCAGAGAATTATTTGACGAATGGATTTACCCCCATTTCGTTGAGCAGACGTTGGAGGAATCTCTCAAAACAAGGCTGCAATCTCAGATGCCATCCCAGGTGCTGCCAGCGAAACCAGAAGGGAGTGAGTACTCAGCCTCAGTCAGTCTGGAGTAAATACGTTACCGATCCGCCTTCACCTGTCCAAATAAACATTCCCAATCTCCTACCGCACAACCCCCCTCACCTTCTGCGATTTCCACGGTGACATTGCGAGCTTGGGGGAGCGCCAGGGCCTGAATGCAGAGTTCGGCAATATCTTCGCGGCTCACTTTGCCCGTGAGGGTATCGCCTTGCTCGAAGCGTAACGGCTGACCGCCCGGCTCTTCGGTGAGGGCGCAGGGGCGGAGGATTGTGTAGGGAATGCCGCTTTGCCGCACCATGTCTTCGCCCTTTAGCTTCCAAGTGAGGATGCCGCCAAGCTGATCGTTCAGGCGGACGGCAGGTGGTTCTTCGTCTAGATTGAGTCCGGGTTTGCCGGGGCGCGTGACACCAGCGGAACTTACCAGCACAAATTTGGGGACTTCGGACTGGCGGTACACCCGAATCGACTCGATCTGAAGCTGAAAGAAGCCGGGTTCAAAGTGGGGATTCAAGGCTCCGTCGTACTCGAACTTGCTGAGCATGAGCTGAAAGGCGGAGACATGGCGGGTGTCTACAGGACCAACGTTCACCGTCTTAGCGCGAAACACTGGAATTAGGCTGGCAAAGGGAAGCCGGACGGTGACCCAACGATCAGGCACGGTGTCAAAGGAAGCGCAGTAGGCAACCCCATCCCAACGGGTTTCGCTGCGCAGCATGAACTTGTAGCGCTTGCCGTCGCCTTTGACCCGCAGTTCGACGCCGTCATACTGAGACAAATCGAGGGCAGGCTCTAGGTTGCGTGTTCGCACCGAGGCAAAGCCGCCGGAATTGGCTGTGGACACCACACCTGAAAAATAGGCGACGCCATCGGCTAAACGTAGGCTGCTCTCACTGACCCCGCCCATGACCACATCATCGAGCGCACCCCAGATTTCTTTAAACGAATCGCTAGGTTGAGTGAAGTCAAAAATGGCTCGATGGGTGAGTCCTAGCTCGCCAGCCGCCTGCACTAGGTTTTGCAGCCCTTGGTACTCGACGACTTCCGGCGTATCCACAACTTCCGGTAGGTAGAACTTGATGCCCTGATAGTATTTTTCGCGATTCGGTGTGTCGCCTTCAACCGGCTGCACCCGCGTACCGCTACAGCAGATCACAGCGCTGACGTTTTCCATGACAGCAGGAGTAAGGGTTTCGGGAATCGTGATGTCGGCTTCGATCAGCGGCACCGATTCGCCCAGCATGGCCCGAGCACGATCGGCATCTCGCACGAGCGCCCGCACTGCTACGCCCCGCTGCATGAGCCGCTGCACAACCCGCTTGCCGACGCCGCCAGTTGCCCCGACGACGAGGATGACACCAGCTGCCTCCGAGTTCACTGCCTCAACGGTAGGAGCCGAGCTGGTCAGCAAACTGGAGCTGTCTACGGTGGGATCGGGGCGGCTGCCGAACCACTGCTGAAACCAGTCAAAGCGGCTGAGCAACGGTACGGCTCCAAAGTAGGACAGTGTTTTGACGAAGCGACCCAAATCCCACTGCGACGAGTTTTGCGAAGTCATAATCGGCGATGCCTCTCAACCCTGCCTCTCCATCCTAGAAAATTCTGACCTAGAAAATTTTGACCTAGAAAATTCTGGCGGGGCAGCGCAATCCTACTGGTTAGCGTGAGGTTTAATTGGGTTCAGCAGAGCAGCTTGAGCAGCAGACGGATGACGAACGCGGCTTGGGCGTCCGCTAGTGGCTAATCGCTGTTCGAGTTCGCCCCAAGTGGGAAAGGTGGGGTGCTCCTGCGGCCAGTGGGCGGTGATCGCTTCATCGCACCAGTCTACGAGTTTGGGCATGGCGCGGCGGTGGGAGCCGGAGTTGCGATAGGCCATCAGGCTAGCTTCATCCTGCCAGAGGCTGAGGGTCCAAAACACAAGCTGCGGCTGACGATGGACGCGGACGCCTAGATTGCCCGGTGCTCGATGAGCTTGCCAGAAGCTGGTGAAGGCGTAGCGGAGGAAGGGCAGCAGATAGCGGGGCGAGCGAAGGCGAAGCCGAGTGGCTGCAACGAGTATCATAATGGTCCTCCAGAAGATTGGATCGATTGAACTGGAACAGAGGCGGGCTGCAGTGAGAAAACAGTCTAAGTTGACACCGTCAACATCTAGAAAAGCATTGTATGCTGACAATGTTGATATCGTCAACATAGGGTCAATCTAGGGGCGGCACTCGTGGGGTCGTTTTGTTAAATTGTTCGTCCTGATTCGGGAAACCTGTTGCTATACAGTGAAGTGCTTTTATGGGAAGTGCTTCTATGGAAGAGCATGTCCTCTGCCGCTGAGGTTGGCTTCGTTTCCCAAGTGAACGTCCAAAAACCGGATCACCTCGAGAACTGCGGCACATCTGAATCGATGCAGCCCTGCAGCTCATCACCAAGGGGTCGAGGCGCTGACACTCCAGGAAGTGGCACAGCGGGTTGGCGTTTCCCGCAGAACCCTACCTTGCCACTTAGTCTGCGTTGTCCGCTGCTGTGGCGGAAACCGATTCCCTCGGCTGACCCTCAGCAGGCTTAAAGCGGCTGGGCGTTGGTACTTGGGCTTGCTATGCTGTGGATTGATGGGCGGCAGCAACACACTGCGCCCCGGTAAAGCTGTTGCCCACTGCACTGCGAATCATGGAAGGGCTAGAAACCTAAGAGACCTAATTGTTATGTTCAAAGGCGCTGTTTGAGTTTGTAGCCTGTATGAAGTTGCCCTTGGTCCTCTGCAGTTGCCTTCTGTCCGGTTATAAAATTGGCACAGTAGGGCGAGCAACGCTGAACCGGGATTGCCTTCTCTGCTTCAAGGCAAATTCGCATAAAGTCGCAAGAGCGAGCGGGCACTGAATGGGTGAAATTCAGTCAGATCAGAAAGTGGGACGGGGTAGCTTCTACCGGCAATTACTTGGCTTTACGTTCAAGAATGAGTCGTGAATCATAGGGACGGTTGAGATGCGCAGATTGTTGGTAGCAGGTTGTGTGACGATCGCGGCGCTGGTGGGACTCAGCTACAGCGTCTTTGAATTAGTGGTGCGGGTCAAAATCCACCAGTTGCCTGAGGCGGTTACGGCGGGGCACCTGCCCAAGGTGACTGCAGCAGATGCAGCTCAGGTGCAATCCCTGGCGAACCTCCTAGACCATTCCCCATTGCCCTGGCACAAGCAGCAGGCACAGCAGTTCAACGATCTCCTAGAAGTAGTAGAAGCTGCCGAGCGGGTATTTCAAGCTCAGCAAATGAAGCACCTGCGCATCGGGTATCTGCTGACGCTGCAACAGGAAATGCAAAACTTTGCCCAGCGCTATCCCCAGAGTTCCTACACTGAGGCTCTCCGCGATGAGCTGCCGGCCGTCCGAGCACTGGTCGCCTTTTTCCCCATCATTAAATCCACCTCAGCGGAGCGATCAATTGCCTCGGTGCTGCGGGCATCGAAGCGGGGCACAACGCTAGCATCGCTGGTGATTCACCCGCCCGAGCAGCCTATGGTCGCCGTGGCTGCAGCTTCTGCTACCCCGGTAGCCACGTCGGTCTCTTGGACGAAACCCGAAAATGACGTGCTCTACGATTACTCGCAAGCTCTGCAACCATCGGAGCGGGAGCGCCTCAGCGATCAAGATCGCATCCAGATTGGGCGGCAAATCTGCAATTGGCTAAGTTCGGGGCAGGGCTACTGGGGCGTGCGCACCCTATTCGACCGTCAGTTTAAAGGGCAGGTGGCGGGCAACTACTATCACAATCGCGATGCCTACATCCGCTTTGGTACCGAGCGGCTTTGCCCGCAGCATATGGCCACCTTAGTGCGACCTGTGGACACGGCTGAACCGACGGTGCCCATGGTTGTTGCGACTCAAGCCACTCAAGCAGCTACCGAAGCGTGGAATGCTGCCAAGACGGTTGCTCCAGCTCCAGCAGCAGCTGTGCCTCAGTATCCCCCTGATTCGCCATCCCAACCGCTCTGGGGGGTAGAAATGCTTCCTCCAGGAGCAGGAGGGGCTGGGATTCCCGCTCCGCCTCTCAGTAACGTTATGCCGATTCAGGGTGGCTTTGCGCCGACGGCTCCGCTACCGGGCAGCATTCGTTAATGCTCCGTTCGTGAATCGCCGTTCGTGAATCGATTGTAGTGAATGATTGAACTTCGCCACTTGCGCTATTTTGTTGCGGTTGCTGAAGAACTGCACTTTGGCCGAGCGGCGGAGCGACTACACATGGCCCAACCGCCCCTAAGCCAGCAGATCCGTCAGCTTGAAGAGTACCTTGGATTTCAGTTGTTCTATCGCACCAAGCGGTCAGTACGGCTTACGGAGGCAGGGCAGCAGTTCCTAGACGACACACGCCAGCTATTGCGCCAGCTAGAGCAGGCGATTGAAACCGGACGACAAATCAGCCGTGGTGAGCGAGGGCAGTTGGTAATTGGGTTTGTCAGCTCAGCAGCCTACAATGTGCTGCCGCTGATCCTGCGAGCATTCCGCAGTCAGGTCCCCGCAGTGCGGCTAGAACTTCACGAGATGGCAACCAACGAGCAATTGCAGTGGCTACGTGAAGGCAAGATTGACATTGGCTTTTTGCGGCCGCCCGTCGAAGACAAAACGCTGCACCTACAGATCATTGTGCGTGAGCCAATGGTGGTTGCTCTCCCGGAAACTCACCCCCTCGCCGCAGAATCTCAGATTGCGCTCGCAGCATTAGCGAATGAGTCATTCATTTTATTCCCGCGGTTACTCTCTCCTCGGGCCTACGACCAAATCATCGGCCTCTGCCAGCAGGCGGGCTTCAGCCCCAAGGTGGTCCAGGAAGCCATGCAAATGCAAACCATTGTTAGTCTTGTGGCGGGCAACATTGGGGTAGCCATCGTCCCTGTTTCCCTGCAAAACATGCAGCGCACCGGCGTGATCTACAAACCCCTTGCGGAGCCAGCACCCTGTGCAGAAGTCGCCGTTGCCTGGCGCAGCAATGACACCTCAGCCAGTGTGCATCAGTTTTTGACGATTATGCGACAGACGATGCAGCAGACCACAGTTGAAGAGATTTTTCTCAGGGAGCCTGGGTCAGAATAGACTTGCACCAGATTGACAAAGCAGATTTAGAAATAATGTCAGCAATATGCTTTAAAGAAATCGGGGGTTGCAAGACTATGACCGTGCATCTTCTAACCCCCGAGTCATTCTATATTCGCTGCTGCTAATGTAGGCAATTAGAGCTGCTCAAGGGACTTGAGGTTAGCACCCTGTAGATGCCCATTTCGGGCAAACCGCGCTTCCAATAGCTTGCGATAGACGTTTTCGTAGCCATCAACCATTCGGAAATGGCTAAAGTTTTGCTCGACATGCTCTCGGCAGGTGCGGCGGTCGATCTGATCAATACGCGCTACGGCCTCGACGCACTCCTCCATACTGTGGCATAGGAAGCCCGTTTTACCGTGAACAATCAGCTCAGGCGCTGAGCCGCGAGCCATCGCAATCACCGGCGTACCGCAAACCATAGACTCAGGCATAACCAACCCAAAGGGTTCTTCCCAGGTGAGCAGGCAAAGGGTAGCCACGGCTCCTCCCATGATTTCGCTCTTCTGAGCATGGTTCGCTTCACCGACGTAAACGATCTGCTCGCCGTCGATCAGGGGCTTCACTTCCCGCTCGTAAAAAGCTTGGTCGGCTCGATCGACTTTACCGGCCATAATCAGCTTCCACCCGGTCCGCTTTGCCAATTCAATGGCTAACTGCGGTCCTTTTTCAGGGGAGATGCGCCCAAAGAAGGCAAGGTACGGCGGGTTATCAGGTTCGGGATGAAACTCGTAGGTGCTGGGATCAATACCGTTATATACAGTAGCAACATAGTTGAGACCCAAGTCGTTACGGCGCTGCGAGTTTGAAATACTGACAAAGTTTTGATGCCGGTTTTGCACAAATAGCTGCTCTACCAGCGGCGTGAGAATACCGTGAACGGTGTGCACTACAGGGGTCTTCAAAACGTTGGCATAGGGAAGAGCGGACGCATCAACATGGAAATGAATTACATCAAATTGATCAGCTTGTTGCAGCACGCGCGTTAGCTGCATCAGGTCATAGATTTGATACTCGTTGGGTGTCACTCCTGTTAGACGCATGGGCTGCGGCGCTCCGGGCACAAGCTTTGCCAGGGTAATCGAGTCTGCGGTAGCAAAGAGGGTGACATCATGGCCACGCCGAACCAGTTCATCTGCTAGGTGACTAACCACTAACTCTGTTCCACCATAAGCAGGGGGAGGAACTCGCTCCCACAGCGGGGCAACTTGAGCAATGCGCATAACAGAAACTCCTAAGTTCTAAATGTTAAGCCAATGTTAAGCAAATGCTAGACATCGTAAAACCAGTGGCTGCTGCCTGTGCTGCATTCTTAGAGAATGGATCCGAACGGGCAGTTCATTGCTGCAGCCCCTCATCTCTGGAATTCTCTCTGGAAATGAAGTTTAAACAATTTTCATCTTCTGTCAATAAAGTCTGCATCCCTCTAAGGTGCAGATTTCCCTACCTCGGGTTTTGCATCGCCTGAATTCACAGGAACTGGATCGAGACGGATGCGTCGATCTAGGGTAATCAGGAGAACAGCAGCAGGTAGAGATCACGCCCCTTGAACTGAGGTTAGCAGAGATCGGCATAGGCTTGAGTTATGCATCTGGGTCGCCGTAAAGCTCTTGAACGAGCTGCAGATCCCAATAGGAGGCTTCAATTTTGTGCCCGTCCCGATCCCGCACAAAGCAGCCATAGTAGGGATCGCCATAATCGGGTCTAGGACCAGGAGCACCCTCATCTACTCCTCCCGCAGCTAAGGCAGCATCATAGAAGGCGTGCACTGCGTCCTTTGTAGGAGCAACAAAGCTGATATGGGTACCATTGCCCACAGTAGCCGGCTGACCATCGATCGGCGTTTGCACCCAAAACTCTGGATATTGCTTGCCGTAGGCCACTGCGCCCGGATGCTCCATGAGCCGCTGACAGCCGAGCGTTAGCAAGACTTGGTCGTAGAAGGCTAGCGCCTGTGCAAAATCGTTGGTGCCAATTGAGACATGGGAAAGAATATTGGGATTGTCGTCCATCATGGAAGCCTCCGTGGTCTAGAGAAGTGGTGTAAAAAACTCTAACAGCCTGCATTTTTCACATTTGGACTGTTACATTTGAACAGAATCAGGATTATTGCCAGATTGGAAAGTTTGAATTCCCAAACAAGTAACAATTGTCATCCGTTGCAACCCAACAGATTGAGAAATCGTTCTGCCAGTGATGCAATCGCTTAAGTGGGATGGGTGACAATATCATGCCAATTCTACGCAGGGTGGATCAACAGCTCGGGTGGACTGGCAGAACCCCCGCTAGCTAGCCATGTTTGCTTTTGAGATAGAAGTAAAACATAAATGGGAACACTGCTTGCGAAGCTCAAAAATCTATGCAGGAGTTTTTTGCCATGACCGGACCGACTACAAGAGCAGATAAGAAGATTGCCGCTGGCATTTGTGCCATCCTCCTGGGTGCTCTTGGCATTCACAAGTTTATCTTGGGATACACAACCGAAGGTTTAATCATGCTGCTAGTCTCAGTTTTGACCTGCGGTTTGGGAGCTTGGGTGATGGGAGTTATTGGTATGGTTGAGGGAATCATCTACCTAACCAAAAGCGATGATGAATTTGTCAATACCTACATCGCTCACAAGAAGGGTTGGTTCTAACTCGCAAACCGCAGATTTCAACATAGAGTGTTGTATCAGTAGCTATCCTAAGTGGCTTCCTAGGCATGTCAAATAGTGCAGCGCGTCTATCCATCTCTGCTCGTCGAGTTCGCTGGGGTTGGCTAGGGTTTACCGTAACGCCTCTGGCAATTGCCTACTGCCAGAGTTGGGGATATAGCGTGCCGCTCTTGACCTGTCCCATTCGCCATCTAACGGGTGTCCCCTGCCCGACTTGCGGCATGACCCGATCGTTTATAGCAGTCGCTCAAGGTGATTTACATCAAGCTGTTATCTACCATTTGTTTGGTCCGATTCTATTTGTTGGTTTCGGCATTGCCACTATTCATATCATTCTTGAACTGCTAACAATGAGACAGATTAAAACATTCTATGTTTCAGTAGTATGCAGTCGTCGATTTCTGTTGCTTTTCTTGATAGTGTTGCTTACTTATCATGCTTATCGTTTGTTTCAATTAGCCAATGCTGAAGAACGGTATCCTGATTTTTCTGACTTCCCTTAGTGGTGTCGCCAATCACCAGTTCCCGCGTGAGTCAAAAAATCAGGCAACTGAAGCAAAATGAATTCAAGCAAAATGAATTCAAATGTGTTTCTGATTTACTATGTTGAAACGTTGAAACGTGTTGAGGCGTGAATATAGCGGGATTGAAGCGAAAGAAAATTGTCTTGATTCTATTACTAGCCTTAATGGGTGCGGGATACTTCAGCGGCTTTTCCCAGATAGAGTTGATTGCACCTTTCAAGGGCTATCTGTCTATCATGCCGTTGCAAATTGCAGCGCTGATCTACTGCTGGATGTTCCTGCGAAAGACTAACTGACCTATCTGAACAAGGCCCTCACTTGTCTGCCATGCCTCCTTGATCCGCTAGCTGCTGTAGCGCCCAAAATGCTTGCTGCGCGGCCGCCTGTTCTGCAGCTTTTTTGGACTGTCCTTTACCTTGCCCCCAGGCTTTGCCCTGAAACCAGACTTCGGCAACAAAGCGTTCGCGGTCACCATAGCTCTGTCCCACTTCCACCACGCGATATTCGGGCAACGTCTGATAGTGGGCTTGCGTCCAGCCTTGCAATGCGCCTTTGTAGTTTTGCAGCGTAGGGTCGCGGCGAACCTGATCGGCCCGCTGCTGCCAATGCCGATCGAGCCAGGGGTGGATCAAGGACAAATCGTGAGTGCTCAGGAACAAAGCCGCCAACACAGCTTCGAAGGCCGCCGCTAACCGCGATTCTTGCCCTACTTTGTCCCCCAAGGCGCTGTTGGACATCACTAGGTAGCGCTCTAGTCCATAACTATCGGCAATCTGCGCCAAACAGCGATCGCTAACTAACACGCTGCGGATGGCAGACAATTCACCTTCGGGTGCGGCAGGATAGGTGCGATAGAGGAACTCAGCCGCCGCCAGCTTGACAACCGCATCGCCCACAAATTCTAAACGCTGATTGTTTTCTGCCAGTGATGCTGTCGGGTGAATCAGTGCTAGATCAAGCAACGACCACTGCACCGCAGCTGTATCGGGCAGACCCAATTTCTGCACAAATCGACGCAGTTGGTTTTGGCGCAGAGGATGAAGCAGACTGGACATGAGGGAACTACGGCACTAGAGCCGAAACCTAACCTTTGCAGACTCGAAGTGAAGAAGGGAAGAGGCGGACATAAGCCGGGTTCTGTTCTTCTGGAGGCAGCAGCCAAAGCGGTCACCCCCAGAAGGGCAGTTATCTATCTGGGATGCCTGTTACCAGACACCTCTAGCGGATTCCGCAGGGGTGGAGTTTCCTCCGTCCTGCTCGGAGCTGGAAAAAGACCAACCATTGCTCCTTCGACCTTGCTTCCGACCGGGGTTTACCGAGCCAGCGCCTCTCGACGCTGCTGGTGCGCTCTTACCGCACCTTTGCACCCTTACCTGAACTGGGGAGAGCGGGCAGTGTGGGTTGCCCCAATTCCCGACCTCCTCAGCAGGCGGTATGTTTCTGTGGCACTTTCCTCGCGGTTGCCCGCACTGGGCGTTACCCAGCAAGTCTGGTCTTTCGGAAGCCCGGACTTTCCTCAGACCGAAGTCTGCAACTGCCTGCGCCTCCTCTTCCCTCGCTTCCAGTCTACACGCCTAAGCAAATGACGAAGCGGCCTTATCTGCTTTCTGCGGCTTGAGTACTGTGCTCTAGTACTGTGGCACCGAGGGATCGACTTCCTGGCTCCAGGCATTGATGCCGCCTTTGACGTTGATGCCATCGATGCCTGCTTTTTCCTTAAGGATGCCAATTGCCTTAGCGGAGCGACCGCCCATCTTGCAGTGAACAATCAGCTTGTGACCGTTCAGGATTTCTTGAACTTTAGCGACCCCATCGCCGTTCTCGATATCGGGCAGGGGTACCAGCACCGAACCGGGAATCTTGGCGATTTCGTATTCGTTGGGGTTGCGGACATCGAGCAGCACGTAGTCATCCGCGCCGCTGTCGAGGATTTCTTTGAGCTGTTGCACCGTGATTTCTTCCATAGAGGCTTGCTGTTGCGCTTCGGCAGCTTTGGCTTGGGGAATACCGCAAAATTCTTCGTAGTCGATCAGCTTCTCGATCACCGGGCGCTCGGGGTTGGGGCGCAGTTTCAGTTCTCGGAAGCTCATATTCAGAGCATTGTAGAGCAGCAGGCGACCGCTGAGGGTTTGCCCGGTGCCTAGGATAATCTTCACCGTTTCGGTAGCTTGGATGACGCCGATAATGCCTGGCAGAATGCCTAACACGCCTCCTTCAGCGCAGGAGGGCACTAGGCCGGGTGGCGGTGGTTCTGGGTAGAGGTCGCGGTAGTTCGGTCCGCCTTGGTAATTAAAGACGGTGGCTTGCCCCTCGAATCGGAAGATCGAGCCATAGACATTGGGCTTGTTGAGCAGCACGCAGGCATCATTGACTAAGTAGCGCGTTGGGAAGTTGTCGGTGCCGTCCACCACAATGTCATAGGGTTCGACGATATCCAGCGCGTTCTCGGAGCTGAGGCGCGTTTCGTAGAGATCGACCTGACAATGGGGGTTGATTTCCAAAATTCGGTCTTTTGCCGACTGGATTTTGGGCTTGCCGACCCAGGAAGTGCCGTGGATCACCTGCCGCTGCAGATTCGAGCTGTCAACCACATCAAAATCAACGATGCCCAGACGACCGATCCCGGCGGCCGCTAGATACAGCAGCAGCGGCGAACCTAGTCCACCAGTCCCAATACAAAGGACGCTAGCCGCCTTCAGCCGCTTTTGTCCCTCTAACCCCACCTCCGGCAGGATCAGATGGCGCGAGTAGCGCTCGTACTCGTCTTTACTGAGTTGGATCTCATCCAAATTAGGATTAAGCATGATTGGTTTAATGCATGAAGGGAGAAAAAGTAGGACAGGTTTGAGGGGATGAGATGGGTGACATTGCCTCTCTCTATTAAAGCAGGTGTCGCTCTCCGATCCGATCAGACTTTATCCTCTGTCAAGATTTACCCGAATCTGGAGTTAGAATCATTACCTCCGGCTGGAACTGCTGCTGATCGAGGCTCCAGCACAGCATATCTTGCGCGACTCCCTGCCTGACCGACACAATTACGTAGGCGTATTCTGCCCAGGCTACCCGTCGGTCGCTCTCGGACGGTATGGCCGGGTGATCGGGGTGGGAATGGTAGATGCCGATGATATCAAGCTGCTGCTGGCGGGCATGGCGCTGAGCCGCAAACAGCTCCTGGGGGTCGATCCAGTAGTGGCGGCGTTTGCTCAGATCCGGGGTCTGATTGAGAGAGACCTCCATCAGGTCGGTCATGGCGGCGGCAACCTCGGCATTCCAGGTGTTTTGAGCCGGATAGACCTCGACCAGCCAGCGCCGGGATTGATCGAGACCTAATGGATCTAATGTATCTATTAAATCTGAATCAACGGGAGCAACCTGCCGCTCTAGACGACCCAGCAGCAGCCCACAGCACTCTTCAGGGTAGGTCTGTTCCGCATGGCTGGCGATCTGTTGCTGCTGGATGGGACTGAGATAAAGCACCATGGCAGTTGCTGGAGAGAAGGCAGACCGATGCTGCATCGAAAACGCATTGAAAACGCGTCTGAGTACTACACTAGACGGTAAGCATCCGCTTCAGGTTAGTTTCTAGAACATTCGTGCCCAAGCTGCTTTCAGTTGAAGAGTTTTTACAGACCCCAGGGGTGCTGCTCGATGTGCGTAGCCCATCTGAGTATAGTCAGGGTCACATTCCCGACGCGATTAGCTTTCCCCTGTTCACCGATGCCGAGCGAGCACAAGTTGGCACCTGCTACAAGCAGCGAGGGCGAGATCAGGCGGTGGAGTTGGGCTTTGCCTTAGCAGGACCCAAATTTGCTCAGTTTATTGCTGATGCTAAGGTTCTGGCTCCCGATCGGCGAGTGCGGCTGCACTGCTGGCGGGGGGGCATGCGCAGCGAGGCGGTAGCGTGGGTGCTGGAAATGGCAGGCATGGAGGTGTCGCTGCTGATTGGCGGCTACAAAGCCTTTCGGCGCTGGGCACAGGCTAGTTTTGAACGCCCGAAACCGCTGATCATCCTAGGCGGTATGACCGGCACTGGCAAAACGGCGATCTTACATGCCTTGGCCGATCTGGGAGCGCCCGTCCTAGATCTGGAGAGACTAGCCAGCCACCGAGGCAGCAGCTATGGTGGTTTGGGTCTGCCGCCTCAGCCCAGTACCGAACACTTTGAAAACGAGATTGCCGTGCGCTGGGCTGCCTTTGGGGACGATCAGCCCATCTGGATTGAAGCCGAGAGCAAGCGAATTGGCACCTGCCGCATCCCGGAGGCACTGTTTCAGCAGATGGAGCAGGCGACCGTTCTAGAGATCAGCCGCTCTCGCCCAGAGCGACTAGCCGCTCTCGTGGAGGAATACGGCAGTGCCGACCGTCAGGAGTTGGTAGCTGCCACTGAGCGCATCCGCAAGCGGCTAGGCGGCCTCCGCACCCAGCAGGCCATCGAGCTGATTCAGCAGAATTGCCTAGCGGCAGCCTTTGACCTGATTTTGGACTACTACGACAAAACCTACACCTACGATTTGCAGCGCCGCAACGTAGCCATCTATCCGGTTGATGTGACGGGTCTCTCGGTTATCGACAGCGCCAAGCGTCTGCTGGACGTTCAGCAACGGCTCACAAATCGCGCTCCCGAATCTGACGCCTCTCTGCCCCTGTCAGTTCACCTGCAATAAGACGAGGCGACAAAACGCGGAGACTGGATTGCTTAGGCTAGGTCTATCCTAGGAAAGGCGTGGCACTTGGTGGATAGTTCAAGGGGTTGTATGGTCGAGTCGAACCTGCTGCTCAAATTTAGTCAGCGGCTGTTTGCCGATGCCGCTCAACGCCAGCAGTTTATTGAAGCACTGGTGCGGCCGCAGGCTTTTTCTCCCTGCATTCTTTGGCTGCAGCCCCGCCCAGACGAGGTGCCATTTGCTATCGAGCCACCGATCGACTGGCAGCCCGACTTTGTGGATCGTTTAGCGCCAGGACAGCGACCAGGGCAACATCCGCTGCATCAGCAGGGAGCCTTCTACTGTTTAGATTTTTCCTCGGTGTTTGCCGCGACGCCGCTGCTGTGCCTGCCTCAAGCCACCGATCTGGTAGGCATACCGCTGGTTGTCGATGTGTGCGCCGCTCCGGGGGGCAAGAGTCTGTTTGCCTGGCGAGCCTTGCACCCTTCATTTCTACTGAGCAACGAGGTAATCGGCAAGCGTATGGGCGCTTTGGTGTCAAACTTGCAGCGTTGTCAGGTCAAGCCGGGTGCTGTTTTGAATTTAGATTCCAGCGTATTGGCTGCCGCCCTACCCCAAGCGGCCGATCTAGTTTTGGTGGATGCTCCCTGCACTGGACAATCGCTGCTGGCAAAAGGCGAAAAAGCGCCCGGCTGCTTCCATCCCGTCACGATTAACAAAAATGCCAATCGCCAAAAGCGGATTCTTGCCAACTCCGCGCAGCTTGTGGCTCCTCAAGGTTGGCTGCTATATATGACCTGCGCCTACTCAATAGAGGAAAACGAGCAGGTGAGTGAGTGGTTTCTCAAGCGGTTTCCTGCCTTTCAGCCTGTTGCGGTCCCTTGGCTCAGTGCCTACCAGTCCCCGTTTACTGATCTGCCCTGCTATCGCATGTTTCCCCACACGGGGTTAGGAGCCGGAGCGTTCACGATCCTGTTGCAGAATCAGCCGAATCAAGAGACAACGAGGAATCCACTGCCCTCCAAACAGTCCGCCGAACTGCTTTCGACCTTGCTGGAGCGCTCTAGACGGGTGCTGCTTTAGTCGCCAGAAGCCGCCTATGATGGCGATTGGGCAGAAAAATCCTTAAGCTGAATCACTTCTCAAGTCAATCGATTCTGAGATGAATTTGTGTAAACTCCCACGTTTGGAGGACGGATTGTAGCCATTGGTGATCTAAAACAAAGGGAGATAGCATTGAGGGAATAGATATGCATTCCACAGCTACTGCACAACCTCAAACAGAACGGGATACAGAGCATTTAACTTGTCTAACATCTGAGCGGAGGTCTGAGCTGAAGTCAGAAGTAGAGCGCCTCGCTAAACAGGCTTTTTATCGACATCTGATTTCGGGCTACGGAACTGGGGAATATCCTGATGAATATCAAATTGTGTATCAAGGGAAGCCCCGCCACTTCTCGTTAGAGTACGCCCATCGCTTTTTGCAGCAGCTTATGGGGCAGCTTTATCCTCCTGCATTGATGTAAATCGATGTCAATCAGTGAGCTAGATGAGAGCTAGATGATCAGAGGCGCAAGCGGGCACGATTAAGCGTGAGCAGCACTAGCAGCAGCCAGCGTCAACAATGATTTCCCTGTCCCTCCAGGGGTTAGTATGGGACAGTCTCTTTTGCCTTTTACTCGCCCTAGGAGGAAGGGGGAAAATCTGCGGGGGCGCTCAACTTACGTGACAGTTAGCTCAATATCCAGTTCACCAGGGTCCGCACCGGGTAGCCAGTGCCGCCAGGGTTGCTGTAGCCGTTCTCTTTATCGGTCCAAACGGGACCGGCAATATCGAGATGGGCCCAGGGCGTTTCCTTGACAAATTGCTTTAAGAAGAGCGCTGCTGTGATGGCACCACCGGGCCGCGGGCCGGTATTCTTCATGTCAGCCACTACCGACTTCATTCCCTCGAAGTATTTCTCTTCCATCGGCATCCGCCAGAATTTCTCGCCGGCTTGCTCGGCCGCTTGGGTAATCTGGTTGGCCAGGGTATCGTCTTCTGTCCACAATCCAGCAATATCATCCCCCAAGGCCACAATACAGGCTCCGGTGAGCGTCGCCAAATCCACTATGGCTTCAACGCCCAGCTTTTCGGCAAACACTAGCGCATCGGCCAAAGTCAGGCGACCTTCAGCGTCGGTATTGTTGACCTCAATGGTTTTGCCGTTGGAGGCGGTGAGAATATCGCCAGGATGCATGGCGTGACCGCTGATCATATTCTCGGTAACGGCGCTAATGAAATGCACCTCTACATCCGGTTTGATCAGCCCAACTGCCTTGGCTGCACCTAGGGCTGCTGCCGCGCCGCCCATGTCGGTTTTCATCATCTCGATACCGCTGCCCGCTCCTTTGATGTTGAGACCGCCGCTGTCGAAGGTTAATCCCTTACCGACGATCGCCACCTTCTTGCGGGCAGTGCCTTCTGGACGGTAGGTGAGGTGAATAAACTTAGGCGGCAGATCCGACGCTTGAGCCACACCCAAAAACGCCCCCATGCCCAGCTTCTCGCAGTCTTCGCGCTCTAGGATCTCCAGCTCTAGACCGTACTCACGGGCAATCGCCTCGGCCGTTTCCGCCATTGTGATGGGCGTGACGATGTTAGCAGGAGCCGAGACTAGCTCGCGAGCCAGAATCACGCCTAGGCAAATCTGCCGCGCTCGCGTAATCGCGGCCTCCTGATCGCCGACGCTTAGCAACTCGATGCGCTCTAGCTTGCTGCCCTTGTCTTCGGAATCGGACTTGAAGCGGGTATCTTGATGCAGCGCCAGCTCGATCCCTTCTGCCATCGCCTGAGCACTTAGCGCCGCATCTCCGTTCCACAAGGGCAGGCTAATGCCTAAAGTCTTGCATTTCTCTTTCTTGGCTAGCCGGGCCGCCGCTGCTGCCGCTCGTCGTAGTGTATCCAACTTTAGGGCCTCGGTTTTGCCTAGCCCCACCAGCGCCACTTTGCGGATCGGGCTGCCTGCACCGACGCGGGTGATGACACTGCTGCCTTCTTTACCTTTAAACTCAAACTCCGCGATCAGTTCAGCCAAGGTGCCGAACAGCTTCTGATCGAGGTCTGCGAGGTCGCCCGTGAGTTCTAGCGCATCCTCAAACAAACCGATGGTCAAACAATCTCCCGACCACTCCAACCGTGGTATCGCTGTACCTCGAAGCTCCATGAATTGATTCACCTAAATGATCTCTTCTTCCAATATTGCTTAATTTTAGGCACTGAGATCACAATCCGGGCGGTCAGTAGCAATTCAAACTGGAGTGGAAGGTTAATGAATGCTTAAAAACCCTTTGTTCCTCTCGGCTGCCTTTCACAATGAAGAGGTAGCACAGAGGGTAATGATCATGGCGTATGTCTGTGACCTCGGTTCAGGACAGCGAGTGTATTTAGAAAATCAGGGACCGCAAACTCGGGTGACTGTATCCTTTAGCGGCGTGGGTCAGCAGCAGCAAGCCAGCAGCAGTTGGCACACCGGTAACTGGACCGCTCCCCCCGAAGCGTTTCAAACCCGCAGCGGTGTGGTGATTCAAATTCATGGCAGCCAAGGCGCGTCGTTTTTGCAGGTGCAGGGCAGCAGTATGGCGCTCTTAAGCCAGCCGCCGGTGCTCGATGCCTCGCAGTCGCTGCCCCTGCAGGAGAGTGCTGCTTCATCCTCGATGCCGCCGATGGAACCCATGAAACCCATGCCGCCAATGGAGCCGATGAAACCCATGACCATGGGCAACATGTCGATGGATACGGCAGGCAACATGAGCATGGGCGATATGTCGATGAGCTTGAATCCGATGGAAATGCGCATGGGCAACATGGAGCTGCGGATGGGCAGTTCTTCTAGTAGTGCCGCTAGTAGTGCCGCCAAAACAGTTCGCCAGTTTTGCAGCCAGTGCGGTACAGCCGTGAAGCCCGACGATCGCTTTTGTGCGAGCTGCGGTGCTCAGTTGGATTGACCTGCCAGGAATGCTACTAAATCTGGTAAATCTGGCACAGCCTGACCGCCGGCACGAACCAACTGCTAGGATCAACAGGGCTATTGGCAGCCGTTTGCAATGTTATCTCATGCCCATTTCGTTCCTGAATCCGGTTCAGCAGACCACCTACACCAAGGTGACTGACTATCTGTGCAACTCTAGTTTATTCAAAGACACGCTTGAAGCCGAAGTTGAGCAGCCCAAATTTCACCTTCGCTACGGCTCGGCGGCGATCGAGGTCGAGGTGCTGGCGTGGGAGGTGCATCCCTGGGAAACCGGCGATTTGGCGATTGTGCGGGCATGCAGCTGCGTTACAACCGGCAGTCCGCTGACGCCGGACCTGATGCAGTACCTGCTAAACGAGAACAGCCGCATGCGGTTTGGGGCATTTCAGCTCAGCGATGCTGGAGAGGTGCTGTTTGCCCATAGCGTACTGGGCGGCGAAAACATGGATCTGATGGAGCTACAAACCTGCATTCTTTCGGTCGTCACCATCGCCGATACTTACAATGATTTGATTCTGCAAAAATTCGGCGGACAGCGGAGCGCTCAGTGACCGGGCTGATGCCCTATGCCCATGATGAAATCCGTGCCCGCTAGGGGCAGTTTTGCCATCGCCGAGGCTTCTAGCGTCAGTGCCACGAGGTCTTCCCGCTCCAGATTGTGCACATTGGACTTGCCGCAGGCGCGAGCGATGGATTGGGTCTCCATGACCATAGCCTGCAGATAGTTGGCCACATGGGTCGCAGCTTCCTCGACCGGCAACCGTGCCATCAGTTCCTCGTCTTGCGTAGCAATGCCAACGGGACAGCGGCCGGTATGGCAATGGTGGCAATGATACGGCTCGGTGCCCAGTGCCCGATAGTCCTCCACATAGATTGGCTTATTGCAGCCCATGGCAATCAAGCTCGACGTGCCAATGCTGACCGCATCTGCCCCCAGCGCCAGCGCCTTAGCGACATCCGGACCGGAGCGAATGCCTCCTGAAACCAGAAGCTGCACCTCGCCGTAGACATTGCTTTCCTTCAGTGCCTCCACCGCTTGCACAATCGCGGGCAGCGTTGGAATGCCCACATGCTCCTGAAAGATGCTCTGGGTAGCCGCCGTACCGCCTTCCATGCCGTCCAGCACAATCACGTCTGCTCCAGCTTTCACGGCCAGCTTGACGTCGTCCTTGACTCGCGTCGCCCCCATCTTGACGTAAATCGGGATTTCCCAGTTCGTAGCTTCCCGCAGCTCTTCAATTTTGATCTTCAGGTCATCGGGGCCAATCCAGTCGGGATGGCGACAGGGCGAGCGTTGATCGACTCCTTCCGGCAGGGTGCGCATTCCTGCCACCACCTGATTCACCTTTTGCCCCAGCAGCAGCCCACCTCCGCCCGGTTTAGCGCCCTGCCCCACAACGATTTCCACCGCGTCTGCCTGCCGCAAATCTCGCGGATCAAACCCGTAGCGCGACGGCAAACACTGATACACCAGCTTGGAGGAGGCTTCTCGTTCCGCGGGTAACATGCCGCCGTCACCTGTGGTTGTCGAGGTGCCCAGCCAAGTAGCCGCCTGCCCTAACGCAACTTTGGCATTGCAAGACAGCGCTCCAAAACTCATGCCGGCAATCGTAATTGGGATCTCCAACTCCATCGGGCGTTTGGCGTAGCGGGTTCCCAAAACGGTTTTGGTGTCGCATTTTTCCCGATAGCCTTCTAGCGGCAGCCGCGTCAGGGAGGCGGTAAGGAACACCAAATCGTCAAGGCGCGGCAGATTCCGCAAGGCTCCGAAGCCGCGAATGTGATAGCGACCCAGCTCGGCTCGGGTTTGAATCGCGTCGATGACTTGGGGTGTGAAGGTGCTACTGGTGTAAAGCACAGGATCAGTCATAGGAATTAAAAGTGAAATAAAAAATTGATGTTGGTATTAACACAAAACGGACGACTTTGAGACAATAAGCATCAAGAACTAGAAACAAAGCAGAATGCTGGGATGAGATTGAATGAGTCGTTCAGTAATAAACTGCTTCAGTAGGCATCTTTCCACTTGCTGAACTCTCTGGCTTTGAAGTGATACAGCTCCTTGGCGCAAACGATTTTCTTGAAGTCATACTCCTGAGCTGCAATATCAAAGGGGGCGAGCGTTGATGTCAGCATGGTCCAGTCCGAGTCTGTCATTGGCTCGAAGCGGGCATCGGCACCGAGGGAGGCTACCCTGCCGCCGACAAAGATTTCGCCGTCATAGATGGAATCGCCTAGATTCTCGCCCGCATCGCCACAGATAATCAGCCGCCCCTGCTGCATCATGAAGGCACTGCTAGGACCAGCATTGCCGCGAACGATCAGCGTAGCGCCCTTGAGGGAAATCCCCGCTCGTGGTCCGGCGTTGCCGAGCACGCAAATGGTGCCGCCGCGAGCCGTAGCCGCCGCATTGGCCGAGGCGCTGCCCTTCACGCAAATTTGCCCAGACATGAGGTTTTCCCCTACCGACCAGCCGCAGTTCCCCTCAATATCTAGCGTGATGCCGTCGCTCAGCCCGCCGCAGTAGTAGCCCACCGGACCTTGAATCGCAATCCGCATGGGACTGGCTAAACCCACTGCCAGATTATGGCGACCCGCAGGGTTGAGCAGCGTCACGGCTTCAGTACCAGCAGCCGCATGGTCCCGCAGGGCTTGGTTGATGTCTCGGGTGGTTAGCTCGCTGCAGTCAATCACCGTTTCTGGAAGGGGTTCTGAACGCGTTTGCTGTGTCGTTCCCTGTGTCATTCGTTTATCTCACCCTTTACTGACTCACTAGCGTTCGCGTTGGCATCGTCGATGGTGTCACCGACCAGATATTCACCTCTCCCGCTCCTGGCTCCCGAATCGTTGCCGCCGGATCAAACCCTGGCAGAGTCAGCAAGGCGCGGTATTCTGAGACGATGGCCACCTGATTCTCGGTTTCGTAGATCACAGCTGGCTTAGCGGCAAACTTGTCGCGTACGAGGGCGACTTTATCGCCGGTCGCTACAAGAAATGTGTAGGTGCCGTCTACGTCCTGCAAAAGCTGATGCAGGGCTGCCTCCAAAGACTTGCCTTGCAGGAGCTGGTAGTGAATATAGTGGGCTAGGGCTTCCGAGTCGTTCTGGGTTTCAAACACGGCTCCCATGCGTTCGAGCTGAAAACGCAGCTTGTAATAGTTCGACACTTGCCCGTTGTGCACGAGCGACAAATCATAGCTGCTAGTGAACGGATGCGAATGGTGTGTATCCACAACTGATTCCGTCGCCATGCGTGTATGCCCGATGCCGTGGCTGCCGCTAAAGCTAGACAGCCCATACTTGCGCGATAACGACTCCACCGATCCGGTGGCTTTATAAATCTCCAGCGACTGCCCGATACTAACCACATGCAGCGACGGAAACTGCTGATGCAGCTCTTGTTTGAAGCGCACCGGATCGAAGGTGGAATGACTGAGATCGACGGTGAGTTGCAGTCCTTGCGGTACGTCTCGCCGCTGCACAATCCTGACCGCCTGCTCCAGCCAAGGATGAACCTGCTGCCAAGGAGTTGCCTCGGTGCCGTGGAGCAACAGCTTGACTTGCCCTGCTGTGATCTGATCGCTGTAGAGGGCGATGCCGCAGGAGTCAGGACCTCGACTCTCTAACGGTTGAATCAACGCCAGCAACGTAGAACCCAGACTGCTATAGAGCGCTGGGCTATGATAAATCAACCCCGCAATCCCACACATCGCTGTTGCTTAATCCCTGTATGTTGAACTGGTTCAGTTACTGGAAGATGGTAACTAGTTATAACAAGTAGGAGGTCGGGGAATTGTGTCTCCGGCTACGCTTTGGCGGTTCAGCGAAGTTCGCTAGGTTGCCACCCTGACTGCTTGACAGAAACAGCCCGACAGAAAAGGTTTCTAGAACAGCCAGCCCCCAGTCCGTTGCAGTACTACAATGAAAAGCGGAACGCCTAAGATTTGTTGCAGTTGTGAACGGGTAGAAGTATGACCGCTGCGGTACTCATCGACCATCTTCAGAAGCGCTATGGCACGGTGGAAGCCGTCAAAGATGTCTCGTTTCAAGTTGAGCCGGGAGAAATCTTTGGCCTGTTAGGGCCGAACGGGGCAGGCAAAACCACGACGCTGCGCTGCCTCTGTACCTTGGCGACTCCCGACGCTGGACGTCTAGAAGTATCGGGCATATCCGTGCTCGATCAGCCCAAGCAGGTGCGACAAAAGCTGGGCTATGTGGCGCAGGAGGTCGCTCTTGACAAGGTGCTGACCGGGCGAGAGTTGCTGCAATTGCAAGCCGCAATCTATCACCTGCCACCCGCCATTATTGCCGAGCGAATCGAGAAATCCCTATCGCTGCTCGGCTTACAGGACTGGGCCGATCAAAAAACCGGCACCTATTCCGGTGGTCTCAAGAAGCGGCTCGATCTGGCGGCGGGGCTGCTGCATCAGCCAGATGTGCTGGTACTCGACGAACCCACCGTCGGGCTAGATATCGAGAGCCGTGTGGTGGTCTGGGACTTTTTGCGCAACCTCCGCGACAACGGCACCACTGTGCTGCTGACTAGCCACTACCTGGAAGAAGTGGATGCTTTGGCGGATCGGGTGGCAATTATCGATAAGGGCGTGGTGATTGCGGCTGGCACTCCATCAGAGCTAAAAGACCGAGTGGGTGGCGACCGGGTAACGCTGCGAATCCGCGAGTTCACGCCGATAGAAGAAGCCGAGAACGCCAAGGCAATGCTGCAAGCCATGCCCTTTGTGCAAGAGGTCATCATCAACGCCGCCCAGGGCAATTCGTTGAATCTGGTAGTGACGCCCCAAAGCGAAGCGCTGCTGACGATTCAGCAAGCCCTAAAAGACGCTGGACTCCCCACCTTTGGCATTTCCCAGTCGCGCCCCAGCCTGGATGACGTGTATTTAGCCGCCACTGGGCAAACGCTGCTCGATGCGGAATTGGCCGCCGCCGGTACCCGCGACCTCAAAGCCGAGCGTAAACAAAACATGCGTTAATTGTGTGCTGTCTTAGCTCCCTGGTAAGGATTGTAGCGAGGTGACAGGGGGCCGCCCTTGGTGGCTTTACGTGATCAAAGTCCGCCAGCGTCGTTAGCTATCAGCCTACAATCCATCTCTGACGCCTAAGCATCATCGATGTAGGGCTATTAATCTTACCAAGGTTGGATTCTTCGAGAAGCAATTGCATTTACTATATGCTTGGTCAGTAGGATAGTTATTTAGTTAGAGGGAGTAAGTCGAGGCAGAATCGGCACCGTTAAGCTAACCAATAGCGGCAGTTGCCGGGCATGGGGCAGCCTGTCACTCGCAGAGCATCCAACCATTGCCTAGAAAGGTCGTAAGCTTGTGTTGAACTTGCGGTTCTCCTCCGAAACAGCACACTGAGGCTGTTGATTTGTATTGCGTCAATCTGTCTATGCATCCAAATGCATTGAGCTAAGAGTAGACACCCGGTGAAATCAGGGTTAGTCAATTGACCAACTGTTAAAGTCGTTCATCACCCACACGAGTGAACTGCGCTTTGGGGCAATAGCGCTAGACCTTGCGGCTCTAGGTTTAAGTGAAGCGATAGTGAAATAGGAACAGCAAATCAATGAAATTTGATTGCGATTCAGCCCACAGGCAGAGCAGTGCTTCTAGGGGCACAATTTAGCATGGTTCAGAATGTATGAATGCAAGCTGGTAATTAACTGCATCAGCAAACTGGAAATCGCGCAAGCCAAACGAAAATTAAGAGGATGAGACATTATGGCACTTGTACTAGAGCAAATCAATGTAGAAGGTCTAGCCCAGCTGTCCTATATCATAGGAGATGATAAAGCCGGAGTTGCTGCGATTATTGACCCGCGACGGGATGTAGATGTGTATTTGCAACGAGCTAGAGAGATCGGGGTAAGACTAATTGCCAGTATTGAAACCCACATTCACGCCGATTTTGTCTCTGGTTCCCATGAACTAAAAGCGAGGATGAATGTTCCCATTTACGGTGGGAAGACCGAAGATTATCAGTTTGACCTACATCAATTGCAAGAGGGCGACGAAATTAGAATTGGCAGCGTCATGCTGCGGGCGTTGCATACACCAGGACATACCCCCGAACATATTTCGCTGCTTATTTACGACTCGAAGCAAGGCAAAGAACCCTTCGGGCTATTTACAGGCGATACATTGTTCAATCTGGATGTGGGTCGCCCTGATCTGTTGGGTGGTGGTACGGAGAAGAAACTAGCGGCACAGTTGTATCATACGCTGTTTGACAAAATGTTGCCCTTGGGCGATCGCATCGAAATCTATCCCTGTCATGGCGCGGGGTCTGCTTGCGGTAAGTCGATTGGCGATCGCAGACAAAGCACGATCGGCAATGAGCGCATCTTTAATCCTGCGTTCAAGGAGCGCTCGGAAAGTGAATTTGTGGAATGGATCATGAGCGAGATGCCGGAACCTCCGCGTCACTATGCTCGGCTCAAAAAGGTAAATGCTAAGGGTGCAACCGTTGTGGGTTGCTCGCCAACTCTACAACCGCTGACTCCTGACGAGTTTCAGCAAAAGATGCAGGATGAGAGTACGGTGGTGATTGATGCGCGATCGATTCTGGCCTTTGGCGGTGGCCATATCCCCGGTGCAATCAATATCGCCCTGCGCCCAGAGTTTCCCAACTGGGTGGGCTGGATGATTGATCCAGAACAATCAATCCTGGTGGTTGTGGAAAGTGAACGAGATGTGAAGCTTGTTACCGATCAATTGTTCCGCATTGGTTACGACAATTTAGTGGGCTATTTACACGACGGTATGACCAGTTGGCAAAATGCTGGATTACCGCTGTCAAGCGTAGAAGAATGGACTGTGCATGAACTGAATCAGCACCGGCAAGATCCTTCCGTCACTGTGCTGGATGTTCGGGGAGATGATGAATACCAGAAAGGATTTGTGCCAGGAGCCAAGCACTTGTTTGTGGCGCATTTGGCAGAACACGTGGATCAACTCGATCGCAACCAAACGATCGTCACTTACTGCGGCAGTGGTTATCGTGCCTCAATTGCAGCGAGTCTTCTCAAAAAGCATGGCTTTGAACACGTTGTGAATATTCCTGGCTCTTGGATTGCCTGGAAAGGAGCTGATCTGCCTGTGCAAAAGCCATAGAACCGAAGCGCATTATTCGCTGGTCCCTGGTTCGGCAAGGCGCGGGTGGAGAAAGTCAAGGCAGTGGCGTAAACTGTTTGGTTAGCAGTAGCCGACGCAGTCTCAGCAGGTGCAATATTACAACCAGTGGTGGACAGGTGTGGATTGGGCAAGCTGGTGAGAATCTGAACCAGGCATTATCTGGGGGAATGCGGCATAGCAGCAAGACCTGACCGGAGCAGAGGTGGTGGCGCTGCTGGGAAAATTGCAAGGGGTGATCGCTGCCTCTAGCCTGATACCGGAGCAAAAGGATTCACTGCTGGATTATCTCAAGCCTGCGAAGCGGAAAGCAGAAAAGGAGCAGCCAGACAAGGAACTGATTGGCAAAAATCTACAGAATGTGAGTGAGATGATGAAAAATCTCAAAGAAACGACAGAGGCGGGAAAGTCAACTTGGCAGACCGGAGTGGAAGTGTTTCAGGCAGTGGGGCCTTGGTTGGGTATGGCAGCAGAGCTTTTAGGTTAGTACACCTCGTCGTGGGTGCCAACGTCGATTAGCACGATTGCGGACTCAGATTCATCAGCAATCGGTTCAAACCGAAAAACGATTCGCAAGTCATATTCAACGGAGCATGCCTAGAGACCTTTTAGCTCACCTTGCAGCTTGTGGGTTTTGAGCGAGGGCATGAAGGAATCGCTGGCTAAATCAATTAGGGTTTGAATGATTTTGGCTTGCAGCTGGGGCTGTTTTCTGGTGCGGCGCCTAACGGCACGACGGAACCCTTCTTCCCAGATGACTTTTCTCATTCCTCGTCGCCAAAGAGGTCTGCTACCAGCTCATCAACGGTACCAATTTTAGCTGTGCCATTTTGAATCGCTTCTGTGATGTCGCGAGCACGCTGGGCGATTTGTTGACGGCGGTGGGCGATGCGACGTTTGTGGATCAGGTCGAACAGCATGTCCTGCTCTTCCTCAGAGAGGGCTTCGACGGATTCAATGACGGCTTGGAGTTTATAGGTTTGCTGCATCGCTTTATTCGACTCATGGCTTGCTGCTTTCTATTAATCTATTAATTATACGAAGCAGACAGATCCGGGCAGTTTGCACCGTAATTGACACGGATATTCTCTGAACGGACATGTAGCAGAATGCTCAATTCCGTAGAACAGAGAACATAGAGAACAAACAGACACCCGATCGAAGGCTACCAAACTCGCTATACTCAGCAGTGGTATCTTAAGCCATCTTTTGCAAATGGAGCTTCAATTACGGCATGACTCTGGACGCAGTGCGCTCTCGTGAGGTAGCAGAGCGAATCAATAGCAAAGCTCGTAAGCCCTTTGATAATGCCTATCACGCAGCCTTGGTGATTGAGGGTGCTCTCTATGTGCAAGGGTTTTTGATCTTGCCCGGCAAGCCCTATAGGCTTCTAGAACACGGCTGGTTAGAACTCGAAGACTGCATTATCGATCCGTCGTTGCCACATTTACACCAATCGCCAGAGAGCCTCCGCTATTTCCCAGCACAGCGGCTAACCGTAACCCAATTGAAAGCGGCGGTGGAAGAAGCAAAAGAAGACTACCCCGAAGACGATCCTTTGCCCATCTACGGCTCGACTCCTTATGAATACTATGGCGATGTAATGTTAGGCGGTCAAGAATACCTAACTGCCTATCAAGCGGCTGAAGCCCAGTGTCATGCCTTGATGCAGCAACTGGCGGACCGCAACTGAACAGGACTGAACAGAATTGATTGTGAATCTGCTTTTGCGGCTAGAACAGCTGCTAGAGCAACGATTAAGCGCCTTCTGAGCTGATTTCTTCTTCTGCCCGAGTTAGCATGGCGTCTTGCCGCTGCCGCTCTTCGAGGCGCTGCTGGGCTAGCAATTCGCGGGCGGCCTCATCGGTGGGAGAGTGCAGTTCGTGGAGTTGGCGAGCGACTTCTGCCCGGTCGAGCATGGCGTCTTGCTGCTGCTCTTCCTCTAGGCGCTGCTGGGCAAGTAATTCGCGGGCGGCCTCATCGGTTGCGGAGTTGACTTCTCGCGACTGCAATTCCTCCTCGGCGCGGCTAAGCATGGCATCATGCCGCTGTTCGTGCTGCTGCCGCTGGTGAGCCAACGCTTCCCGTGCCTGATCTTGAATACTCATGGGAATGTCCTCCACGCTCGGTAGGTTAGTCGGGTTTTAGTTCAGTATGGTATTTGAGATCGCTGCTAGTTTGGTTGTACCGTGAGTAAGAGAAAGACTGAGAAAACTGTGACTAAACTTACAGAAATGTAATGAACGGTATCGTCTGTGACTATTCTATTGACTTTATCGACAGTTCCTGGTGCTCTATTTTTACCGTTCCTAGATTTATTGCCTTTGAAATCTGTCCATGAACATTGGAATTGTCGCCACCACTCCCTATGAGGATCAAAAGCCGGGTACTTCGGGGTTGCGCAAGCCCGTGGCTACGGTGCGGCAATTCCATTATTTGGAGAATTTTGTGCAGTCTATTTTTGATACCGTGGGCAGTGCTGGGCAAACGCTGGTTTTAGGAGGGGATGGACGCTACTACAACCGGCAGGCTATGCAGATCATTCTAAAAATGGCGGCAGCAAATGGAGTGCGTCGGGTGTGGTTGGGGCAGGGCGGATTGTTGTCCACACCGGCGGTGTCTGGTTTAATTCGCAAGCATCGTGCTCGCGGCGGTATTATTCTTTCGGCTAGCCACAATCCGGGGGGACGGCAGGGTGACTTTGGCATTAAAGTGAATGGCAGCAATGGTGGACCTGCCCCCGAGTCGCTGACAGATGCCATCTACGCCCGCAGCCAGATCATCGATTGCTTTCGGATTTTGGATGCACCTGATGTTGATCTGGATCGGCTCGGCAGCGTGCAGCTTGGCACTTTGACGATTGAAGTGATTGATCCGGTTGCTGACTACGCAGCGCTGATGCAGTCATTGTTTGATTTCGATTTAATTGGTGATTTGTTGAGCGGTGGGGGGTTTCGCTGCTGTGTGGATGCTCTGCATGCGGTTACGGGGCCCTATGCTCATGTTTTGTTGGAGCAGCAGCTCGGTGCTCCGGTGGGTACGGTGCGCCATGGTACGCCCTTGGAAGACTTTGGCGGCGGCCATCCCGATCCCAACCTGACCCATGCCCGCGAACTTGTGGACCTGATGTTTGGAGCCGATCCACCGGACTTCGGAGCCGCCTCGGATGGTGATGGCGACCGCAATATGATTCTAGGGCGGCACTGCTTTGTGACCCCGAGCGATAGTCTGGCAATTTTGGCGGCGAACGCCCACTTGGTGCCGGCCTATCGTTCGGGTTTGGCGGGAGTGGCTCGCTCGCTGCCGACGAGTGCTGCGGTAGATCGGGTAGCGGCAGCGCTAGGCATCCCCTGCTACGAAACCCCGACCGGCTGGAAGTTTTTTGGGAATCTCTTGGATGCTGGAGCAATCACCCTCTGTGGCGAGGAAAGCTTTGGCACAGGCGCGAACCATATCCGCGAAAAGGACGGACTGTGGGCGGTGCTGTTTTGGCTCAACATTTTGGCGGTGCGACGGCAGTCGGTTGAGCAGATTGTGCGGCAGCACTGGCAGACCTACGGGCGGCACTACTATGCTCGCCACGATTATGAAGGCATCGATCATGAGCGGGCAAATCGGCTAATCGAGCGCTTGCGTAGCCAACTGCCGACGCTGCCTGGTCGGTCCTTTGGTCCGTATACCGTTCAACTCAGCGATGATTTCTCCTATCAGGATCCCATTGATGGCAGCCTCAGCCACCAGCAGGGAATTCGGATTCAGTTCAGTAACGAGTCCCGCATTGTGTTTCGCCTATCGGGAACGGGTACCCACGGGGCGACTCTACGCCTCTATTTTGAGCGCTATGAGCCGGACCCGCGGCGGCAGAATTGGTCGGCGTCGCAGGCACTGGCTGACCTAATTGCCCTCGCGGAGGAGATTGCGCAGGTGCGGCATTATACGGAACGGGACCGCCCTACTGTGATCACCTAGTCTAGATCACTGAGTCTGACTGGTCCGGCTGGTCTGATGGGACTGACTAGTCTAACCGTTGCCTCTGAATGACCGAACATTGAGTTGAGTTTGGGTTGAGGCCGTTGAGCTGGTTTGGAGGGCAACACTGTTTTTGGCGCTATATCTTAACCAGAAGCTCACTAGAAGGGCAGCAGCGCTCTTATGGCAGTTTGCCTGATTCATTTCCCTACAGGAATTCTTTCAATTCATTCCTTCAATTCAGTTCTTCATTGAAGAGTTGCGTTATGGCGGCAAGCAACTGCTTCGGTTCAACGGGTTTTGAGAGGTAGAGCTGGAAGCCAGAGGCGAGGGCTTGCTGGCGGGTGGCGGCTCCGGTATGGGCAGAAAGGGCAATGGCAGGAATGGCGGGCTGGGCGGCGGAGTGTCTGATCTGCTGTATCAGAGTATGCCCATCCATTTCGGGCATGGCAATGTCGCAGAGAATCAGATCAAAGGGAGAGTCGGCAAGCTGTTTCAGGGCAGCGGCGGCTGAGGACACAGCGATTGCTTGAGCACCCTGCTGTTCTAGCCAAAAGCTGAGGAAGTCGCGGATGTCTGCCTCGTCGTCGATGACAAGAATGCGACGACCGGCCAGTGGCAGCGCGTCTAGAGCGGCGGGATTGGCTTCTAGAACGGTGACTGGTGATGGAGCATTGGCAGAGGCGGTGTGGGTTGCAGTCCGTGCAAGTGGTGCTGATGAAGGATCGGAGTCCGATCGGTGGTTGGGCGAGTCAGCGGCTGCTTGATCGGGTCGGGACGCGAGTGGTAGTTGGATGGTAAAGGTGGCGCCTTGCCCTTCGCCGGGGCTTTCGGCCCACACCTGCCCGTGGTGCATCTCGACTAGATGGTGCACAATCGCTAACCCTAAGCCCAACCCATTGTAGGTGCGGGTGGTGGTGCTGTCGGCTTGGCGAAAGCGATCGAAGACATGGGGCAGAAAATCGGGGTGGATGCCAATGCCGGTGTCGGTGACGGTAATGCGGGCGTAGTCCGGAGCGGCGTGGGGTGGGATGGCAGCCTCTCCGTGCGCCCAGACTTTTGGTGTGTCGTGTTCTAGCCGAACCCAAATCTGACCGCCCGGGGGCGTAAATTTGATGGCATTCGAGAGCAGGTTCCAGACGACCTGCTGCAAACGCGCTGGATCACCACAGACGGTAGTGGTGGTGGTCTGGACGTCCAGCGAGATGGCTTTGGCATCTGCTAAGGGGCGCACGGTGTCGATGGCGGCTCCGATCACAACGCTGAGATCGACCGGGCAGAGGTTGAGGCGAAGTTTGCCGCGGATAATTTGGGACACGTCGAGAATGTCTTCAATGAGCTGAGCTTGGGCGGTGGCGTTGCGCTCGATGACTTCCAGTGCCCGGTCAATTGTGGTTTCGTCGAGGGTTTTGCTGCGCAGCAGTTGCGCCCAGCCCAAAATTGAGTTGAGGGGTGTGCGCAGTTCGTGGGAGAGCACCGCGATGAACTCGTCTTTCATGCGGTTGGCGGCTTCGGCTTCCTGACGGGCAGTTTGTTCGCGGATGATTTGCGTGCGGGCCTGCTCGGCTTGCTTCCGCTCGGTAATGTCGCGGGCGACCCAAATGACGGCGTCGGCGGCAATTGGCGAAATGTTGGCGTTGAACCAGACGGTCTGGGCTTCGATGGTGAGCTGGTATTCAATGTTGTGTGGCTGCTGAGTTTTGAGGGTGGTTTGAATGCAGTCTAGAAACTGCTCGGCTTGAGGTGGCGGAAAGATATGGTGCAGGGTTTGACCGATCAGGGAGTCAGCGGGTTTGTAGAGCGGTGGCGGACTGGTCGGGGCGATTTTGAGGCACTGCCCCTCGGCATTGAGCACCAGTACAACATCGGTCATGGCGGCAAAGAGGCCACGTAGTTCGGCATTGATAGCGGCGAGCTGGGTGGCCTGCTGCTCGACCTCAGCCGTTTTGCGCTGGATGGCGTCGGTTTTCTTAAACAGATCGACGAACACGGAGACTTTGGAGAGAAGAATCGCCGGGTTGATCGGTTTGAAGAGGTAATCGACTGCGCCCAGTGTATAGCCACGAGTGACTACACTATCGTCGGTTTCAAAGGCTGTCAGGAAAATTATCGGCGTTTGGCTGGTGCGTTTGCGATTGCGGATCAAGGTGGCGGTTTCAAAGCCGTCCATGCCGGGCATCTGTACATCTAGCAGAATAGCTGCAAAGTCCTGATCCAGCAGACGCCGCAATGCCTCTTCACCCGACGTGGCTTTCACTAGATTGATATCTAGGGAACCCAACATGGCCTCTAGCGCCAGCAAATTTTCGGGGCGGTCGTCTACTAGCAGGAGATTGACCTTGGGATCGGGCGGCATGGTTTAGCGGGAGAGAGAACAGAGGGCGCTGAGGTAGGGAGCAATGTCGAGCAATGGCAGGATTTGATCGGCGGTTGTGGTGCTAATGGCCGCTTTAGGCATCATAGTTCCTTCGGCAGTACGTGGATCTTGAACAATCACAGTTCCTCCTTGAGCTTTGATAGCGGCTGCGCCTCGTGCCCCATCCTGGTTGGCTCCGGTTAAGATCACGCCTACGGTATGTTCACGATAGGACTCGGCAGCAGACTCGAACAACACGTCAATAGACGGGCGAGCATAGGACACGGGAGCGTCGGTGGACAAGGTGAGGTAACCGGGTTCAATCAGCAGATGGTAGTCCGCCGGGGCAAAGTAAACCTGTCCGGGTTGCAGACTGTCTTTGTCTTCTACCTCTCGGATCTCAAGGGAAGTGTAGTGCTGTAGAAAGTCGATAATGTCGCTGCGGGAATCGCGATGGCGATGTTGAGCAATGGCAATGGGTACAGGGAACTTCGGCTGCAACCCACTCAGCAGGACTTTCAAAGCCGATAGCCCGCCCAGAGATGCTCCCATCACAACAATCTGGACGTTCACTAGCTTAGCCTCCTGTATAGCTTTTCGCCCTTTGCTAGCACTTCGTACTGTTTCTCGTAAGGGCTTAACCGCAGCGATTCCTGCCGCCCTAGCCCCAGAATACCAAAGGTGCACAAACTCTCGTAAAAAAGCTGATGGACTCGGCGTTGTAGGATCGGGTCGAAATAAATCAAAACATTGCGACAGAGAATCACATTAAATTCATTAAAGGAGCGATCCGTCGCAAGATTGTGCTGCGAAAAAATAATGTTTTCTTTTAGGGACGCTCGAAAAATGGCGCTGTCATAGGCAGCGGTGTAGTATTCAGAAAAAGAGCGCCTGCCGCCTGCCTTGAGGTAAAGCTGGGTGTAGTCTTGCATCAGCTCTAGGGGGTAAATACCGCTCTGGGCTTTGGCTAGAACGAGTTCGTTGCTGTCGGTAGCGTAGATGCGACAGCGATTGTAGAGACCTTCTTCCTGGAGCAGAATAGCCATTGAGTAGACTTCTTGCCCAGCGGAGCAGCCAGCGTGCCAGATGCGAATGTAGGGATAGGTGCGCAACAAAGGTACGACTTTCTGCCGAAAGGCGAGGAAGAAACTGGGGTCACGAAACATGGAGGTGACATTGACCGTGACGCTGACCATGAAGCGGTCGAAGCATTGACGATCGTGGAGAATTCGATCTTGCAGGGCAGAAACCCGCGTCAACCCCTCCGCCTGCATAATGCCGCGAATCCGACGTTTCAAGGAGGACATGGCATAGTTGCGAAAATCGAAGCCGTAATATTGATAGATTCCCTCTAGAAGTAACTGAATTTCAATGTCCTCCAGGGTAGGTTGCATCTTGGTTGGGCTTGGTTCGGAGGTCGTCATCGGGGCAATGTCTTCTGCATAGACAGGTTCTATTCAGCAGATGCCAGAGGCTAAATTCTAGCAGTGCCGCTTGGTCTGGGTGCTCGCAGAGCACTTACTAACTACCATAAATGCTGTGATGAGGCAGCAGCGACTATCAGGGGAAAGAAAAAAGAAATGATTGAACAAGGTTCGATATTAGACATTCCCGTCGTTTGATTCCACCATTCGAGGGATTTTCTTTGGTGCACTGTTTTACAAGATGCAGATAGAGTCGGTAGAAGTTCGATTTTGGCTTGGGGCGGAAGTTCATTCGTGACCGTGTAGCGGCCCTGATTAAAGTCAAGATTTAAAGTCAAGATTTGAAGTCGAATCTCAGTCGAGCTTGAAGTTGCCTCGTCGATTTTGCCGACTCAAAGACAGTCGTGATTTGATGTGCAATTTGGGAGGACTCTCATGTTCAATTTGCATTCGTCTCTGCGGTGGAGTGCGCTGGTGGGTAGTTGCTTGGGATTGATCGTGCCTGGGGCTGGTCTGGCGGTTCCGAGTCCACTTAATCCTTGTCCGGGCATTTATTACGAAGAGCCTTTCAACAGTACACGGATTGTGCCTCCGGGCTGCCCGGCAAATGCCGCAACGCAACGGATTGGGGCGAGTGATGGAGCGATGCCATCGCCGGAGGCGGTCTCTCCGGGTGCTCCAACTGCCCCGACTGGCTCTGTTCCTGTTCAGCCGCCTCTGCCTGAAACCCAGCAGCCAATTAGTGCTATCGTGACGCCAATGGATGGGGTGGTGACGGTGCGGCTGGTGAATGCTACTAACACGGTGGTGATGTATCAAGTCTTGGGCGAAACCCAGCAGCGAATGTTGGAGGCTAGTTCTGAAGCTACGTTACAGCGTTTGCCGTTGCCGGTGAATATGACGTTTGTGCGCCCTGATGGTGGTTTTGTGACGGTTACTCCACAGGCTGGGGCGGCTGGCACATTGGATGTGACGCTGAATGAAGCGGCTAATTTTGACGTCAGCCGCAGCGCGCTGAATATTCAGAACGATGGCAGCGTGATCTTAAATTGAGCCTGCTTGAGCAACTTTGCCCTAGCTATTACCTTGGGTAATTGAGCTAGCATTCTGGAGCGGCCGTGGTGCCGCTTCAGAGGACTATATACAGAACACACATACAGAACACTATGCAGATCTGGATTTTGCTGCACAAATGGCGAGATTAAGCATCACCCTAATGACATAAATGTGTCATTGTTTTATCTGCATCTCACCTATTTTTGTGCTTAGGCGAGCCTAGAGACGCATCTTGATAACGAATGCCGTTTGATGGGCTGTCTCCTGTGCCAAGATAACAAAGGTATATGGATTGTTTTCATCTGAACAATCCCGGTTTGAATTACCGTTAGCGTTGGCATGGTGAGTCGTTTTCGAATTGGTAGCAAAATTGCGGCGAGTTTTGCGCTAGGGCTGGGTATCTTTGCGACGATTGCAGCGGTGTCCTATCACGGCATCAATGAGTTGGTGGAGGCGTCGCTACAGGAGACTCATACCTATCGGGTGCTGCGGGAGTTAGAGGAACTGAATTCAGGGTTTCGGACTGCTGAGGCGGGACAGCGAACTTATGTGATTACGGGCGAATCGCGTTATCTGGAACCGTATGAAGCCGCTGCTCCAGCTCTAGAGCAAAACATTAAGAGATTGCAGCGGCTTGTTGTCGATAATCCAGAGCAGCAGCGACGGTTGGATGCGTTGGAGCAGTTGGTCACGACCCGGCTGGATTATATGCGGGGCACCATTGAGGTGCGGCGAACGCAAGGGTTTGAAGCAGCGCGGGCGCGCATTCTGGCGGATCGGGGGACCCAATTAACTCAGCAGTTGACCAGCTTAATTGAGGAGATAAAAACCGAGGAGCAGGGGCTGCTAGACCAACGTACCCAGGCGGCGCAACAGGCGACTCGACGTACGGTGAATAGTATTCTATTCGGGGTGCCGCTCTATTCACTACTGTTGGCGGGCATTGGCTATCTGCTGGCACGCGATATTTCTAAGCCGCTGCAGGATATGTCGGAGGCAGCCAGCCGGGTGGGAGCGGGCGATCTGTCGGTAACGCTGCCTGAGAGCGGACGGCAAGACGAGATTGGACTGTTAACAACCACCCTCAACCAGATGATCGCGAATCTGCGGGAAACGACTCAGCGCAATGATGAGGAGTCTTGGCTGCAATCGAACTTGGCAGCGTTTACGCAGCTCTTGCAGGGACGGCGCAATCTAGAAGCGGTGTCGCAGCTCATTTTGTCGGAACTGGCTCCCCTCGTCGGAGCGCAGCAGGGGGTACTGTATGTGCTGGAGGAGTCTGAAACCGAAGCGCCAGTGCTGAAGCTGCTGAGCAGCTATGCCTATCGGGAGCGCAAGCATTTGGCCAATCGGTTTCGGTTGGGAGAGGGGCTAGTGGGGCAATGTGCGCTGGAAAAGCAGCGGATTCTGCTAACCGATGTGCCTAGTGACTACATTCGGATTAGTTCGGGGCTAGGAGAGGCTGCGCCAACGAATATCGTGGTGCTGCCGGTATTGTTTGAAGATCAGGTGACGGCCGTGATCGAGCTGGCATCGTTTCAGCGCTTCAGTGAGATGCATCTGCGGTTTCTAGAGCAGGTGACGCAAAGCATTGGTGTGGTAATGAGTACGATTGCGGCAGATGCGCGTACTGCCCAATTGTTGCAGCAGTCACAGGCGCTAACTGAGGAATTGCGGCAGCGGCAGAGTGAACTGGAATCTAGCTACCAACAGTTGGAGCAACAGGCAGAGGAGTTACGAGCATCTGAGGCATTGCTGAAGGAGCAGCAGGAGGAGTTACAGCAAACGAACGAAGAATTGCAGCAACTAAATGAGGAGCTGGAAGAGAAAGCGGAGTTACTGACCGTGCAAAAGCGGGAGGTAGAGCGTAAGAATCAAGAGATTGAACAGGCACGACAGGCAATTGCTGAAAAAGCAGAACAGTTAGCGCTCAGCTCGAAGTATAAGTCTGAGTTTCTCGCAAATATGTCGCATGAGCTGCGAACACCCCTGAATAGTTTGTTGATCTTGGCCCGCTTGCTGGCCGACAATGCGGACGGTAATCTCAATGACAAGCAAATTGAATATAGCCGCACGATCTATTCAGCGGGTAATGATCTGCTAGAGCTGATCAATGACATTCTGGATTTGGCAAAAATTGAATCTGGAATGATGGTTGTGAATCTGGAGGTGATGCCTTTTAGCGATCTGCAACTCTCGTTGCAGCGTACGTTTGACGAGGTGGCGAGCGATAAAGGACTAGCGTTTGATATTGTGCTTGATCCCCATCTGCCGCCTATCCTGGAGACGGATCCCAAGCGACTGCAACAGATCTTGAAGAATTTGCTGGCGAATGCTTTCAAGTTCACGGAACGGGGAGGGGTGACGCTGCACATTCAAGCTGCTGAGCATAGACTGCAAGAGGATGCGGTTCCAGTGCCGGCTGTAGCGTTTGCGGTGACCGATACTGGGATTGGGATTGCAGCCGAGAAGCAAAAGCTGATTTTTGAGGCGTTTCAGCAGGCAGATGGCACGACGAGCCGCAAATATGGTGGGACAGGGCTGGGGCTGTCGATTAGCCGCGAACTGGCACATTTGCTGGGGGGCTGTATTGAGCTGGTGAGTCAGCCGGGTCAGGGCAGTACCTTTACGCTCTATCTGCCGGTTGAGCCGCGGCGGCAGGAGGCTGCTGGCGATTCCGCGATTGGCACAGCGAACCGTTCTGTGGGTGGCACTGCTACGGCGGTGAACCGTACTGCCACTGTGAACTCGGCGGCGCCACCTGAACTACAGTCGGTGGTTGCCTCAGCAATGCCGTTGCCCCATCCTGCCCTGCCGGATGATCGCGATACAATCCAGCTCGATGACCGTGTCCTGCTAATCATTGAAGATGATGTCAACTTTGCGCGAATTTTGATGGAAATGGCACATAAGCAGGGCTTTAAGGTGCTGGTGTCACTGCAGGGTGGGGCAGGATTGGCTCTAGCGCAGGAATTTAAGCCAAACGCGGTGATGCTGGATATTCGGTTGCCGGATATGGACGGCTGGACAGTGCTGGACCGGCTCAAACATAACGCCGAGACGCGCCATATTCCGGTGCATATTTTGTCGGTGGATGAGGAGCAGCAGCGGGGCTTGCAGCTAGGTGCCATTGCCTATTTGCAAAAGCCAGTATCTGCAGAGTCGATTACGCAAGCGTTAACAGACATTAAGGGATTTGTAGAACGTCGGGTGAAACGACTGTTGGTGATCGAAGATGATCCGGTGCAGGCGCAAAGTATTATTGAGCTGATTGGCAATGGTGATGTCCGAAGTACGGCGGTTTACACGGGTGCAGAGGCATTGACCACGCTACGAGCGGAACGGTTTGATTGTATTGTGCTAGATTTGGGATTGCCCGATATGAGCGGCTTTGAGCTGATTGAACACATCAAGCAGGATCAGCAGCTCGCCCGATTGCCAATTGTGGTGTATACCGGCAAGGAGCTAACTCGTCAGCAGGAAACTGAGCTGCGCCGTCTGGCGGAAACAATTATTGTTAAAGATGTGCGCTCACCGGAGCGTTTGCTGGATGAAACAGCCCTGTTTTTGCACCGTATTCAGTCCGAGCTGCCGCAACCCAAGCAGCAAATGTTGGAGCAGGTGCGCCAAAATGACCCAGTGCTGGCGGATAAGAAGGTGCTAATTATCGATGATGATGTGCGAAATATTTTTGCGCTAACCAGCTTACTAGAGCGATATCAAATGCAGGTTGTCTATGCGGAAAATGGCCGTGAAGGAATTGCGGCATTAGAAGCGAATCCGGATGTAAACGTAATTCTAATGGATGTGATGATGCCTGAAATGGATGGCTATGAGACAACTCGGGCTATCCGTCAGCAGGAGCGCTTTCGTTCGCTGCCCATCATTGCTTTGACGGCTAAGGCAATGCAAGGAGACCGGGAGAAGTGTCTGGAGGCAGGAGCGTCTGACTATATCACGAAGCCGGTGGATACAGAGCAACTGCTGTCGCTGCTGCGGGTTTGGCTGTATGGTCGTTCCTAGGCTGGCATTATGCTCGCAGACGATAACCCATGCCGCGCACGGTTTCAATGAGGTCATTGCCGAGCTTTTTGCGCAGATAGCCCACGTAGACATCAACAATGTTGGAGCCGGGGTCGTAGTCGTATCCCCAGACGCGGTCAAGGAGCTGCTGGCGGCTCAGCACTTGCCCTGGATGACGCAAAAAGATTTCTGCTAAGGTGAACTCGCGGGCAGACAGCTCTACGAGGCGATCTTGGACATGGACACGACGGGTGCGCAGGTCGAGGAGAATACTGCCAAATTTAACGGTGGTGTCGGCATGGGTTTGGCTAGCACTACTGGTGCGCAGGCGGGCGCGAACGCGAGCTAGTAGCTCTTCAAAGCGGAAGGGTTTGGTGACGTAGTCGTCGGCTCCAGATTCAAAGCCGGAGACTTTATCGTTGACGTCGTCCCGGGCGGTGAGGATGATCACGGGGGTTTGGATGCCTTGACCGCGAATTTCTTCTAAGACCATGAGTCCATCTTTGCCGGGCAGCCCCAAATCTAGGATGATTAAGTCAAAGGTGCCGTCGAGGGCAAAGCTAATGGCGTCGTCGCCGTCTTGAATAACGCTCGTGGTAAAGCCGTTGGCTTGCAGCCCTTTTTCTAGAAAGGCGCTAATCCGAGGCTCGTCTTCCACAATCAAGATGTGACTCATACAGACCATTTCTCCTTAGGCGGTTCTAGGGGCAGAATCAAGGTAAAGGTGGAGCCAACGCCGGGGGTGCTGTTGAGTTCGACTCGTCCTCCATGGGCTTCGGTGATAGCGCGGACAATGGCCAGCCCCAGCCCGGAGCCATCGGAGCGGCGGACTTTGCTGGTGGCTCGAGCAAAGCGATCAAATATGCGCTGCTGGTCGCTGAGGGCAATGCCTTCGCCGCTATCGCTGACCCAAAAGCGGACGTCGTGCCGGGTAATGCTGGAGCCAAGTTCAATGATGTCGTCGGGCTGGGTGTGCTGGGCGGCATTTTGGGCCAGGTTGATCAAGGCTCCGGTGAGGCGCTGGCGATCGCCGACGATGCGACCGTTGCCGTGAATGTGGAGCTGCCACTGGCGATCGGCGAGGGCTTGGGCTTTGGTGAACAGCTCTTGAATAAAGGAGCGAACCTCGATGGTTTCTAGGCGCAGAAAATCGGGGCGCTCGGCTTTGGCTAGCAGGATCAGGTCGTTGACGAGACGGCTCATTCGGTCGAGTTCATCCATGACCAGATCGAGGGTTTCCCGCTGCTCTTGCGGATCGTCGCTGAGCAGTTCTAGATGTCCCTGAATAATGGTGATGGGCGTGCGCAGTTCGTGTCCGGCATCGTTGATGAAGTTGCGTTGGCTCATAAAGGCGTCTTGCAGACGGTTCATCATGGCATTGAAGGTATCGGCGAGTTCAGCCATTTCGCCACTGCCGCGGACAGGGATGCGCTGGGTTAGGTCGGTTTCGCTGATAGAGCGGGCGGTGATCGCTAGCTTTTTGGCTGGAGCGAGGACTTGAGCGGTGGCAAACCAGGCTAGTAGGCAGGAGATCACAACGACGCCCAGCGCCACTTTGATAAAAATCCAGACGCTATCGAAGGCTTCAGCTTGCTCGCCAGCGGTGGTGTGTACAGCGACGAAAACACCGCGAATGCTACCTCGCAGCACTAGGGGTTGAGCAATATAGAGGACACTACCAATCTTTGGATCGGCAACGTCTAGCTGTCCGGCTACGGGGCGGCTAATGTGGAGCCAGCGATTAGCGAGTGGTGAACCGGGTTGGAGCACCTCGGGGAGCACAGCAGGATTGGACTTGTAAAGCTGGTTGTCGATGAAGGCAATCAGGAAATTGTCGTCGCCGGGCAACTGCACCGCTAGATACTCAGTTAAGAACTTGCGTAAATCCCGCTCGGAACGATTGGGGGTTCGCTCCCAGGTCACATAGCTTTGGCGAAATCGCTCCATTTCGGCGTTGAGACTGTTTTGAACGCGATTATTGACACTGCGAAAGAACAAGCCAAGGAACACTGGCACAGATGCTGTGGCAACAAATACCATCACAATTAAGTATAGGAGGAGAATCCGGGTACGAGCCTCACCCAAGAACCGCCGCCACCCTAAGGGATGGGTGGAGACCGAATCGGACTGGGCAACAGCAGGGGAACGAAACGGAACCGGACTCACGAGACAAATTCCTGATGTTTGGCGGATCGAATCTAAGCAATTTTCCAATTTTCTAATACTGTAATATGTTCCGCTCAGGAAAGATTGACGCTGGCTGCAAAAGGGCAGTTCCTCAACCTGCCTCTAGCTAGGTTATGAGGATGGATGAAAAGGTTTTCATGGTGCTCTTAGGTTCTTCTCATGAAATGACTCTCATGCATCCCTCATGAAGGTTTCATGGGTACCTGGCACTGTGTTAGGCGTAGACCCCAATGAGGGGCAAACCCGCAGGATGCTTAGGTCATTGCGTGGTCTCTGTCCTCTTTGAGGTCGATCTATTTCACAACCTGGCTCCCACAACCAGGTTCATGATTCGGTTGATGGCTTTTTCCGTTCTTGTTTCGCGTTGCTTTCTGGCTACCGGTCTGGAGAGGTTGTTGGTGTATGGGGGTAAGCTCCGTACTCAGTCGGTGGACTCAGTGGGCAGTTGATTGCTCCTTAGGAGGAGACTATGCAGTCGCAACTCAGTGTCGAGGTTCAGTATTCAGGAAGAACCTATTTCACTCTGCAACCTGTGAGCTTGTCTGAGGCTTCAGGCAGTATCCGCTCGCCTTTCTTGCAGTTTCCTCTACCGCGTTTACTGACGACGACGCGGGTGATTCTGGTGCGGCATGGACAGAGTACGTTTAACCAACAAGGACGCTTTCAAGGGAGTTCGGATGCGGCAGTACTCACGCCTCACGGTCAGGAAACGGCTCGGCAGGCTGGGGCGTTGTTGCACGCTTGGCCAATTGATGCCGTCTATTGCAGCCCGTTGCGGCGGGTGACGGAAACGCTTGCGGCCATGCAGACCCATATGAATGGCTTGCCTCCCATTGTGGTAGACCTGCTGCTGCGGGAAATTCATTTGCCTGGCTGGGAGGGATTGCCCTTCCGGCAAGTGCGGGAGCAGTTTCGGGACGAGTACGATTGCTGGCAGCAGCGTCCTCATGAGTTTTGCTTGCCACTGCCGACCGCGCAGAAGGGAAACTATTTTCCGGTGCAGGAGTTGTATGAACGAGCGCAGCAGTTTTGGCATAAGCTGCTGAAGCAACATCCGGGACAAACGGTGCTGGTGGTCAGCCATGGCGGGACCAATCATGCTCTCATCAGTACTGCGTTGGGGTTGGCGGTGAAACAGCATCATCGGTTGCAACAGTCTAACGGGGGCGTCAGCGTTCTGGATTTTCTGGCAGGACGGCCAGATGCTGCGCAACTGCGGGCTTTGAATATAACGAGTTATCTGGGGGAGACGCTGCCGAAGTTGAAGGCAGGCAAACAGGGGTTGCGGCTGTTGCTGGTGGCAGCGAATGCTGAGGCAGGGGCGGTGCAGTCGCTAGCAGAGCACTTGCAGACAATTCCAATTGATTTTAGCCTGACGAGTCTGGGGGTCGCTAATCAGACCATGACGGCTCAACTGCTGCGGTATCATCCAACGACAGTGCAGCTTCAGGTGATGCGGCAGGATTTTCCACAGGCATGGGAACGGGCAATTGGGTCACGCTCCCCTGCAGCAGATACGTTGATCACCGGGTTGGTGGTGGCGACAGATCAAGAAATCAAGCAAATCTTGGGACGAGCGATTGGACTGGAGCCGGGAGCATCCGGGTATTTGCAGTTGTATCCGGGAACCCTAAGTGTATTGCACTATCCGGCACTGAACCATCCGCCGGTGCTACAGGCTTTGAATTTTGCATAGACTTAAGCGCGGTTTCTTTATTACATTACCTTTACGAGAGAGCTACGGGCTAATGCTTGCGATTGTCGAGCAGGTAGGGGCTGCGGACCCAAACAACTGATGCAATGATAGTTGGATGATGTGTGGACGAGGTAAACGATGAGCACGATTCTGGTAACGGGTGCAGCTGGATTTATCGGATTTCATGTCAGTCAGCGTTTGCTGGAGCAGGGGCATCACGTCGTTGGCATTGATAATCTGAACGATTACTATGATGTGAACTTGAAGCTGAGCCGCTTGATCCGCCTTCAGTCTCAGCCGCAGTTTCAGTTTCACAAGCTCGATCTAGCTGATCGCCTGGGTATGGAGTCGTTGTTCACTACCTATTCTCCAGACCGTGTTGTCCATCTGGCTGCGCAGGCGGGGGTCCGCTATTCGCTGACTAATCCCCATACCTATGTTGATAGTAATCTGGTTGGGTTTCTCCATGTGTTGGAGGGTTGCCGGCAAATGGGGATACAGCATTTGGTTTTTGCGTCATCGAGTTCGGTGTATGGTGCAAACCGTAAGCTGCCGTTTTCGGTTGAAGACAATGTAGATCATCCCATTAGTCTTTATGCGGCTACAAAGAAAGCGAATGAGTTAATGGCCCATACCTATAGTCATCTCTATGGTATTCCTACAACTGGACTTCGCTTTTTCACGGTATATGGTCCTTGGGGACGCCCTGACATGGCTACTTTTTCGTTCACTCGCTCTATTCTAGAGGGCAAACCTATTGGGGTGTATAACCATGGCGAGATGAAGCGAGATTTCACGTATATTGATGATGTTGTCGAGGGTGTGATTCAGGTTCTCGATCATGTTCCTTGTAGAGACGAACTAGGTGATGCTTCCGGTAGTCAAGCTCCCTATCGCATCTACAACATCGGCAATCATCAACCTGTGGAGTTGCTGCGGTTTATTGAGGTTCTGGAAACAAGCTTGGGGCGAAAGGCAGAGAAAAACCTGTTGCCGCTTCAACCCGGAGATGTGCTGGAAACTTATGCTGACATTGAGGCTCTGCGAAGGGACATACAATTTGAACCGAAAACCCCCATCGAGGTGGGAATTCCTCGGTTTGTGGATTGGTATTGCTCGTATTACGGCGTTACGGTGAATCCGCGGTCTGTGGCGGCAGTGGATTTACGCTAGACAACCTGACAACTAAGCTCCTCATGTTCGGGCGCAGGTTCTGCGCCTTTTTTTGTGGCTAAAGAGAGTTTCGTGTTGAAGGGTAATTGGGGCAGATGGCAGTTGTAGGCGTTACCCCAAGGTGCTCAGAAGTATCTTGCAGCGAATTTTGTCTTAAATTGAGTCTTAAACTTATCAAAATTAGTCTCATAATTTTACTATGGGACTTATTTGAGACTCATTTTGAGATATTTAGGTCCTAAAATTAGACTTAAAACAAGATTAAAAGTCTCATTTTGAGACAATTTTGAGATAGTTCTAGGTATTCTGATGGTTGCGTGGGGAGCGAGGAAATGCCTGCTATGACTCAGCTGGGAATGGAGGCGACTTAGCTCTATCCATTGCTGCTACTGATGCTGCTATGGATGATGCAGGCTAGACGCCGCTGGAATCTGTCCCTTTAGGCTGAGAGGATGATTTTTAGTGTTTAGGCTTGGAACAGATTAGAAAAACTAACGGATATAGAAACTAGGAAGCCTTGATCTGCTCCATAGCAAAGAGCTTGAGAAAATTAGATGGGTGACTGAGTCAACTTAGGAGTCAAGTACTAGAGATGCTAGGTTTGCTAACCTTGGAACGAGCTAGGATATAAACTAATGAAGAAAGCATAACCAGATTTAGTGGCTCTTTCTTCATGCCAAGCCCGACTGAGCAGACAGCAGATGCCGTGGGACCGCAGCCCGGAAACCCCTCAGGACCGTAGTCCAAAATTAGTCCAACTTAATAAGTGGCCGACTGAAGTCCTTTTCACATAAGGATTTTTGAGATTTGATATCCTGCGGTATACGCAGAAGGTCTAAAATCCTCCCTCCTAAGCGGTCTCGGCGCAGTAACCCAAAACATCGCGAACCAGAGAACCTTAAAATCCAACCTTGCACACCGTTTGCACTCGCCGAATGGGCATCTTGTGGAATTTACATCATCTACATTTCATCTACATTGAGTTGATTGAATGTGTTGAAGTTATAAGACGCACTTTCGCTAGCTGTGTTTGCGCTAGGCAAAGCGATCGGATAAGCCTTCGTAAATCAAGTTCCAGTTCCAAAAGCAATATGCGGTTCAAATCTGTTTGAAACGGGTCAGCACCACGTTATGCTGATGCTTGCGAAAAATGCCACCTCCTTTAAACCTTTCTGTTGCAGATCTTTACCGATGGTTGGGTAGACAGGTTCCCGATCTTATAGTACTCTTGTTCTATAGCTGAAGATGGTTGGAGATCAGCGCGTTGTAGCTGCTTGGACGCTCTATTTGTTGCCTACCATCGCCCTCACGAGAAGCGAGAGATTCTGGTATGGAAAAAGTTATGAAGGACTCTCGCATGAATAAAAAGAGTAACCCAATGCCTTTCGACGGAAGCCGCATGATCTTCGGTAGTTTTCAAATTGTTGTAGATGAGTAAAAAAAGTGGAGTGAACACAGTTTTTACACAGTTAACCAACCATTTGGTCAACTGCATTGTCAACTTCACAAACTTTAGGCAAATCAATAATTTATTGAGGAGAAATCTCATGGCAAATAATCCTGTAGCCTGGTTTGAAATTTATGTAGATGATCTAGCTAGGGCTAAACAGTTTTATGAATCCGTGCTTGGTGTGAATTTGGATGTATTGAGTGACCCTGATGATTCCAGTATCGAAATGTTGTCATTTCCATCGGATATGGAAAAGTATGGTGCTAGCGGTGCCCTTGTCAAAATGCAGGGTTTTAAATCCGGTGGAAATAGCACTTTGATTTATTTTTCATGTGAAGATTGTGGGGTCGAAGAATCTAGAGTTGAAGCAGCAGGTGGTCGTGTCCAAAAGCCTAAGATGTCGATTGGCGAATATGGCTTTATTTCTCTTGCTATAGATTCTGAAGGCAATATGTTTGGCTTGCACTCAATGAAATAGCTCGAAAGGTGAATTCAAGAAAATCATCAGTCCTAATCTCAACGGAGAAGCGCATGTCCAAGATCGCAAAGAACATGGTTTGCCTGTGGTATGACGGAAGTGCCGAGGAAATCACCGATCCCGATCCTGCTGCCGCCAAGCGTGCGTTCAATGCGATGATGACGATGCGAAAGATTGACATCGCTATGATCGAGGCAGCGCGCCGTGGCTGAGATACTGACAGTCTAACGTTCCCAGTGCACACCGACCGTTGAGAGGTGTTCGGTTGGAGTTCACGGTTATCTGCGGCGGGTGATTGGGAACGTTCACACCCCAAGTTCGATTTCGATGATGAGTTCCTGCCACCACACAAGCTATATTCTGTAGCTCATTGAGGTAAGCTCACCTAGTCACCATTACCCAAAATGAATTGCAATGAGCTATAATGATGAAGCGCTACGGGCGGATGGCGAAATTGGTAGACGCACCACACTCAAAATGTGGCGACTTCGGTCATGTCGGTTCGAGTCCGACTCTGCCCATATTCTAGTTATTACTGATTCGCCATAGGGTGTTAGTCTGACCCTTCGCTCCTAAACAGCGCTAGCATCCAATCTCAGCAGAACGCCTTGCGGCGAAGCGGATGTATAGCGTTAGACAGAGGTAGCCTGGCTCTATCTGTGGTTTGATGCGGGTGATATAGTAGCCGCAGCACAGAGTAAGGGTGGAGCCATGAGCGACTGGTATCAGCAGGATGCAGCGGATGTGGTGCAGGCGTTCAAGACCAATGAATCAACGGGACTCAGCTCCCAAGACGCCCAGCAACGCCTTGAGCAGTATGGACCCAATCAGCTAACCGAGCAGCCGCCGAAAAGCCCCTGGCTGATGCTGTGGGAGCAGTTGACCTCAACGACGGTGCTGGTCTTGATTGCAGCAGGTGTAGTGACGCTGATTCTCCAGGATTACAAAGACGCCATTGCCATCTTTGCGGTAGTTGCCTTTAACGCCATTCTCGGCTTTACCCAAGAATATCGAGCCGGCAAAGAGTTCGCAGCGCTGCGCAAGATGGCGATTCCCAAGGCGCGGGTATTGCGAGATCGAGACTGGCAGCAAATCGATGCTCGCGAGCTGGTTCCCGGCGATATCATTCAGCTCGAAGATGGCGACCAGGTACCTGCCGACGGACGCCTGCTGGAAAACACCAACTTGCGCACCCAGGAAGCAGCCTTTACCGGTGAATCGGAAGCCATTGAAAAAAGCCTAGAACCCATTTCCGGCAACAATCTGCCCCTAGGCGATCGTCGCAATATGGTCTACATGGGTACCGTAGTCACCTACGGCCGGGGCAAAGCGGTGGTGACGGAAACCGGCATGGCTACCGAACTCGGCAAGATCGCCCACTCCATGCAGGCGGTCGAACAAGAGCAAACCCCATTACAGCGACGGCTCGATCAACTCGGCAAGCGGTTGGCGCTGGCGGCCCTAATCCTGGTAGCGGGCATCTTTGCCTTTGGGGTCATCCGGGGCGAAAATCTGACGCAAATGTTCCTGACGGCGGTAAGCTTGGCAGTTGCCATTATCCCTGAGGGTCTGCCGGCGGTAGTAACCATTGCTCTAGCCATTGGAGCGCGGCGAATGTTGAAGCGCCATGCCCTGATCCGCAAACTACCCGCCGTGGAAACCCTAGGGTCAGTGACGACAATCTGTTCCGATAAAACCGGCACCCTCACTGAAAACCAAATGACGGTAACGCTGCTATCACTGGCGGGCAAACGAGTAGAAATAAAAGAATCCTATGCCCAGATCACCTCGCGGCTAGACGGCAAAAAGTCAATCTTTCAACCGGGTAAAGGCAGCAAAATGGAAGTCTCGCTAGCGCTAACGGTTGTTGGTAGTGCTCTCTGCAACAATGCCACCGTCATGGATGACGACAGCAGCGACACAGAGACTCCTAAAGCCCTAGGCGACCCCACCGAAATTGCCCTGGTGATTGCTGCCGATCGATTAGGACTCGACAAAGACGAGCTAGAGCAGCTCTTTCCCCGCGTCGAAGAAGCGCCGTTTGACTCCGAGCGTAAGCGGATGACGACAATCCACACATTCAGCAATGTGAATTGGTCCCACCCGGTCGCGCAGCAAATTGCCAGCCTGCAAACCGTCGCCAATAAACCCTATATTGCCTTTACCAAGGGCGCTCTCGATGGATTGCTAGAGATCGCTACTCACTACTGGCAAGACGATCACGTTGAACCCCTAGATGATGCCGCGCGAGACCAAGTGCGCGCAGACAACGACAAGCTAGCATCAATGGGCACCCGAGTCCTGGGAGTAGGCTTCCGCCTACTAGACCAAATCCCCGAGGAGGGCAAAGAAATCGAGGTCGAGCAAGCGCTGATCCTAGTGGGATTGGTAGGCATGCTCGATCCGGCGCGTCCCGAAGCAAAGCAAGCCGTGCGAACCTGTACTCGGGCGGGTATTCGCACCGTGATGATTACCGGCGACCATCCGCTCATGGCCAAGCACATTGCCGAGGAGTTGGAAATCTCGCGCAACGGCAAATTTTTATCAGGGCAGCAGCTCAATCAAATGGACACAGCCGATCTAGAGCAGCAGGTAGAAGACATTGCGGTGTACGCCCGCGTCTCACCCGAGCAGAAACTAAAAATTGTAGAGGCGCTACAGCGTCGGGGGCACATTGTCTCGATGACTGGCGATGGCGTCAACGATGCACCAGCCCTCAGTAAGGCCAATATCGGCGTAGCAATGGGCATCACGGGCACGGATGTCGCTAAGGAAGCTGCCGACATGGTGCTGCTCGACGATAATTTTTCCACGATTGTAGCCGCCGTCGAAGAGGGGCGCGTTATCTACGATAACATTCGCAAATTCATTCGCTACACCCTCACCGGTAATACCAGCACTGTAGTCGTAATGCTGTTTGCACCGCTATTCCTGTTACCGCAGCCGTTGCGTCCCACTCAAATTCTCTGGATTAATCTGCTAGCAGATGGCTTGCTGGCGCTAGCGCTGAGCGTAGAACCTGGAGAAAAAGACGTGATGCAGCGGCCGCCCTACCCGCCGAACGAAAGTGTCTTTAGTCGTGGGGTCGGCCGAGACATTGTGATGATTGGCTCCTTCATTGGGTTGGCGCTGCTGGCCTTGACCTACTTCACCCATCGAGCCAACTGGGCAGCGTGGCAGACCATGGTATTTGCCAGCCTAGCCTTCACGCGGATCTTCCTAGCGCTAGCCATGCGCTCTGAACGCGAGTCGATTGTCAGCAAAGGTGTGTTAACGAACTTGCCAATGCTAGGTGCCATTCTCGCCACCTTTGTCCTCCAACTCACCGTCATCTACACGCCGTGGATGCAGCCGATCTTCCAAACTCAGCCACTGACCCTAATCGAGCTGTTAATTTGCTTGAACGTGGGCACCCTCGGCTTTTGGATTGTAGAAGCGCAAAAGCTACTGCGGCGCTACAGTAACAGTAAGCGATCGGCAGCACATTCTATCTGACTGCTGACTGATATCTAACTGATATGACGCTCTAGATGCGGTTCTAAGTCCCCGGACGCTCACGCAGGACAGCACTCATGTAAGAGCGGTCGCCCAAACGTTGCAGCAGCGGTCCGTGGATATCGAATTTAACAACGCTAATCGAGGCAGCCGGTGTGTCAATGCGGTCGCGGTATCGCCCCAAGTCAATTCCCAGCAAGCTACACAGCAGCACCCGAATCGTCGCTTTGTGGGAGACCACCAGCACATTGCCATCAGGATACATTTGCTCGATCTCAGCAATCACCAGCGAAGCACGGCTAGCAAGCTGCACAGCCGTTTCACCGCCCGTCGGAGGGTTCCAAGCCGGTTCCGTCAGCCAGCGCACGTAGTCGTCCGTAAATTGCGCCTTCACCTCTTCCTGAGTTTTGCCTTCCCACTCGCCGTAATGAATTTCCTTCAGCCCGTCACGCAACTGCATCTCTAGCCCCACAGCATCGCACAGCGGTTGAGCAGTGGCAATGGTGCGCTTCATGGGACTAGCGTAAACAGCTTGCCACGGCACCGTCTTGTAGGCGGCCGCAAAGGCCTGAGCCATCTCGTAGCCAGCCTCGGTCAGATCGGGGTCAAGAATGCCGCAGTAGCCTCCAGTCTGGCTAAAGGTAGTCTCACCATGCCGCAGGAAGTGAATGTGTAAACTCATTACGTAAACTCATTATTGACTATCACCTTTGAATTGTCTTATTGAATCGTCAGGACTGCACTTGCCTGATCGTATTCCGACAGCTCCACCTTCACCGGCTCCGCGTGCCAGATATCGCGGCAATAGTCGCGAATCGACCGATCCGAAGAGAACTTACCCATGCGGGCGCTATTCAGAATCGACATCCGCGTCCAGTGATCCCAGTCGCGATATGCCGCACTCACCCGCGCCTGACAATCAATGTAAGACTGATAATCGGCAAACAGCAAAAACGGATCCCGCTGCATCAGCACATCTACAAACGGCTTAAACAGGTTGACGTCGCCGCGCGAGAAATGCCCACTGCTAATCAGGTCGATTGCTCCCTTCAGCTCCGAGTTAGACTCGTAATACTCCCAGGGGCGATAGCCACTCGCCTTTAGGTTCAGCACTTCCTCAGCGGTCAGCCCAAACAAGAAGAAATTCTCGGCTCCGACTTCCTGCCGAATTTCAATATTCGCGCCATCCAGGGTGCCAATGGTCAACGCTCCGTTCATCGAGAACTTCATATTGCCAGTTCCCGATGCCTCCATGCCCGCCGTCGAAATCTGCTCCGAGAGATCTGCTGCTGGGTAAACATTCTGACCATTCGTCACATTATAGTCGGGCAGAAAGACCACCTTCAGCCGATCCCGGACATCAGGATCGCTGTTCACCACCTCACCCACCGAGTTGATCAGTTTGATGATCAGCTTAGCCATGAAGTAGCCAGGAGCTGCCTTGCCGCCAAAGATGAAGGTACGGGGTTGAATATCAACATCTGGGTTCTGTTTGATTCGGTTATACAACGTGACAATATGCAATACATTCAAGTGTTGCCGTTTATATTCGTGAATTCGCTTCACCTGAATATCAAATAGCGTGTCAGGATTTACCCGGATGCCCGTTCGCTGCAAAATCTTCGCCGTCAAGTCCTCCTTGATCTGCCGTTTAATCTGCCGCCACTCTTGCCGGAAGCTTGCGTCCTCCACAAATCCTTCGAGCTGCCGCAAATCTTCCAGATGGGTAATCCAATGATCGCCAATTCGCTGAGTGATGAGTTGCGTCAGTCGAGGATTGTTCATCACGATCCAGCGGCGCGGTGTCACGCCATTGGTGACGTTAGTAAACTTCTCGGGAAACATTTCATAGAAGTCGTGCAGGGTGGTTTTCTTGAGCAGTTCGCTATGCAGCTCAGCAACGCCGTTGATGTGGTGGCTCCCCACGCAAGCTAGATGGGCCATCCGCACATAGCGCCCGTCCGCCTCGTCAATAATCGACATTCGCCGCAGCCGATCGAGATCATTCGGAAACTTGATCCGCACCTGATTTAAAAAGCGAGCGTTAATCTCATAAATAATCTCCAGATGGCGCGGCAGCAAATTGCTAAACAGATCGAGCGACCACTTCTCCAGAGCTTCCGGCAGCAGCGTGTGATTCGTGTAGCTGAGGGTATTCTGGGTAATCGTCCAGGCTTGATCCCAATCCAGCTTGTGCTCATCCACCAGCAGCCGCATTAATTCGGCAACCGCAATCGACGGATGGGTATCGTTGAGCTGAATCGCAAACTTCTCGTGCAGCGTTTCCAGTGGATTGCCTGTTCGCAAATGCACGCGGATAATGTCTTGCAGTGAACAAGACACAAAGAAATACTGCTGCTCTAGCCGCAGCTCTTTGCCCTGAATTTGCTCATCATTGGGGTAGAGCACCTTGGTGATATTCTCGGACACCACCTTAGTTGCCACGGCCCCATAGTAGTCGCCCTTATTGAAGGCAGCAAAATCAAAGGATTCCGGCGCCTCGGCTCGCCACAGCCGCATCGTGTTAGCCGTGTTCACCCGGTACCCCAAGATCGGCGTATCGTAGGGAACACCCATCACCACCTTGTCGGGCACCCAGCGGACGCAGTAGCGATTGTGCTGATCGTAATATGCCTGGGTATGACCCCCAAACTTAATTTCCACCGTGTTCTCGGGACGAGCGATTTCCCAAGGGTTGCCGTAGCGCAGCCACTTGTCGGTAATTTCCACCTGCCAGCCATCCCGGATCTCTTGATCGAAAATGCCGTACTCGTAGCGAATGCCATAGCCAATCGCCGGCACCTCCAGAGACGATAGGGAATCCATAAAGCAAGCCGCCAGCCGTCCCAAACCGCCATTCCCCAGTCCCGGTTCTTCTTCTTGATCAAGCAGCTCTTGCAAATTCAGCCCCGACGCTTCGACTGCCTGTTTCACCTGATCATAAATGCCGAGGTTGATCAGGTTATTGCCGCAATGGGGTCCTACCAAAAACTCCGCCGATAGATAGCAAACCACCCGCACATCCCGCTTCAGGTAGGTTTCCTGAGTCGCCAACCAACGCTGTAGCAGCCGATCGCGTACCGTGTAGGCTAGCGCCATGTAGAGATCATGCTTGGAGGCACTTCCCGGAAACCGACCCTGAATGTATCGCAGGTTGTCCGCCATGGCGCGTCTTAGCGTTTCCACACTTAAACCCGTGCGGTCATCTTCGACTAAAATTTCGCCGTTTTCCAAGTTGGAAGGGTTATCTAGCGTCTGCATGGATCTTTGCCTCCGAGATTGGGGTGTCCTGCCAGCCATGAAATGACTCAATCTATCTCAAGATTTTTCAATCTATCTCAAGATTTCTTAACATTTCATTGCGTACAGCATCTCTCCGCTGAATCACAATTCGGTAATTTCAGCATCTGTTGTGATTAACAACCAGATTCTGACGGGTGTAAAGTTCCCTAGGCTACAAAGCGTTATTTTCTTACCAATCACCCGCTGTCCGCCCGATAGCCAACCGTCGGTCCACTGTGCAGTGTATTGATCATGTTGATATTGCGCCCTTATCAGAAACTCAATCGCTAGACCTCATGATCAGCAGCAAAGGTTCCGCCTGCAAAAAAAGCATCACTCATCAGCCCAAATCGGCAACTGATTAACCTGCTGAACCGTGAGATCAACATAACGAATTCCCTCATCCGCTTCTTCTTTGCCAAAATACCCTTCATCCCCCTGATGAGCATGAGGACCACTCTTGAGGACCCTGTATCGCTCCTCACGACGGGCACGATGATAGGGAGACCCCCAAACCCAGCGCCAGCGAGACGGAAACACAACACCGCCGATGGCCTCAATCCAATCGCGCTCGCCCCGCAGGTGATAAATTTGGTCTGCCGCATCAAAGCCCTCATTGCCGTTAAATACTCCCCCAAAGGACACCACCGTGATCTCGGCATTGAGCCACTGCTGCAAGTATGGAGCCGCCCCTAATGCAACCTGAGCACCACCACTTTTGCCCATCAAGACGAGTTGAATGGAAGCCTCCGCCGACATCGGAATCTCTTGCTGAGCAGCCATCCGCTCGACCACGGTGAGAGCAATAGCCGGATTGTAAACCCGCCCATAGCGATTGTCGGCCGAAAGAGCCATCCGCCAAACATTGCGCGTTTCTAACAAAAACTTTGTGAATTCAGACCATCCATTGGCTTGCTCACTCACCTCTCGCAGAAAATCGAATACCTGCTGTCCGCTGACATCCGCATTTGCCGCCGAATAGGGAAACACATCTCGCACAATCACACACTGTGGCTGATCCTGCTCTAATTGATCAAGAAACGCGGTTTCTCCCTCCGTTAGCTCATCCGCAGACAGATCGCCAACACCCGTGAGAAAAACGATATAGCAAGTCCTAACGTCCTCATTAGGGGCAGAATTTTCTTCTAGCAAGGCTTTAAGGTTCTGGCTCTGTTGCTCTAGTTTTTCCTGCCCGCGATCGAGCCACCAAACCAACGTGCCAACGGGAGCCGTGCTTCCCCAGAGCAACATCAGAAAGCCAGTAAAGAGCAGCAGCGTAAAGCCCCCTTTTTGCAACCACGAGAGTAGTTTTCCCATGAACCGGTAAGATTAGAGTCAGCAGAAGATCCAGCAGGATTGAGTGCTCGATCCCATCGACATCGGTTAACTGATGTATTAGACGTGTTAACTGATGCTGCCGCATCAAGTCACCTATCGAGGGAATGATTTGCGATGACTCGTCCACAGTCGATCAAGAGGACTGGGAAAACTTTCTGGCGTGCCCTGACGCTAGATGCTGATGTATATGCAGAAGCATTTCAACGTTCTACGTCCAATCGAACGGCCTATATTCTAGTGGGCATCGCAGCACTCTCTCATGCTATTGGCAGCAGCATGATCTTGCTAACGTACAATTCTGCTCCGGCGCTGCATGTCCTGGCTTTTCTGATCAATGGCTTGAGTATTGTAGCTGGCTACTATGGTTGGACCTGGACCATCTGGAGTCTCACAGGTGGGTTACGCTCCAAGCGACCATCCTACGCCCGTTTCCTGCCTCCCGTTGGATTAACCTATGCTCCCCAAGTCTTCAATGTCTTCACGGTAGTCCCTCTCCTAGGACGACCCATCGAACTAGCACTAGCCCTATGGAGTTTAGTTGCCGCAATCATAGCATTGCATCATGGGCTAAATCGCAAACTCGGCAAGGCAATCGCAATCTGCACAGGGGGCTGGATTGGGGTGCAAATCGCAATCGGAATTATCCAAATTGGGGTCCAGCGGTTTTTAGAGTAAATGTAATCCACCTGCATATAGGTGTGAATATCATGAGCAGGCACTGGCAACAACTCTCGCCGGCACACTGCCCACAATCGATCCAGGAGGAATGGCTTTGTAGTCCTGTGACCCGAAAAAGCAACCCCGAACTGGTTGAACGGAAGTACCAGCAAGCCAGAACAGCAGTCCAGAACAGCTTAGGAAAAGCAAGTGCGTGAAAGACTGTAAGGATCCCAATAGATATTTAGAAAATAGAATCGCCGTAACTAGAAAATAGAATCGCCGTAACCGCCCACGGTATAGGTGTTAGTGAGAAACAATACAAGGGAACTCTGGTGGTATTTCGCGTAGGTGATCTCTATTCTGTGAGGGCTAAGAAGTGCTGATTGCTTTCAAACCCAGTCCTTCAAACCCAATCTTTCAAACCCAGTAGAGACTCCCTGCTGTTGGGCTAAGGCTACTGCCCAAAAAACCACCCATAACACGCCTTGTATCCTAGTACAGGTTCCCTGTTCACCTGGACCTGCTTGACAACTCCTTCTGCCCTATGGACCAACAACTGCTCGATCAGAACAATCTGCTGCACCGAATCACCAACCGCATTCGCCGATCTTTAGAGCTACAAGAAATTCTCACCACCACCGTTGCAGAAGTACGTTCCTTTCTCCGCACCGATCGAGTCAAAGTCTACCGCTTTCATGCCGATGGTCATGGTCAAGTGATTGCCGAATCGGTACAGCCCGATCGCCTGCCTTCGCTGCTCGGCTTAAACTTTCCTGCCGACGACATTCCGCCGCAAGCCCGCGAGCTGTTTCTCACCGCCCGTCAGCGTTCAATTGTCGATCTCGCCTCGCAGCAGATCGGTTTTAGCCCCCTGCATGACCCTGAGACTCAGCTAGCCCTAGAAACCAGCGACATTCGCTACCGTCCGGTGGACCCCTGCCACGCCGAGTACTTGCAAGCCATGGGCGTTCAGTCCTCCGTAGTTGTGCCGATTCTCCAGGGTGAAGAGCTGTGGGGTCTGCTGGTCTCTCACCACGCCGAACCCCGCCAATTTTCCGACGAGGATCTGCAATTTCTGCAACTAATTGTCGATCAAGTCTCCATTGCCATTACCCAAGCCACGCTGCTCAGCCAAATCCGTTCCCAGGCGCAGCAGCAAACCAGCATCAACCGCATTGCGATGCTGCTCCACGCCGTACCCACGATGCAGTTTCAGGTCGCTCTAGAAGCCGCCGTCACAACCCTGCACGGATCAGGGGGCAGACTCTACCTGCTGCCCGCCGCCTCCGAACCGCCCCAACTCTACACCTGCGGTCGGCAGCCCACCCCGCCCCATCCCGAGCAGCCGCTTCTAGAATCCACCTATCTCTGGCAGCAGTATTTTTATCGGCTCCAGCAGCAGCCATTGCCCGACTCCAGCAGCGACCTCCTCCCCTGGACCATCCACGACCTCTATCAAGTCCCAGAATGCCGCACCCTAGCCGCCTGGTTTGAAGAAACCCCGATCCGCGGCATTTTGATTAGCCCGCTGATCTACGGTCCAACCCTCGTCGGCTGCTTTACCGTGTTTCGAGACGAGCGCAACATTGAAACCGTCTGGGCTGGCTACCACATCCCCGATGCCCGGCAGCGAATGCCGCGTCAATCCTTTGCAGCTTGGCGCGAACTAAAAAAAGGACAGGCTCAAGACTGGACCCCTGCCGATCAGCAGCTTGCCCAAATCCTGAGTCGCCACTTTTCCATGGCAGCCCAGCAGTCGCGGCTGTATTGCCAAATCCACACCCTCAACACCAATCTAGAAGCCCAGGTTCGAGAACGCACCCTCGCCCTAGAACACACAATCGAACAGCAAAAAACCCTAGCCAGCGTCGTTGCCAAAATCCGCGAATCGCTCGACCTCGATGCCATTTTTCGTACGGCTGTTCAGGAAGTGCGGCAACTATTGAATGCCGATCGTGTTGGTGTCTTTCGCTTTGACCCAACCTCGAACTGGAACGACGGCGAATTCGTTGCTGAAGATGTGGTTCCCGCCTTTAGTTCGGTGCTGGGTCTGACCATTCACGATCGCCACTTTGGCGAATACTATGCCAAGCGCTATCGCCAAGGTGCCGTTCAGGCAGTCGCCGATATTTACCAAGCAGGATTCAGCGATTGCCATCTGCAGGTGCTCGCCAAGTTTCAGATTCAAGCCAATCTCGTTGTGCCGCTCCTCAAAGGCGACACTCTCTGGGGGCTGCTCTGCATCCATCAATGTGCTCAGCCGCGCCAGTGGACCGCCTCTGAAATCGAGTTCATCCAGCAGATTGCCATCCAGCTTGGCATTGCCATCCAGCAGGCGGAACTCTTCGTGCAGACCCGGCAGCAGGCACAGCAGCTCACCCTTACCCTCCAGGATTTGAAAAAAGCCCAGAGCCAGCTCGTTCAAACCGAAAAAATGTCGAGTTTGGGGCAGCTCGTCGCCGGCGTTGCCCACGAAATCAACAATCCGGTCAACTTCATCTATGGCAACCTCGACTATGCCAACACCTACGCCCAGGACTTGCTGCACCTGATTCAGCTCTACCAGTCTCAGTCTGCGATCAGCCCCGAACTGCAAGCCAAGATTGCCGCTACCGACCTCGACTTTATCGCCGAAGACTTCCCCAAGATTTTGGCCTCCATGAAAATTGGCGCCGACCGGATTCGCCAGATTGTGCAATCCCTACGCAACTTCTCCCGCCTCGACCAAGCCGAGAAAAAACCCGTCGATCTCCACGAAGGCATCGACAGCACCCTGCTGATTTTGCAGCATCGCCTCAAGTCCAATGGCAAATTCTCTGGCATCGAGATCATCCGCGACTACGGCAACCTGCCACTCGTAGAATGCTATGCTGGTCAGCTCAATCAGGTGTTGATGAATATCCTCAGCAATGCCATTGACGCCCTGGAAAACTACGACGCTAAGCGAACCGAACTGCCCGATCCGGACGCAACTCCCTGCCCCAACCAAATTCGGATTAGCACCCGTCTGCTGCCGGCTACCCGTCAGAAAAGCAAGCGCGTCCAGATCTGCATTGCCGATAACGGAGGCGGCATGTCCGAAGCCGTCCAGAAGCGCATCTTTGATCCTTTCTTTACCACCAAGCCGATTGGCAAAGGCACTGGCCTCGGGCTTTCCATCAGCTATCAGGTCATCACCGAAAAGCATCGCGGCAAGCTCTGGTGCGTCTCGGAAGTTGGCAAAGGCACCGAATTTTGGATCGAATTACCCCTGAATTAAAGCGACAAAGCGAAATCCAGCGGCAAAATCGGTCAGAAGCCAGGCAAATACGATACCCTAATCTACGAAGCCAGACGGGCTAAGCTTGCCTTCCCCCTGTCGTCCCTGCGTTTCCGTTGCTTGCCATGAGCCACATTGACTTCCTCAGCCATCTCAACCCCTCCCAGCGTCAGGCGGTCGAGCATTTTTGCGGCCCGCTGTTGGTAGTGGCAGGAGCCGGCTCCGGCAAAACCCGCGCCCTCACCTACCGCATCGCCAACCTCGTCTTAACCCACCGCGTCGATCCCGAGAATATTTTGGCGGTTACCTTCACCAACAAAGCCGCCCGCGAAATGAAAGAGCGAATCGAGCGGTTATTTGCCGAACAGGAAGCCCAAGCCCAATACGACAAACCCCTCGACGCCCTCTATCCCGTTGAGCAGACGCGGCTGAAATCCCAGGTCTATAAACAGATCACCAAAAACCTCTGGATTGGCACCTTCCACGCCCTCTGCTCGCGGATGCTGCGCTTTGACATCGAGAAATACCAGGGACCGCAGGGTCGCCGCTGGAACCGCAACTTCTCGATTCTCGATGAATCCGACGCCCAGAGCCTCGTCAAAGAGCTGGTGCTCAGCGCCAACCTCGACGACAAAAAATTCGAGCCGCGCTCGATGCGTTATGCCATCAGCAACGCCAAAAACCAGGGTTGGGGTCCCGAAGACGTCGAGCGAGAGCAGCCCAACTATCGCGGTCGTGTGCTGGCCGACCTCTATGCCCGCTACCAAGATGCCCTCGCCACCAACAACGCCCTCGATTTTGACGATCTGATTCTGCTGCCGGTGCAGCTCTTCCGCCAAAACGAGCAGGTGTTAGACTACTGGCACCGCCGCTTCCGCCATATTCTCGTAGACGAATATCAAGACACCAACCGCACCCAGTACAATCTGATTCGGCTCTTGGTGACCAACGGCGTCAGCTCGCGCCAATTTAAGGACTGGAATCACCGCTCCATCTTTGTTGTTGGCGATGCTGATCAGTCGATCTACTCCTTCCGCGCCGCCGACTTCACGATCTTAATGGACTTCCAGCACGACTTTGGCGACGGCCTGCCCGACGACGACACCCGCACCATGGTGAAGCTGGAGGAAAACTACCGCTCCACGGAAAACATCCTGCAAGCCGCCAACGAGCTGATCGAAAACAATACCGAACGCATCGACAAAGTGCTGCGCCCCACTCGTGGCAGCGGCGAGTCAATCTACTGCTACCGCGCCGACGACGAAACCGCCGAAGCCAATTTTGTTGTGAGTCAAATCCGCCAGATGGAGCTGACCAACCCCGAACTTTCCTGGGGCAGCTTTGCCATCCTCTACCGCACCAACGCCCAGTCCCGCGCCTTCGAGGAAATCTTGGTGCAGTACAGCATTCCTTACACCGTTGTCGGCGGGCTGCGCTTCTACGACCGCAAAGAAGTCAAAGATGTCCTCGCCTATCTCCGCGTCATCGTCAACCCCGACGACACAATCAGCCTCAAGCGGATCATCAACACCCCTCGGCGCGGCATCGGCAAAGCCACAATCGATCGCCTAGAAGCTGCCGCCACCCAGCTCGGCGTTCCCCTCTGGCAGGCATTGAGCGACGAAACCCTCGTGCAAACCGTCGCCGGTCGCTCGGCCAAGCCAGTAATCGCCTTTGCCCAAATGCTGCAACGCTGGCAAGACCAAGCCGCCGATCTACCCGCCTCCCGGATTGTCCAGGGCATCCTCGACGACTCCAACTACGTGCAAGACCTGAAGCAGCAGGGCACCGACGAAGCCCTCGATCGCCTGCAAAACGTTCAGGAACTCTACAACGCCGTCCTGCAATTCGAGGAAGAAAACGAAGAATCCAACCTGATGCTGTTTCTTGCTAACGCCTCCCTCGCTTCCGACCTCGACAATCTCCAAGAGCAGCAGTCGAAAGTCTCGCTGATGACGCTCCACTCCTCTAAAGGTCTCGAATTCCCCGTCGTCTTTCTCGTCGGATTAGAGCAGGGCCTCTTTCCCAACTACCGCTCCCTCGAAGACCCAAAAGCCCTAGAAGAAGAGCGCCGCCTCTGCTACGTCGGCATTACCCGCGCCAAAGAGCGCCTGTTTATCAGCTACGCCCGCGAACGTCGCCTCTACGGCAGCCGCGAACCCGCCAGCCCCTCGCTATTTCTCGGAGAACTGCCCGCCAGCCTGCTGCTGAGCAACACCGCCTCCGCCATTCCCAAACGCTTGACCACCCCCATCCGTGAAATCAAGCAGCAAGAATCCAATCTCCCCAACACCCACGCAGACGACTGGAACGTCGGCGATCAGGTGGTGCATCGCGCCTTCGGAGCCGGAGAAGTCACCAACATCTTTGGAGCCGGCAACAAAATCTGTCTGGCAATCAAATTCCCCGGCATTGGCCGCAAAATCATCGACCCCAAAATCACGCCCCTACAGCGCGTCGAGTCATAGGAATTTCTGGATGGGGGGGCGGGGGGCAGGAAGCGTGGAATCGTAAAAACGCCCCAAAGACCAGCCTAGAGATTAATCAAGTTAATCAGGCCATTAATCAGGCCAGTAGCAGGGGCAAGCGCCCCACCGTCTTATTTTGCCCCCAACTTGCCTGACTTTCATTTCAAGAACAAGTATCTCAAGTATCTTATTTCAAGATGCCTGAGTGTCCCGTCATTTCGCCTACAGGCTCACATCGTCCACCTAGATACTTAGCGAGGAACTGTTCAGCAATCGCGTAAAAATGCAGTCGGTTTTCGGGGCGGGCGAACCCATGCCCTTCGTCGGTGTAGAGAACATACTCAACCGGCTTGCCAGCCTGGCGCATCGCTTCCACAATCTGATCGCTTTCCGCCTGCTTAACGCGCGGATCGTTTGCACCTTGCCCGATCAGCAGCGGCTTCTGAATCCGGTCAATAAAAAACAGCGGCGACCGCGACTTCAGAAACTCCTCTTCAGTATCCAGATTGCCGATGCGGTGATACATCTGGGCTTTAATTGGCTCCCAGTACGGCGGAATGCTCTTGAGGAGCGTGATGATATTGCTCGGTCCGACAATATCCACACCCGCTGCAAACACCTCTGGCGTAAAGGTCAGCCCAACCAGAGTTGCGTAACCGCCGTAGGAACCGCCCATAATCGCGATCTTGTTGGGATCAGAAATCTCCTGAGCCACCAGCCAATTCACCGCATCAATCAGATCATCGTGCATCTTGGCTGCCCATTCCCGATTGCCAGCATTCAAAAAAGCCTTGCCGTAGCCGGTCGAGCCGCGGAAGTTGACCTGCAGCACTGCATAGCCCCGGTTCGCTAGCCATTGCGCTTCCGGATCGAAGCCCCAAGTATCGCGCGCCCAGGGTCCGCCGTGGACAAGCAGCACCGTAGGCAGGTGACGAGCGGGAATGCCAACCGGCGTGGTGAGATAGCCATGAATCGTCAGACCATCGCGGGCTGTATAGGACACGGGCTGCATCGACGCCAAAGACAGCGATTCCAATACCGGCTGGTTGCTAAACAGCAGCGTGCTCGTCCGGGTCGCCCGATCGTAGGTATAGTAATAAACCGGACCATCATCAGTCGTATAGGTGACGAGCCAGCGATCGTCAGCAAGGGTGCGGCTGCCAATCCCAAACTCCCCTGAGCGCACCTGAGCTAGAGCCTCGAAATCGGCCGCGATGGCGGGATCGAGAATCTGCCATTCCAGCTTGTCGCGATAGAAGGCAACCGCTTGCAGTGTCCTTTCAGTCGGGTGAGTCACGACACCGCCGACATCGTACTGGGCATCTTCGGCGATTACCTGTTCGCTGCGGCTTGCCAGATCGAGCGCCAGCAGTCGTTGGGCGTTGGCCTCGTGACTGCCGACCATGTAGAGAGTCTTGCCGTCCTTGGAAAAACCCACCGGATAGCCTTCATCGTCTGGTCCCCAGTGGCGCAACACCTCCCAGTTTTGCTCGGGAGTATCGCGATACAGCAAATCGCTGCCGCCATCGGGCGTCGCGGCAACGGCAACCCGAATCTGGAACTGCGGATCTGCCATCCAGCTCACGATATTGCCCGGATTCTTGGTATCAAACTCAACCGCGCCGGTGTTTAGATTGACCCGATACACATCAAACACCTGCGGGTCGTTCAGGTTCATCCCAACAATGAACTGATCCGGAAATTCCGGTTCCAACTCGATCGGCTGCGCTTTCACGCCCTGAAAGGGAGTCAGATCGCGCACGATGTTGGCATGGATATCAACCGAGTAGCAATGAAAGTTTTCATCGCCATCCGCATCCTGCATATAGATCAAATGCTCGCCGTCATACGTCCAGAAATACGCCCGAATGCCTCGCTTCTTGTCGGCGGTGATGGGACGATCATCCTCTTGCCCAACCGTGCGCAGCCAGACTTGCAGCACATTCTTGTCGTCTGGCGCAATATAAGCCAAGTATTTCCCGTCGGGCGAAAGCTGAGGATTGGCCCGCTCCGGATTCCCAAACAGCACTTCGCGCGGAATCAAAGGGGGCAATTGGGTGGGTGTAGCTGCGGTTTGCATGATCGCCTTCTCGATTAGGACAGAAATCAATCTCTCTTTAACCCTAACAAGTTCAGGCAGCAGATTTCATCGACACTCTGATCCAGTTCGTCTATTCATCAAGCAACTCAGCGATGCGTTGCTTCGTCTGGATATGGTCGAGATGCCGCTGCACCGCCTCCGCACTGATGTTGAGCTGTGCGGCAATTGCCGAGTTGCTGTAGCCAGCTTGCCACAGCAGCCAGACTGCCGTTTCGGTTTGGGTTAGGCTATATGGCTTCTCAGCCGGTTGCGACGGAGCGCGTTCCTCCAGCATCACGAGTAGGTAAAAGCATTCTGCTCCATCGAGATCGAGCCAGCGAGCCTGGAGCTGCACCGCCACCTGATCATCGACTTTGATCTCGTCTTCAATCACGATTGGCTGATCAGGAAACAGATCTCGACTTTCGATCACTGCCCGACAACTCCGCCAGATGGGGTGAGGAATCAGCCTGGGGTAATGCTCGTCTGGAGGTAGGTCCTTTGCGGTAGACCCATGCGCCAGTTCATAGCACAACCGTTGGGCTAGAGGGTTAGCAAAAACAATCGCCCCGTGCCGGTTAAGAATTAACACTCCAACCGGGCAATCCTCCGCCGGATTCATCATAACGTTCGCCTCAATTAGCAGATGCAATGTGACAATCAGGAACAAGTGGATGAAGATATGGATCAAATAAACTATCTATCGAGCATTTGTGCTAAACCAAATGACATGATATAGATGATGCACCCCTAAAATTCGCGGCATTATGTAATACTGCTATTGCAGCTTGCTTTGCAAATAGAACCCTAGAACGTGATAAATGAGTAACTTGATTTTGTTTCTAGATTGATCTAACTAGATTCATCTGGGCAGCTCTAGAAATTCAACATCACCCTAATCAAATGTCTTCTAGGAAATCTCAATTACCTCCCTGAAGCGGTTTACTTCTTTAGCCATTCATTGGCATCGCGTTTAGCGTGAATACTCTTGATATGTTTTTTAACCGTATCTTCAGCAATAAACAGTTCGGCGGCAATTTCTTTATAGGTGCAGCCGGCTCGTCTCAGCAGCCAGACTTGAGTTTCGCGATCCGTCAAGCCATATCGGCGAGCCTCAGCTTTAGCTCGATATTCTGCCGTTTGATGCTGATCTTCGAGGGCCACAAATAAATGCAGCTGTCTTCCAGAATTCGATTCTAGCCAGCTCGCTCGCACTCGAATTGCGCCGAAATCCTCAGTTCTAATTTCGTCTTCAATAAATTTGGATTGGTTCTCGATCAGCGCTTGACAGCAGCGCCAGATTTGCTGCGGCACCCGAGATAAATTTTGCGTAAGCTGATCGCAAATGCGGCTAGCACAGCTATTCGCTAAGACCAGTTCCCCTGTATCGGTGAGGATCATGATCCCATCCACCCAGCTTTCTAACACTGCTTGCAATAAGCTGAGAACTTTGCTGTTTTGTAACTCATCCTCGTTGAGGTCCTGGCAACCGTAGTGGGTGAGTGACGGCGTAAATTGGGGCGCAAGCGGACGATTTGAGGGTGGACGATTAGGAAACGCTACAGTGTTCATGGTTGGGGGCTCTCAATGAACGATCTCAATCAATCATCTCAATAACGAGAGTAGTTCAGGAGAACAGCTCATCCTGTGAGCCATCCTCCTCACTTCTGATCAGCCGGAGAAAAGGGTTGCGTCCTGCTCGAAACCGACTAGGCTCAGAAGTGTGTGCTGTCATACGTCACTACAGCAACTGAGCGGCAAATTTCGGCAAGCGCCTGGTTTAACTGGGCATCACAGAGGCAAACGCTGCTTCACGCCTAGAGCGAACGCTATGCACGGCGAACACTTCAGCTCTCGGCTATTCAGCAAACCCATCTCTCCGAGAGAGGTGAGATAGGGCTGACTCTGGTTCACAATTAGGTTCAACTTGTTAGGTTCAACTTGGAGTTCAAAACTTGCAGTTGAATTTGATTCACAGTCTGGCCGACTAGTCTGGCCAATCAGTCTGGCTAACCATCTAGCTCGATGAAAACGGAATAATACGATAGAGTTCTCGTTTTCTGTAATCTCTCTTCCGGGGGCTGATGGTCCGGATCAGGATGATTTTGTGTTGCCTGTTCCTCTGGGTGCAACCCTCTGCCTAACCTCACGGTTCTACCCGGACGCGGGTGCCAATTTCCACCTGCTCAAACAGCTTCACGACATCTTCGTTGCGCATCCGCACACAGCCGTGGGAAGCAGCTTGACCAATCGAAGCAACATTCGGCGTGCCATGAAACCCGATGACGCCCCCACTTAACCGAGCAAAGCCAATCCACCGTAGCCCAAGGGAGCCATCGGGACCCGGAGGTTCAATTTCGCCCGTCCAGGGACTCTGCCAGGCCGGATTCACAATCATTTCAAAGACTTGAAATTCGCCGGTTGGCGTGGCATAGCCTGGTCGCCCAATTGCCACCGGATAGCTCGCTACCAGCGTTTCCCCGGCATAAACATAAACTTTGCGGTGTCCCAAATTCAGCACGAGATGCACCGTACGATCTTCAGGCAGATAGCGAGTCGCTTCCCCTAGCGAAGGCAGATCAGGCACCAAGAGGTCAGGCGTCTGAAGCGTTATGCCGCCCCCCAGCCCAACCGGAGCAGGAGTTTGCGGCGTCTGCAGAGTTTGAGCCGCTGCGGCAGACCCCAGTGTGACCAGCCACGATAGCCCCACTGAGATGCCAGCCAATCCTCTAAAGCCCAGAAATTCATAGTGCTTCCACAGCGTCCACATAGGAGTCCGGTATCGATCTGTCCTCACCCACAATGCCCACTAGAACGGAGCAACCCTCATGTTCTAGCAGGATTGGCTAGTCCAACGCAAGCTTTGTCAGTCCTTCATCTCAACCCTGCCGGGGTCGGCGCAGCTCTGACCTTACGAGCGGTAACGCTGAATGTACTGCAAAATGCCCTGGGCAATCGCATCAGCAAGCTGTTCACGAAAGGCGGGACTACTGAGGCGCGCCGCATCCTGCCGCCCGGTGACAAAGCCGACTTCAACAAGAACCGCAGGCATCGATGTGCGAGTTAACACATAAAAGCGAGCTTGCCGCACCCCGCGATCGTTCATATCAACAGTTGACAAAATCTGGTCATGAATGGTTTGAGCAAGCCGTTGCCCGTCCAGGTAATAGTAGGTTTCTAGCCCGTTCACATCAGGACGATCCATACTAATAGCGTTGGCATGGATACTGACAAACAGATCGGCATTCACCCGCTCAGCCAAACTAACGCGAGGAGCTAAATCAACGTCCCGATCATCTTCACGGGTAAGCACCGCCGCCACCCCCTGCTGATCGAGTTTTGCCGCCACCTGTCGAGCAATATCGAGCACAATATCGGCTTCCTGAATGCCTCCAATGCCAATAGCCCCCGGATCGCGCCCGCCATGGCCTGGATCGACAACTACAACCACTCGCCCACTAGGAATCCGGGGCAACGAACCAGACGACGATGCAGGGGCCCTAACCATCGGCGGCACAGGTACCGCAACTACTCCCTCATTAATATCTAGAATCCGGGCGTTTAAATTGCGGCGCTCCAACTGTCGCTGCACCGCCTCGGCTTCGTCCCGCTCAACAAACAAACCCGCCTGGATGACGCGATTGCCACCAATGGTATTCCGAAACGCATCGGGCACCACCTGTCGCACCTGCTGCAATAGCGTATCGCTGCTCCCAGAAACCACCAGCCGATACTGGAACTCCGGAACCATACCCGGTCGATTGATCGGTTGCTGCGGGGTAGGATCGGGCTGCGGTCGTGCCTCAGGTACTTCCAGCGGTGGCAGATCATCCGCAGGGCGCGAACGCCGTTCAGAACGACGCGATGCCGGTGGACGCACAGGCGCTGCTGCAACCTGCCCATGGGGTGAGTTCGGCACTTTATTTTGGGCTATGGCCCCTTCCGCTACATTACCCAACACCACACTAGCCAAGGCAACCGTCGCAATCGGACGCAGGAATCTTTTCATCACCATGCTTATGCACACTCTCCCGATTGTGTCTGATCCGCTCTGTAATTTGTTCCCAGAGCAATATTCCCACGGCAGCATCGCCTCTGCAGAAGACGCGGCCAAGTCGTGCTAGTGTTAGGCAGAGGTTTCAGCGCCGAATTCGTCAGCGATTGCGTCTAGGAACTGCGAGATCTGGCGTTTAGATTGCAGGTGGTGCACCCGTTTGCTGCTTCGTGCTTGCTCCACGTAGGCTCGGTATCTCGGCGTTAGGCGGGTGTGGCACAGCCAAAGCACTCGATAGCTGCTCATCGAACTCTGGATTAGCGGACTCTGCTCTGGCCAGCCTTCAGGGGGTTGAACGTAGCCCGTCAGCAAGCGCTTCGTCACCCACCAGACATGCCGAGCCAGCGGCAGATCAATAAAAATTAACGTATCCGCCGCATTCAGCCGCACCCAGAGGGTGTCCATACTGCCAAAGCCATCGATGATCCATTGATCGGTCTCTAAGATGCTCTGGTGGATGCGCTGGTAATCGGCATGGGGAATGGCAATCCCACCAGGTTGGAATTGGATCTTGTCTAAAATGTGAAGCGGCAACCCTGTTATTTCCGATAACTGCTTGCTGAGGGAAGACTTGCCGCCTCCGGCATTGCCGAATACCGCAACTTTGTTCATCGCTTTCAAACCACTGAGTTAGCAGTACCCGCCCCTGCCTTTTCCTGAGTCTAGCACCCTATGATTTCCGCAGGCTCTTCAGTTCACCCCAGGCGGATTGCCCCCGTGAGGAATCTCTACTTCCCAAATCACTCCCGGCAGGGTCCCCATTGCCCAAAATCTTTGCTATTATGAAGCATTGATACAAGCGGATGTGGCGGAATTGGTAGACGCGCTAGATTTAGGTTCTAGTTCCGTAAGGAGTGAAGGTTCAAGTCCTTTCATCCGCATCTTGGGTAAGCCTTAGATGGAATAATTGGGCGGTGGAAGAATTAAGCGGTAACTTTACTTCCGGGCAAACGATTCTCGATGCCTGTAATTCCACCGATGCAACGGTTCATGTCAATGGGTGTAGGTATCTCTCTACCCCTGATTAGCCGTTTAGCGTGTCTCTATTTCATTTTCATTCATATTCATTCATATTCATTCATCGCCCCCAACGCCTGTAAAGAAACCCGCTGCGCTTCCGTCAACCCGGTTGCGCCGGTAATGCGGCTGCCTTCATAGGGGCGAGCGCACCGCAGCGTTTTGAGATAAGCACCTGTCGTTAAATTCCAAGCCTTAATCGTCTCATCCTGGCTACTGCTGAGGAGCACATTGTTTACTGCACACTGAGCCAGCGACCAGACCCAATGCTGGTGTCCCCGCAGCACGGCCGTGCAGGCGCCCGTTGCCAGATGCCAAATGCGGATCGTCTTGTCGGCACTGCTGCTGATCAGCCGCTCGCCGTCAGCTGTAAACCCGAGCGACAGCACTTGGCTAGTGTGTCCCGTCATCGTTCGGATGCCCTGTCCGGTAGCCACATCCCAAATATTCACAGTGCAGTCATCGCCTCCGGTAGCTAACCAGCGGCTATCTGGGCTAAAGGTTATTGCCCAAACCCGATTCCCATGGGCGTTTAGCGTCTGTAAGCAGCGCCCTGTTCGGGGATGCCAGAGCTTCATGGTCTGCTCATAGCCGCCGCTGGCCAGCCATTGACCATCCGGGCTGAAGGCAACCGACAGAACTGAACTGGTGTGCTCCTTCAGGGTGTAGAGGCAGTCTCCGGTGGTGACATCCCAGAGCCTGACCGTGTGGTCGTAGCTAGCGCTGGCGAGCTGCTGACCATCGGGATGGAAGGCAATTGCCCAAACCCAGCTAGTGTGACCATGCAGCGTTCTTAGACTGTGACCCGTGTAGGAACTCCAGAGGCGAATCGTGCCGTCGGGGCTGGCGCTGGCTAGAAGCTGGGCATCGGGGCTAAAGGCGAGCGAAAGTACCCGTCCGGTGTGCCCGCGCAGCGTGCGGAAGGGAACCGGCGATGCAGGGTCCGCCAAAATTTGCCTGTTAAAATCCCATAGCCGGATCGTTTCATCCTCATGACCGCTGGCCAGCAAACCCGAGCTGCAACTGAGGGCGATGGCATAGATTGAGTTGCTGTGGCCCTGCAAGGTTTTGGTGCATTGTCCGGTTTCCAGATCCCAGAGTCGCGCTGTGTAGTCTTCGCCACCACTCGCCAGCAGCGATTGGGTTGGATGAAAGGCTACGGACCAGACAAAATTGGTATGCTTTTGCAGTGTTTGCAGACATCGGTGCGATGCCGCACACCAGAGTTTGATGGTTTGGTCATAGCTGCCGCTGGCAATAGTTTTACCATCAGCATGAAAAGCGACCGAGGTAACGGGTTTGTGATGGCCAGTGAGCGTTGCCAAACAGGCACCAGTGGCTGTATCCCAGAGTTTAATCGTTTGGTCATAACTACCACTGACCAGACACTGCCCATGCGGACTCAGCGCAATGGCTCTGATCCAATACTGATGGCCGCTCAGGGTTTGCACACATTGCCCCGTTGCCACATCCCAACGCCGAATCACCTGATCTTCTCCAGCGCTGAACAGGGTTTTGCCATCTCGATCAAACACGGCACACCAGACACAAGCGGCGTGACCCATCAGGGTTTGCATACACTGACCTGTTGCTACGTTCCAAAGCCGAATCGTTTGATCGCCACTGGTGCTGGCCAGCAGTTGACCATCGGGGCTAAAGGTAACCGAGGTGACGATGCCTGTGTGTCCCTCCATCCGTTTGAGGCACTGCCCGCTCTGATCCCACAACCGCACTTGATGATCTTGTCCACAGCTCGCCAAAATTGGCTGGGTCAGGCTATAGGCAACGCTCCACACCCAGCTATTATGTCCGCTGCAAAGCGCTAACGGCTTGCCATCGCTGGGATGCCAAATCTGGATACTGCCATTAGTGTCGCTGACTGCGAGCTGATTACCATCTGGACTAAAGGCGACCGACGTGACGCCGCCAAACGTTGAAGCAAAGGCACAGTTGACAAACTCAGCTTCAGTAAAGTTCACTCGATGCAGACTCAGATCTTGCAAATAGGCTTGGCGAATCGTTAAACCAGCAAAGTCATAGCCGGTTAGATCAATTTCTAGCTGCCGAAATAGGTTGAGGAGATTACCTGCTCCATAGTTAGGCTGATTTACACAATGTGTACGCAGGTATGCTAACAATCGATTCAATTTATGTTCTAGCTGTTTGGGAGAGCCAAGTTGCGCCAGCAATCGATCGATTAAGGGCTGGAGAATGATCCGAATCTGACTATCGCGGATGTAGTCTTTGACTTGAGCTTTAATCAGTGCCTGACTGAGAAAAACCTGAGGTTGTTCTGCGAGAATTTCATCGGCGATTTGCTCGATCAAGGCTGCGGTCACCGATTCCATCACCACCGGCTGCTGGGTGAAACCTGTGGTGCTACTTTCAATCAGGCTGCGCCAGCGTAACGATTCCAGCACGGCCATAAGCTGCGGCTTGGGTAGTTCGGTGACCAGATCCGCCTGAAGATCGCTCAGTGTGACGGGTTCTCGATTGGTTGCTAGCCAGTTCATCACCGTCTGCTCGACTGCCGAGAGGCGATGGCACTGCTGCTGAAGCAATTGACCAACGCTATTAAACGCAACGGTCCCTTGTTGCAGAAACTGGGCAATATCTCCAGCAAACAAGTCCTGAATCGACGTAGCGGCCATCTTCAGCGCCAGAGGATTGCCTCTGTAGTGCGCAATCAGCTGTTCCCGGTCCTCTGCGGCTCCCTGCAAGCCTTTGGCAGCGAGAATATAGTGTGCCGCAGCCAGATCTAACCCCGCTAGCGGCAACGTGCGAACCGACAACCGCTCGCCTTCCATCATCCCGACTTCCTGCGGCTTTTCGCGGCTGGTCAGAACCAGGCAACTCTGATGGGCAATTTCCCCCACCCGCTTCAGCAGTTCCCCATACATCTCATAGCCATTGCGGTAGATACCGGCCCGTTTGCCGCCCTGCAAGACGGTTTCAAAGTTGTCGAGCACAATCAGACAGCGCGATTGCTTCAGCAGTTTAATCAGGCGCGAGAGTTTGCCACCGACGCTAGTGGGCAATTCTGCATCTTGCTGCTGAGAAAGCCCTTGGATCAGCGTAGGCAACAGCTCGTCGATTGGAGGTGCATCTCGCAGCGAACGCCAGATCAGACGGGTAAACTCGCTCTGAACTTCTTCGGCCAGCTTGACCGAGAGTGAAGTTTTGCCCATGCCGCCCATCCCCAGCAGCGTCACCAACCGGCAGCGATCCTGCACGAGCCAGGTGTGAAGGGTGTTGAGTTCCTGAGCACGTCCGTAGAAGATGGAAACATCAATAGCCTCGCCCCAATCGCTGCATCGTTGGGGGCTAGTCGGCACCGACTCCTGCTTCTCGATCTGGCGAAAGTGGCGCTGCAACACGCCTTTGACGTTGAGCTTGCTGATTCTGATGCCATAGGTCTCCGACAGGATCTGCCACAGCTTCGACCCCGTATCCTTGATGTAGCCCGGATCATAACCCGACGCCTTGGCAATTTCGAGATACGACTTTCCTTCCCACGCCTGCCGAAATACTAGGGCTTGCACCTTGCTGAGCTGTCTCGGCTCAATCACTTGCTCAACAATCGCGATCGCTTCGTCAACGGTGATAACGGTCATAGTGGCTGCTCTCCAGGGGAAACACACGAACATTGCCTTCACTTGCCGCAGCCATCAGGGCTTTGGCACGATAGCCACCCTCTGATTCACCGTAAAACCACGGATTCTTGAAACATACTTTTTACTTCTAACTTCTTACTTCTAATACGTCTTTGCCCCCGATTTGCAGAAACTATAGAGAATTTTTAGATTCTCCCTACGTTCTCGCTCAAACCTTGATCGGACCTTTATCTGACTTTTGTGTGACTTTTACCGGCTGCCAATCTAGATCTTGATGAATTAACTTGTTGAAAGCTAAATGCAATTCTCTAGAAGTTGGCTGAACAAAACAGGTCAAGTAATTACACAGGGTACCTCAATTAATTGCTTTATTGCAAATAAAAAAGCCTGAAAGCACTGATCTTGCATATCCATTCTCAATAAGACTTGAATTTTTCGAGGTTCCCTACAGTAATCCTTAATCCTTTCAGATTCTTGAATGGAGCGGAGGAATAGAACTCTTGCTAAAGGTGTTCTAGAGGCATTGCCTTACATCAATCCCCACACTCCTTGTTCATAGTCAATTTGTGAAAGCCGTAGTTTTTTATGTAGAGATAAGAAGCAATTGATCAAGGAGGCATTTATGGCTACTTTGAAAGAAATCATTGACAGCCAATCTAATGGTAGTTGCAGTACAGTTCCTACCATAGGATTGAACCTGCAAATCATTGCTGAAATGAACCTGTTGGTTCCTAATGTTTTGGTTAGTTTTGAGGATCTTGATATCTCCGCTAATAGTGCTGCTGTTCATGCGTTTTTACAGCCTGCGGCAAAAGATGCTCTGCGACGAGCGATCCAATCTCGTGGAAAAACCTTGGTTTTGACTTCAGCTTATCGGACTGTTGCCCAGCAATATTTGCTCTGGAGCTGGTATCAAAAAAGGCAATGTGGTATTTCAAGAGCAGCAGAACCAGGTTTGAGTAATCATGAGGATGGTCTTGCTCTGGATACTCCAGATTTTGATGCCTGGAGATTTATCTTGGCAAGTCATAACTGGCAGTGGTTGGGCGACGGCGATCCAGTTCATTTCACCTACATGGGTAGAGGTGTGCGGGATGATATTGGCAGTATTGGGCTGAAAGCATTTCAAATTCTTTGGAATAAACATAACCCAGGTGATCAAATTAAGGAGGATGGATTATTTGGGCCAAAAACAGCAAGCCGATTAGATCAATCTCCAGCAGAAGGATTTGGCGCAACTAGATTGTTAAAGCTGACTACACCAAATATGCAGGGAGAGGATGTGCGTCGAGTTCAAGAAACATTAGTTCAGGCAGGGCTACTAACGTCTAATGAGGTTGATGGAATCTTTGGTATCAATACAGAAATTGCAGTTAAAAACTTTCAAGAGCGCAACGGTTTAAGTAAGGATGGCTCGGTTGGGCCACAAACACTACGGCTTTTGGGAGGCAGTATTACTGCTAATCGATCGCTTCAGTTGGTTACTGTCTCTGATCGTTGGTTAAAGGCTCTACTGAATGCTCCTACGACAGGGGCTTCTCCAATTACAGCCAGTCAGGATGGTTTGCCTGGTGGAATTGCGTCATCTCACACAATGGCAAATACGGATTTGCTGCGGGTCAAGGGGCTTGCTGCTATGTTTCGACAAGTTGGAGCCAAGTTTGATGTTCCGGTAGCATTGATTGCAGCCTTGGCTAGCCGTGAATCTCGCTGTGGCAATGTACTTGATCGAGGTGGATGGGGCGATCGCGGCAACGCCTTTGGAATTTTACAGGTAGACAAAAACTATCACACGCCGCGAGGTACTCATAATCCATCTAGCCTAGAGCATATCGAGCAAGCGATCGGGATTTTTGTAGACTATCGTCAGCAGGTGCAGGCGAAGCATCCTACTTGGGAAGATGAGTACGTCCTTAAAGGGGCAACCGTTGCTTATAACTCTGGCGTAAGTAATGTGCAGACTAAAGCCGGGATGGATATTGGTACGGCAGGCGGAGACTACGGTTCAGATGTAATTGCCCGCGCCCAATTCTATAGCAACCATCTGTAAGACAGTTCATCTGTTAAGTGAGAGTTGAGAGAATGCTTCGCTATTTCATTGCTCTTGTGCTTTGTCTTCTGGTGTTGGCAGTACCTACAGTTGCCAATGCTCAAAACGTAAACGGGGATTACTTCAAGGAAGATATTCCGATTGTAGATGGAGATTATCTTTTATCGTCTTGGCGAGTTGCTAGCTCCAGTCTCAATTGCCGCAATGGAGCGGGAACCAACTATGAGGTGCTTCAGAAGTTTACAAAAGATGATCTGCTTGAAGCTCGTACCTCTTACGGACGAATGAGTAACGTCGATCCGATTCACCTAGATTGCCGAGGCTTACCGTGGATGCATCTGACGACAGGATACGGTGATTGCTTTGTTCGATCGAACAGTCAATACATTGCGCCTCGAAGAAATCCTTGATAAACAGTCCTATCTACTTTGAGAAAAAGGAAAACGAATATGAATGGACATCCTCACGGTGCCTGGATTTGGGTGCTGTCTAACATTCAGGCAGATTATCTCAATAAGCTGGTAGAGCAGCATGTAAAACGAGTCTACCTGAAAGTATTTGATGGCAAGAGTCGTCCGATGTTCTGGGACTTTCAGTGTTCTCCGGATGTCATCAAGCAATTTAAGTCGCGTGGGATTGAGGTTTATGGATGGGGCTATCACTATGGAACAGCCGATGTGAAGACTCAGACTTCAGCCGTTCAGCAAGCCCTCAATTGTGGTTTAGATGGCTACATTCTGGATGTGGAAGTGGAAGTTGAAAACAAGGCTACTCATCCTAATGTCGAGGAACTCTTGAAGGCATTAAAGCCAGTCGTGCCAACTGGGGCTTTGGGATACACTAGCTTTGGGCATCCTGGGTTTCATCCCAACGTACCCTGGAAAATTCTAGACACATATTGCGATCTGGCATTTCCACAAATCTATTTTGAGAAGTTCCGGTTTGGGGCAACGAATGCTGATGAAGTGCAAGCCTGTATCAAGGCTCACAAAGACCTAGGCTTAAAAAAACTGCTGCTGCCCATTTGGGGATCAGAATCAGATGCAGCTAATCCTGCTTCAGCCGGAGAACTCCAGTTTTTCCTGAACAGTTTTCCTGGTTCTTCCATCTGGCGAATTCCTAATGCAGGTGAGCGCGGCGAAGCTTGGAAGCTCAACTATATCGGGACTCCTGTTCAACTAACTGGTAGTAACGTCGCTGAGATTAAGCTCCCTGTTCTGATCCGCATCCTGAAAAAAGGAAGTTTTGGTGAAGATGTTGAGGCGCTCCAATCTGCCCTAAATGCTTTGGGATACAATGCTGGTGATATCGATGGTGATTTTGGCACTAATACAGAAAAAGCAGTCAGACGATTGCAGCAGAAGGCAGGACTCACGATTGATGGCGAAGTCGGCTCAGAAACCTGGAAAGTTCTGGGCGGTGAGGCAAACATCAACAGGCAAACTCAGGGCATCCTAGCAAGACTGGCTGATTTTGCAGAAGCAGAGGCACAAAAAGCCTTGACTTGGACAAATTCAAGCAGTGAAGCCGAGAAATACTTAGATATTTTCCGGAAACCGATGCAGAATCTAGGACAGATTGGTAGTGCCAAAGTATTCTATGACTGGTGTGGTGCATTTGCTTTTTACTGTTGTCAGCAGGTTGGCATTGAAGTACCCATTCAACCGGATGGCTTCTGGGCAACGATGGCGCTGGTAGAGTCTTGGAAATACTGGGCTAAAAAGCAAGGAACTTGGTACGCTAAGGGCAACACAACTCCCAAACGTGGCGACATTGTTGTGTTTGACTGGGATAGTGATGGCGAACTTAATCACATTGGGATTGTTAGAGGCTACACCCCCGGTAGTAATCTTATTCGCACATCTGAAGGAAATCGAGGCAACAGGAGTGGCAATTTTGAGAGAAGTATGGATAATGTAGCCGGGATTATTCGGCTCAGTTCTTAACCGATTTCTTCTCAGACTTACATTGAGCAAGCTGTGTAAACCATGACTTTGCTTTTTGCCCGATGTGTTTTGAGACAGGCTTTTTGAAGCTTGGGGAGATGTTGAGCCTGAGCAAAATAATTTTTGCGGTTTAGGTGCAGTCGGTGGTGGTGTTAAAGGAGCTTCATTTGCAGATGCCGAAACGGGTGTGAAAGCGCATATTCAGCACCTCAAAGCCTATACCAGCATTGAGCCAATTGCCCATCCACCGATTGTTGATCCACGATTCAATTTAGTTCAACGAGGAATTGCTTCATTGGTTGACAATTTGAGCGGACGTTGGGCGGGAGATACCCAATATGGTACAAAAATCACTTCCCTTGTGAAACAACTGTACAGAGCATTAAGTCTACTGTGAATGCTTTGCCGTAAATGTATTTCTGAAATTAAATGGAGAGTAAAAACATGACTGTTCCCTCTGATGTCATTAGAGTTGCAGCACGTCAAATTGGCTATGTCGAAACATCTAATAATAGAACGAAATTCGGTGTCTGGTATGGAATGGATGGACAGCCATGGTGTGCCATTTTTGTGTCATATTGTTTCTACATGGCAGGCTTACCTTTGCCTATTACAACTTCAAAAGGGTTTGCATACTGCCCATATGGAGTGGATTGGTTCAAAAGCAAAGGACAGTGGTTCAAAAATCCAAAAGTCGGCGACGTAGTATTCTACGACTGGTATCCTGGCACCGTTGACTCTGACGCTTGGCATGTGGGCATTGTGGAGTCAATCAATCCTGATGGCTCAGTTGTGTCAATCGAGGGTAATACTGCGGTTGGCAATGATTCAAATGGCGGTAAAGTAATGCGACGCACTCGTGGCACGAATGTACAGTATGGATTTGGCAGACCAGCCTATTCCGGAGTACCATACTTCTCTACGAATTCCCCTATTTTTCCTCGCTGGCCAGGACGTTATGTTACACTTGCTTCCCCAGCAACAGAAGGCAATGATGTTCTTACATGGCAACAGCAGATGATCATCAGAGGGTGGAATCTTGGCTCAGGTGGTTCTACTGGAAAAGGCGACACGGGAATATTCGACCAGCGCTGTTTTGAAGTTCTCAAGCAATTCCAGAGAAATCATAATTTGGAAGTTGATGGTATTCTTGGCCCAGTCTCTTGGGATGCCGCTTGGGAATTGCCTGTCACATAATTTTTAGAACAGGCAGAAAGTTGCCACAATTCGGATGCCGCGCCAAATTTTCGACAGCCCAGAGCAGTTTGCCTTTGGAGAAGCGCTGTCGTTTACACCCTGGCATGCGCTGCCAGCCCATCAGCCTTTAGGGAGCATCAACCGCGCTCGGAAAGCAATTTATCAAGCTGGTTCTGAGCAGCGACATCAGGAGATGAAGGTTGCGGTGGAAGAACCAACCTCTGATTCATTTACACCGCATTTGCTTAAGTGGCTTTGCGGCCCCTCCAAACCTGCATGAATTCAATTGTTCACTTGTTTATTCTAAATGGAGTATCACCTCATGTATAGCCAAATTAATCTGCTTGGAACTTGGGATCATCAAAGTTTTCTCGTGAAGCCAACACTAGAAGAGTGGGAAGCCAAACCAGATACACCTGTCACCGCTGAGAAATGGGCAAAAGGCACTTTGACAATCTCTGAAAGCGAAGGCGATCAGGTTTTGGGTGAATTAGTGTTTCCACCGGATATTACCCTCAGCGTTCACGGTCGTATTCTTCCAGCCACCGAGATGCTGCCAGCCGTTTTGGAAGCAACAGGTAAAGTTACGTCTGAAGCTGTGTCTAAGGGAGTTCCAGGGGCAGTGTACCAAATCACGGGCTGGATTATTTTTGATCCGATCAAAGAAATCGCCCGTCCTACGATTCGTGGCTCAATTTTGGCCGTAACCCCTGATTTGGGCGGAGAGCCGAGCGGTACAGTGGGCGCATTTGTGCTCAGACCAGTTTGAGCGGCAGAAGAACTCTACCGTCAAGATAAGCTGGCATCTCATCTTATCAGACTGATTGGGCACGCCAGAACGTAAAGGATGACTAACATGACCCTATCTTCTACTCAGCCGCAAAACCTGAGCGATCAAAAAGCTTGCGGAGCATCACCGACTCAACCGCTTCAACTCAGCGATCACATTCAAGCTGCCGTCACTGAATATCGGCGCTTAAAATACTTCAACCAAATTCTGGGCGGCACTTTAGCTCTAACAGGAATTTTGCTGGGGTTACTCTCCACCTTGTATGGGATTAACGACAGAGTCAAAACAGCCGCTGGATTTGCCGCAGCCTCAGCCACCGTTCAGGCAATCCTGTTTGCCTATCCTCTGGAAAGTCGGTCGAAATTCTATCGTAGGCTCGTTGCTGACGGCCAAAACTTACTGCTCGATCTCAACTTCAATCAGTTTAGAGAAGAAGAGCAGCAGCATTTAGAACGGGTCAAAGCACTACGATCGAGAGCCGCAGCCGAGGAACCCGGAGGAACGGTATCTAACAATTTGGAAGAGATGGAGAAATCTATCGCTAACCTGGAGGAAATTTTAGCTGAATACAAGAAACTCAAAGCGCAATTCGATGAGAAGTCAAAATAGCATTTTGCGAAATCAATTCAAACTTATACTTCTTGAGGATATGCTCAACCTCATCCGCATTCATCCGTCAAATACAGCTGATCCCACCACAACCTCTTGAATGATCGATCCAGGCAACAAGTTTACGGGTGCAGGCTCAAGATAGAGTGCGATTGCTTCCTGAATGTTTCTGAGCGCTTCTTCCTGGGTTTCTCCTGCTGAAGAACAACCTAGTCGCTTTGACACCACACAGCCCAACCTCCGGTTTCAGGATCTGACTCAAGCACAACTCGCCATTTCATAGAGCGATATGACGGCAATTGTAACTGGACGAGTGGTTCGTTTTAAACAGTTTAAGCGAGAACCTGATGAAACAATTTTGGAATGTTTCAACTTAAACTATACGATGCGTAAGGTAAACGGTCGCTGGAAGATCATTGTGGGTGTGCTCACGGAAGCAGCTTCAGCCCCTGCTGCTCAAGCCTTAGATCCTCAACCATTGCCCAACAGAGCTTAACCATAAGAATTTAACCCTACGTTGCTATGCCTGTCGAATTTAGTACTCCTGTCAATCTTGCCAGTGGCAGTCATCCAACCACGGTGATTACGGCCGATCTCAACGGAGACGGCAACCTGGATCTGATCACTGATTTCTCTAATCTTAGTGTTCCAGTTAATACGAGCGGCAGGACCGGCGTCTCTGTGCTGTTAGGCAATGGTACCGGTCAATTTGCGGCAGCGCAATTGTATGCCCTAGAGCAAAATTCTCCTAATCCCCTGTATCAAGAGTTTCAGAAAACAGTAGAGGAACAGTATCAGAAAATTATAGAAACACAGCTCCAGCAGTATCAGCAGTTTGTTCAGTCTTTACCTCCTGGTGTTACTTTACCGCCATTTGCTTCATCATTTACTCCGCCTACTAATCCTCATTCTCCAACTCTAATTAATCCAATCACAGTAAGATCCATTGCTACTGCGGATGTCAATCGCGACGGTAAGCAGGACTTGATCACGACTGGCAGTGTTGGCATTTACGAATCGCAGGGGGCTGTTTCCAGCTACAAACAGCGCAGCGTCATTTCGGTTTTGCCAGGAGATGGTGGAGGCGGTTTTGCACCAGCAACCCATCTGCTGCTTACTGGACTAGAATCGGCAGGTTCAATGGCGATCGCGGATTTTAACGGCGATGGCAATGTAGATCTAGCGGCTATTCATAGTGGTGGTTACGTCTTGGGCAGTCATCCAGCCCTGAGACAACAAATTTCGCTTCTGTCTGGGGATGGTAAGGGACATTTTGGCAATGAACGAACTCTACCGCTAGGGCAAGACACGGCAGGCATTGTCACAGGGGATTTCAATGGCGATGGTCGCTCGGACTTAGCCGTGAGCACGTTCAATTTGCCTTCCTATTCCTACGGCTCCAGTGCTGGAATCTCAATTCTGTTGGCCGATGGAACGGGTGGATTCACGTCAACAGGAAACTTTCCCGCTATTAGTAGTGGTTCTGATCTGCTAGCCGCTGACTTCAATGGCGATGGACGCTTGGATCTAGCGACCTCTGGCGGCTATCTCCCCGGAGATGGTGCCGGAAAGTTTGGCACGGCAGTCTATTCGGCAACCAGTGTTCCCTTGGTAGCGGGTGACTTTAATGGCGATGGTCACCTTGATTTCGCCACGGCTGCTTCAGGCGGTTACGGACCCGGTGGGGTCTCTATTCTGTTGGGTAACGGCACCGGAAACTACAGCTATCCAGTCCAAGTGACGTCTGGTGCAACGCCGAGAGATATTGTCGTTGGGGATTTCAACAAAGACGGCAAACCTGACCTAGTGACGGTTGGTTATTCCGGTTTTAGCTCGACTACGCTTTCGGTGGTGCTGAATACGACGACTCGCTCAGATGCGCTGGTGATCGCGGCAGGCGTGATTGATGCCTCTAGTGAATCGAGCGGCGGCTTAAAGCTCAACCTGGCTAAAAAAACGCTACAGCTCGGAGCGATTAATCAAGCGTTGAACGGGACCTATAGTTCAATCCGAGGGACATTTCAAGCCGACCAAATCAGCGGCAGCAGTGGCAAAGAACGCATCGACGGGATTGCTGGCAATGATGTGATTGTCGGACTGGATGGCAACGATAGCTTGAATGGCGGATTGGGCAACGATACCCTCATGGGCGGTAAAGGCAAAGACACTTTTACCTTCATGAGTGATGGGTTTAACCATCAAACAGTGCCGTTTCATCGCGCCTTTGGAGTGGATAAAATTACGGATTTCACTCCGGGTCAAGACCGGATTGAGCTGCATCGAGACACCTTTACAGCCTTGGGGAAGCGCCTCAGCTTTGCTGCGGTAGACACCAAGCAAGCAGCCCAAACAAGCCGAGCGCTGATCGCTTACAGTCCCAAAACCGGCCGACTCTACTACAACGAAAACGGTGCGAAATCAGGATTCGGCGCTGGTGGGTTGTTTGCCGACCTCAGCAATGGTTTAGAACTGACGGTCAGAAACTTCTCTGTATCATCTAATGTGTAGTCTAGAAGTGCGATAGCCTGGAGCCAATAGGAAGGAAATACAAAGATATACTATGACTCTATGACCACCTTCACCATTGGATTCAGCCCGATTCTTCCGAAGAGCAGTTTTACTGTTGCCACCCTGATGCATGAGCGGTTTCGGCAGCTCTATGCTGCAAATCCCGATATTAAACTGGAACGCACGCCCACTGGATCCCTCGTGATTGTGTCGCCGACCGGCGGAGAAACTGGAAAAAATAATGCAGAACTGATTGCCGATTTTGTGATTTGGAATCGCAACGCGAAATTTGGGGTGGTCTTCGACTCCCCCACCTGCTTCAAACTGCCCAACGGCGGCGATCGTTCCCCTGATGTGGCTTGGGTGGAACAATCTCGCTGGGAGAGCCTCACTCCTGAGCAGCGACGCCGTTTTCTGCTTAACCAGTCATCCAAACAACTCTTCGAGAGCAGTGGGATGAACGCCGATCATCACCTTTAGATCCGACTGAGTGATTCCCTGCTTTAGGGCCAGCGCGAGTCCCTGGATGGCTTCGGCGGCTCCGTCAAAAACCGCGTGGACTCCGAGCACCCGTCCCGAGGAGCGCTGTGTCACAAGCTTTAGCAGAGTCGAGCTAGACTGCTTCCCCATGCGGCTAAATAGAGGACGAAAATCCTGACGATGGCACTGGATATCATCTCCGTAGTGCTGGCGGGCGTCTGCTTCGGTTAGTCCTACCGTTGCTGCTTCTGGATGGGCAAAGACCGCAGAGGGCACCCAGGTGTAGTCGATGCAGCGGGGTGTGGGACCAAACACAGTTTCCGCAACGGCAATGCCTTCAGCACGGGCAACGGGAGTCAGCGGCATGCGATTTGTGCAGTCGCCCACGGCATAAATGTGGGGTTGGCAGGTGCGGCTATACTCGTCTACGGCAATCGCTTTCTGATCGATCGTCACGCCTGCTTGCTCTAGATTCAACCCATCGAGATTCACCTTTCTGCCCGTGGCGCAGAGCACTTGATCCACCATCAACGAATCCGAACGGCTGCCGCTCAGGATCAGCTCAAAGCCATTGCCTTGGGGCTGCATCGAGGCAATCGTTGTGTCGCACAGCACGTTCACGCCGAGCTGCTCTAATCCCTGCTGCACAGCAGCGCTCAAATCGTGATCAAAGCCGGTGAGCAGACATTCCTCATGGTTGAGCAGCGTGATTTCTACGCCAAACCTCGCTAGAACATGGGCAAACTCAACGCCAATGTAGCCGCCACCCAAAATGGCCATTCGCTGAGGAAGCGCATCCAGACCAAACATTTCCCGCGAGGTGAGGGCTGCTTCGATTCCAGGAATATCCGGCTTCAGAGGCTGCCCACCGACGGCAATCACAATGGTCTGAGCGCTGATTTTGCGGTCGGCAACGGTGACGTGATGTGGATCGATAAAGGCCGCATGACCGTACAGTATGGTTATTCCGGCATCTGCAAGCTTCTGGATGTAGCTTTGGCGAATGGACTCCAGCACCTGATCGCGAGCCGCTCGAAACGACTGCCAGTGAAAGCTGGCTTGCCCGATCTGCCAGCCGTAGTCTGCCGCTGTCTCTAGCCAGTGGGCAACATTGGCAGCATACACCATCAGCTTTTTGGGCACACAGCCGCGATTCACACAAACACCGCCGAGCTGGTCTTGCTCCACTACGGCCACTGTGGCTCCATAGCGGGCCGCTCGTTGGGCAGTGGCTAATCCGGCTGAGCCGCCGCCAATCACCAGCAAATCGTAATCATAGGACATTGCAGATACCCTTTGTCACAAGAAGCGTGAACGTCATCTCTCTGACCCTACAGCCGGATCGGTTCAAATGACGACTGCCCGACGATAGACTCTGCTTGGGTCAGCAGATCTTGAGCCGCAGACACAACCCGTTCGGGAGCAATATCAAGGCATTGTAGATTGTAGGCGCAGGTGAAGGCATAGCAGGGGCTACAAACTGTAGAACGCCTTAGGAGACGATTGGGGGCATGACGCGGTTGCCATTGACACTCATACTCGGTACCTGCAAATAGTATGACCATGGGAACATTGAAGGCATCAGCAATGTGCATTGTTGAGGTGTTATTGGTGAGCACGAGTTGGGCTGCTGCTACCAATGCCGCAAATTCAGGCAGCGAAGTGTTGCCGATCAGGTCAATGGCACAATCGCCCAATTGCTGGAGCAGGGATGTAGCCGCAGCTCGATCCTTCGCCATGCCCGCCACGACGACCGGCCAGCCAGTGAAGCCGCTCAGTTGACGGGCAGCCACCGCAAAGCGATCGAGGGGATAATTGCGCGAGGGGCAGCTTGTCCAAGGGGTGAGGAGCAGATAGGGACCACCCGGCAGCCGTGATTGCAGACTGGCGCAAGCTTTGGGGGGAATCTGTAGAGCCAGCCGGCGATTGGGAACCGGAAACCCTACCCATTCGATCAGCCGCAGGTTGCGCTCCACCTGATGCAGCGTCTCGGCGGCAGGCGGTACTGCATGGGTGAGGGTGGCGGCATCAGTTTCTTTCGATTCCCCTAGCCGCAGCGGAATGCCAGCCAGGGCACAAACCAGGGCTGCCGGGTGAGGGCTTTGGCTGAAGCTCGTGAGAATGATGGCCGCATCAAACTGCTGCGACCGCAGTGTTTCGATGAGATGCAGCTCACGACTCGGATCGAAGTCGAGTTTGCCCAAATCCTGCCAGAGCACCCGCCACGGCAACACCTGATCAATCCAAGGAAACAGGGGAGCCACTTGCGATCCTGCCGGACTGGCCATCAGCGTGATCTCAGCCTCGGGCAGGCTCTGCCGCAGAGCACGCAGTACTGGACTCGTCATAATCACGTCTCCGATATTATCTAGCCGCATCACCAGCAGCTTGCGCACGGCCTGCCATTCAGGAGACAGCGCTGTGGCGGAGAATTCCCTCACTGATTCGATCACTGAGGAGTGGCAATGAGGCAGGGGGTGGAGCAGGGTCAGCGCTGCTTCCAGCACTCGTTCCGGCGAGAGGTCGTCGAGGCAGGTCTGCCACTCGAAGGGGCAGGAACCGCTATACCAGCAGCACTGCTCGGTGAAGTTGTGGATGCGGCGTTCTGGGCAGTCGGGAAACCCTTGTAAATTGATATGCGGCGCGGGTTGCCCATAGCGTTCGTGCCAGGAGGGACCAAAGAGGGTGAGGGTGGGGACCTGCAGTGCGGCTGCGATCTGGGCCAGACCTGTGTCGGCGGCAATCACTAAATCGGCTACTGCCATCACGGCTGCTAGTGACCGCAGGCTGCCGCGCGGCCAAAGCGGGGTACTACCGCCAATTCCCTGGGCGATAGCGTCGGCTAAATCGGCTTCTGCACCCACCGGAATCAGCAAACTGGCTCCCTGGGACTGCAATGCCCGACCGAGGTGAATCCAGCGATCCGGCGACCAGCGCTTAATGACCATGCCTGCTTCCGGGCAGAGCACCACTAACGGTCGGTAGGTGGCTCCGAGGACGGTCCGCGCTGTGGCTCTCTCTGAAGCAGTGAGGTGAATGAACGGCTGCGAAGAGGGCACCGCGTCGGCAGCAATCCAGCCGTCTTGAGTCAACAGCTCGATAAACCGATCGCTTACCCGCTGATGCGGCGGCGGTGATCGCCAGAGGTTGGTTACGGTGTAGGGGGCGCTACTCTGCTGGATCAGGTCAGCAATGCCGTCGTAATTCGTGTCGGAAACCACAAGATCAAACGGCTGCTGCAGGGCACGCTCTACGGCCGCTCGGGCGGCTCCCGGTTCTGCTATCAGGACGCGATCGACCCAGGGATCGGATTGCAGCAACGTCGCCGCTGGGGCAAAGGTCAGCACGGTGAACTGAGCCGTCGGATGGGAGCGGGCTAGCGCATGCATCGCCGGCAGGGCAATCACTAAATCACCCATGCCGCCGAGCAGTTCAATAAACAGAATTGAGTGCAGATTAGGCATGAATTTCACCAGCAAGCGGCAGAATTGGCAGCAGATGCGGTGCATCAATGTGGCGGTCGGGAATCGTGGTCGGCAATTCCTGGTGATAGGCACCCGAGGGCAACATGCCGCAGCCGCCGTATTGAGCCAGCAGCCGTAGCTGCACCAGCACATCTTCGCCGCAGTGGTTCAGCGGCAGTTCTCGCCAAAACTCGAAGCCGCCCACGTCGCGCAGCTTGGCGTGATTATAAAGAATGCAGCCTGCGACCCACGCTACTCGGTAGAGCCGCGGCTGATCCGGCGTGATCTGCAACTGCTGCTGCACATGGTAGACGTTGGCCGCATTGTGCAGTTGGTAACGGTTCCACTGGGGCGTGTTGGCAGCCACAATCTCGGGCTGTACCGCTCCCTGCCAAAACTCGATCTGCTGCTGCTGCGGCCGCACATCGGTCCGAAAGCTCAAGCCGATCATCGCGGAACCGACAAACCCGCAGTCCTGCTCCTGCATCATTCGCCACAGGTTGCCGATCAGCCACGGTTCTAGGATCAAATCATCATCGAGATACAGCACATAGGGAGCTGTTGCCTGATCGAGCAGAAACTGCCGCTGTTCAGCTATTCCGCGTCGCGGCAAATGGCGATGGGTCTGCACTTCCTGCCCATGAACTTGCAACACCCGAATCGCGGCCTGCACCTCTCCGGTTTCTACGGCGCTATACTCCTCGGTTTGGTCCGAAATAATGACGCGAAAATCCTGAAAGGACTGAGCACAGAGGCTAGTGAGCGTCACTGCCAAGGCTGCCGCCCGGTTGTAGGTAGGAATTAAAACATCAATAGATGCCATGGTATTTCACTGTATTCTTTTATTGTGATGCCCTCAACGGTGATGCCCTTAACAGTGCAACAGTGCAGAAGCGGCAGACACGACTCGCTCAGTCGGCTGCAATAATTCCAGAGCAGCATCGACAACGGTTTGCGGAGCAACTAATTGTAAGCAGTGATGATGACCTTCAGGACAGATGCTTTTATAGCAAAAGCGGCACGGCACATCTTGAAACAGAACACGATGGGGAACACCCCAAGGTGTATGCTGGGGATTTGTCAGAGCATAGAGATCAACCACCGGTGTACCCATAGCGGCTGCAATGTGAACAGGCCCCGTATTGTTAGAAATCAACAGTGGAGTGAGTGCCAGCAGAGCTGCCATTTGTTCTAGCGTCAGGCGGTCTACTAGCGAATAGGAGGGTGCCAGCATCTGCTGCTGGATGGTAGACACTAGCTCTTGCTCAGGGGCAGTGCCCGTCCAGATGACCTGTAGCCCCAACTCCTGAACGAGCTGCCGTCCTACGATCGCAAACTGCTCGGGCGGATAGCGCCGCGATGGGGCTGTAGCTCCCGGATGGATCACCACCCAAGGGCGATCGAACTCCAGTCCCAGCTGAGCTAGGATCTGCCGCAAGGCTGCCGCAGCCTGCGGAGACACACGAAGCTGCATCGGCGGTGGATCGAGGGCTGCGCTGTTATGGACGCTCTGCACCAGATCAAATTGCCGCTGCACCTCATGGCGGATCTGTAATTCTGGCTCGGGATCTTTCACCCAGTCGGTCAAGAGTTGATAGGGATTTTCGCGGCAGTGGGCTAGCCGCAGCGGAATTCCCGCCATGTAGCAAAGAAACGCCGCCGGCAGCGGGTTCTGGCTATAGACCGTAAAAATAATCGCCGCATCGAATTGAGCCTGCCGTAGCCGCTCGATCATGGCATATTCCGGCTGGCTAGACTGACGAAGCGCGGTTGCCTTCAGCCAAGGGGCATCGTAGACGATCACGTCATCGAGGTCGGGAATCAAGGATGCAATCGCCGCTCCGGCTGCCGAGGTCATCAGCGTGAGCCGCCGCTCGGGCTGAGATTGCTTCAACGCCCGCATGGCCGGCGTCGTCATAATTACATCCCCGATTGTGTCCAGGCGAATGCAGAGCAGATTGCGGGCAGCGTTCCAGGTGGGCATAAGCAGGTAGGTGGTAAAGAACAAGACAGTTGATTCTTAGATCCTTAAATCCTCAGCCGAGCGGCACCGGCATAGCAGACAGGGTTAGACATTGGTTAGGCATTAATTAGACATTGGCTAGACACTGTTTTAGACATTGGTGCCGTAGTGCCTGCTGCGCACAAACGCTGGTACCCGGCTGCTGCACAACAACCGCCGCTGCTGCTGCCGCCAAAGCCACTGCTGCTTCCGGCTGTGCCTGAGCCGCCAAGGCCAGCGTCAGAGCACTCACAAAGGTATCTCCGGCTCCAGAAGCGTGATTTGCCGGGGCAGGCTCTACGGGAAGATGCTGCGCTGTTGGTCCGGGTTGCCCGTCGGTGAGCAGCAGCACGCCGTCGCGATCCAGCGTCACGATTACCAAAGCCGCTCCCGTCAAGGTCAGCAGCCGCTGGCGATAGGGCAGGATTTGCTGCACCCGGTCCTGCTCTTGCGACGACAGCCCCAGCAGCCGCAGAGTTTCCTGGTAATTCGGTTTCACCGCCGTAACGCCAACGCTGCGGTAGGGGCTGGGGTGCTTAGCATCGAGGACAATCGGGCGCGGTGACTCAGATTGCAGAGTGGCGAGTATGGCAATCAGAGCAGGTGTCAGCACACCATAGCCGTAGTCGGAAATAACCACAGCATCGCAATGGCGATAAGCCTCACAGAGCTGCTGTGCAAGGGTCTGCTCCAAGGAGGGGTCAATCGCCGTTGTGCTGCCTTGATCGAGCCGCAGCAGCAGGTGAGACTGCGCTACAATTCGCTGTTTCATTAGCGTGATTCGCTCAGGGCTGCGCAGCAGACTGGTTGTGCTGATTGCTCGATCGCTTAGGCAGCGCTGTAACCGTTCTCCTGCCTCATCCATCCCAATAACGCTGAACAACTGCGGCCGCGCCCCTAAACTAGCGAGATTCGCCGCCGTATTTGCCGCCCCTCCGGGTCGATCCTGCCGATCCGTCAGAGCAACCACTGGCACCGGGGCTTCCTGACACAGCCGCTCCGCCGTACCGTGTAGGTAGCAATCTAGCATCGCGTCGCCGATCACCAGCACCCTCAGTGTGTTCCAGGTGTCGATGCAAGACACAAGAGCAGAATAATTGAGATTAGAGCAGGGAGGAGCCATAACCAAAATTCCGAGCAGACGTGAACTCGACAGCAGCCAGCGCCAGGATCACCGGCACCGCTTCTGCAAAACAGGAAACGATGTGATGGGGTAACCGCAACGGCGACAGCAGCCATTCGGTTTCGTTGCCGTTGTGGATCAAAATTGTGCGGCAGCCCGCAGCCCGTCCGGCTTCCACATCGTTGAGAATGTCACCGATCAGCCAGGACCGACTGAGGTCAATTCCGTGCTGCTGCGCGGCTCGATACAGCAGACCCGGCTGCGGCTTGCGGCAGTTGCAAGATAGGGTGTAGTCTGCAACGATTCCTTGAGGATGGTGCGGACAGTAGTAGAAGCCGGTGAGAGCTACACCCGCATCCTGAAACCGCTGTTGAAAGCAGACTTGCAGCGTTGCCAGAGCCGATTCTGGGAAATAGCCTCGCGCTACCCCTGCCTGATTCGTAATCACGATCAGTGAATAGCCCGCCGCATCAAGGCGCTGCAATCCGGGAAACACATCAGGATAAAATTCTAGTCGCTCTGGATCAACGTTATAGGGAATATCGCGAACCAACGTACCGTCTTTATCCAGAAATATTGCCGGTCGCAAATCAGCCGGGTTAACCTCAGCACTTCCGACTTGCCGCAATGCATCTGATGATCGTGAATTTGAAAACATTAGGGCCATGAGGATTCTCGCATCGGCAATACGGTGACTTCGGGAATAACCGTTTCCGCCGGCTGCATCAGCACATAGCGAATCGTATCCGCCACGTCTTTGGGATCTTGCAGCACCCCTGGATCGATATCGGGGAAGCGATCCAGCAGAAATGGCGTGCGCATGCCGCCAGCCACAATCGCCGTGACCTTTACCCCATGCGGTCGTCCTTCTACATGCAGTGCATGGTTGAGTCCCATTAAACCCCATTTGCTAGCATGATAAGCAGAGGCATTCGCCCAAGCGCGTTTGGCAGCAGTAGAAGCCACGTTCACAATATGTCCACCACCCTGTTGCTTCATGATTGGCAGCAGATGTTTTGCCAACACAAACGGTGCGCGCAAGTTCACGTTGATGACATGATCCCAATCATCGATCGCCAACTCTTCTACCGAGAGCGTGACATCGGTTCCCGCATTGTTCACTAGAATATCAAGATGACCATGCTGATCGAGTAACTTTTGTATCACCGTCTGAACCTGATTGTCCTGCGTAATATCCAATGCCAGTGCTACGGCTTCCCCGCCCTGCCGCCGAATTTCAGCCGCTACTCGCTCGGCTAAATCCACCTGAATATCGGCGACAATCACGATGGCTCCCGCCTCAGCTAGAGCCGCACAGGTAGCCGCTCCCAAGCCGCGACCGCCGCCCGTAACAAGGGCAACTTTTCCTCTCAGCGTCATCATGGTTAGTTCTCCTAGTTGTTTAAAGTGAATGGTTTGGCAAAACAGGACATTGTTGCCCTTCACCCCCTGGCTCCTCTGTGCAAAGAGCCAGAAATTAGGGCATCAGCGATACACAGTAGCCTCCTCCACAGCAGTGCTGATTCCGGCATTGGGTTCCCAAGTGCTGCATCGGAGCGGCGTGGTACCGCTAGCAAGCAACTGCTCCTCTACCAGCTCACAGAGGAGATGGATTACCAATAGCTGCACCTCCTGAATTCGCTGCGTCTCCAATGCCGGCACGACGATAGCAATATCTGCCTCGGTGCGCAGTTCGCCGCCGTCGCCTCCTAACAAAGCGATTGACGTCAGATTCAGCCGCTGAGCCGCTGCAAAGGCTGCGATCACGTTTTTGGACCGCCCGCTAGTGCTGATGCCAAATAGTACATCGTGGGGCTGCGCAAAGGTTTCAACCTGGCGAGCAAACACCGCTTCGTAGCTGACATCGTTGGCCCAGGCAGTCAGAAAGGCGCTATCGGCAGTTAACGCCATCGCGGGCAGCCCGGCCCGATGAGGACAGCAAAAGCGACCCACCAGCTCGGCTGCAAAATGCTGGGCATCTGCCGCACTGCCGCCATTACCGCAAATCAGCAGCTTACCGCCGCGGGCAAAACAGGCACTCATTGTCTGGGATGCCGACTGAATTGCTGGTCGCAATAACCGCTGCGAGCGCTGCACTGCTTTCACCACCGTTTCAAAGCCGCGATCGAGAATCGCAAGCTGATTCGCCTCGGTACCTGCTACACCATGAACCCCGCTGAGCACCTCTTCGTAGAGCGCAGCGACAGCACTGGTCACCTTCTGCCAGGTGAAATGGTCTTGGCAGCGGCGGATGGCCTGACGACCCAGCAGGCTGCGCAGCGGCGGATTGTGCAGCAAATGAGACAATCGCTCGGCTAATCGCTCGGGATCATTTGGCGGCACTAGGTAGCCGGTCTCGCCGTCTTTGACGGTAAATTTGATGCCGCCCACATTCGAGCCAATCACCGGCGTACCGCAGGCCATGGCTTCAATCGGCGTGATGCCAAAGGGTTCGTACCACGGCGTCGTCACAAAGACATCAGCCGCACTGTAGTAGTACTTCAGCACGTCCCGCCCCTTACGCCCCACAAAGGTGACTCGCGACGCTACCCCCAACTCTTGAGCAATCGCACTCAATCGGCTAATTTCTGGCGTTAAGCGCGGATCGGGGTCATCTGCTTCTCCGCCCACAATCAGCAACCGAGCCGGTAGAGGCTGCTTTAGCAGATGGGCGAAGCTGCGAATCACCGTATCTACACCCTTGCGCGGCACCATCCGCCCTAGCTGCAAGATCACATGCTCTTCGGGAGAAAGCCCCAAGGTCAGCCGGGCCCGCAGTTTATCAATCGCCCAAAACTCCGTCGTGTCAAAACCGCAGGGAATAATGCTGATACGGTTGGGATTGGCGTTGTAGAGCTGCAGCAAATCGTCGCGATCCTGCGGGCATTCAGCAATAATTTGATCCGCCTCTTGCACAATCCGGTCTTCAATGGCAAACCGCTCATCGGGAAACTGATCGGCCGTGCCTTGATATTGCCGCCGCACCCGTCCCAAGGCATGAAACGTGACGACGAAGGGAATACCCAACGTGCGTTTAACATCTGCGGCCACCAGAGCCGACATCCAGAAGTTGGCATGAATTAAATCATAGCTGGAATGACAGCGGCACCAGTCCACCATAAAGGCGGTGAACTCATCCATGTAGCAGAGTAGCTCTTCCTTGGGAATCACGGCTGCCGGGCCCGCAGGCACATGAATCACCCGCACACCGTGATGCCAATCCACCACCTCCGGCAAATGTTCACCGTCTCGTCGCGTAAATACATCAACATCGTAGCCAATCGCCGCTAAATGCTTAGCAAGCTGACCCACGTAAACATTCTGCCCGCCGCTGTCGATTCCCCCAAAGATTCCCAGTGGCGTGGCATGTTCACTAATCAGAGCAATTCGTTTTGTCATCGCCAATCCCTAAAACTTGAATCACAGTGTTGAATCACGTTGCGTTAACTGCTCAATGGTGATTAGTAACCCCAGCACTTCAGTTGTCTGTTTCTAAGACTTCAGCTTCTAAGACTTCAGCGCGATGTTGGAACGCCTAAACTCCACACCGCTGACTGAAGCTGTATCGCCTGCTCAAACGCCCTATTCCAGTCCTGGACAAATCGCTGTATGCCAAAACGAGCCTGAGCGACCTCGCGCGCGACCTGACCCAACCGCTGCGCCTGAACTGGATCTGCCAATAGCTCCTGCATACGCTCAATCAATTGCTCTAACTGCGTATCGATATAGCCTGAGATGCCGTTCTGCACCACGGTCACAAGTTCGGTGGTGGCTAAGCCGACAATCGGCAGTCCCAGCATCATTGCCTCGCAGACCGCTAGCCCCAGACTGGTGTAGCGTACTGGATGAAAGAAAAAGCGATAGTGCGACTGAAACTCCGGTAGCCGAGCGTGAGGAATTTCCCCGATGCCTCCGAGAGCGGTCGCATCCATGCCCACCAGATCTAGTGGCACCGAACACTGCGCCTGCTGAAACAAATCGGCTCCTAGTCGTCTGCCGCGCTGCCGCAACCCGTTCACGACCACAATGCCTTTTTCCAGCTCACCGCTGTAGCGCACTCGCTCTGGCACCATTACCCCATGCTCAATCATGCAGGTTGGTGTGCGGTTGCTATCCCACATCAGCGCATTGAACCCAGTAACATGCACTAGCAATAGCTGCGGATCATCCACGATGTGCGACGTATCCGTAGGGTGCTCGCGAGGCGGATCATGCTCTAAATACAATCGTGGCAATTGGCGCTGTGCATCCGACAGAATCTCATATTGATCCTGCAAATAATTGCGGCGAGACTGAAATAGAATGCAGTCGAAGGTTTGCTCACTAACTTGGTCAGCCGCAATCTCATGTACATTGTCACCCCAGGGAAACCCAGGCAGCTTACCCCCATACCCTTCTGGCTTGCCCGGCTTCACCGGAAGATAGAATTGATGAGGAGCTTGGGTGAGATAGTAGAGATAGCTACCGTGAACATGCCAGGTGAGAATACGAAATGCCATATGAAGAGTAAACGCCAAGAGCAGAGAAGTGATTAAGTTCTAACCATAAGCGGCTGAACCGGAAATCCTAAAACAGTTAAAAAATGAAGTTGATAATCATAAGGTGATTCAAGATCGAGTGATGGCTGTACACAGTGAGAGAGGACACTACCCCCAAACTCATGGGATTGTCCAATGCGGATCGGAATACCAGCCAGATAGCAGAGATACGCTCGTGCGTAAGGTGATTGATGAGGCAACGTCAAGATAATCGCCGCATCAAACTGGGCCGCGCGCAGCTCTGCCACTCTAGTCAATGGAGATTGCAGCCACTGAAATAAGAGCGTGTCCTCCAACGTCCATAGCGTCAGATCGGTCCTCGGTAACGTTTGCTGTATGACTCGAATAGCAGGCTGCAACTCCGCGGCCAGATCTCCCTCAACGCTGAACCAAAGCAACAGCCGCTGTACGGTTTGCCAGGACTCACCGAGCATAAGCTACCCCCTGAAGCCGCTGATGAGCTGCCGCCAGCACTGCATCCGGAGCCGGTCGCACCAAGACGGCATGACGCTGACGATCCAAAGGGCCCCAACGCTGAGGATCAGAATCCGAGAAAATAACAACGCTGTTCACCGCTAGGGCCGCCGCGAGGTGCGACACGCCGGTATCGTTTGCAATCAGCAGCCGCGCCTGACTGAGCAAGGCCGCCATGCCCCCCAGACTCGTTTGCCCGGCCAGATTGATGCTAGGAGTCGCCATCCTCTGCGCTACGGCTTCAGTCAACTTCCGTTCACTCTGGCTTCCCGTTAGGACGATTTGCCAACCTTGGGTTGCTAATGCCTTGCCTACCCTAGCAAAGTGCTGCGCATCCCACCGCCGATTGCTGATGCTAGCTCCCGGATGTAGACAGAGATAGCGATCAGGCTGCAAACCATAGCGCTGCATTAGCGTACGAGCTTCCTGGCAATCGGATTCGTAAACGGGAAATTCCAGCGCATCACCCTGCAAAGGAATACCCAGCCATTCTATTAACCTTAAATTGCGCCAAATTTCTGATGTTTGATCCGGATAAGGCAAGAACAACTCAGCCGGACAAGCCTGCCCAACGGGAAAGAATCCAGCCGTCTGCTTAGCTCCCAGCAGCAGCGTAAAGCTGTTGATGTAGGAACCACTGCCATGAAGCTGAAGTGCCAAATCGAAGGGGGTCTGCTGCACTTGAGCTAAAAACTCCATCGTTCGCGATGGCAACAGCGGCACCTCAGGGATACCGGGATACCCTGGAAACTCTAACCAACCGTCAATGTAGGGTCGAAAGCGCTGCATCAACGTTTTGATCCCAGGTAGACCAATCAGTGTGATCTCGGCCATCGGAAAAGCTGCCCTCAATGCTCGCAAGGTTGGAATCAAGCAGAGCATATCGCCTAAGCCAGGCAGCGCTCGCACAATCGCAATCCGCCAAGACGCAGAACTGCTGTTAGAGTGGGGCATGAAGAGAGATGCCATTATGAGTTAAATCTGAAGAGAATACATGACAGCAGATCGCATACCTACCCATCGCTGAGTCGTTCACGCCTCTATCACGCTTATGGCTCATCATAAGTGGCTAATCTACTGTAATGCATTAGGCAACTGCCTAAAGAACAGAATTACTAATGCCCATTAACTGTGCATTTGCCCAATTTGCCGTCTATTCTATCCAAGTGATTGTAGCGAGCGTAACAATAAACATAATCGCATTTGCACAGCATGATCAAATTTGCGTGGATCGAGTCCAGTCAATGAGGCAATTTTATCTAAACGGTAGCTCAACGTATTTCGGTGAATTGAGAGTTCTCGCGCCGTTGACGATGAGCAGCAGTTTTCTGTAAAAAAAGTGTTTAGCGTTGTGAGTAATTCCGGTTCATCATCTAACGGACTCAATAAATATTTCGCTAAATCAATTTTTGTGTCTTCATCAGCAATGCCAACAAAGGCAGCGATCCCCAGTTCGCCCAAGCAGTGTACTCGATTATTGCCTTGAAAACGAATGCCCAGCGACAATGCTGCTCGAGCATCTTCGTAGGATTTTGCTAGTCCCCGCATTCCGGGATGATAACGGCCAACCCCAACATTAATTACTGTCCCGGTATCGCTATGAAGCCGCAATAGTAGCGCATCGGCAGCTCGCTTCAAGGCGGTGAGATTGGCCCACGACGAACCCCCGCCGTGAGCAGGTAGTGTTCCCTCAGCCCAATGGTCTAAATTTTTGCTGTCACTCGCTTTTAGAACAGCAATAATCCCCTCTCCTAATTCAGTGCAAATTGTATCGTTAGGCAGATGGAAGAAGCTGACTATGCTGCTAATAATTCTTTGTGTCCGCTGCTGTTGCAACATCATTGAGATCGCCGAATCAGCAACGCTGGGCTGGAGAATATATTCGGCTGCATCAATCAGAATGACAGCTCGAGGTGGATTGAAATCGATACCGAGTTGCTTAGCTCGTTGGAGTAACACCCCTTCATTGGGAATTCGTTCAAACAGCACATCCTGGATAAACTGATTTTTGAGATCTGAAGGACTAGGAGACCAGTTCTGAGTAGCCGTTTGAGCAATCACTAGTTCTACAATTGCCTGAGCCAGTCGGGGTGAAATCGCTTCCTGATTTGGAGATACACCAACAATCACCTCCCCTTGGGCAGCTTCGTGACGCAACGGAATACGCAATCCGTTTACTAGAGTCGCTAGATGCGGATGAGTGCAATCTAACCCAGCCCAGCTTGGCTCACTGCTAGTAATCACAACTCCCTGTTCATCAGTCACCAGCACCGGAGCATAGAGCAATTCCGAAATCCGATCCGTTAAAATAGTGGCAATTTGCACAAAGCGCCTAGTGCGATTTGACATGTTCGACATGAAAGTCTACTGTGATGAGCACGATGAGCACTGTGACGAAGACTGCGATAAACATGAGCAGGCAAAGAACATAGTCTCAACGGGCTGATGCATTACTTGCATAATCAGTTATAGCTAGTTGCTGTTATGGTCATCTTGAGATTGGCACGAGGGATATTCAACCGGAAACTGAATCCGGAAACTGAATCCAACCAACCGAATAACAAACTAATGGGTGACTGAAAAGACAAGTTACAGCTTTCGCACTGAGGAGCAGCTGCCATCCAGTCATGAACAGCAGCGATTGAAAACCTAGAGTTCGCTCGGTTTTTACCTTATTGGTCCTGAGCGGTCCTGTTGGGCTGTCCTGTCTAAATCCTGTCTAAATGATGAGGACGGCTCCTTAATGCTGAAATAAACTTGGACTAAGCACTGCAATACAGTGTAATAGTTAGCGTAGAAAGCAGCCTTTGTCTAAGCATCTTTCCTAGGGTACAGATTGACTGGGGCAGCGAGCTATATCTGCTGACTGACGCCGTTAAAGCAGCAGACTGTTACTGTAGCGACAGACATTGGTGCAGTTTCATTGGTGTATCTTGCTCACAGGCTGCTTTTGTTTAAGCGTTGGTTCGATTTCAGTACCCTATCTGGCGACCTTATCTTTTAGGTCGTTCAACTTTATGCATATTGATATTTATATTTTAGATCTGCTGGTTATAGGCTTAATTCTCTTAGGCGTCACCCTGGGTTCAAGCTGGATTACCCGCTTACCTCTCTCCTATGCCTTGATATACCTAATTGCTGGAATTGCTCTTGGTCCTTACGGATTTAACATCATCAAATTGTATCCAGAAAATGAGTTTCTGAAGCGACTCACCGAAATGGTGGTGATTGTGTCGCTGTTTGCCTGCGGCATCAAAATGAACCGTCGGCTCAATTTCTGGGCATGGCATTCGACAGTGCGATTAATCGGACTGCTAATGCCGCTCTCAATTGCAGCCATTGCCGTGGTGGCCCACTTCTTGCTGAGAATGGAGTGGGGAGCCGCCATTTTGCTAGGCGCGATCTTGGCACCAACCGATCCTGTACTAGCATCAGAAGTGCAAATTTCCGATAGCGATGATCGCAACGAGCTGCGGTTCGGTTTAACCTCAGAAGGCGGGTTGAATGACGCGCTTGCCTTTCCATTTGTCTATTTTGGGCTGTACTGGCTGAAAGAAGATCGCATTGAAGATTGGTTTCTCAGTTGGGTTGCAGTAGATTTACTCTGGGCAATTACTGCTGGCATTGCGGGTGGCATTATTGTTGCCAAAGCGATCAATGCTCTCGGACGCAAATTTCGTCGCGCCTACGGAGTTGAAGAGGAAATGGAAGATTTGGTGGCGCTGGCTACCATCTTGCTGACCTACTCTCTTACAGAACTCGTGAATGGCTACGGCTTTTTGGCGGTGTTTGTAGCAGGCGTTATGGTGCGGCGCAGTCGTTCTTTAGACTTGGAAAACAAAACCTCCCAGCTACATTTCATTGGTCAGCTAGAGCGACTGCTAGAAGTCGGCACGATTTTGCTGCTAGGCTCCATCTTACGCCTTGAACCGATGTGGGCTTACGCCTCCCAAGCCCTGATCATCACCGTGGCTACACTCTTTTTGATTCGTCCGCTTGGCTCTTGGCTTTGCACAATCAACGACAATATTCGTCCGGCGACACGATGGCTATTTGGTTGGTTTGGCATTCGAGGCGTCGGTTCGCTCTATTACCTCTCCTATGCTCTGAGCGAAGGCTTACCCGGCAACATCGGGGCGCAGCTCACTTGGATCACTTACATTACGATTATGATTTCAGTCATTGTGCATGGCATTAGCGCCACACCGCTGATGAGTTGGTACGAGCGGCGGCATAGCAACGAGAGTCGAGTTGCCACTGTGCAAGACGAAGATCGAGAAATTAGCTAAATAACTATTGTTGATGTTGAAATAGCCGGCAACTCATGAAATTCAACTTTTCAAACTTCACGCCTCAATCCTCGGTGGCGTGCGATCCGCTTTGAAAAATGATGGCGTCCTGAGAAAGTCCTGAGAACAACTCAGACGACGAAGATGGGTGCGCCGCCTTGATGCTGGTGTTGGGACGCTGTTAGGGCTAGATGAGCTGCTGCGCCGCTAGGGATAGCGGTATTATCAGGCAGTATTATCAGAAAGAGCATCGCGGTTGGCAGCAGGCAGGGCAGTTGCTATGGAAGAACTTCCGATCAAACGGCTGATCTTAATCGTAGAGGAGAATTTAGATCATGCCCGACTCATTGAGCGAGCGTTGGCAGAGCAGGCGCAGCGGCAAATTGTGGTGATGCCAGACGGCGAACAAGCCATGCAATTTCTGCACCGTCAGGGTGCCTACAGCGACGCCCCCCGTCCCGATCTGATTTTGCTCGATCTCAACCTACCTGGCAAAACTGGCATCGACATACTAGGCGAGATCAAACGCGATGCTAATCTGAAGCGGATTCCCATTATTATTCTCACTCTGTCACGCTCGGAGTCCGATATTTTGAGAAGCTACGAGCTTCAGGGAAATTGCTACGTCGTCAAGTCCACCGATTCAGAGCAGCTCTTTCACATCGTGAAGCGCATCGAAGAATTTTGGTTAGGAATTGTTACGCTTCCCTTAGAGTAGTGGATGCAATCAATGAAGCGTTTTATCAAGGAATGTATCCTTGCAGAGGTAATCAATAAGTTTTAATTCACTTTGCCTGTGCATAAATCAGCTCAATCACAGAAGCTTCAAAACTCTTTATTGTTTTAATATTTCAGCCTTGGTTTCTGCTGTCGTTATTCCCAAATCTAAGCTATGCTGCTGACTGAGTAGACCATGATATTCAAGGAAATCCGAGAAATTAAGCTGCTACTCAGCTAATACGCATCAGTTCAATAATAGGTTCAATAGGTTCATTGCCCCTACCGCTCTACACCCTCGGCTGCAACAAACAAGCGCAACAAACAAGCAGAGAACAAACTACATCACCAAACAATGACCAACAAACTAATGATGTTCAATCAATCGCTAGCACAGCCATGCCAGCAGTTTTGATGTGGTTAAAAAAAGTAGATTATCTACATTGGAATCACCGCGGAAAGCACAGCAATCGATGATGAACAGCGCATTTTTGAGCTTTTTTGACCAGCTTGAATTAAGCTAAGGATTTAGCACAGCCAGGTTTTGAAAGAATTTTGATAAGGTTGACGAGACGAACCATGAGAAGGGTTGCGATTAGAAATTCTGAATCATCGAGAGTATAAGTAGCGCCGTTGAATGTTTTGTCAGGTTTGGAGAGTGATCATGACAAGAAACAATCTAGGAATGAACGCAAACGTGAATTTAGATCTTCAGGAGGTCAATCTGTCTAGGCTCAAGCAACCCTCCATTCACGTTCTGACGCAGGTGCAACCGCATGGAGTGCTGCTGGTGCTGCAAGAGCCAGAGCTGATTGTGCTGCAGGTGAGTTCTAATACAGCCGCCTTTGGGTTGACCCCAGACGAGGTGTTGGGCAAACCGCTGGACGATCTGCTCGACTCATTTCAGGTGGATCAGTTGCGGGCTGGATTGGCTTACGACAATCTCGATCTGCTGAACCCCAGCAAAGTTTGGGCGCGTCGTAGCGGCGATGAGTATCAGGTGTTTGACGCTGTCTTTCACCGCAGTGCCGATGGATTCCTAATCCTGGAACTCGAGCCGGCTCTCACCCACGAAACGATTCCCTTCCTCAGTTTCTATCATCTAGCTCGCGCCTCGATCAACCAGCTCGAAGCCACCTCCAACCTGCGCGATTTTTGCCAGATCATTGTTCAGGAGGTGCGCCGCGTCACCGGGTTCGATCGCGTCATGCTCTACAAATTTGACGAAGACGGGCATGGGGAAGTGGTAGCCGAAGAAAAAATTCCTGAAATGGAGTCTTATCTGGGGCTACACTTTCCCGAGTCGGATATTCCCCAGCCGGCTCGCAAGCTGTTTGTTTCCAACTGGATTCGAGTGATTCCCGACGCCCACGCCACTCCGGTAGACCTCTATCCTGCCCAGAATCCGATCACCCATCAGCCGGTGGATCTCACGCTGTCCATTCTGCGCAGCCCTTATTCCTGCCACCTCGACTATCTGCACAATATGGGAGTGGGGGCATCGCTGACCATCTCGTTGATGAAAGACCAGAAACTGTGGGGGCTGATCGCCTGTCACCACCGCACGCCTAAGCAGGTGCCCTACGAACTACGCAAAGCCTGCGAATTCTTGGGGCGGGTGATCTTTGCCGAACTATCCACCCGCGAAGAAACGGCAGACTACAGCTACCGCATGAAATTGGCGGCCGTGCAGACGGCACTCGTGGACTGGATGTCCCAGGAGGACAATTTCATCGATGGCTTAGTGCAGCACGAGCCGAATCTGCTGGATTTGGTGAATGCCACCGGGGCAGCAATCTGCTTTGGCGGCCACTGGACGACGATCGGGCGGACGCCATCGGAAGAGGAGCTGAATTATCTGGTGCAGTGGCTGGCGAAAACTATCGATCAGGAGGTCTTCGCAACGGATTCGCTGCCGCTAATCTACTCAGACGCCGAGCGGTTCAAAGATGTAGCTAGCGGTTTGCTAGCGATTCCGATTTCGCGCCGCAGCTACGTGCTCTGGTTCCGCCCGGAGGTGATTCAAACGGTGAACTGGGGTGGCGATCCAAATCATGCCTACGATCTTGATCAGTCCGGCGATACGCCCCGCCTCTGCCCCCGCAAGTCCTTTGAGCTGTGGAAAGAAACGGTGCGGCTGAAGTCGCTGCCGTGGAAGCCGGTGGAGGTGAAAGCAACGCTGGAACTGCGTAAAGCCATCGTCAATATCGTGCTGCGGCAGGCGGAAGAATTGGCGCTGCTGGCTCAGGATCTGGAGCGTTCCAACGCTGAACTGAAGAAGTTTGCCTATGTGGCGTCCCACGATCTGCAAGAGCCGCTGAATCAGGTGGCGAACTACGTGCAGTTGCTGGAGATGCGCTACAACACGGAACTGGATCAGGACGCCAAGGAGTTTATTGGTTTCGCAGTCGAGGGCGTCAGCCTAATGCAAACCTTGATCGACGATGTGCTGCTCTACTCCAAGGTAGACCTCAAGGGCATCGAGTGGGAGCTGATCGAGGTGGAAACCGCCCTGCAGCAGGCGCTCAACAACCTGCGGGGGCGTATTAGCGAAACCAACGCCGTGATTACCTATGACCCAATGCCGACAATTGTGGCAGACGGGACGCAGCTGATGCAGCTATTCCAAAATCTGATCGGCAATGCGATCAAATTCCAGCAGCAGGTGCCGCCCCAAATTCACATCGGCGTGCAGCGGCAAGACGACGCCTGGATGTTCTCGGTGCAAGACAATGGCATTGGTATCGATCCCCAATTTGCTGACCGCATTTTTGTGATCTTCCAGCGGCTGCATACCCGCGACGAATATCCTGGATCGGGTATGGGGCTGGCGATCTGCAAAAAGATTGTCGAGTGTCATCGCGGGCAGATTTGGGTCGAGTCGCAGCTTGGTCAAGGCGCTACCTTCTACTTCACGATTCCCGTCGGAGGACGCGATCGCCATCATGGGAACGGACGCAAGAAAAATTATTTTTCTGATCGAGGATAATCGCGGCGATATTCGGCTGATTCAGGAAGCCCTCAAGAGCACCGCGGCCCAGTGTGAGGTGGTGGTGGCTCGAGACGGCATGGAAGCCATGAGCTATCTACGGCAGGAAGGGGACTACGCCAACGCGATCCGCCCCGATCTGATCCTGCTAGACCTGAATCTGCCGAAAAAAGATGGTCGGGAAGTGCTAGCGGAAATCAAAGCTGATCCTTCGCTGAAGCACATCCCGATCATTGTGCTGACGACCTCTCGCAATGAAGAAGATATTGGTCAAAGCTATGACTTGCATGTGAATTGCTACATCGCCAAATCGCGCAATCTGAGTCAGTTATTCAAAATTGTTAGGGGGATTGAGGAATTTTGGTTAGAAACGGCGGCGTTGCCACCTCGATAGACAAGACCTGGGTCAATGTGCTGCTGATCGAAGATAACCTAGCAGAAGCTCGCTTTTTGCAGGAAATCCTCAAGCACACAGGTCCACATCGGTTTCAGTTCAGCCACGTGCAGCGATTGACCGACGCTTTGCAGCAGCTGGCCAACCAGACCTTTGACGTCCTGCTGCTCGATCTTAGCCTGCCCGATAGCCAAGGACTCGCCTCGCTAGAAGTGCTGATTCGCCATGCTCCTAGCCTGCCAATCGTCGTGTTGACCAACACTAACGATGATGAACTTGCAGTGCAGGCCGTGCGGCGTGGCGCTCAAGACTATTTGGTGAAACGCCAGGTGAATCAGGATTTGCTTGTACGATCGCTGCGTTATGCCATCGAACGGAAACAGGCAGCAGAAGCCCTGCGCGAAGCCAACGAGATTCTGGAGTTACGGGTGCAGGAACGCACCGCTGAATTGCAGCAGTCCAATGAGCATCTCCGCCGCGAGATTATCCGCCGGCAACGCATTCAGGAACGGTTAGAGATGGCGCAGCAGGCTGGCAAGATCGGCTCCTTTGAATGGAATATTCGCGATAACGCCATGACTTGGACCGCGGAATTAGAAGCTCTCTACGGCTTGCCCCCCGGTGCCTTTAACGGTCACTGTCGGAAGTGGCTGCAAACCATTCACCCAGACGATCGCGAGGCTACAGAACGGAAACTTTGGCAGGCGGTCGAGCAGAGCAGAGAATTCGATGCCGAGTTTCGCATTGTTTGCCCGAACAACGAGATTCGCTGGATCGCCGCCAAAAGCAGCATTCTCCACGACGTCAGCGGCCAGCCCCTGCGCATGATTGGAGTGCATATCGACATTACCGACAAGAAGCAGCTAGAAGCTCAGTTTTTGCGGGCCCAGCGACTAGAAAGCTTGGGTACCCTTGCCAGCGGCATTGCTCACGATCTCAACAATATCCTGACGCCGATTTTGGCAGTGGCGCAGGTGCTGCCGCTGCGGTTGCCAGACCTCGAAGAACAGCCGCGTCATCTGCTGCAAGTTCTAGAAGCAAGCGCCCGACGTGGCGGTGAGATGGTGAAGCAAATTCTCTCGTTTGCTCGCGGCGTGGAGGGCAAACGTACCGAACTCCGAGTCGATCATCTCCTGCAAGAAATTGAGAAGATTATTCAGCAAACCTTTCCCAAATCGATTGAAATCTACACTCAGCTTGCTGCCGATCTCTGGCCACTGTTCGGCGACGAAACGCAACTGCATCAAGTACTGATGAATCTTTGCGTCAATGCTCGCGACGCTATGCCTGAGGGGGGTCAGTTGGTGATTACCGCCGAGAATCTCTGGCTAGATGAACCTCAATCGCAGCTTTATCTCGATGCCCATGTCGGTGCCTATGTGGTGATTACAATTTCAGATACTGGAGTTGGGATTCCCGAGACGATTCTGCACCGTATCTTCGATCCATTCTTTACCACGAAAGAAATTGGCAAAGGCACAGGTCTTGGTCTCTCTGCCGCTCTAGGCATTATCAAGAGTCACGGGGGGTTTGTGGATGTGCAAAGCAAAGTCAATTGTGGCAGCCGCTTCACGCTCTACTTTCCTGCTCACCAAACCAATGACCCACAGCCCACTCCCGATTGTGACCTGCTCATCGGTCATCAAGAGCTGATCGTCATCGTAGACGATGAACCAAGCATTTGCGAAGCCATCAAAGCAATGCTGGAAACCTATCACTACCGCGTCTTGATTGCTGATAATGCCATCGAGGCTCTAGCCCTATTTGCGGAATACAACGATCAGATCTATGGCGTGCTAGTGGATATCATGATGCCGGACATGGACGGCTTAACGGCAATTTCACTGCTGAAACAGCTCAGTCCCCAGGTGCACCCCATTGCCATGAGCGGACTCCACTCCACGGATCTGGCTGCCCAGGCTGAAAAACTTGGCTTTCAGGGGTTCTTAGCGAAGCCGTTTCTTATGCGCGATCTGCTACAGCTTCTACGACACCCGTGATTATTCGCGATTGTCGTAATCCTCTGCCGACTCAGGATCCAGCTCCCAGCGGCGGTCATCACGCTCTTCTAAAATATCGTTAGTGCGTAGATAGGCGCGATCGTCCATCTCCAATCCGATTGCGGCTCCTAGTTCATCCACCACATCCATATCGGGTGTGGGAGCGGTACCCCCCACCGATTCATCGCCTACAGCATTGGCTTGCTCCCAGTTGGCATCGATGTCGCCTCCAGTCAGGATGGGGCCAGCTTGATTGAAGGCTTCCATTCGATCCGCCATCGTGCGGCCACCGATACTAAGTCCTGGCTGGTCATGCACACCTGTACCGTAGGACGGGGTAATGTCCGCGAGTTGATCGGCTATGTCTGTATTTTTACTCTCTGCTTGACGATCGGCTTGGCTCACATCTACCGATTCCCTCTCGTCGGCGTTGAACTGCTCATCTGGGTTAGCGTCTTCCATCATGGCTCTATCCTTACTCCTGTGCGCTAGGAGTCATTCATAGGGTTGACTCAGTCCTAGTGAACCAAATCCGTATCCCTCTGGAATCCGCAGGAAGGTAGAGAAAGGGCTGCTTCTTAGCCAGACTAGAACCAACGTGCGGCAAACGATGAGATTGGCTAGGCTGAGAAAATGACCTGGTGATCAAGCTGGGTATCAAGAGATTGTGTGCGAACGTCAGGAAGCCCAGAAGGGTAAAGCCAAGCAAACAGGATGCTTTAGCTACATCAGCGTACCGCGAGTCACCCCTAGCTGATTCTGCAAGCGCAACTCCCGCCAAAGCTGAGCACCGCTAATAGCTCCCTGCAGGAGCTGGCCATAACGCTCGAGGGTATGCTGCACCCGAGCTGGCGTTTCGTTGACGAACTCTATTCGAAACTGACGGGCACCGAGTTCCATCAACCGCTGCACGTACTCAGCTCCCGTTTGAGCCACACCATTAAAGACCGTATTGCGACAGCCGGCATCCGCCTGCACAATGTGCTCGCTGCCGACCCGGTCCCGCAGCTTGACCTGATGCTGTTCACAAGGCCGTCCACAGTTTGTATAGTCGGTGCCGTCAGACAGAAAGGCACAAAACACGCAGTGCTCCATGTGGAACATTGGCATATGCTGATGAATTGTAATTTCCAGCCAGTCTGGCGGACAGTACTGCAACAGATCCTGGAGCTGCTGGACATTCAAATCATAGGATGCGGTGAGACGTTCTAAGCCGAACTGCTTGAAATAGGCAGCTGTCAGTGGATTCGCCACATTCAGCGAAAAATCTCCTACGCAGCGTTCGCCAGCAAAGTAGGTCAGGTGGTCATAATTGCGAACGAGATAACCATCGGCATTGGCAGCCCGCACCTGCTGCAAAATCCACTGTTCGCCGGGTTTGGTGATTCGCGGCGGAGCAACGTAGATCTGGGGGGCGGTAGAGCCACGGTAACCGTGCACCAGCGCCACCGCATCTCGATAACGGCGCGGATCTTCAAATTCGGCGTAGATTCGGGTGATGCCAGCATCGAGAACGGCGTTGAGTTGCTCCCAGGTGCGCACCAGAACAACGAGCTGTGCTGCTGAGGCGGGCACAGAAGCAGGCGGCACAGGCAGCAAATCGGTCCAAGACGCACTAGCAGATAGCTGCCAGCGTTTGGGCTGCCGACGCTGAGCCTCTAGCTGAGTGACCAATTCTCGCCGCAGCCGGTTGAGTTCGCTGATGGGCAGCAGCAGGTCGCCCTGTAAATAGTTATCTAGATGTCCCAAGCGAAACGGCGTGTTACCCAATCGGCCAAACTGCTCTTTCAGCCGCTCTTGGGTGAGGGGCTGGTTATGGGCTGTCACCAGCGGCATGGATGATTGGGCTTGGGCAAGGTGTCCCTGCTCGTCGCGAGCGATGGCGGTCAGGGGTTCTCCGGCAGCCCCATAAATCTCAATCCGGATCGGGCGCTGGAACTGAGGCGTATTGCCCGCAAAGCTTTGGCGCAACTGGCGATCGAGTTCCGGATCGCTGGTTTTCCAGAGTTTGTCACCGATGCGAATTCGGCCGAGGTTGACATCATGACGACCAAAGCGCAGTATCGTGTCTCGCGTCTGTGGTTCGACAGCATAAACTCGCCCTCCTGCTTCCGCCCGGTCAGGATGACTATTGTCAAACACGACACCGTCGCCGGGCTTGATTGGGGCTTGCAGGCGCAGAGCTACATAATCCTTGCCAACGCGGCTCACCTCACCCAAATACACCCCTCGCTTCTTGCCAAACCGAGCATGCACCAGCTCCTGATTTTGAATGCCTTTGAACCAGCCTGTGTATAGCCCCCGCGAAAACGCCATTTCTAACTGGTAACGGTCAGCCTCACGAACGTGATAGGCATCACCGCTTCCCGCAAGGGCTGCCATCGCCCGATCAAGCGCCTGCCGGTAGACCCGCGTCACATTCGCCACATATTCCGCCGATTTCAGCCGCCCCTCGATTTTGAGACAGTGCACTCCGGCTTGAATCAACTCCGGCAGGACATCAATCCCTGCTAGATCTTGCGGACTCAGCAGGTACTTACGATCGCCGAGATCCACCACCTCGCCATCAGCAAGCAAGTCATAGGGCATGCGGCAGGCTTGGGCACATTCACCGCGATTCGCCGACCGCCCCCCCAACGCCTCACTGGTCAGACATTGCCCAGAATAGGCAACGCACAGCGCTCCATGCACAAACACTTCCAGAGGCAGTGAGAGGGACCGGGCAGACCGCTGAATTTTGCGGATTTCTTTGAGTGAGCACTCCCGCGCCAGCACCACGAGCTGACAGCCAAGGGCAGAGGCAAACTCAACGCCAGCCGCGCTCGTAATGGTCATTTGAGTAGAGGCATGGATCGGAAAGTCGGGCGACAAATGGCGAATTAGGCGGCACAGCCCCACGTCTTGCACAATTACAGCATCCACTCCCGCTGCAATTATGGTCCGCAGATACTGCTCTGCCTCTGCTAGCTCTCGGGGAAACACCAGCGTATTTAAGGTAACGTAGCCCCTAACGCCTCGCTGATGTAGCAACCCCATTAGCTCGGGCAAGTCTGCCTCGGTGAAGTTCTCGGCTCGCATGCGGGCATTGAAGCGCTCCAGTCCGAAATAGATAGCGTCTGCCCCATTTTCAATAGCAGCTTTGGCGCAGTCCCAGCTTCCTGCTGGAGCCAAAAGTTCCGGGCGTTGCAGCGAAAGGGTAGGGATCGGTTTAGAGGCAGTCATAGCGCGAAGCCGGAGAAGTCAGCAGGTCCATTAGCCATGATACTGTGTCGTTTGCGGGGCAGGTGAGCGCGGGTAGTGCCTTCACTCACAGTTGGGCTACTTCCAGTCCGGGTTGAAACAGCAACGTAAGATTAGATTTAAACCTTAAGATTTAACGTACACTCAATGGACAAGGGGGATAACGTGCCAATCGAAGAGGTAGCGGCAATAATTTCTACGCCAGATGGACAGATGCCTGCGTTCTTGTACAAATCCACTGAACCAGGAAAGAAGCCAGCCATCATGCTTTTAATGGAAGCCTTTGGCCTAACGCCACACATCAGAGAGGTGGCAGCCCGAATGGCTCATGAAGGATATGTAGTGCTTACGCCAGATCTCTACTATCGTGAATTGCCAAACAACAAGTTTGACTACAGCGATGTTGAACAAGCGATGGCAATGATGTATCGCCTCAACTTCGGTCAGCCAATAGAAGAGGATCTGAGGGCGGCGATTGCCTATGTGAAGTCACAACCCGATGTAGTTTCGGAGCGAGTCGGAGTGACCGGATTTTGCCTAGGCGGTGGTTTGACCTTTCTCACTGCTTGTAGGTTTTCGGACGAAATTGCAGCAGCGGCTCCTTTCTACGGAATGGTTCTAGATGAATGGATCGAGGCCATGAGTAACATCACGGTGCCAATATATTTGTTTCATGGTGGTGTTGATCCATTCATTCCTCTCGAACGTATTCAGCAGATCGAATCTCGGTTCAAAGAACTTGGTAAGGAGTACATATTAAAAATTTATCCTGATGCTGATCATGGTTTTTTCTGTCATGAGCGCTCTTCCTACAACCGTTTGGCAGCTGAAGATTCATGGCATGAGCTAACACGGTTCTTTCACAAGTACTTGCAAATATCTTCTAATAATTCACTTTCTAGTGATTCACCTGTAAATGAGTCAAAGAACTAAATCTATGCAAAATCTATGCAAAAGTTGTTTACAGTCCCCCAAGTGAGTGCATAGTCGTTGTTAGGATTGTATGGATGACTCCCTATAAGAATTCAGTCGCTGTTCTATGGTCGGAATGTGCTTTGGTTGACTGATTCATTACAATAACGGTAAATGAGGAATAATTCCATGGTTGCAATTTCACCCCTAGTCCATGCTCAACCCATCGGTGAGAAGCGTGTCACTCTGCGAGGGTTAAATTGGTGCGCTTATCAACAGATTCTTCATGCGTTGCCTCAAAGTCGGTCAGCCCGTCTAACCTACGATCGCGGAGTGTTAGAAATTACCATGCCTTTGGAAGATCATGAATTTGCCCTGCGTCTCATTGAACTGTTTATTCGGGTTTTAGTCTATGAAATGGGCATGAAGATCAAAACAATGGGATCGACGACAATAGTTCGAGAAGACCTGAACCGCAGCTCGGAACCCGATTGTGCTTACTATATTCAAAATCAACCCAAAGTAGCCGGGCGCAAGATTAATTTTGCTACTGATCCACCCCCTGATCTTGTTGTAGAAATTGACATCTCCCGTAGCGATATTGATAAAAATCGGCTGTATGCTGCGATGGGTGTACCAGAATTTTGGCGCTATAACGGCCAGGAGTGGCAAATTTTTCAGCTCCAAGATATAGAGTATCAAGAGTGCGATCGCAGCCCGACCTTTCCTTGGGTTGAAAAAGAATATCTATACAAGTTTCTGAATCAAGCGCAGCAAGATGAAATTGCCGCCGAACGAGAGCTGCGCTCCTTTGTTCAGCAACAGCTTGGAGAAGGCAAACGTTGACCCTAACCACTGCGGCGAGCTACACCCATCGTTGGCAGGCAACTCTTGAGTCTAAAATTCCTCATTCGCTCACTGTTTAAACGTTTTAAAAACGTTTTTAAAAAGAAATTGCCTGACCCTTTAAGCCCCCAAGGTCAGGCAGTTCACCTGTAAGGACGCTTTCCTGGCCAGAAAGGACAGAACAACTTAATTGCCCCCTAGTTATTCAACCTTTCTGACTTGCGTTCTCCAGAAGTACCCTCATTGTGTCTCTGAACAAGAAGGAGCAACGTCGAGAAAACTACGGAATTTGGACGCTTTCAGCACTACTAGCTGTTGAAAAATCCGTAATCCTACTTTTTGTTTCGCTGACCCTTTGTTTTGCTGACCCTGCCGGATGAACTGCTCTAATCAGGATACGAACAATCCGGTTACAAATAGGGATAAAGGAAAACGATGGATCAATCCATCAGAAGGGTTGCTCAAATGCTAGGCTCAAAGCAGTCAATCGGCTGACAATAGTCAATAGTATTGATGCAGGTTCGATTCCATAATTCTAGATTGACTTACCTCCGCTGGCTTTGGGTCACTAAACTATGTTGATTCCGATCACACGCAAAAAGTTTGAGGAGCTGATCCCGATTACAGCTACGGGAGACCAGTACAAATATTACTGGGGCAAATTTCCCGACATTTTGAAGCGAGTGCTGTTCTCCTTGGCGGCTCTCGTACTAGTTTTGCTGGTGCGGTTCATCGTGGGCGGTGGCTTTGAAATTATTTTCACCATTCTGGGCTGTACCACTGGACTGTACTGGCTCTGGAGTCCGGTGTATTGGGCGACACGGCGCAATCTGGAATGCCGCCAATACAAATACAGCGGTTTCTGGCAGGGCGAAGTGCTCGATGCCTTTGTCACCGAAGAGCTCATTGGCAAAGAAGAAACCGTGAATCGGCAGGGCGAGCTGGTGATCATTGAGAACCGAGAGCGCCGCATCAATGTAGAGGTGGGTGACGATACCGGCTTTGTAGCAACGGTACAGGCACCGCTACAGCGGATCCACCGATCGATCCGTCCAGGTGACCTAGCAGAGTTACTAGTGATGTCCAACCGCCCGGATCTCAGCCGCATTGGGCGCATTTCCGATATTTATCTACCAGACTACGACCTGTGGGTATCCGACTATCCCTATTTGCGACGAGACTCCTTTAGCGAAGTGAGCCGGCGCTTGGGGCAGCAGATTCGCGATGAGCGCATTCCGCCAGACCGCCCAACCCCCCCAAACCGTCGGCCTCTGCAAGGCGAAGATGACCCTCTGCCCCGCCGCAGACCGCCTCGCCGCCGCCGTGCTTAGTCTCGCTACCGTGCCTAGTTGACCGTGCCTAGTTGAATGAAGCAGAGCTAAGGTCGGGTCGCCAAAGGTAGGTTTTCAGATCAATTTTGCCTTCGGGACTAAACTGAACGCCTTCGCGCTCGAGCAGGGCGCGCTGCACATAATCCATGCCGTGTCGTAATGGGGAATAGGAAATCTCGCCTTTGGCGTTGATCACCCGATGCCAGGGTACATCCGCTTCGGCTGCCACTCGGTATAGTGCATAGCCTACGAGCCGCGCCTGTCCCGGCAGCTTTGCTAGCGTCGCTACTTGCCCATAGGTGGCCACTTTGCCGAGGGGAATTTGCTGCACGACGGCATAGATGGCGTCATAGCTCGACACAGACCCTACCTCCCAATTGCTGAATCGCTGTTAGATCACCACCAGACCAATCGCAGTTCAGTTCTTTCGGCTCGCTGCCCAACAGAAGCACCAAAATTCTGTATGCTCTAATCAGCACGCTCTCCTTTAGCACCTCCGGTCTCCCCGTTTTTATTTAGACTTATTTAGACTAGTGAATCTGATTAGACTAAATTCCAGAGCCATACCCCCACCTTTGACGTGAAACCTAGTATTGTGATCCAGGTCTCTTCTGAGCTGCAACACGTTGCTCGCTGGCTGCGTAACATCTCCTCACCTCAACAGAGGAAACGATTGCGACAGCTTAGCTCTCACCGCAACCATCGCTGGCTGCTGGCAGGCGTGGGGCTGTGGCTGCTGCTGGACTGGAACTGGCCGCTGGTGCTGGCCCTAGCGATTGGGCTGCTGACAACGGTGTTAGTCTATCTGCAGCAACAGGGACAACTCAAGTTGCCCATTTTCTCTGAACCGCTATGGCAAAATCGCTGGCAGCGGTTGTGGCAGCGTTCCAATCGGGCGTTGACGCTCTCGCTGGGGGCAGGGGGTCTGGCGCTACTCTGCACCTATGGCGCAACGGCGATTTGGCGAGAGGCCGATCACGTCTGGCTAGCTACCGCCATCATTCTAGAAGGGTTGGGGATTCTAGCTATTCTGCTGCTGCTAGTGCGGCAGTCGCTGGTGGGTGGCGCTACCACTCAGCCCGACTGGCTTAACCAGACCGTTCAGCAGCAGCTCTCGAATTTGTCCGATCCCGACCCCCTGAAGCGCTTAATTGCCGTACGACAGCTCACAGCCGCTAGCCTGCGCTCTCCAGCCATCCTGCCGCTGCCTGCGGCGCAGCTTGCTGAATGCTTTCGTCTGCAGCTAAACCGCGAGACGGAACCCCTCGTCTGTCATGCGCTGCTGGAAGGGCTGCAAACCCTTAACCCCGCTCGCCAGTTGTCAGGTAACTCTCGCTCCAGCGTTGCCATACCGTCTCGTCCCCCTGCGAAGGTGGCTCGATCGGTGCAGACCGAGGGTTAGACGATGCCTTTGCCGGATGGGTGGACGTTGGGTAGGAATATTCAATAAGATGGCTGTCGGAAGTCGTCTATCTAAGATGTTTATCTGAGATGGCGATCCGCCTTGTGTTCCTCCTCGCTGGCAATCTGGATGTCCTCGCCGCATCATCACGAACGCTCGCCTTCCCACCCTGCTCCACCAGATGGTCGTCGCTTCTGGCAGCAGATCAGCATTATTCCTGGGATCCGGACTCGCCTGAACCTATGGTGGGGGCACAAAGATTTTACTGGAGCCAATCTGCGAGGAGCGAATCTGGGTCGCGTCGAGTTTATTGGTACCCTGCTGCTGTGGGCAATGTTTGCCTGGGCGATTTTGCTGTGGTTGCAGTTCACGGAAGCTCGGATTGTCGGCATTACCTTGATCTGGGCTAACCTGCTATGGACCATTTTGGTTTGGATTAATCTTCGTGAAGCCAACCCGCAGCAGGTGACGCCGCGCAACCCATTCAGGAACGTGATTCTGCTGGGGATTATCTTGATCTGGGCTCCCCTGCTGTGGTCGATCATTGTCTCTGCTGGATCAGATCGGGCCTTTCTGCTGTGGATGAATCCCAATATCGCCTTTATCCTGTGGTCGCTGCTGGGCAAGGTAGACCTCAGTCACGCCAATTTGAACCGCACCAACCTAACGCGAGCGAATCTGTATCGAGTCGATTTGCGGGATGCTACCCTCAAGCAGGCGATCCTGCATCGAGCGAATCTGCGCCAGTCTATTTTGCGCGGGGCCGACCTGAGCGATGCCGACCTCAGCCGTGCCGATCTCAGCGGGGCCGACCTGCGAGAGGCCATCCTGCGGGGAGCTAACCTGAGTGGAGCCGACCTCAGCGATGCCAATCTCAGCGGGGCTGATTTGCGAGAGGCCATGCTCCAAAAGACTAATCTCAGTGCCGCCGATCTCAGCTGGTCGCGGCTGAGTCGTGCCAATTTGCAGCGGGCAAACTTGAGTTGGGCGAACCTTTGCAGAGCAAAACTCAGCCAGACGAACCTGAGCGACACCGATCTCAGCGGGGCTGATTTTCGCGAGTCCATTCTCAACGGAGCTGATGTTAGCCGTGCCGATTTGAACGCTGTACTCATTAAAGGGGCTCGCTTCGGAAAAAATACCGGACTGTCCCCTGATGAGCGCATTAAGCTGCAAGCTCGAGGTGCGATTCTAGAAAACCCCCTGGGGTAGCGATTCCCTTAAGTGTGCTGAAATCTGGATAGGGCAACGATTCAGTCTGGTGGCTTTCCTGACTGACTCTTCACGAATTGGGCTGTAGCAGTTGAGCAAAGGCGCTATGTTCCTCAGGATTGCCCACCACTAGCAGCCGGTCATTGGCTTCTAAGCATACATCCCCAGTGGGGTAGCGGTAGAGCTGCTTGTGCCGTTCGATGGCCATGATTGTGGCACCCGTAACACGGCGCACATTGGACTGGGCCAAACTCAAGCCCACCAGGGGAGAATCGCGATGCAGCGTATACCAGTGGTGCAGCAACCCCTCAATTGCCGTTTCCAAGTCGGGAACGCCCCAGTATTCCGCCCGTTCCGGCAGAATATCTTGGTAGCGACCCGTGCGGTAGCGGCTCACAACCTGCTGCACATCGTAAGTGCTGTCGCCTAGCTTCAGCAGCATATGGGCACCCATTTCCAGGGAGGCTTCAAATTCGGGCTGCACAACTTCTTGAGCGCCAAGCTGATAGAGCACGTTGATTTCACTGCTGACATGGGCCCGAACGGTGATGTCCAGATCCGGTGCTAGACTCAAGGCCCGCTTCAGGGTGAGGCGAGTGGCCATGGGGTCGGGCAGGGCAATGGCCATAGCTTTGGCCTGGCGCAGGTTAGCCTTTTCCAGCACTAGCGGACTCGAGGCATCGCCATAGAGATAGGGGATCTGGCGTTCTCGCAGGGGTTGCAGCGCAGACTCGTCGTTGTCAATGACGAGAATCGGGTGTCCCTGAAAATACAGCATCCGCACTAGGGTTTGCCCGACGCGGCCGTAGCCCACCACCACCACATGATCCCGCAGCTCAGCCTCATGACCCACAAACTGCGGTGCCCGCTCAAACCGCATGAGAGTTTGGAACAGCGGCATTTCCTCCAGCGCTAGCAGCAGGTGGGGGGTGACTCGCAGCACAAACGGCGTTAGCAGTAGCGTTGCTGCCGTTGTGCCCACGATCAGCCCGTAGAGACGGTCCGAGAAAAAGCCGCCACGCTGGGCTACTCCGGCCAGCACAAACGAGAATTCTCCAATTTGATTGATACCTAACCCCACCGTTAGTGCTGTCTTTAGCGGATAGCCGAACAGCCGCACCACCAGAGCCGCGATAACAGCTTTGCCAATCATCGTTACGGCCACCAATCCCACGAGCACCCAGCTGTTTTCTAGAAGGAAATCGGGATCCATGAGCAGCCCAATCGAGGCAAAAAAGAGGGTGGCAAACACATCCCGCATCGGCAGCACCCGGTCTAACGCATGGTCGGCATATTCCACATTCGAGACCATTAACCCTGCCACAAAGGCACCCATTTCAACGCCTAACCCCAGACCCGAGGTGACGAGGGCAATCCCTAGGCACAGCAGCAAGATCCCCAGCAGAAACAGCTCTTGGGACCCGCTCTGAGCCAGCCGCCGAATCAGCCAGGGCATGACCCATTTGCCCACCAAAATGGCACCGCCCAAAAACAGCAGCGCTTTGAGAGCCGCCAGCAGTAGAGCAGTGCCAATCACGTCGGCAGGTTGGGTGAGGGCTGGAAACACCGCCAGCATTAGCCCTAGCCCCAGATCTTGCACAATCAAGATCGCTAGCATGACCTGCCCGTGAACGGTCTGGGTTTCGTTGCGCTCGATCAGGCTTTTCAAAACGACGGCTGTTGAGGAGAGCGAAAGGGCAGCTCCCAGAAAAATCGCTTTGGGGACAGTCGGCACCCATCCGGTCAGGTAGGCTAGACTACTCGCCAGCAGTATGGTCAGCAGAATTTGCAGCGAGCCACCGCCTAGGGCAATCTGCCGCATCCGCAGCAGATCCTTAAGCGAAAACTCAACGCCTAAAGCAAATAGCAGCAGGGCCACGCCAATTTTTGCCAGTACCTCGATGTCGCCCTCCAAAGCTACCCACTTTAAGCCCGCCGGACCCACCACCATGCCGCCGACTAAATACCCCAGCAGCATAGGTTGTCCTAAGCGATGCGCCAGATAGCCACCCGCTGCGGCTGCTCCCAGCACCGTCACCATTTCTACAATTAGCGTTAATTCTCCAGCCGCCATCGCTCCTTAGGATAGGGGAAAGTCCAGCCTCATCACAGGAAACAGGTCTATCTCATCAACTGTTGCCGCAGTTCTCGGAGCGCCACCCCAGTTCCTCGCTCGGCAGCAACCTGCAATACCTGGGCAATCAGAGCCGGCAGATCCACATTTGGAAAATAGCGGCTCATGGATTGAAGTTGATAGCCTTCTCCCTGCAAGTGATACATCTTCAGACCACTCCTTTTGAAGAGCCACACTTCTGAAACGCCATAGGGAGCGTAATCTTCTGCTGCCGTGTAGGTCGTGACATCGATTTCAATCACCAGATCTGGGGGCGGGTCTGCCTGCCAATCAATACGGTCTTTGCCGACAGCCGCTTGCCAGTTGTCGATGTAAAAGCAGTAGTCCGGCTCGATGCCCCCAGATTCCGGAATGTCCATCGTGATCGGGGTAAAAGCTTCGTAGTTGCGAGTTTCGCTATCCAGTAGGGCTTTCACAATATCAGCCAAGATGTTAGCTTCACGTCCGTAGCGAGGTAGGGGACTCATCAGCAGAATTTCACCGTTCCGAAATTTGATGCGGGGAATGGAACCATCGCCTCGACTGTCGCGCAGCGCGCAATAGTCTTGCCAAGTTCCGGGCATACGCACCACGCTGCCGGGGGGCAAATGGATTTTTTCGCGGGAAATGACGGCATACATAGAATTTTTCAGAGAATTTTTCTAGGGGGATTTCTAGTTCTAAGATCACTCTCGGTTCGGCAGGAACCCGAATCAGGGAAGGAAGGCACTACCCTTCACCTAAAGGAAGCGGCTCATCCTCGATCATCAGCTCTAGGTCTATTCTCGCTCTAGTCCAGAGAATTCCGGCAAACTGAGCGACTAAACGGCTCGCAGCCAACCTCGAGACTGGGCGAGATCAACGGCCTCAGCAGCCGAGCTTGCGTTTGCTGGTCCAACGGCTGCATAGCTCAGTTAACAGCATTGACGATTGCCAGCAGCGACGCAGTGACAATGTTGGTGTGAATGCCGATGCCTCAGGAAGCCTGAATAATCAAAAAAATCAAATTAGGAATTGTTGTGAAGCGAGAAAGTGACCCGAGAAAATTACCCCTGCCGGCGCAACAGCCCCAGACTCCTCAGGTCGAAGAACAAGCAATAGACAGAGCTGCCCGAAGTAACCCCTAAAAGCTTCTGGAATTCACTGCCTTTATCAGTATCCGAGAGTGCTAGGTCAAGAGCCAGTCAGGAAACGGTGGCTACTGGGGTGTGGCTGGCGGTGCGCCTGGAGTTGGTGCTACCCGAGTTTGCTGCGCCACCGTTTCGCGAATTTGAGGCAGCGCCAAAAACTCCCTGGCTTGCGTCAGCAACTGACTGCCCCAGAGGTTTTGCTCCAGAAATTCCAGATCGGCATAGCGAGCGTCGAGCCGCAGGGCTGCTTCCCCCAGCCGTAGCGCTTCCTCGGTTTCCCCTTGGGCATAGAGTCCGACGGCCAGTGCAAGCTGCGGTTCGGCTTGGTTGGCATCAATCTCGACTGCCTGCCGCCAGTAGTCCAGAGCTGCTTCAATCTCTCCCTGCTCGTAGCGCACCAGCCCAATATTGTTGACGGCGGGCCAGAATTTCTCGTCGAGTTTGACGGCTTTTTCGTACTGCTCGATCGCCTCCTCATAGCGATTCAGCCGATAGTAAGCATTGCCCAGATCAAAGAGAGCACCCGGAGTTTCGGGATTGATCCGCAGCCCTGCCCGGAGGTATTGAACAGCCGAATCATACTTTGCCTCTTGGAAATAGGCTGTTCCCAAGGCAAACAAAACGGGGGCATTGTTCTGGTCTAGCTCGCGTGCCCGCAGCAACACCTCAATCGCCTCACTGTATTGTCTAGTTTGCAGATACAAACTGCCGAGCAGCGCCCACACCTGCGCATTATTAGGCAGAAGCTGAGAAGCAAGTTGGGCACGCACTAGCGCTGGCGAATACTGCTGAAACTGAGCGAGCTGCGCGGCTTCTTGGGCGAGAATCATGCCCTGTTGCTCCAACTGCTCACTCTCGATCTGCAACACATGGGGAATGAGAGCTTGCCCTTGAGCAGGTTGTGTTGTACTGCAAAGCCCAAAGACGACAAGAAGGGAGATCAGAGAAGAGCGTTTCACAGTTTAATCAGCAGATAATTCAAAATGGCTTCCGCTAGCTTAGACGATCTGCCCTCCATGATCGCAAAAATCTTCACAAATGGTGCAGGGATTTCAACAGTTGGTTGGCCAGCATCAGATCGACCCAGTTCTGCCCTGGTTGGGTTCCCTGAAGCACCCGAAACGGCAGATCCGGCTCCCCTAGATGATCGATCACCAACGCTGCTCCTGCAAAATTGTGGTGGCGTGTGTAGTCGTTGAGGGTGACGAGCGTCATTAAGTTCGCTTGGCTAGCAGCCTGCAACCCATGCTGCGAATCTTCAATCACTAGACAATGCTGTGGCTCAATCTGCATTGCTTGCAGCACATAGTGGTAGATATCGGGGGCAGGCTTTTTAGCAGGAACTACATCACCCGCAGCAATCACCTCAAACCAGTTAGGGCTATCCGGATCGAGCGCAGTTTCCAGGAGAGCCAGCACGTTATCCAAGGCACTTGTCGTGGCAATAGCCAGCCGAATGCCTTCGTCGCGAGCAGTGGTGATCAAGCGGCGCACCCCTGGCCGCAGCGGAATATTCCCCTCTCTGAGCAATTCTTTGTAGTGAGTGGTTTTGCGGCGATGCAGAGCGGCAATCCACTGCGGCAATTCCCTGTCCGACACAGGAGGCTGCGCTTCTGGCTGGAAGCAGTCGAGGTAAAATTGAATGCGCTCTTTGCCGCCTGCAACTTCGAGCAGGGTCCCATAGAGGTCAACCGTCCAGTGCCACGGCAAGCCGGCAGCAGCAAACGCTCGATTAAACGCCACCCGATGCCCGTCGCGCTCAGTATCTGCCAGGGTACCATCCACATCAAAAATAATGGCGTGCAAAAAAGACATAAACTCGGAATAGCTATGGTACAATTGTACTGGTTAACAACTCCTCAACTCCGACAGGGTACCCTGATTTTTTTCGCGAACTCCTGTAGCGTGACCTCAATGGCCGGGGGAAAGAACTCGAATCACAGCGTCTCTAGCAAACCATCTCGTCTCAATTAATAGACCTCAATCAGCACAGAAAATGGCGCTGCAAGTGCCCTAGGTTGCTGGCTGTGCCCTATCAACCGCTGCGGTTAACGGCGGCAGGACGGCTCAATCTGCTCAATCTAGAGTATATGTTGCAACGCCGGTCTCTGTTACCCAACTTAGGATCAAACAACCCTTGGATCAAACAACCCTTTAATGGGCTTGCTTGATGGGCTTGGGAAGGTGGTTAAGCTAAGCCCAGCAAGCCTAGCGTTTGCGGGCCTGCAATGCCATCCACTTGGATGCCGGCCTCAATTTGGAAGCGCGTCACCGCATCGGTCGTCAATGGACCGTAGATTCCATCGATCGGACCTGGATCATATCCCCGTTCCAAAAGCGCCTGCTGCAACGCAGCAACAAGGTCGGGATCGAGTGCAGGACGCTGAGGAACAGGATCATGCTTGTGAGGATAGTGACTACTCACCTCAATATAGTGATCCTTGGGCTTGTGGTGCTTGTAATGGTGATAGTCCGGCTTGCTGTAGTAATAGTCCGGGTAATAATGGCTCGAATAGTAAATCGGCTGATAATACACCGGACGGCAGCAGGGCCGGTAGTAAATTGGCTTGTAATACACCGGACGGCAGCATCCTCCGTGATACCCACCGTAATAGTGAGCCACAGCGGGTGCTGCATCAACTAATCCTAGTACCGACAGAGTGCCGGCTACTCCTAGGAAACTGGTAGCTGTTTTCGAGGAAAAAGACAACTCTTTTAGCTCAGGATGTTCATACTCCTGAGTGAGCTGCACATATGCAACTGTTTCCATGACTGCTTCTCCTAAAGAATCATGCGTACCATCAAATCCGTTTGAATAACATCGATAGTGGTGAGGGTGGGAGGGACCTTTCGCGGAGGTTCGTTCCCACCCCACAGCATTACCGGCGACGAGTTGGACTTGATATTTAGTAGTAGATTGGACGGCAGCAAGGGCGAACCACGATAGGACGCGGACGACAGCAAGGACGAATCACGATAGGACGCGGACGGCAGCAGTAGGTCGCTAATGCGGGTGCTGCATCCACTAGTCCAACTACTGAAAGAGTTGCGGCCACACCTAAGAAAGTCGCTGCCTTCTTAGCGGAAAATGTGACTTCGGGCTGCTCTGTAGCATAGTCTTGGCTGAGTTCGGTGTAAGCAAGAGTTTCCATGGTTAATTCTCCTCAAGTGAATGATGAATTGAATGGAAATGCAATCGGTTATTCGAATCAGTTGTTCGCAAGAAGCCAATCTTGAATGTAAAAAATTGACTTCTGATACCCCATTTTTACACCGATGCAAAAAAATTAGTAGATCCCCAATCCAGTCAGAGAGCCAATTTTGCTCTTTCAAAGGTCAATTGAGAAGATGTTAAATTAATCCTTCTACTAGATATAGAGTTCAGTAAATTCCTTTTATTCTTGAGACGCCAAATGTGGAAGGATAAATAAACATTTCAATTTGCGATTAATTTGAACAAAATACTCCATTTCAAGAAACTTTAACGGGGAATCGCCATATATCAATCTCAATAATAAGTTAGATTTATGGTTAAATCAGGAGCGAAAAAAGGAGCGAAAACATTCGCTGCCATCCGAACAATGCTGGATGCCATCTGCGACATTCGCTCCCGAGCGTTATTGAATTTGTTAACTGAAACTTATTAGTTTTCTAGCCAACGAAGCAAAATCCTAAATAGCCTCTGCAGAAGCAGCTTACTCCTCCCACAGAGGCACTAGCAAACGGTTGATGACGGCACTCTTGACAAACTGCCGTTCGATCTGCTGAAATAGCAGCCTAGATCAGACCCAAAGCCGATGCGGTGGCTGGACCGACGATTCCATCGGGCACTAAGCCACATGAGATCTGGAATGCGATGACAGCTGAGTGGGTTTCCGGACCGAAGACGCCATCAACGATCACCGGGAACCCTGCATGATTCAACGCAACCTGGATGTCATACGTGCTGAAGTGCGATGAGACGCCGATGTACCCGCCGCCGCATCCTCCATAGCTGACGCCACAGCCTTTGTCGTACCCGTAGTAGTAGTCGGGGTAGTAGCTGACTGGCTCATAGTAGCCATAGTCTTTGTAGCCGTAATCGTAGCTGTAGTCGTAGCCGTAATCTTTGTAGCCGTAGTCATACCCGTAGTCGTAGCTAACGCCGTAGCCGCTGTACCCATAGCAGGGATCGAAGCAGCGGGTGCTCACCGGAATGAAGCACTTCTGAACGCTGACGCCGCAGTCATAGCCACCATAGTAGTCATGAGCTTGAGCGGGCGCTACATCGGTTACTCCAACGGCCAAAGCAGCTCCTGCCACACTCAGAACAGTAGCCGCTGCCTTGCCAGAAAGCTTCAGCTCTTTACTCTCAGGAGTTTCATAGTCCTGAGCAGCCTGAAGATAGGCAAACGTTTCCATAGGTTTCTTCTCCTCAAGTAATTGGGTAACGTAACCTAGCTCGCTGCCAGCTGGTTTTACACAGCCTCAGCAGCGGTTTGTTTCACCTGCCGTCCTAACTTTTCATCCCATTGATTAGTGCCCGACAAACCCATTCAGTTAGGCAACGATAGAGCTGTGAAACAGTTGTTTGAATGTTCAGAGCCTCGAAATTCGATTTTTCTCTGCTCCTTTTAAATTTAGCATGATTAATTCTTGATTAGATCAAAAAGATCAATATTTGTGGTCAAATTTTGGCTAAATCTGGTCACACGACGCTAAACCTAGGATTCTGTCTAACAACCATTACTCAGTACCACAGATGAGAAGCTTCAAAAATCGGACAAGGTTTCACTGTATTAAACTTGCGACAGGCTCAAGTCGCTATTATTTGAAAACCATGTTCTCATCTGACTCTGATCTGACTCTAATCTGACTCCAATCTGACTGTGGAACTCTGCTGCCTCTCTCTAAGTCTAACAGCGAAGGCATTTCAGGGGTTTTTGCTCCATTAGTTGAGCCACAGTTGAGTTGCAATTGTGCTCGACGACAAAGATCAATACAGAGAGCAATTAAGTCACTCCATTGTCACACTTGGCTTCGTTCACACCCTCTCTGAAGCGAATTTCAAGAGCTAGATAAACCTACTTATTGCTTAAGCCTGTTCCGACGGAGATAGACGATTCTTCCCTTCATTACAATTCGAGTGCACATCGAAAATATCGACTTAATTGAATTAAATAGCAAGATAAATCTGTGCTCAGGGAAGCAAGCGCCTATCGGGCAGTAGCAGGCAAATTCCTAAACTGTACGAGAGCCGTAGATTTAAACCCGCTTACTTCTTTTGTCAGCACTAAGCAGCCCGTTTTCGAAGCAGATTACTGAAACAAGTAGTGCTCTAGAGGTATACTCTATCCCAGCTGAGTACCCTTCGCTTTCGGGATGAACCAAACCCTAGACCCAGTTTTCAATCTCAAACTTGTTTCAGTAGGCCTGCACCACTAGCCAACTACCAGTCACCTACGAAATTGACAGAATTAGTGTCTTATTCATTTATTCTACGAATAGCATAATTTATTTGATGGTGCAACTTTTTCTACAAATAAATATCTTGGACTGATTGAAACTGTGCGACTAGCTATTATCTCGATTGCTGAGTAGGCATCTGGATTAGCCTGTAGAAATTGGTCTCTAGGAGTTGAGCTAGCAAGATGACTGTAATGATAGGCTGTTGCCTACTCGCTAGGCAGGAACCAAACTAGGAGGACTCAATCTCTGAACTCAACACGTTGGCATCTGAACTGCAATGCTCAACGCTGCTAACAGAGAGCGTGGCTTAAAGTCCTGCATCGTCTGGGTTACATCTATTCTGCATAAGCTAGACTGGTCTATCCTCAAACAAGAGGCTGCTCGAAGTTCAGGGTTCGCTGAGCGGCAAAGACAATCGATGGAAGAAGGCTCTTGCTTCTATAAGTAGCGGTTTCTCTATGCTTTCTTACACTTTTGAACCTAGATTTAGCGCTTGCCGCATTCTCCTCTCACTCTAGATTGCAGCATTGGTTAAGGCACAAGAATTGAGTCCTGTTTATGGAAACCTTAAGAAATTATTTTGATGAGGGTAACGCTATATATAGCGTGTTTTATCCTGTCAAACCTTACAGGTGATAAAGAGACGGGTGTCTTGGAAGCAAGCCGCATCACCGCGTATGCTGGAAAGGCTCTCTAGACTCCATTAGACTTCGCTCATATTTCACTCATGATTACTGTTGCCCTACCTAAAGGTGGATTGCTAGCCGACAGCGTCCGGTTGCTGCAAACCATTGGCCTAGACTTCAGCGCCTTCTTGGAGTCATCCAATCGACAGCTAGAGATTTGGGACACTACCCATAGTGCCAAGGCTCTGCTGGTACGCAACAACGATGTCCCGGTGTATGTCGAGTATGGGCAGGCGCAGCTTGGGATTGTAGGCTACGACATTCTCCGAGAAAAGCGACCGCAGGTTGCTCATCTGCTAGATTTAGGGTTTGGTCGCTGCCGCATGTCGGTAGCAGTCAAGGCGAGCAGTCCCTACCGCTCATCGTTAGAGTTACCGCCTCACTGCCGAGTTGCCTCCAAGTTTGTTAACTGCGCCACCGAGTACTTTAAAGAACTGGATTTGCCGGTTGAGATTGTGCCGCTCTATGGCTCAGTGGAGTTGGGACCGATCACGGGCATGTCAGAAGCGATTGTCGATCTAGTTGCTACTGGGCGCACCCTCAAGGAAAACAACTTAATTGAAATCGAGCAAATCTTTGAAAGTACGGCTCGCCTGATTGCCCATCCTCTCAGCTATCGGCTGAATACAGGCGGAGTACAAGAGCGGATTGCGGCCCTGCGCGGTGCTGTGACGGCGGCTGTGTCCTAAACAGCAGACTACTGCTCCAATATTCCGATCGAACTTGTCCGGAAGTGAGGTGATCGACGCTGTGGAATACTGTGTCTGCAATGTTGCCAGAGGCATAACGATGGAAAATTCTGTCAGTGAGAAAATTGTTCTGGCTCTATTGGTGCTAGTTACAGCAGGTTCAGTAGCAACTCTCACCTATCTATTGATTACTCCCTCGGCGGCAGTTCGGTCGGTGGAGATGTCGCCGCGCTAAACCCTAGCGTTGAGGGTAGGCAACGCGCAGCAGTTGGTTTGGTTGGGGCGCAATCATTTTGCTGCTGCGACCATCTAACCAGCGCACCTCAACAAAATCGATAGCTGGATTTGCTCCCAATCCGAAATGGGCGACCGGCTCCATTTGGCAGAGATAACCGCTTCCAGCATCAATAGTGCGCATCTGCACCCTGCCAGCGGCCACAAGCGTCACCACTGCACCTCGGGCTGGAGCACCCTGAGCGGTCAACGGCAATACCCGCAGCCAGTAGTTGGTATTGGCAACGGTATGGTATAGCGACAATGGTTGAGCGGCTGATTCGCCGTGGGCAATCACGAGTTCTAAGCGACCATCGTTGTCAAAATCGCCAACCGCCGCGCCCGTGCCCAACCCTCGCGGTTCCAGTGCCGCACCGATATCAATGGCAGTCCACTTGCTGTCTCGCCAGCCAAACAGGCGATTGGGCTGCCCAATGTTGTTGAAAAACAGCTCCTCGTAGCCATCATTGTCGAAGTCTGCCGCAATCACGGTCCGGATGCGGGAGGGCATGGCTAATGCAGCAGGGGCGGCATCGCGAAATTTGCCTGGCTCGAGCTGCAGGTACAGCCGGTGCGGACCTTCCCAATTGCCGTACACCAGATCAAACCGCCCGTCGCTGTTGGCATCGAGAACTGCAATGCCTCGCCCGTGTTCGTAGGGATCACTGACGCCGGCCATAGTGGCGATATCCACAAAGGTACCGTTACCCTGATTGCGAAACAAAAAGTTGGCACCGTTTTCGTTCGCCATAAAGATATCCATGCGCTCTGAGACCAGCGGCAGCGCTACGACGCCACGACCGCCGGTAACGAAGCTCAATCCGGCTTCAGGAGCAACATCGGCTAGCATACCGTCGCTATTAATTTCATAGAGGCGAATTGGTCCGCCATAGTTGGCAACTAGACAGCCGTAGCGCCCAATGCCAAAGCGATCTACCCAGGCAACCGAGCGCCCTGCCGTTAAGTTGAGCGCGTCTTGATTTTGGGGCAGCGCAAACAGATCGCGCCAGCCGTCTTGCCAATCAAACAGTCGATCGGCAAAGCGCTTACGTCCGGCGAAACGATCGGTATTCAAGACATAGAGTTCTTCGCGGCCGTCGCCGTCGAGATCGCCTGCTGCCACCCCAATTGCCTGTCTGCCATCGTCTGCGAGCGTAGCATCGGCAATGTCCACAAAGCCGTGCCCCTGCCATTGCAAAACCAAGTTGCGCTCGCCAAATCCGGCAACTATCAACTCAAAGGCTCCATCTCCATCGATATCGGTAACGGCAATGCCGTAGTTCAACTGCGTCGGATTATCAAGGAGGAGCGCACTTTGATCAATGAACATACCAATCGCCAGCGGTAGAGCATCCAACACAAGCCAGACCCAATTGCCCAGCCCGAACAGCACTATACCACTGGCGAGGGTCAAGAGGGTGAGGGTTTCAGGATGAGACGGTCGCCAACGGCTTGCGAGTGCTTTCTGCAGCGGTGAGGCACGTCAAGATGGCATCTACATTTTTCTTGGCATCGCCAAATAACATGCGGGTATTGTCACGATAGAACAGAGGATTTTCGACGCCGGCATAACCGCTGGCCATGCTACGCTTCATCACCACGACGGTTCGAGCATTCCAGACCTCCAACACCGGCATTCCGGCAATCGGGCTACCCGGATCTTCGACAGCGCTGGGGTTAACGGTATCGTTGGCACCAATTACCAGCACCACGTCGGTCTTGGGAAAGTCTTCGTTGATCTCGTCCATTTCTAGAACGATGTCGTAGGGCACGTTTGCTTCTGCCAGCAGCACGTTCATGTGACCGGGCAAACGACCCGCCACTGGATGAATGCCAAACCGCACCTCAACCCCTCGCTTCCGCAGCACTTTCGTGATCTCAGACACCGAGTGCTGTGCCTGCGCCACCGCCATGCCGTAGCCCGGCGTAATAATCACGTTCTTAGCGGTCATAAGGAGATCGGCAACTTCATCTACGGTCGTGGCAACCGCTTCTCCCGACGTTGAGCTGCTCGCGGGAGCCGCCGCTCCCGAACCAGCACCGAAGCCGCCCAGAATGACGCTCATAAACGAGCGATTCATTGCCCGGCACATGATGTAGCTGAGGATGGCCCCACTGCTGCCGACCAGCGCTCCGGTGATGATCAGCAGATCGTTCGAGAGCATAAAGCCCGCGGCGGCGGCGGCCCAACCCGAGTAGCTGTTGAGCATAGAAATCACCACCGGCATGTCAGCTCCGCCAATGGCCATCACAAGATGAATGCCCAGTAGCCCGGCAATGGCCGCCATCATCAGCAGCGGCAGCAAGCCAGCAGGGCTGTCAAGACCCATGAACCAGACCCCCAACCCCACTGAAGCGACGAGCATTGCGATATTTAGAAAGTGGCGAGCGGGCAGCAGCAGCGGTTTGCTGCCAATCAGGGTACGCAGCTTGCCAAAGGCAATAATTGACCCGGTAAAGGTGACTGCGCCAATAAACACGCCGATAAAAATTTCTAGCTGATGGATTGTGGCTTCTACCCCTACCAGCGACGGTTCCGGTTGTAGGTAGTTCGCGATGCCAACCAAGACGGCGGCCGCTCCTACAAAGCTGTGCAGCATGGCGACCAGCTCGGGCATAGAGGTCATAGCGACGCGGGAGGCCACTAGGGCACCAATGACAACGCCAGGGATGCCCACCGCCAGCAGCACGCCATAGCCCGTACCCGACACACTGCTAAAGGCCGTTGCGCCCACTGCCAGCACCATGCCCAAAATACCGTAGAGATTGCCGCGTCGGGCGGTTTCTTGATCGGACAGTCCGCCCAAGCTCAGGATAAATAGAGCACTTGCCGCAATATAGGCGACCGTTAAAAGATTGTGAGTCATATAAGGATTACTCAAGAGGGGTCAATGAGCGGTGATTCAGCAGCCAAGCAAGGGCTACTTCTGAAGCTACTTCTGAAACATATTCAGCATCCGTTGCGTGACGAGAAAGCCGCCGGCGATGTTGATCGTGCCGATTAGGATGGCAATCGCCCCGAGGAGGGTCGTTGTTGAGAGGGTGCCGGAAATTTGCAGCATACCGCCGATGATGATGATGCCGCTGATCGCATTGGTGACGCTCATGAGCGGCGTGTGCAGAGCCGGTTTGACGTTCCAAATCACCTGCCAGCCTACGAAGCAGGCCAGCACAAACACCGTGAAGTGAGACAAGAACGACGCCGGAGCGCTGATGCCAATGCCGATCAACATCGCACCCAACAGCATCGGCCAGAGCAGGGGTTTGGCTGAACGCTGGGGTTGACTGGCGGGAGTTGGTTCTGAAGCGGGGGCGGGTTCCGGCGCAGGTGATTTGGGTGCGGCTGGGGCAGCCGGTTGGGGCGGCGGATAGGTCATTTGACCGTGATGCAGCACCAAGGCTCCTCGTACCACCTCATCCTCTAGGTCCACATGGAAGTTCTGAGCACCTCCCATGTCGCTGAGCAGGTGACAGAGGTTGCTGCTATAGAGCTGGCTCGACTGCGCTGCCATGCGGCTCGGCAGATCGGTAAGTCCAATAATCGTCACGCCTTTGTAGCAGTAGATTTCGCCAGGACGAGTGACCTCACAGTTGCCGCCTTGCTCGGCTGCCATGTCCACAATCACCGAGCCATCCTTCATGCTGCTGACCATCTCTTCAGTGATCAGCACTGGTGCCTTTTTGCCAGGAATCAGGGCGGTGGTGATAATAATGTCAACCTCTTTGGCCTGCTGAGCAAACAGCTCCATCTCGGCGCGAATAAACTCTTCGCTCATCACCTTGGCATAGCCGCCTTCTCCCGAGCCATCTTCAGCAAAGTCCAGCTCCAGAAATTCTGCACCCAAACTCTCGACCTGTTCCTTCACCACGAGGCGGGTATCAAAAGCCCGCACAATTGCCCCCAATCCCCGAGCCGTACCGATAGCGGCTAATCCGGCAACCCCGGCTCCAATCACGAGCACTTTCGCAGGCGGCACTTTTCCAGCGGCCGTAATCTGCCCAGTAAAGAAGCGCCCAAACTGATGCGCCGCCTCAATCACGGCCCGATAGCCAGCAATATTCGCCATCGAACTGAGGGCATCCATTTTCTGAGCGCGGCTAATGCGGGGCACCGCATCCATCGCTAGAACTGTAGCTTTGCCAGCCGCCAGTCTTTCTAACAGCTCCGGGTTCTGAGCCGGATAAATAAAGCTGATTAGAGTCTTGCCATCCGACAGCCACTCGGCTTCATGGCAGTTCAGCTGGGGGTGAAATCCGGGTGAGCGCACTTTCAGTAATACCGACGCTCGCTGCCAAAGCATGGCAGGATCGGCAATGATCTCGCAGCCCGCAGCGCGATAGGCCTCGTCCGAAAAATTGGCGGCGGCTCCCGCTCCCGACTCCACCAGAACATGAAAGCCCAGTTTTTGAAGGGTTTTAGCTGTATCTGGAGTCACCGCTACGCGGCATTCACCCGGATAAATTTCCTTGGGAACGCCCACGCACAGATTCAGCGGCGGCGGGATTGAGTTAGCTGGATTGGTGGTGTCCTGGGTATCATGCTCAGCCGCAATGGTCATGGAATCTCCTAATTTTACTCAAACAAAATCTCATTGAATTGCATTGTATTGATTGCACCCATTCTTCACCGGCCTGAACGGATCGACATTCCATCCATCAGGTAAGCAATCAAACAAGTAACTCATACCATTCAATGCAGAGGGGCATACCGGGGTTGGCATGAATTCAATACAAGCTAGGTGAATATCTTCGCCGAGGGCACTTTCGGTTGACTCAGGTGGAAGCCTGAATCTGAACATTCGATAACCCAATCGGCAAAATCCTTGAAAAGCAGATGAATTCTATGAACAATGAACGCTTTCAAGATGACTTGAGACGAGTTCCACTCTGTCTGCCGTGCCCTGATTCTCATCCTAAAATTAAGACATCGCAAATGCAGTTGACGAATGCAATTAACAATAGATCGAATAGTACCGCTAGATAGCACCTAGCCTAGGTTTAGGGGACTGGAGGGAGCAAATTGCAGCAATTCGAGCCAGCTCAATGATCTCAACTCAAAAAGAGAACAAGGTTCCCTATTAGGAATTAACCTGCATCCTAGTGGGTTTTGCCAGGCAAATTCCAGATCTTTAACTTGTCTTAGTACTTGCCTTAGTAATAATCTAACAACTTGGCGACGGCTACATGCCCTAATCTGGAATGAATGCAAACCGCCTCAATCCTGTTGAGATGTATTTAATTCTATAAACTCTTTTTAAGATGATGAAGTTGATTCAGTTCTATCACCTGAAGCTATCGCCTGAGTTGGCTAATTTAGATGCAGTCTGTACTTGAGCGGCTCCTGAAGAAATTCATTAAGTTTTATCTTCTCAACTAGCTATGGAGCCAACAAACACCAATAAATGTAAATAAAATCTAAATCAGGTGAACTGCCTTGATAGCACAGTAAAAGTATGACCCAGCGGAAGTGGGAAGCCGTCCGAGGCACAGGTCTGCCATTTCTATCCCTCTCTTTCCCTGCCACTCTGGCTTTTCTGCTCTTGAGCAGCACGAGTTACCAAGATTTCGTTATTGTGAAAGAACCTCCATCCCAAAAATCCAGGTTGTCTGGGCACTTTTTAACGCAAGGTCTGGTCGAATACTTCACGTCCCCGCACACCACTCCAACGACTGTCACGTCTGCAGAGATGACTGCTCGCTAAGTTTGGTAAAGTCATTAACTGTAAAAAAACGCAAACTTTCGTCTGATAAGACTACATAGGTTATGGCACGTCAAACCGCTTTTCCGCTTCGACTTCTCTCCGCTATGGCGATATCTGGATGGTTGCTCACGGGCTGGGCGACGGCATCCTTTGCTCAGGGATTGCCAGGATTAACCATCTTCAGCGGCATCGATCGCGAGAATCAGCTGAACTGGCGCATGGATTTCGATGGGGTTCCCGGGGTCCGCGACCGCTACCGTCTGCGCATTCCCGCTAGAAAGATGACCTTTGCTGTCGAGCAATTTTCCATTACCTATCCGGAAAACTTCCGGGGCACCTTCAATCCCAATTCAGTGCGGGTGAAAGTCAATGGCGATGAGGTGCCGCTCGATGAGGTGAGCTGGGATCGGGAGAACCGCGTTATTGAAATTTATCCCCAGGAGGCTGTTCCAGCCGATACCCGAGTTGAAATCGTGCTCTCGGATGTGCGCAACCCCAATCGCATTGGCACCCATTATTTCAATGCGCTGGTGCGCTCGCCGGGCGACCTGCCCATGATGCGCTATGTGGGCACCTGGATCCTCAGCATTGGCAGACGGTAACGAGACGGTAACGGCCATGGCCGCAGAACCGCAGAGCACAGCATCAAGATAGACCAACGGAAGCCTAGCGCGCACCAAAGCCACTCGACAGGGTTCACACGGTAGGGCTGACACAGACTGTACAGACTGTATTGAGTTGCTGAGCAGCCGTCTAGGTTTAATCTGCCGAAATCAGAATGCTATGATGATAAGCTGTGACTTTTTGCAGATGTCGGAGGCGGCAGAGATGACCAAGCGAACCTTAGAAGGAACTCGACGCAAGCGCAGAAGAACTTCGGGCTTTCGCGCTCGGATGCGAACCAAGACGGGTCAGCGCGTGATTAAAGCTCGGCGCAATAAAGGGCGGGCTAGGCTAGCGGTTCAATAAATCAGTCAATTCGGTTGGTTCAGTCAGCTCGATCTGCGGAAAGCCGTCGGCAATACCCCTTGCTTCTGTCTTGCTTGTCTATGCTTTTAGCGGGGCTATGGGAACGGCATGTCTACTCAGCTGGAGAACCGAAGCCGGATCGCACCAGTTAGCAAATTGTGGCTTTACCTAAGGAGCATCGGCTAAAGCGTCGGCAAGAATTTAATGCGGTCTATCAACAGGGCTGGCGACGATCGAGTCCGCACTTGACTCTCAGAGGAATGCGGCTCGCCGCTGCTTCAGATGCCCAAGCCGGGGGCACTCTCCTGAAGCCCACTCAGATTGGAATTTCGATCAGCCAAAGGGTCAGCAAACAAGCTGTAGTCCGCAATCGCATTAAGCGGCAGTTGCGGGCAATTTTGCGACAGCTCTTGCCCTATATGGCACCGGGATGGCGGCTGATAGTTGTGGTCAAGCCGGGGGCAGCGCAGTGCGGTTATGAACAATTTCTGCAAGAATTAAAGCAGTTATTGATAAACGCTGAGGTTATCAATGGGTATTAAAGAGGAAGTCTACTATGATGGCGGTCCCCATGTGGGCGATCTCATCATTAATTTACTATTGGGGCTAACGGTGATTTGCCTGCCGTTGACGGTGGGAGCAATTGTGCGGGCACTCTGGCTACGCTATCGCATTACCGATCGTCGGATTTCAGTAACAGGGGGCTGGATGGGGCGCGATCGCTCCGACGTCATTTATTCCGAAATTGTTAAAGTAGTAACGGTTCCCCGCGGGCTGGGGACATGGGGCGATATGGTGCTGACGTTGAAGGATGGCAGCCGTCTCGAACTAAGAGCGGTTCCCCGCTTTCGTGAGGTGTATGAGTACATCAACCAGCGGTTGTCTGCTCGCGCCCAGAAGGCGAGTGGGGCGCTAGGAACGGTATAGCTCGTTGTCAATTACGGTCAATTACGCTTTAGACCCTTCAGAGTACGCAGGTAAACACAGCGCATGGATTTTGGCGTCGGATTTCTCTCGAACAATGTGATGTTGCCGATCCTCGATTTTTTCTACGGGATCGTGCCTAGCTATGGCCTCGCTATCGTGGCTTTAACTCTAGTCATTCGCTTCGCACTCTATCCACTTAGCGCTGGTTCCATCCGGAGTATGCGCCGAATGAAAGTGGCGCAGCCTGCGATGCAGAAGCGCGTCAAAGAAATTCAGGAGCGATACAAAGATGATCCAGCCAAGCAGCAGGAGGAAATGAGTCAGGTCTACAAGGAGTTTGGTAACCCCTTGGCCGGCTGCTTCCCGGTGCTGCTGCAAATGCCGATTCTCTTCGCGCTGTTTGCAACGCTGCGGGGATCACCCTTCTCAGACGTTAACTACACAGTCAATGTGCAGATCCTGCCGCGAGAGCAGATCGAGCAGGTACAGCCTCAGGCGTTTGTCACTAAACCGCAAAATATCTATGTGGCTGACGGCGTTCATGCCCCTGTGGCAGCCGTGATTCCGGGCGGTAACAAGCTGGTTGTCGGTGAGAAAACCAATCTGCTCTTTCAGACCACGAGCGGCACACCCCTAAACGAGCTGCTGGCAGAATACCCTGAAACTACGATTGTGCCTTCATGGAAAATTACGAAGGGAGAGGAGTTCGCTCGCTTCGATGAAGACGGCACTCTGGAGGCACTCAGTCCTGGTGAGGTTGCGTTGCAGGGAACGGTGCCTGGACTCGCGGCAGACAAGGGATTTCTGTTTATCAAGGCTCTAGGGCGGGTAGGAGCCTTCGGACCCGATGGCAGCATCAACTGGGATATCTTGGGTATGGTGCTGTTCTTTGGCGTCAGCCTATACGTCAACCAGCTCATTTCTGGTCAAGGACCGAATACTAATCCGCAGCAGGCAACGGTAAATCGGTTGACACCAATTCTGTTTTCGGGGATGTTTCTCTTTTTCCCTCTGCCGGCTGGGGTGCTGATGTATATGGTGATTGCCAATGTCTTCCAAACGGCTCAATCCTATATTCTCTCCCGAGAGCCGCTCCCTGAGAATCTGCAAAAGATTGTCGATGCGGAGGAGAAGAAGTTAGAGGGACGGGAAGCCCTCCCGTTTGAACCGGTGAAGGCGAAGAAAGAAGAAGCGGCAACGGAGCCAAAATCTTCAAAGCCGGCTGCTAAAGCGGAGACTGCGCCCAAAGCAAATCCGAAACCCGCTGCGTCCAAGTCAACTAAGTCAACTGCTTCCAAACCAACTGCGGCTAAAAAGGACATGGGTCGCGCCAAAAAGAAAGGCTAAGTCAATGCCATGGATGAGCAGAAAGTGCAGCACGGACAACAATGGCTAGAAGAGCTGTTACGGCTGGCGGGTCTACCAGCCCAGGTGCAGGTCGATGCCGAACGAACAGCGGCCGAGGGCAGCTATTGGTTGACGATTGACAGTGCCGCACTGACACCAGACCAAATCCAGGCGCTGACTGGCCCGGATGGTTCGGGTCTGGATGCGATGCAGTATCTGGCCAATACCATTCTCAACATCGGGCAAACCGAAGAACAGCAAACAGCTTACACCATCGAGCTGGCGGGCTATCGGGTTCGTCGCCAGCAAGAGCTGCAAGCTTTGGCTGAGGCCGCCGTGCAGCAGGTGCGGCAAACCGGAGCAGAATACGAAATGACATCGCTTTCAGCCGCCGAACGACGACAGGTGCATACCTACCTCAAGACATTCAGCGATGTAGAGACCTACAGCCGCGGTCGCGAACCGGATCGCCGCTTGGTGGTCCGATTGATCCAAAATGAATTTGATCCAGAATGATTTAGCATCAGCTAACCTAAACCAGCGTGATTAAGTTGAGAGGGAGCGCTCACCCATGGAAGCCATCTACATTCCGCAGCTACTCGGAGCGCCAGAGCAAACTGAAAAGCTACAGATTCGCGACTATTTGCCCGGATTAGAAACTCTGACGCCGGTGCAGGGGCAAGTGCGAGTGACCCATCGCGGCAATTATTTAGAGGTGGTTGCTCAAGCCGAAACGATCGTTACGCTTACCTGCGACCGCTGCTTGCAGCAGTACAACCAGCGTGTACTGGTAGACACTTCTGAGTTGATCTGGCTGCAAAAATCCGTTGCAGAGATAGATGTCGAAGGCGGCGAACGAGAAGTGGCGTTGCATGATCTGGTGGAAACTCTGGATCCAGAAGGGCATTTCTTGGCAGACGAGTGGCTCTACGAGCAATTCTGTCTCGCTTTGCCGCAGCGACAACTTTGCGATGCTCAATGCCAAGGGATTCCGTTTAACTCACAAGGCAGCGAAGCTACCCCTGCCGCCGCTGAGGTCGATCGCCGCTGGGCATCGCTAGAAGCCCTGAAGGGGCAGTTTTGGAATTAGCCCGCTTAGTGCCAGATTTCCGATCTCCTTTCCACTACTGCATGCCCATGAGCTTCAACGATGAATTTGAACTACTGCTGCGTGCCCGCTATCCGTTGATTTACATCCCAACACGGGAGGAAGAGCGGGTTGAATCTGCCATTGCCCAGTCGGCCAAACAGCAGGGCAACCGCAGCGTCTTCATTTGGGATTTTGTCGATGGCTACCAGGGCAATCCTACCGATGCCGGATTTGGGCGACGCAATCCTCTGCAGGCGCTAGAACTCGTGGAGAAAATTCCGGCTACCGTCCCAGCTATCTTTGTGCTGCGAGATTATCATCGTTTTTTGGATGACGTCTCTGTGGCGCGAAAGCTGCGTAACTTGGCTCGCCTGCTGAAATCGCAACCGAAAAATATTGTCATTTTGTCGCCGCAGATTGCGATTCCTGACGATCTCAGCGAAGTTATCACCGTGCTGGAGTTTCCGCTGCCAGCGATGCCGGAGATTCGCGCAGAGTTGGAGCGATTGCTATCCACAACTGGGCAAACCTTAGAGCCTAAAACCCTAGACGAGTTAGTGCGCTCCTGTCAGGGGCTATCTATGGAACGGATTCGCCGCGTGCTGGCTAAGGCGATTGCTACCCACGGAGCGCTGCAACCCGACGATGTAGAGCTGATCTTGGAAGAGAAGCGGCAGAGCATTCGCCAGACCCAAATTCTAGACTTCTACCCTGCTACCGAAAAAATCTCAGATATCGGCGGTTTAGATAACCTCAAGGATTGGCTGTTGCGGCGTGGCGGTGCTTTTTCGGAGCGTGCTCGTCAATATGGGTTGCCCCATCCTCGAGGGTTGCTGCTCGTGGGCATTCAAGGAACTGGCAAATCCCTGACTGCCAAAGCAATTGCCCACCATTGGCACTTGCCGCTGCTGCGCCTCGATGTGGGGCGGTTGTTTGCTGGACTGGTAGGTGAGTCGGAATCGCGGACGCGGCAAATGATTCAGCTCGCGGAGGCCCTAGCACCCTGCGTTCTCTGGATCGACGAAATCGATAAAGCCTTTGCTGGTCTCGATGGACGCAGCGACTCAGGGACAACCAGCCGCGTCTTTGGCACATTCATTACCTGGCTTGCCGAGAAGACCTCACCGGTGTTTGTAGTAGCTACAGCCAATAATATTCAAGCACTGCCACCCGAGCTGCTGCGGCGCGGTCGGCTTGATGAGATCTTTTTCGTGGGCTTGCCGACTCAGGAAGAACGCCGCGCCATTTTTGCGGTGCATTTGTCTCGCCTGCGTCCCCACAACGTGCAGAGCTACGATCTCGACCGGCTTGCCTACGAGACACCCGACTTTTCTGGTGCCGAAATTGAGCAGATGCTCACAGAAGCCATGCACATTGGCTTTAGTCAAAACCGCGACTTTACCACAGACGATATTCTAGAGGCAGCCAGTCAAATTATTCCGCTGGCCAGAACGGCACAGGACCAAATTCAGCTTTTGCAAGAGTGGGCTGCAACGGGACGAGTGCGTCTTGCCTCACGCCAGACTGGACTGGGTAGCAGGATTCAACATCAGTCTCTACAATAAGGAGTCCTTTTATCGCCTTCGACCAATGGACGGTGCGGTATGACAACGAGCCTGTCTAACCTCTTCAAATTTGTGCTGGGCTTTACCCTAGCCATCCTGCTGCTGTTTCTGGCGGGAGCAGGCTTAACTCGCTATTTGCTGACACGAGTGGCCACGCCGCCACCACGCCCCTCATTTCCTAATGATCCATCGCCCACGGTGGCTGCCAGCCCCACGGCACCGCCTCCTAGCCCCGTGGCAGAAGCGCCTCCTAGCCCAGAACCAGAACCCAGCCCCCCTCCAGCCCCACAAGGCTATCGGGCACGAGTGATTCAGCCGATTGGCTTGATTCTGCGCCAGCAGCCTGGTAGTGATGCGCCGCAGATCGGTGGCGTGGAATACAACCGAGACGTGATTGTCCTCGAAGATAGTCCTGACGGAAGCTGGCAGAAGATTCGTTTGGGGGAAACCGGCCCAGAGGGTTGGGTGAAGGCAGGCAATCTAGAACGACTAGAGTGAAGCCTGATGCTGGCCATGCCCAGCCTTTACAGTTCTTCGTCTTCTTCATGAAGAAACTTGAGTGTATCTAAAGCTTGATTACAAGATGAGGAGTCTCCCACGAAGGGTGTGAGCCGAAATGGTAGGTTGATTTGAGCATTTAATGTTGAGCGATTTAATACCAATCGCGCTTTTGGGCTTGTTCAAGCTTGCTCAAGGTGCTGTCATCAAATCGACCTGACCCATCAAAAATATGTACGACAAAAACACCAAGAAAGACTGGCTCGCTGCAACCGTGACCGCTGGTGTCGGTGCCGGAATTCCTGCCTATATTGCCGTGACCCAGGGGCAAAATCCGCTGCTAGCTCTGGGAATTACAGGCTTTGCAATTGTGACTGCGTTATTGATTGATCACTATTTGTAGGTGACTTCTAACCTAACTTGTAGGCAAATATCGCAAGCTAATTAACTTTTTATCTGGGCTGTCATCTAGAAATTGAGCTGCATAACGATTGTGCTCAGCCGTTAAGGAATGTCTTCTCGCCTCTTAACCGTTGCCTTTATTGTTCTGGAACATTGCATCTTGACGCATTGGTGATCAGGAGATATCGAGGAAACAGTAGAGAAATGGCATGAATAATGAATATCCTTAACGCTTTGCTGGCTCAAGCATCGTCCCCAGCTACAGATGCAGCCCTAACGGTGTTGGCGCTCCTGTTTTTAGGGGTGCTGATTTGGAGTTTATTTTGGGTCTATACGGATGCCGAGCGTCGTGGTAAGTCTGGCTGCCTAGTTGTGCTTTTAGTCTTGCTCTCGAGCTGGCCAATCAGCTTGCTTTTGTGGATTGTTTCTAGGCCGGATTGACGGGCAAACTATCAACCAAACTATCAACAAACTACCAACAAACTATCAACGCTGGGACACTGGGTTGGGAGCTGGGTTGGATACTAGCGGCTAGTGCTGGCAGGTGCGACGAAATGATGGGTTTGCTACGGATTCCTGAGGAGCGTAGATAGTAGACTCTTGACGCGCTGCCGCAAAATGGTTGGTAACAGGTTGGCAACAGCAGTGAACTTGGTCAATAATTGCCCCATGATGACTCCCCAGCCCGGACCCCTGGTAATTATTGGAGGGGCCGAAGACCGAGAGCATGACCAGCAGATTCTGCGAGAGTTTGTGCGCTTAGCAGGCGGCACTCAAGCACAGATTGTGGTGCTCACAGCCGCCACCAGTGAGCCGTGGGAGGCGGGCGAGACCTATATCGAGGTGTTTCAACGGCTAGGAGCGGCAGAAATTACCGTCGTCGATACCCGCGACTCGGAGGATGCCAACCACATTGCGGCGGTGCGGGCTATTGGTACGGCAACCGGCATCTTTTTCACCGGCGGTGATCAGGCACGAATTGTAGAGCGAATCAAGGGGACGCTGCTAGAGGATGCCCTGCACAAGCGACACGCCGATGGAGCGGTGATTGCGGGAACTAGCGCCGGTGCTGCGATTATGCCTGAGGTCATGATTCTGCGCGGCGAGTCGGATACTAGCCCTCGTAGCGATGCAGTGCTGCTAGGGACCGGGCTAGGGTTCATCAAAGAGATGGTATTGGATCAGCATTTTGCCCAGCGGGGGCGGTTGGGGCGGCTGTTGACGGCACTGCTGCAAAATCCTTCGCTGGTGGGCATCGGCATCGATGAGAATACAGCCATTATCGTCCAGGGTCATGAATTTGAAGTGATCGGCGAAGGGGCGGTTACCATCATTGATGAATCGGCCATTACCTACACAAACCGGGATGCGGCGCTGCCCGAGCAGTCGATGTCGGTATTTGGCGTTAAGCTGCATGTCCTTTCAGAAGGTTGCCGCTTCAATACCGTGACCCATCAGCCGCTGCCAGCTCAGCCAGTGCTGTTGCCGCAGTCGTAAGCTTCAAGATCTGCCGCCCTGTTTGACTGCCATGTTTGACTTCAGCGATTGCATTCTGCTCTACGGTCCCGACCTTTGCCCCCATCATTGCCATCGCTTTGTGGTTCAAGGGGACACCATTCAGCGTATTGATCGGGGTGAACCGTGCCAAGCGCTGGAACGTGGCACCTGGGTGATCATGCCGGGAATGTACAACTGTCACACTCATATGGGCGATTCCTGCCTGCCCGATGGGGCAACGGGCATGACCTTAGAGGCGGGTTTCTTTCGCCCCAATGGCTATAAGTACCGCGAACTGGCTAAGCAAACCGAGGCGGACCACCTCGACCACATCACGCACCACCTGCGCTACATGGCTAGGAGCGGCACAATTGCCCATGTCGATTTTCGCGAACAGGGAGTGTATGGCAGCCAGCTCTTGCGGCGAGCGTCTGAGGCGACCGGCGTTCGCTCTATCATTTTGGGGCAGTTTAACACCTTACCCTTCAGCGCGGCCGAGCTACAGCACAATCAAGCACACCTCTCGGTGCAGGCGCAAGCAGAACTGGAAGCACTGCTAGAGGTGGCAGATGGCTTCTCGGAAAGCACAATGAACGACCTCACGGATGCCGCCTGGGTCCAGATTCGCCAGATCACGGAGCAGCGGCAGAAACGGCGGGCGATTCACTGTCTAGAAAACGCTGGCTATCGCGAGGCGAGTTTGGCGATCACCGGTCGGGGAGACCTAGAGCGGGCACTCGATCTCTTCCAGCCCGATCTGGTGATCCATGCCACGGTGGCGGATGCATCCGAAATTGCTCTACTGTCGCAGCACCGTGTTAATGTGGTGCTCAATCCCCGTGCCAATGCCAATCTGGGGCTGCCGTTGCCGCCGATTGCGCCGCTCATCGATAGCGAGGCGAACCTGCTACTAGGCACTGACAATGGCTTACTCAACAGCCCCAATCTGCTGGCGGAACTCGACTTCACCTATAAAGTCGCCAAAAGCCAATTTGGGGATGCAGTCCGCCCCGACCCGGTGAGCATTCTCCAGATGGTGACGAGCAACATCCGCGGCTTTCTGCCCGATGTCTATGGCTATCTCGACACCGGCTTGCCCGCCGATTTTGTGGTGCTAGACTTTACCCAGCCCCATCTCCGCGCCAGCCGCCATCTAATTGCCTCAATTGTCACCCGCGTTACCCCCGAAGATGTATTGCTCACCGTGCGGCAGGGGCGGGTTTTGTATAGCCGCGAGCAACAGGCTAAGCTTCGATGATCACCCGCAGATTGCCCCGCTTCTTGGTGACGCGACAAGCCGTTGTGCTGCCCGAGCGCTCGAAGTCCAAGTCGAGTAGGGTTTCCCCGATGCGCAGATTCTGCAACGACAGGTGATGCACCGACTCAGGCAAAGCCGGATCGATCACCCGCAGACAGTTGCTCGGCGCATCTGGCACCAAGTTGACCATAATCTGCAAAAACTGGAAAATCGCTCCTGTCGCCCAGGCCTGCGGTGAGCAAGCCACTGGGTAACGCACTGGACTATTATCCACTGTGCGCTCATAGCCACAGAACAGCTCGGGGGGCCGCTGATAGGGCTGTTGCAGCGTCATATCGATAATGCCTTGTGCCACCTCCAGTGCTTGCTCGGTCAAACCCAGAGTGCGTAATCCCAATGCGATCAAAGCATTATCGTGGGGCCAAACCGAGCCGATGTGGTAGCCCATTGGGTTGTAGGCGGGCGACAAACTGCTGAGGGTGCGAATTCCCCAGCCATTGAACATATCGGGTGCCCGCAACCGCTCGGCGACGCTGCGCGCTTTCTCGGGGTAGAGAATCCCCAGGCTCAAGCAATGACCCGGATTGGAGCCAATGCCGTCCACCGGATTGCCGTCTCCATCTAGTGCCATGGCGCAGTAACCCTGATCTTCGACCCAAAAGTCGCGGTTGAAGCGAGCCTGCAACTCTTTGGCTTCCTCTTGCCAGCGGTCGGCTAGATCAATCCGCTTTTTCAGGCGGGCAATTTCGCTGAGGCGCATCTTGGCAGCATAGACGTATCCCTGCACTTCGCTGAGGGCAATTGAGCCTTCGGCTAGCTCCCCTTTGCGGTTCACGATACAGTCTTCGGAATCTTTCCAACCTTGGTTGCGCAAGCCCTTGCTAGATTTGCGGTAGTAGGTGAGGTAGCCGGTGCTGCGGCAGCCGCGGTCAATCCACTCCATGGCGGCCAGGGCATTGTCCCACAGTTCCTCTAGGGTGTCGCGGTCATGGGTCCAGGCATAATACTCGGCGTAGAGCATTAACCAGAGGGCCGTAGCATCGACCGTGCCGTAGTAAGGGGTGTGGGGCACTTCGCCACAGCGAGCCATTTCCCCTAGCCGCAACTCGTGGAGAATTTTACCGGGCTGCTCTTCTCGCCACTCGTCATCGACTTTACCTTGGTATTGCGCCAAGATGTGCAGCGTCTGACAGGCAATCCGTGGATCGAGAATCAGGGTCTGGGCAGCGGCAATGATCGAATCGCGCCCAAACAGGGTTGAAAACCAGGGAATGCCGGCCGCCAGGATTTTGTCCTTGCCAAAGGTTTGCCGCAGCAGATAGATGTCCTGCTCGGCCCGCTCAATCACCTGATTGAAGGCGCGGTTGTCGGAGCGGATCCGCGTCACCGAGGAACACCAGTTCTGCTCTTCCATCGATTCGGCTGCCATGGCCTGTCGCAGGGTCATCGGCGCACTCACGCCCGAAGCAGCGCGGCTGTTGATCAGCGGCTGCAAGCGGTAGCCAATCTGCTGGGTTTCGTGAGAGTCTAGAGAGAGCTGCCAGATTGCTGTGAACCCTGAAAACCGATCTGGTTTGCGGTGCGAAAACTGAATCCGCGATTCCACCAACGCTCCATCTAGGGCTTGATAGGCCAGCGCTAGTTCGCCGGTTTCCAAGGCCAACTCCTGCAATGAGGCAACATCGGGCGTCTTCTGTCCGGGGCGCACCTGCTGCAAGAGCTGCCCCTGATGCTCGCGAGTGAAACCGCGAATTTGAAACAGATCTGCAAAGTCGGCTCCAAAGGTGAGGCTCAACTCAAAGCTGAGAGGCTCTCGGCTGTAATTGGTGATTGTTAATTCTTCAAACAGTGCCCCGTTGAGCACTAGCTCACGCTGAATTCCAATCACTTCCGCCGGCAGCCGATTTTCCACATAGGGATTAGCGCACAACACCGAAAGGGCAAACCCCTTTTGAGCGGTGCTGCTAAGCAAAACCGGAGCTCGTTTCTCAATTTGCATTTCCAGCAGGCTGAGGAAACGGGTATCTCGACAAAACAGCCCCAAGCTGCTGTTGCTCTCTTCTTTGGGCGACCCGTTGACATTGCCCAGCGTATCCGTAATCAGGAACAGATCATCATCTTTGAGGGTTAAGGTAGGTTGATCCCGTTTCGTAGACACGTAATCTGATTCTGGTGGGCTGAATTCCTCAGCAGGGACAAAGGTGCGGCCGTCTAGTTCAACAATGTCAGTCATAGTTTCAGAAGAATTCAATAAGAGCAGGGAGAAGAGGGTGGTTGCGTGCTAGAGTGCGATGCCATGCGAGGAGCCGCAAGACCATACACATAACGATCCCCCAACCAAACGAATGGGAGGGGGAAATCGACGGAGAATCTAGGTAAGGTCTTTACGATTGTAGATCGGCTGCGTTAAGGGGTGGCAAACAGCTCTGTAGCATTTTGACCAAGATTTCTTGACCTTGAATCAAGATTTCTTGGCCGAGGGCACCGCAGTACGCAGCAAGCCTGACAGCACCTTTAGGACATTCTAGTTTTTTCAGATGTTCTGTTCAGATATTCTGCGGCTTGGGTTCTCACCTTTACAGGAGTTTTATCTGACATTGCCTCACCTCATCAGAATTTTATAGAGAATAGATAGAAGCTAGATAGAGGCTAGATTCAGATGCAGCTTGGCGGGCGGGATGGAACAAATCTCCCCTATTTTTCGCCAAATTAAGCGGAAAAGGATAGGGAATCATCTATCCCAGCGGTGGATCTACCGACAGTCGTAGTTCACTCCCCGTTCATTCCTCTAAAGCCCCATGACCTACAGGTACAAGATTCTATCCATTGATGGAGGCGGTATTCGCGGCATTATTCCGGCTCTGATTTTGGCAGAGCTAGAGAAGTGCAGTGGCAAATCGATTGCAGAGTCCTTTGATTTAATTGCGGGAACATCAACGGGCGGAGTGCTGGCCATGGGTTTAACTAAACCTCATAGCAGAACTCCTCAACGTCCTCAGTATTCGGCTGCAGATTTAGTTGATCTCTACTGTACACAAGGGAAACGCATTTTTCAGGAACGGTTTCCAGGACGAGTTGACGAATGGTTATCTAATCCAAAACATAGCTCTAAAGGGAAAGAAGCTGTCTTTTCAGAATATCTAGGGGAGACAACTCTTGATCAAGCATTAACTGATATTTTTGTGACCAGTTATGATACGCAACTGCGTAAGCCAATCTTCTTTACGGGAAATCCCAATGCAGAAGAGCATGACAATTCGTTGAATTTTCGTAGAATCTGCAGCGGTTTTACGATGAAGCAAGCAGCAATGGCCACTTCAGCAGCTCCAACCTTCTTTGAACCGTATCGCATGCCCACAAGCCATCGAGATACCCCTCGAGGATTTTACTCACTAATTGATGGTGCCGTTTACGCCAACAATCCCACGCTGCTCGCGGCATTGGAAGCACGAATGGACTACAGACGACGACAGGAAGCCGCAGGAGTTCAAGCCATCGAGGAGTTATATCTGCCGCAAATCCTAATCGTTTCCTTGGGGACGGGGGCCTTGGCCCATTCCTACGCTTACGAAACGGTGCAGAAATGGGGCAAACTAGAGTGGATTCAGCCCTTTATTCACATCACGTTTGATGGACAGAGTGAGTCCGTAGATTCCCAGTTAAGCAGCTTTTTACGAGCAGCCTGTACAGAGCAACATTATTACCGATTTCAGATTGATCTCGACGAAACCCACAATGCTATGGATGATACCAGCGAGATCAACATTCGCAGACTTAAGGATCTAGCCTATCGCATGATTGAAGAACAAGCTTCTGCCCTAGAGAGGCTGTGCCAAGCGCTAGATACTAATCCACGCTTAGCGCATCGCTCTGAATACATTGCGGTCTAAGGGGTCTGATGCCAATCAAGCTGGGAGCGAGCAGCAGTTCTCCGCTAATGCTTGCCCAGCATCCGGTCGCGCAGATGCTTGATGCGGTCGCGCAGTTTGGCTGCTTCTTCGAACTCTAGTTTCTTCGCGGCTTCCTTCATATCAGCTTCTAGCTTGACGATCAGATCTGGAATATTGTCGAGCGGCAGATCGTCGGCGTGTTCGTAGGCTTGTTCTAGCTCTTGCGCCGTGAGCCGCCGCGACACCTCTAGGAATTGCAGAATCGAGTTGTTGGAGCGCTTGACGATGGGTGTAGGTGTGATGCCGTGTTTTTCGTTGTATTCCAGCTGAATTTTGCGGCGGCGTTCGGTTTCGCTGATGGCCCGCTCCATGCTGTCTGTCAGGGTATCGGCATAGAGAATCGCCTGCCCACGCACATGCCGCGCTGCCCGCCCGATGGTTTGGATCAGCGAGCGTTCTGCCCGCAGGAAGCCTTCCTTATCAGCATCAAGAATAGCAACCAGCGATACTTCTGGCAGGTCTAAACCTTCTCGCAGCAGGTTTACCCCGATCAGCACATCAAAATCGCCCTGCCGCAGATCCTGCAAGATCTCGATACGTTCAATGGAGTTGATCTCGGAGTGTAAATAGCGGACGCGGATGGCACGTTCTTGTAGATATTCTGTCAGGTCTTCTGCCATGCGTTTTGTCAGCGTTGTGACTAACGTTCGTTCGTTGAGCTGCACCCGCTCTTGAATTTCGTGCAGCAAATCGTCAATTTGACCGTCGGTGGGGCGCACCGAAATTTCGGGATCAACGACGCCGGTAGGACGAATCACCTGCTCCACAACTCGCCCAGTACCGGGAACATAGAATTTGCTTTCGCCCTTGCCGTCGCTCTGCACCTCAAACTTGCCATCAGAGACTTCCAATTCCCAGGTGCCTGGTGTTGCGGAAACAAAAATACACTGATTCACCTTCTGCCAAAACTCCTCCGCCTTGAGCGGTCGGTTATCAGCGGCACTCGGCAGACGAAACCCGTGCTCGATCAGCGTCATCTTGCGAGAGCGATCGCCATTGTACATGCCGCGGAGCTGCGGAATCGTCACATGGGACTCGTCGATCACCAGCAGCCAGTCTTGAGGGAAATAGTCCACCAGGCACTCAGGCGGCGAACCGGCAGGGCGGCCAGCCAGATGGCGAGCATAGTTTTCCACGCCGTTGCAGTAGCCGACTTCCCGCAGCATTTCTAGGTCATAGCGGGTGCGTTGCTCTAGCCGTTGCGCCTCTAGCAGTTTATTTTCGCGCTCTAGCTCAACTAGCCGTTCCCGCAGTTCCTCCTCGATGGCGTTGCAGGCTTCTTCCAGTCGATCCTCTGGTGTGACAAAGTGGCGAGCTGGATAGACATTGAGAGCATCCATGCTTTGCAAGGTTTCGCCGGTGATTGGGTCGATGTAGCGAATCGCGTCGATCTCGTCGCCAAAAAACTCGATGCGAATAATCCGATCTTCATAGGCTGGACCAATCTCTAGCACATCGCCCTTGACCCGAAACTTGCCCCGCCCGATATCGAGATCGTTGCGCTCGTACTGCACCGATGCCAAATCCCGCAAAATCTGCCGCTGGTCTGCCTCCATGCCCACCTTAAAGGGAATCGAAGCATTGAGGTACTCTGAGGGAATCCCCAAGCCGTAAATGCAGCTAATCGACGCCACCACGATCACGTCTTTGCGCTCAAACAGCGAGCGGGTGGCTGAGTGGCGCAGCATGTCGATCTCGTCATTGATCGACGCGGTTTTGGCGATGTAGGTGTCCGTAACGGGAATGTAGGCTTCCGGCTGATAATAGTCGTAATAGCTGATAAAGTACTCAACGGCATTATTTGGGAAAAACTCTCGTAGCTCGTTGCAAAGCTGGGCTGCCAGCGTCTTGTTGTGAGCCAGCACCAGCGTTGGCTTCCCAACATTCTGGATCACTCGGGCGATTGTGTGGGTTTTGCCGGTTCCTGTGGCTCCTAGCAGCGTTTGGTAGGGGTGTCCGGCTTCGATATATTTCGTGAGCTGTGCAATTGCCTTGGGTTGGTCACCCATTGGCTGGAACGGGGCTTGGATGTTGAAGTCTGACATAGTGGGACAGAAGAATGGGGGGAGACTGCTCCTATCTATTCCTATCTATAATGACGAATTTGCGGGGGAGCCGGAGCCAGTTGCGTTCTCGATGGGTCCGGCAGGCTTTTGATTTTCGACGAGTGCAGAATAGTCAGGGCTGGAAATTAGCGGCACAATGAGTAAACAAGCCATTCTGCATGGGTTGCTCATTCATTTCGCAGTGAATCAGTTTGCATGACTCAATCTCCGACGCTTTCGATTCTGCAGAACTATATTGACGGTCAGTGGTGCTACTCGCAAACGGCAGACTATTTGGATGTGGTCAATCCGGCTACTGCCGAAACGTTGGCTAAGGTGCCTCTTTCGCCCCCTGAGGATGTGGATCACGCGGCTCAATCTGCCCAGCGAGCTTTTCAAACCTGGCGACGCACCCCTCCCACTCAGCGCATTCAATATTTGTTTCGGCTGAAGAACTTGATGGAGGAGCACTTCCTCGATTTGGCGCAGACCATCACGATTGAGTGCGGCAAAACCCTGGAGGAATCGAAGGGCGAACTGCGACGAGCGATTGAGAACGTCGAGATTGCCTGCGGCATTCCCATGATGATGCAGGGCACAACTCTAGAAGACATTGCCAGCGGCATTGATGAGTTCATGATCCGGCAGCCCTTGGGTGTAGCTGCTGTGATTGCACCATTCAACTTTCCCGGCATGATTCCCTTCTGGTTTCTGCCCTACGCCCTCGCCTGCGGTAATACCTACATCGTCAAACCCTCAGAGCGGGTGCCGCTGACGATGCAGAAGATTTTTCAGCTCATTGACCGGCTGGATCTGCCGCCGGGCGTGATCAATCTAGTGAATGGCTCCAAGAACGCCGTAGACGCGATTCTGGATCATCCGCTAATCCGAGCTATCAGCTTTGTGGGATCGACGCCGGTAGCTCGCTACATCTACGGTCGTGCGGCGGCGAACGGCAAGCGGGTGCAGTGTCAGGGCGGTGCCAAAAACCCGGTCATTATTCTGCCGGATGCTGATATGGAGATGACCACTCGCATCACGGCGGACAGTGCCTTTGGCTGTGCGGGGCAGCGCTGTTTGGCGGCATCGATTGCTATTACCGTCGGAGAAGCTCGTCACACCTACACCAACGCAATTGCTGAGGCGGCGGCGAGTCGAATAGTGGGCTATGGGTTGCAAGACGGAGTGCAGATGGGTCCGGTGATTACGCCGCAAAGCCGCCAGCGCATCGAGCAAATCATTCAGCAGGGGGCTGATAGCGGAGCCACCGTGCTTGTAGATGGTCGCTCACCCCAGATTCCTAACTACGAACAGGGCAACTTCATTCGCCCGACGATTTTGCAGAATGTAGACCCAAGCAGCGAACTCGCCAAAACGGAAATCTTTGGTCCGGTGCTGAGCCTGATCCACCTCGATACGATTGAAGACGCCATCGCTCTAATCAACAGCGGTCAGCATGGCAACATGGCCTGTCTGTTTACCAGCAGCGGCGCGGCGGCTCGTGCCTTTCGCTACGAAGTTGAGGCAGGCAACATCGGCATCAATATTGGCGTTGCGGCTCCCATGGCTTTCTTTCCCTTCAGCGGCTGGAAAGACAGCTTCTTCGGCGACTTGCATGGGCAGGGACAGCACGCCGTCGAATTCTTCACCCAAACGAAGGTGATTGTAGAACGCTGGAGTCAGAACAGGTGGTCACGTCAGTTCTAGGCTGTTGTCTAAGTTATAGCAATACTTTATAGCAATACTGCTCGAGTGATTTCGGATAATGATTAACGCCAACATTGCAGCAGCATCGCAATGCCGCAGACAGCAAGGGCAGCAATACCCATCCAAGGGACAACCGTCCAAATGGGCTACAATGCGGCAGCACCAGTTGTCACCGCGACCTCGTGGGTGAGCTGAAACGGCCGAAAGTCTGACGCTGTTTTAGGTACACAGCCTAGCTCTAGCTCATACTGCCCACTGTGGGGAAAGGCCACTGCAGCGCTGGGAGCTTCGGGATGGGCTTCTACCGCTCTTGGCGTCAGGGTGGGCTGCAACAGCGGCTCATCGCCTTGGTTGCGGGGCAGCGCGTATACTCCCATTTGGCAATTGCCCTGATCTAGCGACAGCTCCTTGCCATTGCGGGTCAACGCGACCCAGACTAAAGCCGGCTCTCCCACCACCGGCTGAGGATCGGGATCAATATGCCAGGTTCCAGCAACTCCGCTGCCTTGTATCCTGTAAATGAGAGCGACACCATTCAACCCCACCCACAGCAGCAGTAACCAGGCCCAGAGGCGGCGTCGAGGCCGTCTATCCTGTTTCAAATATCTATCCCGTTTTAAACAAGCCTGCCCTAAATCAGGATACGGCTCGCGAGCCGCTTCTTGCTGCTTCCGTTCAAACTCCACACCCATGCATTTCTATTGAACTGAATCTCAGTTAAACTGCCTGCAAACACTATAGCGAATTCTTCAGAACGCTTGACTCCAGCTAAACCTAGCCTCAGCAGCTCAGTACAGCAGTTCACGCCATACGCTAGCTGCCGAGGCCAGCACCAATATACCCACCGTATACCCAAGCTGTATACCCAAGTTATAGGAACGAAGTGGGGCAGAACGCCATGCAGGCCCAATGCCCCAACTTGCGTTTACCACAGGCCGCGAACCGGCTGCGCCGCGGGCGTATCGTCGCCTGTTGTGGCAGGTGTTGTGGCAGGAGCAGGGCTAGTTTGGGTTACCTGTGGCTCGGTGCGCACAGTGGTTTCCCGGCGGATCACTGTAGTAGAGGAGGTTTGCCCCGACTGCACGGTTCCAGAAGTCTGGGTCGATTCGGTTGTTTCAATTGAGGAGTTGTTGATGGCAACTACCGTTCCTTGCCGAACCGTCAGTGCTACATCTCCGCCAACTCGAAGCTGGTTGCGCTGCTGCTCACTCGCCGTGATGGTATAAGTCCGAACTTCGCCGCTAGCCAAGCGCACCTGAACTTGGTCTCCGCTGATGCTGGTAATCCGCCCCCGCACTTCTTCAGTGGTGAGCTGAGGTACCCCCTCCCGCTCGGGCACATTGACTTGGCTCAGGAGCGGTGCGGATGATGGACGAGCCACACTAGGTTGCACCGCAGCGAAACCAGCTACCAGCAGAACTGCCGCACCCGTCAAAAGTTTGATGCCACGTAGAGTCATTGCTGAGTTCTCCTTGTTAGATTGAGTATCAATCATGAATCAACATCCTGCTATTAATGCTCTGTGTCCAGAGAGGAGTTGAGCAGCTTTGAACAACTTGATCAAAAACCATTTGATAAAACCGCACTCCTCTCAGCAAAGATGGCTTCCATTTCTGGAATGCCGAACACACAACTCAGTAAAGCTTTAAATGTACGTCAAAACTATATACCCATAGCAGGAAATAGATTGCAACCTTTATAAGCAAGACAAATCACTTGAGCAGCTGAATTGCTGGTATCGACTAGCAAGACTCATTTTTTGATCTTTGACTAGGATTGAGTTGACGTATCCTCAGACACGTTTAAATCTCAACCTCTCCTCGAATTCTAGACCGTTTAGGTTGGGCAAAACCCAGCAACCGTATCGAGGCTACATCACTTGAAAAGCAGATGAACTCGGGCACGACTACGGAGTGCAAACTGGTACCAAAACAATCACGACTAAGCGGACAATGCCCTATTTGAAGTGCAAGCAAAAACTAAAAATACAGGGTGATCCTATTCATTAAAGATGTGCTTTTGGTTCTAATTGAGTCCTTACTTAAGCACAATAAATGACGGCTCTAGATCTGGCTGAGCAAGAGCGAAGTCGCTGATTTAGCAGAACTTTAGCAAAACTAATTAGCAAATAATTCAGCAAAATGGATGCGTTACATCATCAACCTTCATTGCCCCCTGTAAACGTTGAGGACATGACGCTTGGGCAGATTACTTTGTTCCCGCACGGGGACTGTAGGTGGCCGATGGGTGAGAGGTGCTAATGCGGGTGGTTTAATGCTGTCCTGTCGTCCCAATACGCTTTACACCGACAGGCGGCATCTGCACAGGTGTATCGGGTAGCCTGCCGTTACCACTTTTACCACTTTAAACGCAGTCCCTGTTGCTCCAGATGGGCTTGAAGCTGAGAAGTCAGCCCCAGTCGCGGGATATCGGCCATCACCCAGCCCGTCGGTTGCTCAGCGGATTGCGGCGATCCGGATTGCGGTTGCTGCTGCTGAATGAACCAGCCTGCCGTGGCTCCGGCGGCTCCCCCAATCACCCATTCACCGTAGTGAACGCGAGTGGCAGCATTAACAATGTGAGTTGCAGCGATACTCTTCCCGCCAATTAGCAGATTATCTACCCCCTGGGGAATCAGCGCTTCTAGGGGGATATAGATCGGCTTGATCATGTCTTCGGCCTCTAGAGGCGCACTGCTCGCTTCCCACGACTCCTTCCAATTGCGGTAGCGGCAGCCATGGATGTCGATGCGGTAATGGGTGACGGCCACGGTCGTCGGGGTGAGGTCGCGGCTGCCCCGCATATCGGTGCGTACATCGGCTTCCCGCAGCATAAATTCGTTTTGACCATAAGCCGACCGGCCCAGAATGCGCCGCCCTTCGCGAATATAGGGCATCATGCTGAGTCCGGAAACTGTACCCATCGGAGCCTCTGCCCCCGAGAGGTAGGTTAAAGGAAACTCGGGGCTAGCTTGGGTTTCCATCAGCCATTCGGCAAACAGCAGGGCATGTTCTTCGGCATGGCGTAGCGCGCTCAGCGACAGCCCTCCCATCCAGTTCTGGTGTTGCCCATCTTCGCTGATTTTCTTTTCGTTCAGAATCAGGGGAGGGTCCATCAAGGTCCAGTCGTTGCCGCGATTCCAGTTAATCATCGTCATGTCGCCAGCAGCAGGGCTGCCTAGACGGGCATCGCTCTGGGTTGTGCTCACAATCCGCCGATAGTTGAACAAGCTGGCGCCACGGAACATCGGGAAGCCCTGTAAATCGTAGTCTTGGCGGTGCTCTTCACGGGGAAAGTCGGGCTGGATCTGCGACAGTTCTGCCAGGCTTGCCCCCTGATCGTCTTTAATGGCTAAAACAAACGGATAGGTAAAGGCTTGGGTGCAGTCAGGATTATCTCGCCGGGAAGCAAAGGATTCGCTGGTCGTGGTACGGGCTTCTGAGCCTAGCCGATAGGGAATGCCTGCCCAGCCGATCAGCTCGCCGGTATCGGTTGCATCAATAACCACCATTGGCTTACCAGGTGGAGCCTGTAGCCGAATCGGTACTTTGGCAAAGTTCTCGTCCGAAGACCAGGAGTACCAGGAAGGTAGCTCTTTCGATGGTCGCCCCAGCGGCACATAGTCAGCGCGGCGCGGAATTCGCTGCACGGCATAGACCGCAGTAATCTGCCGTCCGGTTGGGTCAAACTCAGCACCCTTAAACGCCGTTGAAGTCTGCCAGCGGCTGTCGGGGGCATTGCGGGCCGCCTCGATCAGCAGTTTTTCAGACACGCTCGCTCCGGCCTTGGGTGGAAAACAGAGATTACCCACCCAGCAGCTGTTAATGCTGGCGGCTGCCTGCGGCGACGGGAGATTGGTCCAAGAGGGCAGTTCAACTGGCTCTTGGCGAATCATCTGCTTGAACGTCATCCAGGTGGGAGCAAAGTTCTGCGCCGCCTGCATCGAGGATGATTCATCAATGGCAGAAACGCCCTGCGAGCTGATCTGCCCACCCAGCCACGGCGCCAGCTCGATTAAACAGGTTTTGGCTCCCGAGGTCATAGATTGCGATGCCGCTGAAATTCCACCCAAGGTGCCTCCCACCACAACCACCTCGCATTCCCAAACCTCCTTCGGCGTGGGCAGCGGCGAGAGCTGAGGCCGCCCGCTCATACGGTTGACGAGCTGATCGAGCGCCTGCAAATCAAGGGTACGCGCCCCTTCACTCAGCAAGGTGGCCGACATCGGGGTGACGGCTCCCCCCCAGGAATAGTATTGCAGTGCCCCCAGCAAACCGGTAGCGCTCACGGGCAGTAGCAAACTGAGAATGACCAGCTGGGTAAATTGGCGATTGGGAGGGGATTGACTCACAGCAGAAAACCGCGACAAGTGGAATAACGTGGCAAGGAAAACAGCCATCTCTAGGTAGCGCCTCAGCCAGCAGTCTTAGCCCAATGGGACGCTACATCTAGCAGGTACTACAACGATATATAACGTAATTTTCGGATTCAGGATGCATTTCCCGCGCTAAGTTTCATATTAATTTGCTTATGCAAAATATTGAAATGAGCGCTGGACACGACCATCCACCCAAAACTCTGGCGGTCAAAGGTCCGAGTGGCTGCCCATGTTACCTATTTGCGATTCTGCTTTTACGAAGGCCAGAGCTAACTGCGAGCGGATGCAGATGCAATAGCCGGACGCTCTGCTGGTTCGGGGAATAGCGCCTGGAAGACTGCATCCCGCTGCCCCAATGACTCGTAGAAGAAGAACGAAACTCCAGAAAACCGGCGATCGCGTGTTAGGCGAACCTGCTCCTCGATGCTCTGCGTCTGGACACTGCGCGTCCGCAAGCCTGTGAGAATGCCAATTCCTACCGGGATGCGGCTGCGAGCCGAACGCAGTTCTGGGCGGTCAATTTCTGTGACAAAGTGAGAGCGGTTGGTGCGATAGACCTGGACGATCAGCTCATCGATCAGACCTAGCCGCTGCCAGGCATACCAATCTTGAAGATAGTTTTGGTAGGCGAAGTCACGAGGGTTGGGCGATAGAGAAATGATGCAATCCGGCTTGCGAGTTTTGATGGCTGTGTAGAGTTTCACCATCAAATCGCTGAGCTTATTGGCTCGCCAGCGCATCCACTCAGCATTGCGGGCGTTCTCTGGTGGGCGGTTGCCGTTGTGCTCTTGCTGATAGAGTTGGATCGTATAGGCGTCGTAGCCGACCTCGACTGGCATCCCTAAATGGTCATCAAATTGAATACCATCGACGTTGTAGCGATCAACCACCTCGGTCACCAGCTTGACCAGAAAATCTTGCACGCCGGGATGGGCTGGGTTTAGCCATACGGAACGGTCATCTCCGTGGACATTGAAGACCTTGGTACCGTCACGGCGGGTTGTCACCCAGTCGGGATGGCGGCGCACTAGCTCTGAATCAGCTGGAGCCATCAGCCCAAATTCAAACCAGGGAATCACGCTCAGATCGCGGTTATGCCCCATCTCAACGGCTTCTCGCAGCATGTCTCGGTCTTGCAATCCTGGCTCGGGGTCAATTTCTTCCCCAAACGCCTCCCGAGCGACTTGGCTGGGGTAGAGCGTATAACCGCCATTCCAGACCACCGGATAGATGGTGTTAAAGTTGAGCCGTTCTAAGCGACGCAGAGCTTGTCGCAAATTATCTTTTGTGAGCAGCACCTCGCTGTCCACGTTGGTTAGCCAAACTCCGCGAATCTCGGTTGCCGGACTCGCTGCCGCGACTGCTTGCGCCGTTGCCGCGCTCGGAAATCGCAGCATATAGACAAGGGACAAACTCAGACCCAGCAGCAGCACAAACCGCAGCTGCCGTGTTAGCCGCCACCACTGACTGATCAGATGGCTGATCCCACTCTCCCTGATCGGGCTAATTTTGATTGAACACGCTCCCAGGCTAGCTCTCAGCCAACTCCAGATCGCCGTTCCCACACTAAATTGTTCACTCCTCATACCCCAGCCGGTCGATGTCCTCTAAATCTTAAAGGAGACGAGCGGTTCCAACTACTTCGGGATAAAACGTTACCTTCTAACGGCTAGAAACGCAAGCAATTTGTTGCCACCTAGCGAGATCAGATCCTGCCGGGCGAGCATCAATGCGAATAGGAATTTGGCGGCGACAGAACTGATCCACCACCGCCATACCCACATTTCCAGAGGCTCCAGTGACAAAGTCATGCGGGCTAAGGACTGCTCTGAGCCGCACCGGGTTCGGGAATCGTAATGGTGAAGTCGGGCGTAATCTGATCAGCTGCGGCAGCCACCTGCTTGACCACGTTAGGGGGAAGTTCAATGTAGCCCAAGGGGGGAGCTTGCTTCTGCCCGTCGGTAAGGCAATACTGCACCATGGACTCCATTGCGATGGCTTTGTTTGGATCGTCGTACTTTTTGAATAGCAGCATCCAGGTGTAGGTCACAATGGGGTACGAGCCATCGCCCGGCGGGTCGGTGATAAAGGCCCGTAGGTTCTCGGGCAGTTCAACCTGAGCTAAGGTCGCCGTTCCCGATTCAGGAGTGGGAGCGACAAACTTCCCAGCTTTGTTTTCCAAGGTAGCCATGCTGAGATTTCCTTTTGAGGCAAAGCCGTATTCCATATAGCCAATGGCTCCAGGAGTTTGAGACACGAGGGCCGTGACCCCTTCATTGCCTCGTCCACCCAGAAAGGTTTTGTTGCCGCCGCTTGGCCATTGAACGGCAGTTGCCGAACCGATGGTTTGGTTCCACTGGGGGCTAATGTCGCTTAAATGCTTAGTGAAGACTGCCGTCGTACCGCTACCGTCGGAACGGTGAATGACCGAAATTTTTTGATTGGGAAGCGTGACGCCCGGATTGGTTGCCGCTAGTTTAGGGTCATTCCAGTTGGTAATGTTGCCCAGGAAAATATCAATATAGTTCTCTCGGCTCAGCCTCAGCTCTTCGACTCCAGGCAGGTTGTAGGCCATAACAATACTGCCGGCCGTCATCGGCAGAAGCAGCACACCTCGGCTCACTTGGGCAATTTGCTCATCCGTCATGGCAATATCACTGGCTCCAAAGTCGATTACTCCCTGCGTAAAGCGCTCGATGCCCGCCCCGCTACCGACCGATTGAAAGTTGAACTGCAGCCGAGGTTCTTTTTGATTCAAATTGCGGAACCAACCTTGATACAGAGGAGCGGGGAACGAGGCTCCTGCTCCATTTGCGCTGACTGTTTCGTCAAAGGGCAGATCAATTTCTACCGTCGTCTGAGGTCGCTCTCCTACAGGTCCACAGGCGCTAAAGCTCAGGGTAATTGTAAAAGCAAATAAACAGGCTATGACATACCGGGCATACTTCTTCATGAGCGCAACTCCTTAGGTCGAATAGATTTAGTCCAATGGGTTCAAAACTAGTGCGGCACCGTAGAGAGTAGCTCTGCGGCTCTAGCTTGCTACCTCCACCGTCTTGGCATTCAGGTCACAGCCCCTGCCCGTGGACAGGAACGCTTGAGGGAGAATAGGGGTACCCTCTCACCCAATCCTGAACACCTTCACACCCATCGCTTGCAAGCAATTTGGAAAAAGAAACTAGAAACAGAAACTAGAAAAACCACATTGAGCACTAGCAGCCGCTGCCGCTATCTAGCCAACGGTCTAGTACCCACCTTGCTTGGATTTTAGAGGAGCTCTCCAGGCAGTTCAGTAGATCCCTGGGGTCTACTGAAGCTATAGCAATATCTGTAAACAAGAGTACTTCTAGTATCTATACAAGTGAGTCATTAGGCTGTCGTTTGCATCACGTGCAAGTACATAAGAGTTAACTTTCTAGAATTAATTTTTATAGATGCTTATCAGTCTCAGTTTGATTGCAATTCAGTTTTAGAATCTAACGAATATGAATCTACCAATGGGAGCCATTCATATCAGTTTCATATTTTTTTGTTTTATTCTAAAAAGTGACCTCGGCATTTTCTGTAGACATTTCTCTATGCTGCCTCGCGTTTGTGCGGGAAAGATTTTCAGCTCATGCTTCCCATCCTTTAGGGTTGGTCAAGAGAAAAACAGAGCTGGAAGACGAGGGCTTTGACAGGACTTTACGAACGGCGTGCGTAGGGGTGGAGGCATTCTCGCTTGGGACAGTACAGTGTGTCTTCCTATGTCTTGTGCACCAGCACCCACAGGATTTCCGATCAGAATTCTCGACAATATTGATCTGCGTTGAAAATGATTTTATAATTCACCTCTGAACTCCTGCAGGCTGGCCGTCTACGGCAATGTTCCACGGCAATATCTGTCTATGGCAATATCTATGGCAACATTGTCTAGGGCGGTGTTTGTCTATAGCAATCCATGACTACTTCAGCCTATCGTCTCAGAATCCTATCGTCTCAGACTAGTGGATTCACTCGATGTCCGCAGCTTTTAACGGTGTAGACCGGTATTCAAGGCTTAAAAAGCAAAGGTAAGGACCACGTGATGACTTCGCCTCTAAAGGCTTCTCAATTTTTGAGCGCCCCATCTCCCTACTTTTCGTCTAGAAGTAGTGCCCTATCATCTCAATATTCAGATCAATATTCAGAGCTAAATCCACTGCAGCGTTCGCTCAGCTTGGGAACTCGATCACGCAAGGAGATCGGGCAATTTGATCGAGTGTTTACAACGTCGGGTAGCGTGAACCGCCAATTTCCAGATGTGTTTCGCTTCAGCTTGAATAATCGGCGACGCCTGAGAATTTATCTGGGCAATCAGTTTGGGGGGTCTAACCCGAACCGGCGCATGGTGCTCGATCTGCTCGATGATCGAACCCTGCGACGAGTCACCAATGTCACGGTGAATCCGGCTCGCATTGATGCCATTACCCGAACGCTCAATCCTGGCACTTACCGAATTCGCGTCTCCACCGGCAGCAACAATCGAGGGCGCTATTTCCTGGATATGGTCAGGCTGTAGGCGAAGGTTGCGTCCCGTTGCTGCTGGGCACTTGGGCTGAAATTTGGTGCTGGACCGTTCGTGCTATATGATATCCAGAGGTCTGAGGAGCAAACACTCGGCTTCTGGGTATTTTGCTGACTAGATCATCTGCTGAATTCGTCGAGTCTGTATCCAGTTCTTGCGTTGAGCCAAGGTCCCTTATGCTGTCTCCTCTAGACTCAGCTGCATTGCCCAAGCGTCAGCATCTTTGGATTAGGCGCTGGATAGCACTCCTAGCGGCCGTGAATTTGGCCTTGGTCTTTTTCGACCTCACCTATTTGAACCTACGCCCCTTCTACGTGCAGTGGTTTCCGCGCCTGGTTGAACTCTACGATCCGATTAAAGGAATCCGCCCGCATCCTGAGACGCAACGGTATATCGAGCGTGTGGCTGCCTTAAAATCGCAGCTCGCGGAAACGGAACTGGACACGCCAGAGGTGAGTGCGGCACTGGCAGAACTGCGCTTGTACAGCCAACAGCTTGTGCAACATCATCCGTTTCCCCGCACTGAGATCGCGACGCTGGAAACCATTAGAAGCGATCTCCAAGCTCGCACCGGGGCAGAAACACCGCTAGTCGCCTTCGAGCGCTTCTGGAGTCTGGACCATTTAGCTCAGGCGGGCTGGGCATCCGAATTGGCCTTCTGGGATCAGCAGATCTATCCTTTGCTGGCTGCAAACTATTACCAACGGGTCAATCGCTTTGGTCAGCCGGTCGATTACTTTTGGCTCCTCGATCTGCCATTTCTGCTGATCTTTGCGGTGGACATCATCCTACGCAATCAAGCCATTCAGCGGCGTTATTTCGAATTGAACTGGTATGAAGCGCTGATTCGACACTGGTATGACCTGCTGCTGCTGCTGCCGTTTTGGCGCTGGCTGCGTCTGCTGCCTGTGACGATTCGCCTGCAAGAGGTAGACCTAATCAACCTGAAGCTACTGCAAACCGAAGCCCGGCGAGATTTCGCAATCGGCTTTGCCAAAGACGTGATTGAACTGGCTGGCATCCAAGCCATCAACGAAATGCAGTCCGCCATTGATCGAGGAGATGTGATGCGCTGGTTGCTCTATCCTGAATCGCGGCGAACTTATGTGCAGGTGAATAACCAAAATGAAGTTAAAATCATTGCTGCACGTATTTCCAATATTGTTCTATACGATGTATTTCCAGAAATTCAAACTGAATTGGAAGAACTAATTCGCTATAGCCTGCATTACGTCATTTTTGACCAAGTGCCCGGATATCGACAGTTGAACTACTTGCCGGGTCTGGGCAAATTATCGAAACAGACCACCGAACGATTGACCGAGACGCTGACGCAACGAGTCTATCAGGGGTTGATGCGCATGTGGGAAGACCCCACGATGTCCGAGAGGACGACACGCCTGTTCGAGCGCTTTCGAGAAGCTCTAGCCGCTGAACTCCAGAAACAGCAGAATGTTCAAGAGTTTGAGAACCTATTGATTGATCTGCTTGAAGAAATCAAGATCAACTATGTCAGACGCCTCTCAGAAACTGAAATTGCTCAAATTTTGGATGAGGCAGAGCGTTTGTATGACAAAGCGGAAACCTATGATTCGGAGTCGGCTGAGCGACGCTCGGCTGACTGACCCATTAGCCAGACCCAAAGTGCCGGTCAACCTGTTAGTCAACCTGTTGCCCAGCCCTACCCGTTCGTCATACTTGAGGGGCAACATTGTTAAGTTCATAAATATTGATAAAACTTAATTGGTATCGAGGTATACCTGAAGGTAGAGGTAATTGGGTAGAGAGCCTGATACATCTAAAGTGTTAATTGGATTCAACATTGGATCAACCAATGGCTTGAGGTCATTCATTGAACGCCATTCATTAACACAATTAAATGAATGCAAACTGAATAAAACGTGAGTGTTTTTTACTACTCCTATATTCACCTAATTTGCATTCCCTGATCTGCCTTGCTGGTCAAGCCGCCATCAAACGATGATCCCAGCGAACTATACTTTATAAACTACAGGGTGTCGAGCCAGTGAACGAACTGAGCTGAGTCCAATTGCAGCATTGGGGCAACAGACTTTTGCGTTTAAACTTCTGCGTTTTATCTTGAGCCTAGAGTCTGTCTTGAAATGTGTTTTGAAATTGTACTTCAGCGAGTACTTTAATGGATTGCTTTGCATATTCAAAATAGTTGAGAAATGCTGCACGATCTATTCCGTTTTTTACGTCGTTGGCGTTGGCTGGGATTAGCTTTTGCCATCTGCTTGAGCGTTATTCTCTATGGCGTGGTTGTCCTCTCTCAACAGCCAGTTCACGTGACGATGCTGGCATCTGCCCTCGACACAGCCCAAGAGCGGCACATCATTGAAGCGTTTGAAGCAGAGAATCCCGATATTAAAGTAGACGTGATTGAGGGACCCAACGCCTCGAATCTGATTGAGGACCTCTACACCTCGTCTTTCCTGCTGGGCAGCTCGCCCTACGATCTGGTGATGATGGATGTGGTCTGGCTGCCCAAGTTTGCGGCGGCAGGTTGGCTGCTGGATTTGTCTGATCGGGTTTCGGAGGCTGATCTGAGCGACTTTCTGCCGGCAGATGTGGCGGGCAGCCGCTACAACGGCAAACTCTACCGCCTGCCGATCCGCACTGATGCTGGGCTGCTGTATTACCGGGAAGATTTGCTGCAACAAGCCGGGCTGCAACCCCCAGACACCTTTGACGAGTTGCTAGCTGCCTCAAAGCAGTTGCAGCAGGCGAACGCTACGACTTGGGGCTATGTTTGGCAAGGACGCCAGTATGAGGGTCTTTCCGCGATGTTTCTCGAGGTGTTGGCAGGTTCCGGTGGCTTTTGGATCGACCCGGAAACTCTAGAAGTGGGGCTAGATCGCCCAGAAACGCTGCAAGCTATTGAATTCCTCCGCCGCACGATAACCGAGCGAGTGTCGCCGCCGGGCGTCACGACGTATCAAGAAGAAGAAGCCCGCCGTCTGTTTCAAAATGGGGAAGCGGCTTTTATGCGCAACTGGCCCTATGCTCTGCCGTTGACCAACGCCGATGATTCCCCGATTCAGGGCAAGGTAGGGATTAAGCCAATGGTGCATGCGGAAAGCCAGGACAGTGCCGGCTGTTTGGGCGGCTGGGGACTGGGCATTGCCAAAAGCTCAGCTCACCCGGATGCTGCTTGGCGGGTGGTGGAGTACTATGCCAGTCAGGAAGCGCAGCGAAGCTTAGCGATAAGGAACGGCTATCTGCCAACTCGCCGCTCGCTCTATACCGATCCAGCTGTGGTGCAGGAGCATCCCTATTTCCCAGATATGGTGGAGGTGGTAGAGAGCGCGGTGCTGCGGCCGCCGGTCGCTCAATATGCTCAAGCCTCGGATATTCTGCAACGCTACCTCAGCGCTGCTCTGACCAACCGAATGGAGCCGCAGCAAGCCATGCGAGCCGCTGCCGAGGAAACTCGCACCCTGCTGAGACGCTACTCGGCGTCCTAACCTGGAGACGATGCCATGACTGACCCGATTCGAGCCAGAGAACAACGCACCGGCTGGCTGCTGCTGATACCAGCATTGCTAGTGCTACTGTTGGTGTATGCCTATCCTATCGGTCGCTCGTTCTGGCTGAGCCTCTATACTCAAAACCTGGGTACCGAACTGCAGCCGGTTTTCTCCGGGTTCGAGAACTACGGCCGTATGGCGCAGGACGGTCGCTTCTGGCAAAGCATTTTCAATACAACGGTGTTTACCCTCAGCTCGCTGTTCTTTGAGCTGGTGATCGGTATGGGGATTGCCCTCGTGCTCAACCAAGCCTTCCGAGGACGCAGTGCTGTACGCACCATCGCAATCATTCCCTGGGCCCTGCCGACGGCTTTAATTGCCACTACCTGGGCCTGGATTTTTAACGCCGAGTTTGGTGTCTGGAATGATATCTTGATGCGGCTGAATATTATTCCCCAAGGGCAGGGCATCAATTGGCTCGGCGAACCCACCCTGGCCATGATGGCCGTAATTGCTGCCGATGTCTGGAAGACGACGCCGTTTATTAGTATTTTGCTGCTGGCAGGCTTGCAGTCGATTCCTGGCGACCTCTACGAAGCCCACGCTATCGACGGTGCCACTGCCTGGCAGAGCTTCCGCCAAATTACCCTGCCGCTGCTGATGCCGCAAATCCTGATTGCCGCATTGTTTCGCTTTGCCCAAGCCTTCGGCATCTTTGACTTGATTCAGGTGATGACGGGCGGCGGTCCGGCGGGTGCTACCGAAACGGTGTCAATTTACGTCTATGCCACAATCATGCGCTACCTCGATTTTGGCTATGGCGCGGCACTCGTAGTGATCACCTTTATTGTGCTAATTGTGGCGGTGGCGCTGGCAGCTTGGCTACTGTCGCGAACTCGTTCTGCCCTGAGAGGATAGAGAGAATAACTGGAGAAACCCCCATGACGACTGTACACCCACCTGCACATCCACCTGCCCATGCCGAGGCACGCCCTAGCCGCTTCTCAGCCCGCACTCTCTGGCTCACGGTAGCGGTCGTGCTGGTGGTGCTGTTTAGTTTGGCTCCGATTCTCTGGCAGGTGTTAACCTCGATTAAAGTTAACGCCGACATTGCCGCCATCCCCAATGTTTATTTCCCACGTCGGTTCACATTGCAGCACTACATCGAGATTTTCAATCGCCGTCCGTTTTTGAACTACATGCTCAACAGCTTCTTTGTGGCCTTCACGTCAACGCTGCTGTGCTTAGCTCTGGGAACCCCTGCCGCCTATGCCCTGGCCCGCCTGCGACTGCCCGGCGAACGAATTGTGCTGGCCAGCGTGCTGATTGTGACGCTGTTTCCCTATATTCTGCTGTTCATTGGGCTGCTGGAAATCGTTCGGGCTACCGGACTGGCAAACAATTACTTGGCGCTGATCATTCCTTACACGGCGATCAACATTCCCCTGACCATTCTGGTGATGCGCAGCTTCTTTCAGCAGTTGCCCCGTGATCTAGAAGATTCGGCAAAGGTCGATGGCTACAACACCTGGCAAATGCTAGTGCGAATTTTGCTGCCGCTGACGACGCCAGCTCTGGTGACCACCGGTATTCTCGCCTTTATTGCTGCCTGGAATGAATTCATCTTTGCCCTCACCTTCATTACCCGCGAGTCGATGAAAACAATTCCTGTGGCGGTAGCGCAGATCAGCGGTACAGCAGTGTTTGAAATTCCCTACGGAGCCTTGGCGGCGGCCACGGTTGTCGGAACTCTGCCGCTGGTGATCCTGGTGCTGCTATTCCAACGCCGGATCGTGCAAGGACTAACGGCGGGTGCTGTCAAAGGCTGAGGTGGTTTTCCCGGTCGCTTTTCAACGCTTTCTTTCAATTTTATTCCCACTCTGAACGTGCCATGGCTAAGCTGGAACTCCGACACCTGAACAAAACCTACACCCCGAAGGTAATTCCCGTTAAAGACCTAAGTCTAGATGTAGACGACGGCGAATTTCTCACCCTGCTGGGACCTTCGGGCTGCGGCAAATCGACGACGCTGCGGATGATTGCCGGACTAGAACAGCCAACGCGGGGTGACGTGGTAATCAATGGCGAAGTGGTCACCTCGAAAGCCCCCGGCGACCGCAACATTGCCATGGTGTTTCAGAGCTACGCCCTCTACCCCCACATGACGGTATACGATAACTTGGCATCGGGGCTACGGCTGCGCAAAATGCCCTCGGAAGAAATTCGGCGGCGAATTGCTGAGGTCAGCGGCTTTTTGGGCCTAGATAGCCTCATGGATCGCAAGCCGGGTCAGCTTTCGGGTGGTCAACGGCAGCGGGTGGCCTTGGGTCGTGCCCTGGTGCGACAGCCGGCTGTGTTTCTGCTCGATGAGCCGCTCAGCAACCTAGATGCTCTGTTGCGAGAGCAGGTGCGGGCCGAACTGAAGTCGATTTTCGAATCGATGCAGACGCCAGTAGTTTACGTCACCCATGACCAAACCGAAGCGATGACGCTGTCCTCCAAGGTGGCCGTGCTCAACGATGGCTATCTGCAGCAGCTCGACCCACCTCGACGCATCTACACCCATCCGGCAAATCGATTTGTGGCTGGCTTTATTGGCAGTCCGCAGATGAATTTGTTTGATCTCCAGTGTGACGGGCGGACCGCGATTTTGGGCAACGCTCGAATTCCCTTACCCAGCAGCATCACCCCACCTCCCACCGTAACTCTAGGCATCCGCCCCGAGCATGTGGAGCTAGTATCTTCGGAGGTCAACGGACGCGGTCATAGCGTGCAGGGCAAAGTCGTGCTGGTGGAAAACTTGGGCATGAGCGACCTCGTCAGCATCCGGATTCGCGGCACCGATCACACCACCTTGCGCGCACTGATTCCCAGCGACCGTCCGTGGCGACAAGAAACTCTGACTTTGTCGTTACCAGCGGAGCACCTCCACTGGTTTGATGCTGAAACTGGCGATCGCCTCTATAGTGAACCTCTATCGTTGCCGCCAGAGCGACCTCAAGAACGGAAAGAAGTCAGATAGTGTTTAATTCTGCCCGAAGCTTATCCCTTGCAGCTTTGGTGGCTTAGAAGGAACCACGTCGCTTACAGGAAAACGCCCCGAGACGGAAAGCCGTGCTCAAGGCGCTTAGCGAGTTGACAGTTTAGCCAATCAACGGACGAATTCCTGATGAATTCCTAATTTACGAGCGACGATTTCCTAGCCATTTGGCGGCAATGGCACCCAAGGCTGCCCCCACCAGCGGATGACTCAGGAACTTCACCAGCGTTGGCTGATCGGCGAGTACTTCTTGAAAGATATCGGGATGGCTGTGATAAGTAAAGCTGGCTAGTTTGCTGACATCCTCTGCTGACATGCGACTCGGATGATGAGTCGAAAGCCCCAACTGCCGCTCTAAATCTCGGTCGCTGAGTCCGCGCTGCTTGAGATGCTTGAAGAATTCTCGCGCCACATCATCGCGCTCATTCGGCTTGATCTGAGCAATTGCCTGCTGCAACTCCGGTTCCATTTGTTGAGCAGGAATCCGATCAGGGTGAAACGACCGTCCAAACAAACGATGCCGCTCTTCGCGGGTAGAACGTCGAGCGAAATCGTCAAAGTTCTCGTATTCAGTTTCAGGGTTAGTAGAGAATTCATTCAATGATTCTGTATTCCCCTGAGCCAAATCGTTCATAATTTGGCGCTTATATTCATTGCTGCTAGTCATTTTATGCTCCTGTTGCAGTTCACGACGAGATTCATTGCGGGTGTTTCAGCTACTTTTATTTGATTGTCCAGTTGATTCAATTGACTACACTCGAATCAAGGCAATGCCATCTCTACTGGTATTGAATCTGATTGGTTGAATTGTTGTACTTGGCGGTCAAAATCAGCTTCTTATCCGGAGCATACATCAACACCGTCAAATCCCGGTTAGGAGCATTACGGTGAAATCCTTGCACCAGCGAGCGAGCCAGCGGCCGCACTTCATCTGGACGAACTTGGGGAGCAATAACAACCCCTAACTTGTCATCACCGCGCACATAAGCATCCTGCACAAGACCTCGTGCTGTCTGGATCACCCAATTGCCAAAGTCTTGCCCAGCGGCAGTATCACCTCGTTCTAGCTGCCCGTAACTTTGCCCGTAGCTCAGTGATGGATTGGCATTCGGCGCACTGACGCGGTTGGTCTGATCGACAGCACTGCAAGCAGAACCAACGAAGAGAACGAAAACCAGTGATAACACCACTAGAATTTTGCGCATAGATTGTAAAGGTGCCACTTAATGATTTCCTCCCAATATCCCAAATAGTGTCCCGACAGCAGTGACGATGCCGAATCAATCTAAATTAATCCGGATCAAGGTTTCAAACCGCCTGAATATACTGGCACAGATAAACTGCCAACTTGATACAGCAATAACTGAGGTGGTCCATAAAATGGATAGATTCAGTCAGATAGATTAACGCTGTTTTTGAGCACTGCTGTCTTCTCCAACGTAGTGAACTGCACTGGACGCTGCATCGTTCTTAAGGTGTATTGCAGGTAACAGTTTATGTTTGTGACAGGCTACGTGACAGTTTGTGTTTGTGAATGTTGCTATTTGCCTCCCTTGTTTTTGGTGTCGGATGTGGTGTTCGTGGCTTAGACAGTGATCCTGTCCACACCTTCCTTGCTAGTCGCGGTCAGTTGCGTTCCCTCTTTACTCAACCTAAGAGATACGAAAAAGATACGAGATAGAAGAGTCCTGATTGCAAAATCATTGCTTAGAGAGCGCCACTCAGAATTGTGTAGATAATGGGTGAGGATTAATACAAAATCGATCTCTATCGCAAGTGAGATTGCCTTAAAGAATAGCTGAATGCACGCCGGGAGATATCTCACAGGGTAGAGGGTGAGAATGGCTTAGAATTGCTAGCGTTTAAGCGTCAACAAACGTTCAAGCTTGGATCAGCGTGATTGAAGGCGCGGTTCAGGTCAAGCAGATTGTAGGGAGGAAAAAATGACCCTAGGACGCTCTGGTACAAGCACCGATAGACACACCGATAGAAAGAGACGAGCTGTGGGTGTGTTCGCTGACCGTCATACAGCAGAACGGGCACTGCAAGAATTGAGCAGCTCTGGCTTCAACATGAATCGTGTTTCGGTCATTGCCCGAGATGGAGACCGCGAGAGTAACATTGCAGGAGCGGAAGTCAGCGATCAGGTGGGCAATAAAGCCGACGACGGTGCTAAAGTTGGTGCTGTTTCTGGCGGGGTGCTCGGTGGTTTAACTGGCTTGCTTGTTGGCTTGGGAACTTTAGCCATTCCTGGGGTGGGACCCATTGTGCTTGCCGGAGAAGTCGCTACTGCTCTAGCCACGACTGCAGCCGGGGGGGCTATTGGAGCTGCAGCAGGCGGTTTAGTCGGCGCTTTGGTGGGCTTAGGCATTCCGGAAGAGCGGGCACGAGTGTATAACGACCGTGTTTCTCAGGGTGGTTATCTGGTAATTGTCGATGGCACCGAGCAAGAAATTAGTCAGGCAGAAGCAATTTTGCATCGGGGAGGTATCGAGGAATACGGCGTGTATGACGCACCTACATCTGCTAGCGACCCAACCTATGCATCGACTGGGACGGCTTCGGCTACAACCGGTGTTCCGGGGACCCCTACAACGACCTCGGCGACTACCCCTGCCACCGATCGTTCCTTCAGCCAACAGAAGCGAGCCGTTGGTGTGTTCTCTCATCGCCGGGATGCTGAAGCCGCTCTCACCGAATTGCGGGATTCTGGCTTCTCCATGAACCAAGTGTCGATTCTTGGTAAAGACAGCACTTCCGGTGCAGGAGTTGGTACCAATGTGGCTCAGGGCGAGCGCGGCAACAAGGCAGACGACGGAGCAAAAGCCGGAGCAACCACTGGAGCAGCCGTTGGTGGATTAGGTGGTCTGCTGGTGGGGCTAGGAGTTCTGGCAATTCCTGGACTAGGGCCTATCGTAGCGGGTGGTGCGGCCGCTACGGCACTGGCTACTGCACTCTCGGGCGGTGTCTTAGGTGCGGCAGCCGGTGGTATTGTGGGTGGCTTAGTGGGTCTGGGTATCCCAGAAAATCGGGCTAAGGTGTACAACGATCGCCTTGAACGCGGCGATTATCTGGTGATTGTGGATGGCAGCGAGGCAGAAGTGCGTCAGGCTGAAACCCTGATGAAGCGCCGTGGCATTGATGAGTGGGACATTTACGACCGCACTGATGATGCAGCCTATGCAACTAGCGATACGGCAGCCAACACGCGACCAACCGATCTCACAACGCCCCCGCCCTCAGGCAGTGGTCCCGATGTAGTCGTAGTCGATCGCCGGATGGAAAACCGCTGATGGTGCTACACGACTGCTAGACCTGCCTCAGCAGTTCTAATGCACGTTGGGTAGGTTTAAATATTGCTCTTGATTGCTCTCGATTGCTCTAATTGCTTCACTGGTCTAGTTGCTCGTTCTACGCACGGCTAGACCATTTTTCTGTCTATATTTTTCTGCCTATTGCAGGACACTCCAGCTTCTAATTTGTGCTCACCGTAGTTTACAGACTCTCACATCCCTTTATAGCCCCTTATAGTAGGAGAAATGAACTAGGAGGAATCTCCCTAATTTTTGCTCCAAAATGAGTATTCCCGTGCCTTCTCCCCTTTCCTTAAGCGCTATTGTCCTAGCCGGTGGACTGAGTTCCCGCATGGGGCAAGACAAGGCATTAATGACTGTAGCAGGAACACCGCTACTGCTGCGAATCTGTCATGCAGCGCAATGCTGTACCTCTGAGGTGTATGTCATGACTCCCTGGCCAGAGCGCTACGCCTCGCTGCTGAGTGCTCCTGAAAAACCCCCAATTCAGCTCATTACAGAAACCGTATCGCCCCAATCTGCTGTGCCCCATGGACCGCTTGTGGGGTTTGCCCAAGCCTTGACCCGGATGCAGAGCGAATGGGTATTGCTGCTGGCTTGCGATCTGCCGCGTCTACAGGTAGAGATCCTGCAATCCTGGATGCAGATGCTGCCGCAGCTACCGGAGACCATCATAGCGGCCCTGCCGCGACATCCTCAAGGTTGGTGGGAACCGCTGTGTGGCTTTTATCGGCGTCGCAGTTTAGCGGATCTGGAAGCCTTTATTGCTAGAGGTGGGCGCTCATTTCAGCAGTGGCTACAGCCCTTGTCAGTTCATGAATTGCCCCTTGCTGATCCGGCAATGCTGCTGAACTGCAACACCCCCGAAGAGCTGCAAAGGCTGGCAGACGAGTGATCCCGTTGACCCTATCCGGCTTCGTACAATTCCAAGGGTAGTCCGTCGGGATCTTGGAAAAACGTGAAGCGCCTATCCGTTAACGCATCGAGGCGGATTGGCTCCACCTTAACTCCCTGGGCTTGCAAATCGGCGACGGCGGCATCTAGATCGGCAACTGCAAAAGCTAGATGGCGCAAACCGCAGGCTTCAGGTTGGCTAGGGCGACTAGGTGGGTCGGGAAAGGAAAACAGCTCGATGGCTTCTGTATCGCTGACGCGCAGATCTAGCTTATAGGAGCGACGAGCCGCTCGATAGGTTTCCCGAATGATGGGAAAACCCAATACCTCAACATAAAAACGTTTTGATGCTTCATAGTCGGAGCAAATCACCGCTACATGGTGAATACCCTGCACCTGGATTGGCATTGTTGATTCCTCAATCCGTTCAAAATGATGCTTTCAGAATAGTCAAAATACAGAATAGTCAGAATAGTGAGCAGTTAACGCCCTGAATACTGCACCCGGTAAATTCGACCGTTTGCTTCTTCGGTAAAGAGTAGGCTCCCGTCAGGCAGTACCAGCACACCTACGGGCCGTCCCCACGTTGTCGGTCCTGCCGGATCCACCAGGAAGCCGCTAAGGAATTCCTCGTAGTATCCCAAAGGGCGATGCTCAGCATCAAAGGGTACAAACACTAGCTTATAGCCGGTGCCTTCATTGCGATTCCAGGAACCGCGAAAGGCAACGAATGCTCCCTTGTGATAGCGCTCAGGAAAGGTTTTGCCGTCGTAGAATTGCAGACCGAGGGCAGCAGAATGCGCCTGAAACAAGACATCAGGGGTTCGAGTGCGGGCTGCCAATTCGGGGTTAGTGCTGCGTCCGTTTTGCACTTGCCGCGGATCAAGACGATCGGGTGTCAGATAAGCGTACGGCCAACCATAGAATTCACCGAACTGCAAACGGGTCAGATAATCGGGTACAAGGTCATCTCCTAGCCCATCACGTTCGTTAACGGTGGTGTAGAGTTCCTGCGAAACCGGATGAAAGGCTAGCCCCACCGGATTGCGTAATCCTGCGGCAAAGGTTTGCTGATTAGACCCATCTAGGTCCATTACCTGAACGGACGCCCGAGGTAGGGGTTCTGAGTCTACATTTGATTCCGAACCAATTGAGACGTAAAGCCGCTGCCCGTTAGGATCTGGAATGACATTGCGGGTCCAGTGCTGATTGTAGCCACCTCCTGGCAAGTCAGCAATTTTTTCCCCTACCCCCGTCAACTGCGCCTGCCCAGGTTGATAGGGAAAGCGGAGCACCGATGCTGTATTGCCCAAAAAGAAATAGCCTCCGGCAAACGCCATGCCAAAGGGAATATCCAAGCCGTTAGCAGCCGTTGCAAAGACGGCATTCTCATCGGCAACACCATCACCGTCGGTATCGTGCAAGCGGCGGATCTGATTTTGCCGAGTTTCCGTGACTAGCACCTCGCCGCTGGGGGTCAGGGCTAGCCAGCGGGGGCGATCTAATCCCTCCGCAAACACATTCACCGTAAAGCCCTCGGGCACCTTCAGCGTTGGGTTACTAGGAATGGGAATCACATTGGGCGATTTGGAGGCGCTGTTGGTTGCAAAGGGCGGTGGCAAGCGGTCCAGGCTAATCTGGATTGGCGTCGGAGTTAACGGTGTTGTCTGGATAGCCTGCGGCGGCAATTTTGGTGTTGCGCTGGCTGCTGGCGATGCTGCTGTTTGGCGATCACTTGTACCGCTGCAGGCTGCTGTGAACAGGAGCAGGATTGACAGGAATCCCGTTACTGACCATTTCATCGAGAATTTCATTGGTCATTTACACCATTTGATGAATCTTTGTTTGAATTCTTTTCTAGGATCTTCTCTAAGTTCTCTCTTGATTAGCAGGTGGAGTGCATTCAGCCCTCAGAATAGAAAACAAATCATGTACACCCTGTTTGAAATTGCGGTATATGGCTAGAGCCTGCAGGGTTGTGAACGAAAGAACCAGCCGGACAATCACGAGTACCGTCATTGAATACGCCTGATACGACAACGGCTTCCTCTGGACCTAGATCATGGAAATCGATCTCATCCTAGCAATCCCTCGGCTCGATCTCCAATAAAACTGCCCGTTGATTATTCTCACCATGCCAAAGGGTACGAGCACGAATTCCTTTAAACAACTCACAAGTAGGAATTGTGCATTAATCGATTCTATCGAACCCATAGCACCATCTCATTGACTCATTAATTAAGGAATACTAAATAATGTTTCCAATGATTTAGATATCAGGCATCAAAGATATTGAGAAGCTAGATTTTACGGTATAAGTTTATTAGGAGTCCTAACTGTCTTCTCCTATTATTTTCTCATAAGTTTTTTCTCATAAATTAAGGCTGCGACAGGCCACCATGATTTAACTCAATGATCTAATCCTTCAGTACCTCAAGGAGATAGCATTATGGGTGCTGGAATTGCAGGTTACACCTACGGAACAGAGGCAGTTGCCCATTCGCCCCTGTCGATCGAGGACTTCGAACTCTTGAAGCAAACAGTGCTCTTTACGCAGGAAGATGAACAATACCTGCGTTTGGCTGGAGAGGTGTTACAAGACCAAATTGAAGCCATTCTGGATTTGTGGTATTCCTTTGTGGGTTCCCATCCTCATCTGGTTCATTACTTCAGTGGTGCCGACAACCAACCGATCGCAGATTATCTCTCTGCAGTTCGTAAACGCTTTGCTCAGTGGATTTTAGACACCTGTAATCGTCCCTATGACCAAGATTGGTTGAATTATCAGGAAGAGATCGGACTGCGACACCACCGACTCAAGAAAAACCAAACGGATCACGTTCAGGCAGCTCCCCATATCGGATTACGGTATTTGATCGCCTTTATCTATCCCATTACAGCAACCATCAAACCCTTCCTAGCCCAAAAAGGGCACAGTGCTGATGATGTTGAGAAGATGCATCAAGCTTGGTTCAAGTCCATTGTTCTTCAAGTTGCACTTTGGAGTCATCCTTATGTAAAGGAGGGAGATTTTTAATATTAGCTCGAGGATTCATTAGCAGAATCACAAGCAGGAATTTTCCCATGTCAGTAACAAATACAGGAACAATTACCTTTCATGGTCAATCGATGACTTTAGTTGGGCTAAAGCTGAAAGTCGGTGATAGGGCAAGGGATGTTCGAGTGACAGGTATTGATCTTTCACCAGTTTTACCGCTAGCTGCTTCAGAGGGAAAAGCCCGACTGTTCATGACACTGCCATCGATCGATACGTCAGTCTGTTCAATGGAGACAAAAAAATTTAGCGATGCAATTCAAGAGTTCGGGCAGGCTATTGCCGCTTTCGTTGTGTCTGCCGATTTGCCATTTGCTCAACAGCGTTGGTGCTTGGCTGAAGGCATCAACAATCTCACAATGCTCTCTGACTATCGGGCAATGGATTTTGCTCGCAGTTGGGGATTGCTAATTAGTGAGTTGGGATTGCTAGCTCGTGCCGTTTATGTGGTGAATCCGGACAGCATCGTAACGTACTGTGAGATTGTGCCAGAAATTACGGCGGAACCGAACTATGAAGCTGCAATCGCCGCTCTCCGTGCGGTTGTCTGAGCGTAGGCATTCATTGCCCTGTTATCTCCGAATACCCCAAATAATTCTAAAATTTTTCTACAATTTGAGAAGTAACCGATGCGAGAGATGTGTGGCTGATAATCCGTTTGACCGTTTCAATGAGCCGCTCAACCAGCGCATCATGGCAGGGTTAGCCAAGATTGGGCTAGCTCTCAAGAGCCGTGCTTGGCAAGATGCTGGAATAAGGGGGCTAACGCCGACTCAAGGACAAATTCTGGTACTCCTGCGAGCCAAGGGTAAATTGCCCATGCGGTTATCAGCAGTCGCAGATGGGCTGGCGGTAACTCCAGCTACAGCCAGTGATGCGGTTGCTACCTTAATCGAAAAGGGATTGGTAAAAAAAAGCAGAGCCATTGATGATGCACGGGCGATTGCCCTCACCCTGACTCCTAGAGGACGACGGGAAGCCGATCGGGTGGCGAACTGGTCAGATTTCTTACTATCGGCGATCGATGAGCTGTCTCCACAGGAGCAAACGATATTCTTGCAAGGGCTGGTCAAAATGATCCGCAAGTTACAGGAACAAGGAGAAATCCCGATTTCCCAGATGTGTGTCACTTGCCGCTTCTTTCGTCCCAATGCCTATCCAGGCAGCGATCGTCCGCATCATTGTGCGTTTGTGGATGCTCCCTTTGGCGATCGAGATCTGCGACTGGAATGTCCAGACCACATTCCTGTACAGAATTAGGAGTTGTTCAAGTCAAATTCTTTACTATGAAATAGAAATGGAGTGGTGAAATACTAGAATCTACAATTTAAATCTCAAGTGAACTGTAGGGCAATCTCGAAGGTGGCAGCATAGCCTGCATCGGCAGGAGTTACAGCCAGAAGCAGTTCGCTACCTCCGCGAGCAAAGATGCCGTCTTCGGTGTTGCGAATCGCCCCTTGACCTCGCTGGTTGTAGGGCGGCTGGGCATGCACTTGGTCAGTCAGGGCATCGTCAAAGTACAATTGGGACGTGAATTCATAGACCTGCTCAGATTGTGCTGAAGTACGAATCTTGAAATGGATGTGAACCGCTCTCCCAGGATACCAGCCGGGATAAATAGTTAAAAATTCGGCCGTACCGTCGGCTGCTGTTTCTTGATAGCCGCGCAGGAACCCAGAATCACTGGTTGAGCGACTGCCTGATCGCAAAGCTTCTACGTCGGAGTAAACCCCCTCGGCATTGCAGTGCCAGACATCCACGATGGCTCCCGGCAGGGGGACACAGGCCGTCTGATTCAGGTGTGAGACTTGAAATCTCAATCGCAAGGGCGTTCCGGTTTGCAGCTTGCCATCAGTGCTGGAGCGAATATCTGAGCGGTTCAATCGCTGATCGACAAAAAATGGACCTTCTGTTTGAGACGGTCGAACGACGCAAGCAGCCGTGACTGGAACCTGAGCGATTGCAGACCACGACTCCTGAGAAACCGCCGCTCGCCGTTGACAGCCTGCTACTGCCAGGAGGGTGCCACCCAGAAACCGCAGGCTAGCTCGCCGGGTGAATGATCGATTCAACGCCGAGGGAATAAACCAATTCATAAGAGTGTTCACGAGAGTATTCACGCAGTTGGGTGGGAAAATTTCCGTTTTCCTTAACTTGAAACTTTCTGCCACTTCTGAGCAATTTTGTCGATTAATGCTAACACTTGAGCCAAATCTTCGCCCCGTTCTGCTAGACCGTAAGTGACTTGGGGTGGAATTGTGGGTTTGTAATCCCGGTAAATAATGTCTTCCTCCTCTAGCCGTCTGAGCCGTTCTGTCAAAACTTTCGCTGAGATGCCATTAATTTTGCGTCTTAGCTCGCCGAAACGAGTTGGACCGTTATTACTCAACAGCCAGAGAATACTGAGTGTCCAGGGACCTGCTAACAGATTTAAGAGCTGTTCTGAGGGGCATTCCATGGGTTTTTCAGAAAGTGACATAACAAAGTGACACAACTAGTTTCTCAATGGTTTTTCAGTTACTTTGAAGTACCCACTTCACTTTTTTACTCTAGTTATTTATAGTAAGCAATGCAAGCTTTTTTAACTTTAGTCCAGAGAGGACGATGACTGAAGCGACAAAAATCGCGCGACCGACCTGACCAGGAAGAATCCCACTTCCTGCGATGCCCTGTTCACCATTCAATGTCAATATTCAACTGTGTCAATCGCGTCAACTGTAAGGACAGTGTTATGACCCATCTTTTGCATGTCGATGCTAGTCCCCGGGGCGAGCGCTCTATTTCTCGCACTCTGAGTCGCGAATTTGTTGAGCGCTGGCAAGCCACCCATCCCGGAAGCACCGTCACCTATCGTGATCTAGGACATGCCCCCGTCCCCCATGTCACTGAAGCTTGGATTGCGGCAGCCTTCTCTTCGCCTAACGAACACACCCCAGAAATGACAGACGCAATTCGTCTCTCGGATATGCTCATCGATGAACTGCTGGCCGCCGATTGTTATGTCTTTGGCGTACCCATGTACAACTTCAGTGTCCCTTCTGGGTTCAAAGCCTATATTGATCAGATTGTGCGGGCTGGGCGCACCTTTGCTGTCACTGAGTCCGGTTATAAGGGGTTGGTGGAAGGCAAGAAAGCACTGGTCATCACGGCTGAGGGCGGAGTGTACCGTCCGGGAAGCCCAGCCGCTGACTATAACTTTCACGAACCCTATCTGCGAGCTATTCTCGGCTTCATGGGCATTACCGATGTCAACGTGATCCATGCCGATGGCTTGGCAATGGGTGACGAAGCGCGTAGCAAGTCGCTGGCCGAAGCCCGCGATGCCATTCAGTCCACCGTGCAGCACTGGTAATTTCGCACCGCTGGTAATTTCCATACAGGGACTGCCCGGCTCGTCATCCTGAACAGCCAACTGCCTAGTCCGCTGGCAGCAATCCATCTAGCACTGGTGTTGGGCAGACTGCTGATTCGCACCAGTGCTATTGTTTACTTCAACTTGCCGCCTCAAATATCAAATATCTGATCAGCCAACGCTCCGGTTCCAGCCTCGTAGATCTGTCTAAAATCACAGTCGTGAATACCTTCACGCTGGCACCCGACTGGACGATTGAAATCCTTTTCCCTGAACAAAGCCAGACCAGAGTTGTGCTAAATATTCTCCATTGCCTTGCCCACGGGACACAAATGAGTTGGCTGATTGATCCAGAAGAAGAACTGGTGATTGTTTATTTTGCTGACCGCACGCTCGCTGTTTTTGCAACGCCCGGTGATCCCATTCCTAGCCCCGCTTTCGCCCAGCCCTTCAGCGTTACAGTTGGACAAGTCTTCGGTTGGCTAGAGGAATAGCTATATCTGCAGAATTTCTCGACTACTAATCCTGACTATCGATCCTCATTTGATTCTCACTGATGCCGACTTTAGGTGTCACTCATATTCTCAAGAGACTGATAGGTTGACCCTAGCATCATCGAGACCGGCCTAGTTAAATCTTCTTCCGCCACTCTTCACGAAATTGGAATGTATCCTCGGTTACTTTTGACTACTCAAGAATGGTCGTAGGTCAGAGAATTTTGATAGTCAGGATGGGAGGAATCCAGAATCTCCCCAGAGGGTTTAAGACAACTTTGAAAACGATGGGGCAAACCGCGGCTTGGCTTTACGGTTGATGTCTTTCGTTAGCTCAGTGATGCCAATTTACAATGCCAATCTAGGATGCCAATCTGTGGATTGGATTAAAGAACTAATTGGAGGGAAATTGTAGCATTGCTATCAGCGTTGCTATAAAGACTACCTCCCTAGAAGGGGCGAACGGCATCGTAGCAGACTAGATGATCTCCGTCAAAAGGGTATAGTGGCATTTCGTTTTCCATGACTAGAATCAGGGAAATATCAACAGATATTGCTGAAAGTTATTTGCAAATGTCTCCAGTGCTTGGCTCTAGTTGACTTTCATTAACTCTCAGCGGTTAGAGCCTGTTGTTCTTTCTAGATTTGTGTTTAGGTTTAGTTTAAGTTTATGACTAACCTTCAATGGTTAATCATTCCATCTTCGCAGTGTTGTCTAACTTTCATTGATCGTGTTGTCAACCTAAGTTTAGTTATTCTGTAGAAACGTTATGGAAACGATTTCGGTTGGAATTCTTGGTTACAACGAAGCCTTCGGAATTGCTCGCCTGCTGGACTCGTTTCAAAATCAAACGTTGCTACAGCAGTCCGTCGCTGTCGAAGTGATTGTCATTTCCAATGGTTCCCAAGACAACATGGCAGCCGTGGCTCGCGACAAGATTGCAGCCCTAGCGGCATTGGGTGCCCGTACAAACGTGGTAGAGCTGCCCGTTGCCGATAAATGTGAAGCCTGGAATTATCTAATTCACCAAGCGACTCAGCCTGCAGAGTATTACATCTTGCTCGACGCCGATGTGGAGTTGGTGAATCCCCAAGGTTTAGAAGAATTGGTTGCGGTGATGAAGCAGCATCCCGAATGCCGAATTTGCGGCGGCAGAATCGTCAATCAACAAGGCGAACTCTCGGGGCTGACTGTCGATGGCAAATGCTATATCATTCGAGGCGACATCGTTCGCGATATTCATATTCCTCGGGGCATTGTGCTGGATGATGCGTACGTGGTCAGCACCGCTGTTACTAATTGGTATGAAACCGAGTTTGCAGTGGGCGAAACCAAGGGTTATGTGCGGCAATCTCCCAATGTGATTGTTCGCTGTGGTGGAACCCTTCGGGATCGCGACAAGAGCTATTGGCTCGCATCGCGCAAGCGAACTATTACGTCCCAATACACGCAATATCATATAGACCACTGTATGCGCGCTATTTTGGGAGGCGGCGAACTTGCTAGGGCAATTTCGATGAAGCTGTTTGCCACCAATCCTGACTGGTTTCTGCAGTATCTCAATCAAGTCAGCGTGGGCAACTATAAACCCGCATTCCGTCCTCCCAAGGTGCCGCACCCTCTAGCGCTGAAAGACGTTGCACAATACCTGATTTACTGCTACTGCTATCTCCTGTCAGTCAATGGCATTCGCAACCAAGAATTTGGACATTTAGCCTGGAAATTGAAGCATCGGTATTGGTAGGTTTCAGGGCATAGAGTGCAGCAGCCTGTCCAGCGATATCGCCTCTAAGTTTGTCCAAGTTTGGTGTCCGTAATTTTTCTCAGGTTCTTTAAAACTTACTTCTAAAAAGTTTAAGGTCCCAGACTTTTTTGGAATCTAGGACCTCAAATTTGGTGGCGGGGAGCGGATTTGAACCACTGACCTTCGGGTTATGAGCCCGACGAGCTACCAGACTGCTCTACCCCGCGATGACCTTCCTAAGTATAGCGAGTGGCTTTAAAAAGTGACAACGTCAGCCGCAACTTTTTTGGGAGAATCATCCGGATAGCGTTTGGCGGCAATGCAAAGGAGTAAGAGCCACACTCGCCTTGCAATGATACTTCGCTGAGGATTCGCAACAGGTCTATTATGCATAAATTGTTTTGGTTCGCGCTGCCAGGAGCACTGGCTCTGGCCGTCCTAACGCTGCAAGGCGGGCAAGCCCAGTCCAACTGCCACCCCTCCTATCCCACGGTCTGCATTCCGCCGCCACCCCCCGATCTCGACTGTGCCGATGTGGGGTATCGCAATTTTCCGGTGCGATCTGGCGATCCGCATCGCTTTGATGGCGACAAAGACGGCATTGGCTGTGAGGGACCTTGATAGATCTCAAGATAGATCTCAAGGCTTCTAGAGCGTAGGATAAAATCTCTCAGCCATTGACCGACTGAAAGGCCGTGAGAATTTCGCCTTCGGGGATATGATTGCCACACAAAAGCGGATCAGGCGAACCCAATCCGCTTCAGCTTGAATTGAAACGAACCTAACGTACCGAGCCTTCGAGATGGGCAGTATCAATCGGCTTCATCAGGTATAGCCGCACCATGTTGACGCCAATCTTGGCAATGTGGGGCAACTTCTGGAGGGTTTGCAGGAGCTTTGGTGCACCGGAATTGCCAATAGCAGCAATCTTCAGGTTGGCAGCTGCCGCTTCATCCATGAGCTGGAAGAACTGGGGATGATCCACATTCAGGATCAGCGGGAAGACGCGGCCGGCAGTTTCGTTTGTCTTGCGAATCACGTGGATGTCGTACTCGCGAGCATCGAGACCGAGGGAGGCATAAAAGCCAGAGCGCTGGATGTCGTTAAGGTACATCGTGGCAAACACCGACAGCAGGAAGAACCGACACCACAGTCTAGCTTTCCAGTCGTTTAGGAACTGGGGCTGCGAGCGCATGATAGCGTCAAAGAAGTCGCCGTGGCGGTTTTCGTCTTGGCACCAGTTCTCGAAGAAGCGGAAAATTGGGTAGATGCGATGCTCAGGGTGGGCTTCTAGATGGCGATAGATTGTGATGTATCGCCAGTAGCCAATTTTTTCCGAGAGGTAGGTGGCGTAGAAGATGAACTTGGGTTTGAAGAAAGTGTAGTTCTTGTTTTCTGTCAAGAAGCCTAGATCGAGCTGAAGTCCAAAGTCTGCCATGGCTTTGTTGAGGAAGCCGGCATGACGCGCTTCATCTCGCGACATCAGCAGGAAGGATTCTGCGAGCAGCGGGCTTTTGTCCTTTAGCTTGCGCGACAGCTCCTTATAGAGCAGGAAGCCCGAGAATTCAGCCGTACAGGAGCGCTCTAAAAATTCGATAAATAGCCGCCGGGTTTCGCCATCGAGGTGATCCCAGGATTGCTTAAACTCATCGGTGCGGACGAAATGATGGCGGTTGTAATCTGCCCGAAACTCCTCGAGAAGCGCCCGCAGTTCGTCTTCGTTGGCAGAGATATCCATCGTTGCCATTTCGTCGAAGTCTGTGGTGTAGAAGCGGGGCGTCAGGATTGTGTCTTTGGCAGGAGCTTTAATTCCGGGGCGAAGCTCTTCAACGTTCGGTTTCTTGAGGGAATCTACCATGTGTACGTTTTCTCTCGCTTAAGGATGGGCTTGCAGCCTGAGAGGCTAAACACGCTGTTATATATCTACTTAACTAAAGTAGCGCTATTCACCTGGCAGACTCGGCGAAGCCAAAAGGTGAGTTTTATTAGCTTTTACGTCCTTTAGTCTACCAAGCTCTGTAGCCGCCTCAAAGGCAATAACGTTAAGAGTTGCAACACAGCGTAAGGTTTTGTGATGCATCACATTGAGTGGCTACCAGGCTTCTCTTTCGGGAGCGGCAGAGTCTCCAATCGTCGCTGAAAAACTCGATCACCGCTCCTGCTGAACCCTAGGGAACGAGGTGTTCAAATTCCGGCGAATTTTCTCTGTCATCAGGAATTTTGGGACTTGAATGTTGAGCGATTTTGGCTAGAGTTAGTGGGATGATTTTGCCGCGGCGTCAACCCTGAATGGAGGCGATGCCCGGAACTGGGGGTGCTGAACAGTCTAACGGCAGATGAGGCAGAGAAATAACCGACTTGGGCAGATGAGGACGAGATGGCGTTGAAGATCTCAGCAGTGCGATGGTGGCTTCCCAGTTTGATTGGTGTGCTTTGGCTGGCAGCCCCTGCCCAGGCCGGGCGGCTAGAGACCTGGCACTATGACCGCAGCCAAAATCGCTTGGAGCTAATTACCGATGAAGATGTGCAGCCGCGGGCCCAGCTTGTGTTTAACCCGACCCGGTTGGTCATTGACCTGCCTGGAACGCTGCTAGACCAAGGTCCGATCAATGAGTTACTCGGAGGGGCAGTGCAGCGAGTCCGCATCGGGCAGTTTGACGCTCAAACCACCCGCGTTGTGGTGGAACTTGCCCCTGGCTACACCCTTGACCCGCAGCACATTCAGTTTCGAGGTATCTCGCCGACTCAGTGGCAGGTGCAGCTTCCCCAGCCGCAGCTCATGCCCGCAACGGCGTCTCGCTCAGACGCAACTCCAGAGAGGCCGGCGACCGCCTCTGAAAATCCTGCTGCACCGAATCCCGCCGCACCAACAGCTCCATCTCGTTCGGCTACCCCGCCAGCACCCGCTACTTCCCCTGCCTCGTTAGTTGCAGCATCGCTGACGGAAATCAACGCTGTGCAGGTTACGGAATCGGGACTGTTTATCAACACGGAGGGTGGCACACCCAATCTGGCAGCCAACATAACAACCGAACGCAGTCGCGACCGCCGCTCGGTTACGGTGCGCATTGCTCAGGCCCGGCTATCGCCTCAGTTTGTCGAGCGTCAGCGGTCGATCGATCGGCACGGGATTAGGGAAATTCGGGTCAGTCAAGCCTCGGAGCGGCCGCCGGTGGTGGAAATCGAGCTAGAGGTATCGCGTCGCAGCCCCGATTGGCAAGCCGCAATCAGTGAACTAGGCGGCATTGATCTGCTGCCCAAACCGGAGTCCGCCTCAAACGATCGTTCTACCCGCTCTAATCGTTCTACTCGCTCTGATCGTTCTACCCTGGCAGCTCAATCGATTTTGGCTCGTCGGACGTCGGCTCGCTCCCAATCTACTCAGACACAACCTACTCGGGCACAATCTGCGAATTCGTCTAACTCCGCAAGCTCAGAGAGACTACCATCAACACGAGCCGCATCTGCTGCACCCGCTGCCGCATCACCAGAGGAACCTGCCTCCAATACAGTGGCTGCCGCACCCGTTCTACCTCGTCGCTCGTCGCAGTCACCTCCTCAAGAGCAGCTTGCCACGATTGAAGGCATCGAGCTAGACCCTAACGGCCGACAATTGCTGATTCAAACCGATCGCCCAGTGAGCCACCAAGGCCGATGGCAGGGCGGCGTCTATTTACTGACGCTGACTCCCGCTCAGTTGGCTGAACGAGTCACCGGACCCCAGCTTATGCCCACCGATCCGCTGCGGCGGTTGCGGCTGCGGCAAGAGAATGAGCAAACCGTGGTGATTTCAATTCATCCGGCGGCTGGCGTGCAGTTTGGCGCTTTGAATCTAGTGACACCGCAGTTACTCTCTCTCGAAATGCAGCGGCCGGCTCCCACGGTCAGTACTCCGAGCCGCACGCCCAATCAGCCCTTGCCCAACGTCACGCCGAATGGTCGCATTGTCGTCGTTATTGATCCAGGTCATGGCGGCGGCGATCCGGGAGCCGTAGGCATTGGCAATATCCATGAGGCAGATGTGGTGCTAGCCATTTCACAGCAGGTGGCTTCGCTGCTGCAACAGCAAGGGATCCAGGCTGTGCTGACGCGCAATAGCGATATAGAAATCGATTTAGAGCCGCGGGTGCAGATGGCTGAGCGGGCAAACGCCACCCTGTTTGTCAGCATTCATGCGAACTCGATGGGGATGGATCGCCCGGATGTGAACGGCGTTGAAACCTACTACTACGCTAGCGGAGCCGAGCTTGCCCAGACCATTCAGGACAGCATCATTAGCTCCCTCGGCATGACCGATCGCGGCATCCGCCAAGCCCGCTTCTATGTGCTGCGACGCACCTCCATGCCGGCCGTTCTAGTGGAGACTGGGTTTGTTACCGGCAGCGAAGATGCCCCCCGCTTAGCCAATGCCAGTTTTCAAAGTCAGATGGCTACAGCCATTGCTCGCGGCATTTTGCAGTATCTCCAGCAGCAGGCACTAGCTGGCAGCCACTAGAGGACGGTCAGAAAATAAATCACACCCTATCAATTGCGCATTAATCAATCACACATTAAAGCGGAACAGCATCACGTCGCCTTCCTGCACCACATAATCCTTGCCTTCGCTGCGCACCAGCCCTTTGTCTTTGGCGGCAGTCATGGAACCTTGAGCCACTAAATCATCGTAGGCAACTGTTTCGGCGCGAATGAAGCCGCGTTCAAAGTCGGAGTGGATGACGCCGGCCGCCTGCGGAGCTACCATACCGGCATGGATTGTCCAGGCGCGGGTTTCTTTTGGTCCGGTGGTGAAGTAGGTGCGTAGCCCCAGCAGCTCGTAGGTAGCGCGAATCAGGGACTTTAAGCCGCCTTCCTCCACGCCGAGAGACTGCAAAAACTCAGCACGCTCCTCTTCTGGCAGCTCGATCAGCTCGGATTCCACCTGGGCCGAGACAACCACTACCTGTGCTTGTTCCTGGGCCGCCACGCCCCGCACAGCTTCCACCCAGGCATTGCCGCTGGCCAGATCCTCTTCAGAGACATTAGCCGCATAGATAACTGGCTTACGGGTTAGCAGCCCCAGTGGTTTGATGAGGGCGGCTTCGTCTTCGTTTAGCTCGACTTGGCGCGCCTGCTTGCCCTCATTCAAGGCGGCCGCCAGTTTTTCCAATACCGCCAGTTCTGCCTGCGCTTCTTTGCTGGTCTTCGCCTGCTTACGGGTGCGCTCGATGCGCCGCTCGATCTGCGCCAAATCCGATAGACCCAACTCTAGATTAATCACCTCAATGTCGCGCAGTGGATCGATCGATCCCGACACATGAATAATGTCATCGTTCTCAAAGCAGCGCACCACGTGGATAATCGCGTCCACTTCCCGAATGTTAGCCAAAAACTGGTTGCCGAGTCCTTCCCCTTGGCTCGCGCCCTTCACCAGTCCGGCAATGTCGACAAATTCAATGCGAGCCGGGACGATCTGGGCCGATTCAGATATCTTCGCCAACACCTGCAATCGCTCATCCGGCACGGCCACGACGCCGACGTTGGGTTCAATGGTGCAGAAAGGAAAGTTTGCCGCCTGTGCCTTGGCATTGGCAACTACGGCATTAAACAGCGTTGATTTACCGACATTAGGCAACCCAACAATTCCAGCTCTCAACATGACAGCAACCGCTTTTGCTCACGAAACTTAATGATCCACCCTCCAGTGTGACAGGTTTTGGTTAGGACGGGGGAGAGAAGAGGAGCGCAGGCCCATCCCTAAGCCCAACCTAGAGGACCGGACGCTAGAAACAGTTCTTTCAGACCGCCCACACCAATCTCAATTGCTAATGCTGCCAGCAAAAACCCTAAAAGCTGGGTAGCAATGGTGGCTCCCTCTGCGCCAATCCATTTGTCGATGCGGTCCGACTGGCGGACGATCAGCCAGGTGATGAGCATTGCCGCCACAATGCCCGCAACTACGCTGACGTAATTCATGTAGATACTGTCTGAATCACTCGCTACCAGAAGCGTCACCGTTGTTAGGGTGCCCGGACCAGCCAGCAGCGGCAGTGCCAATGGTGTAATGGCTACATCTCGCCCCTGCTGCACTACTGGTGTATCTAGCTCGCCTTTCAGCATATCTAAGGCGATCAGCAGCAGCAGTAGCCCACCTGCCACCTCCAAAGACGCCATGCTGATGTGCAGGTAGTTGAGAATCGGCTGCCCCAGAAACACAAAGGCGATCAGCACACTGGTGGCTACAATTGCGGCCCGATCCACCACCCGGTTGCGCTCTTCAGGTTCCATGCCCTTTGTCAGAACCAGAAAAATCGGCAGATTGCCCAGGGCATCCGCCAGGACAAACACTGCGATAAACGTCCTAATAAAGAGCGAAATATCCATTGCAGATCTCGGGAAACGACGCGAATCAGCCCCTAGGCTAGCCTGAAGTGCCTTAGCCTACAAGCTCATGTAGAGCCAATTTGCCGTAGGGGAGACCCCGAGGTGGCAGATCATTTTGTGATAATAAGCGATTTTGACGGCAATCTGACGAAGCGTTACTCGCGTAGTGTTAAAAAACCGACATATAAATTAAAATTTTTTCTTAACATAAGTGTACAATTTCCAGGAAAACCGATCGATTTAGCTGTATCACTCCGCAAGTGTTAGGACCCGAAGTAAGGACAAGGATGGCACCCATGCGCCTGCAATCATCTCAAGCTCCTGCTCAACGCCCTTCGGCTCAGCATCCTGCAACAAAGTCTTCAGTTCAAACCACCCTATTGGCGGTGAGTTTGTTAGCGGTGTCGGCTTGCGGTACGTTTGTGCTGTTTGGCAGTGTGCCGGTCGTGGCTAAGTGGCTGGCTGCGGACGCCAAATCACCCGCTCATCAAGGCATGTCTCGACTAGCGGCTCCGTCGCACCACAGCCGAACCCTGCCGCATCCTGCCACCGAGTACTGGCTCAATCCCAGCGCTAGAACGTCCCGAGTCCGGTGATTGCTTTCAGTTCAAATTCAATTCAGATGGCTTTATGGCTTTCTGGCAGGATCTCAATCCCCCACCCCGGTACTGGGGTACACGAGGGATGGGATAAGATAGCGAAGCACACGTGAATCGCAGTTTTTCGGGAAAGTCCGGTGGTTTTGTGGTCTAGCAGGCAGCGTTAGTTTGCTTTGCGTTGGCAGCAAAAGAATCCGGCGCTGTGCCGCAGCTGTGAGGATTTTGCATAATCCAAGCCAGAATGCCGACTGACTGCTGCTTCACTCTATGTCCTGCGATGCACAGGAACGGAGTTCTGATTCGACATGCTTCTTTCAACCGACTCTTTTGACTTAACGGCTCGTGCCGATTCCCTGACTTCGATGCCTATCGATGCGGCCGTTGAGCTAGTCTCTTTGCCGCCGTTACCCTTGCAGCGGCCGGTGCTGCTGATTGGGCATGGCAGTCGCGATCCCGAAGGACGGCAAGCATTACTTGACTTTGCCGCGGCCTATCAGGCGCTTGACGCTTCTCGTCCCGTGGTTCCTTGTTTCCTAGAACTCACCGAACCCTCGATTCAGCAAGGCGTCGATCACTGCATTGAGCTGGGATATACCGACCTGTCGGCACTGCCAGTCCTGCTGTTTGCCGCTCGCCACAATAAGTTTGATGTCACCAACGAACTCGATCGAGCACGACAGCGCCACCCCCAGGTGAAATTCCACTACGGTCGCCATTTTGGGATCACACCCGGGCTGCTGGATCTATGGCGAACTCGCCTGACCTTGTTAGATCAGCCAAAGTGGAATCCGCAGGGCATTGCTCGCGAAGACACCGTGCTACTGTTTGTTGGTCGCGGCTCTAGTGATCCCGATGCTAATGGCGATGTGTTCAAGATGGCGCGGATGCTCTGGGAAGGCAGCGGCTATCAGACGGTGGAAACCTGCTTTATCGGCATTACCCATCCGCGGCTCGAAGAAGGCTTCCGCCGCGCTCGCCTCTATCAGCCTCAGCGAATTATTGTCCTGCCCTACTTTTTATTTACCGGGGCGCTCGTCAAAAAGATTTTCAATATCACAGCCCAACAGCAAGAGCAGCATCCCGAACTGTCGATAGTCTGCTTGCCGGAAATGGGGCTGCATCCCCAGCTCTTTCAAGTGCTGCGCGAGCGAGAAATTGAAACCCAGCTCGGTCAGGTCCAGATGAACTGTGAACTGTGCAAATTCCGTTTAGCGGCAGTGAGTCAGGCGAGACCCCACGGGCATAGTCATGAGCACGGGCACGATCAGACTCACGATCACGGGCATAGTCAGGGTCATGATCACAGTCATGATCACAGTCACGGACACAATCATGATCACAATCACGATCACGGGCATTCCCATGCTGCCAAGGACCCCTATGCCGAACCCGCCCAGTATCATCAAAGAATCTGGCAAGTGCCCTAGGGCAGCATCGATGGCATGAATTGATGGCATGATCGATGGCATAACCGTCTGATGGGTACCAAGTAGCGAGCTACAGTGTACCGATCAGTCTGACTTCTGGTTAGTCTGACTGAGTCTGAAGCAACTGAGTCTGAAGCATATGTCTGAAGCTAAAGAGTTTACAGTAGGCGAGCGGGTACGGGTGATTGCCATCCCTCCCTATGTCAAGACGGCTGAACCGATGCCAATGCTGCGCCCTCCGAATGTTGTGCGCTTGGGCGAAGAAGGCATCGTCCTCGATCGGCGTCCTGGTGGCTTTTGGGGAGTGCGCTTTGCTAAAGGAGCCTTTTTGATGGATAGCCAGTACCTAGAGGCTGTGCCTAACGAGTAGGATCAGCGGGTTTCTCGCGATATCTGAACGGGAAACCCGACCGAATACGTTCGTGAATTTCCCCTGCAAACATCAAAGTCGCTCGGTAGAATTTGAATCAGAATTAGGCATCAGAACGAACAATAAACTACACAGGCACACTACCTGAGTTGCAGTCTAGATTACAGTGCGAGTAGGGGAACGACACGATGAATCAATTTAAAACCGTTGCGCTTTTGGGATTACTGAGCGGTCTGCTGGTCGCGATTGGTTACGGTCTAGGTGGCTCCGGCGGTGCCTTGATTGGGCTGATTATTGCCGCTGCTACAAACCTGTTTTCTTGGTATTCCTCTGACAAGATTGCTTTGGCAGCCTACCGAGCGCAGCCCCTGACCCCGCAGCAAGCTCCCGAGCTGTATGCTATGGTTGAGCGGCTCTGTCAGCGAGCCAACCTGCCAATGCCTCGACTGTATGTAGTTCCCACTCCAGGCGCCAATGCTTTTGCTACTGGGCGCGACCCCAACCATGCTGCGGTGGCCGTCACTCAGGGCATTGTCAAGCTGCTGCCGCCCGATGAGCTAGAAGCTGTAATTGCCCATGAGCTGAGCCACATCAAAAATCGCGATACGCTGACTCAAGCTGTAGCCGCCACAATTGCAGGCGCGATCTCCTACTTGGCCCAGGTGATGCAGTTTGGCATGATGTTTGGCGGTGGGCGCAACCGCGAGGCTAATCCGTTAGGAGTCTTGTTGGCGATCTTTCTGGCACCCCTAGCTGCAACTGTGATTCAGATGGCGATTTCTCGGACTCGCGAGTTTGAGGCAGATGCCGGTGCAGCTCGCCTAACCAACCATCCCCGCGCTTTGGCTCGGGCATTGCAGCGACTAGAAGGCAGTGCGCGCCAAGCTCCGATTGCGGCCAATCCTGCCTTTGCTCCGTTGCTGATTATCAACACCATTCAGCGGCAGGCCTTCAGCAATTTGTTTTCCACCCATCCCTCCACGGAAGCGCGGATTCAGAACCTGCTGCGTTTAGAGCAAGAGCTGGGTCTCAGCGCCTAGGGGGACGCAAAAAATTTTAGGCTGGATTCGAGCCGATTGGACCGAGCTATGAGCGACTGCGCGATACTGGCACGGAAGCGAAGAGGAACCTCGTCCGATTTGCCTCGCATTTGCCTCGTACAATTTGAGGAGACCGGTTGAGGAGACCTGCTGACTCATCCTGCGGAGACACCGTTATGTATCAAACCGATCCGCCGCGTTCGCCTCAGGACACCCTGCCCACAATGTATGATCTCCCAAGTGAAGATCCGCAGGAGCCTGGTTTGCCGGATGAGTTCCACCTGTTTCAGCCGCGTTTGCTCGACGAGACTTTTGTGCCACCCAATTACCCAGCCGAGCAGGTCTTCACCGCCACAGATCTGAACCTATACTACGACCTGCGCCACACTCAGTGGTACAAGCGCCCTGATTGGTTTGCTGTGGTGGGGGTGCCGCGCCTCTACGAACAGCGCGAGCTGCGGCTGAGCTATGTAATTTGGCAAGAGGAAGTCAGCCCGATTGTGGTTGTGGAACTGCTCTCGCCAGGCACCGAAAACGAGGACCTCGGGCAAACTTTGCGCGATCTCAACCAGCCGCCGTCGAAATGGGATGTATACGAACAGATCCTGCGCGTTCTCTACTACGTAGTTTTCGATCGTTACACGGATACCCTGCGAGCCTTTCGCCTAGAAGGCCGCCGCTACCAAGCGGTTGAGTCTTCCTCCCCCCGCCTCTGGTTAGATGAGGTGCAGCTCGGACTCGGACTGTGGCAGGGCAGCTACCGAAGCGTAGAGCGGCTGTGGCTGCGCTGGTTCGATGCACAGGGCAACTGGATACCAACGCCGCTAGAACGAGCGGCACAACAAATCGAACAAGAGCGTTTACGGACTGAACAAGAGCGCCAACGGGCTGAAGAAGAACGCCAGCGAGCCGAGCGATTAGCCGAGCGCCTGCGGGAACTAGGCATTGATCCTGATTCCCTCTGAGTGACAACCTTTTGAATGACGATACAGAGCCATGCTGCGACAGTGCTACTGCCTCTCCCAGCTCTCTAGCCCACCCAAAGAAGGCGCGGGATTGCGCAGAAGTCCAGATACAATAGAACAGTTTTCTTAACAGACATACTTCCATCTTTTCTGAGCTGCTCAAATCATGCGAACCCATTACTGCGGTCAGCTTCGTGCCGAACATGTTGGACAAACGGTGACTCTCTTTGGTTGGGTCGATCGTCGCCGCGATCATGGGGGCGTGATTTTTGTGGATTTGCGCGACCGCACCGGCATTGCTCAGATTGTCAGTGACCCCGAGCGCACCCCCGACTCTTACGATGCGGCGGATGGATTGCGCAACGAATATGTTGTCAAGATTGTGGGACGCGTGACTAAACGTCCCCCTGAATCGTTGAATCCCCGCATTCCGACCGGCGAGGTAGAAATCTACGCCGACCAGATCGAGCTGCTGAATGCGGTGCGCAAGCAGTTGCCGTTTCAGGTGTCCACTGCCGATGCAGAACCCGTGCGCGAAGATCTGCGCCTGAAATACCGCTATCTGGATTTGCGCCGCGAGCGGATGAGCCGCAATTTGCAGTTGCGTCATCAGATTGTGAAGACGATTCGTCGCTATCTTGAAGATCAGCAGGGCTTTATCGAAGTTGAGACGCCAATGCTGACCCGCTCGACGCCTGAAGGGGCCCGCGACTATTTGGTGCCCAGCCGCGTCAATCCAGGAGAATTCTTTGCGCTGCCCCAGTCGCCGCAGCTCTTCAAGCAGCTACTGATGGTGTCCGGGTTCGATCGCTACTATCAAATTGCCCGCTGCTTCCGCGACGAAGACTTGCGAGCCGACCGCCAGCCCGAGTTTACCCAACTCGACATGGAGATGAGCTTCATGGGGCAGGACGAAATTTTGGCCCTAAACGAAAGCCTAGTGTGCCACATCTTTCAGCAAATCAAAGGCATCGAGCTGCCGCGCCCCTTTCCTCGCCTCACCTATGCCGAAGCCATGGATCGCTACGGCTCCGACAAACCCGATACGCGCTATGGCTTAGAGCTAGTCGAGGTTTCAGACCTGATGAAAGACTCAGGCTTCAAGGTGTTTTCGGGTGCGGTGGCCAGCGGCGGCATCGTTAAAGTGCTGCCGATTCCGGGCGGCAATGATGCCATCTCCAACGTGCGGATCAAGCCGGGCGGCGATCTGTTCAACGAAGCCACCAGCATGGGTGCTAAGGGTCTGGCCTACATCCGCGTACGGCAAGACGGCGAGATCGACACAATCGGCGCCATCAAAGACAATTTACCAGAGGCACAAAAGCAAGAACTGCTCAGGCGGACAGGGGCCCAGCCCGGACATCTACTGCTGTTTGGGGCAGGCGATGCGCCGACAGTCAATAAAACTCTGGACCGGCTGCGGCAGGTGGTGGCTCGCGAACTCAACCTGATTGATCCTGAGAAAATCAATTTGCTCTGGGTGGTGGAGTTTCCCATGTTTGAGTGGAACGCTGACGAAAAGCGGCTGGAAGCGCTGCACCATCCCTTCACGGCTCCCTTCCCCGAAGATGCCCACGATCTGAAGACCGCTCGCGCCCAAGCCTATGACTTGGTGTTCAACGGCTTCGAGATCGGCGGTGGTAGCTTACGGATTTATCAGCCCGAGGTACAGCAAAAAGTGTTTGAAACGATTGGCTTAGGCGAAGAAGAAGCTCGGCAAAAGTTTGGCTTTTTGCTGGACGCCTTCGAGTACGGTACACCTCCCCACGGCGGCATTGCCTACGGGCTAGATCGCCTGGTGATGCTGCTAGCTGGCGAAGAGTCAATCCGCGATGCCATTGCCTTTCCAAAGACCCAGCAGGCTCGCTGTCTGTTGACCAATGCTCCTTCTGAGGTGGATGCCAAGCAGCTTAAGGAGCTACACATCGCTACAACAAATAGACCCAAAGCGCTGGAAGCAAGCCGATAGCCCAAGCAAGGGGTATTTGCCCTCAAAGGTGAACGGCTGTGCCCGTTACCTCAATGCCGCCTTGAGCCGGGATATGTACCGTCAGCTGGCTGGGGCGACCCATGGCTTCTCCCTGGCGAATTTGGATCGTGGTGGGCACGGTGATGAGTTTTGCCGCTCGCAGATAGCCGCCGAGGGCCGCCGCCGCCGCTCCAGTTGCCGGATCTTCCACAACGCCCCCAACCGGAAACGGATTGCGCGAGTGGAAGACGGTGTAACTCTCTCGCCACACGAGCTGCAACGTCGTTAGTCCCTCTCGCAGCATCAGCGCCTTGAGCAACTCGAAATCATAGTTCAGGGTGGCTAGGCGTTGCGCCGTGCTGACGGTTAGCACCAGATGCCAAGCTCCAGCGTAGGCGCGGGCAGGAGGAATCGAGCGATCGAGGTCATTGAGGGTCCACCCTAGGGCGGCTAGAGCCTCATGAATCAGTGCTGGAGGGGCAAGTTCAGAGGTAGGCTCGACTGACGTCAGCGAAGCTTCATACTGGCCGTTTCGCTGCCGTACCATTACGGGTACCATGCCAACGGCGGTCTGCAGGTGATAGGTTCCCTCACCGCTGGTCTCGCCCAACACAACGCCAGTAGCAATGGTGGCATGACCGCAAAAGGAAACTTCTATCTCGGGACTGTAGTAACGAATGGTGCGGTTCGAGCCAGTGCTAGGAGCAACGAAGGCTGTCTCTGAAAAGCCCACTTCGGCGGCGAGGCGCTGCATAGTTTCTGAATCGGGAAGCACCTCTCCGACCCAAACACCAGCCGGATTGCCTCCCTCGGGATTCATGGTAAATGCCGCAAGCCGATACAGGGTTCCTGAAGTCATGGATTTTGGATTCTCTTGATTCTTGGCTGCCCTGAAGGTATAGCGCCAGTTAGCCCAACCCAAGGAGGTCACTCATACCCCATCGCCTGAACTGGTCGCACAGCAGTCTGCCGGCACACCTGCCCCCCTATCAAGGCACCCATAGTCCAGAAAAGGTGGTTCAGAAAAGATAGTCCAGAACCGGCGGACGGTCTTCTTTCCTAAACCATACCTAAACCATGGGTGCCAGTGGGATACCCTATACCATTTGAGTCAAACGATAGGGGCTAGTCAGCTTATTGAGCTGCTGATTTAGCAGGCTGAGGAACAAGCCAACATCCGTGACAACGCCCACCGACTCCACCGAGCCGCGATCGCTGAGTTTGGTAACTACGGCAGGGTTGATATCGACGCAAACCATCTTGACGCCTGCTGGAGTCATATTGCCGACGCCGATTGAGTGCAGCATCGAGGACAACATCAGAATCATGTCGGCTCCTCGAATCAGGCGAGCGTAGTCTGCCTGAGCCTCAATCAGATTCATCTGCGTATCGGGCAGCGGTCCGTCATCGCGGATCGAGCCGGCCAGGGAGAAGGGCACGTTGTTCTTAACGCACTCATAGAAAATGCCGCTGGTGAGGACGCCCTGTTCCACAGCCTGAGCAATGCTGCCGCAGCGGCGAATGGTGTTGATTGCCTTCAGATGGTGCCGATGCCCACCCCGCACGGAAACGCCGCGCTTCATGTCCATTCCCAGCGACGTGCCCATCAACGCCTGCTCGATATCATGCACCGCAATCGCATTGCCGCCCAGCAACGCCTGCACATAACCTTCGCGGATCAGGCGAGACAGATGCTCGGCCCCGCCAGTGTGGATCACGACCGGACCAGCGACCACCACCACCTTGCCGCCCCGATCACGGATTTGGCGCAGCTCCCAGGCAATTTGCTCCACCACTAGCTCTACACGTCGTTCGCTCGACACACCCGATCCCATGAAACCGAATTCCTTGTCGTTACTGGTGCGCTGCTCTCGCGAGGCCGTGTCGCGCACAGTGCGAATACCTTCAACACCGACGATCACCCGGTCGCCCTGACGCAGATCCCGCAGCAGTTTGCATTCTGCGACTACGCCTTCCGGAGTTTGAGACACGACGATCGCGCCGTCCATGCGCTGATTCTGCACCCGCACCCACTCGCAGTTCACCCGTACCTCTGTGGGGTAAATCGTCGTGACGTAGAAATCATCGGGAGCCACGCCATCTTGGGTGACGACCTCCAGCGGGTTATCGCAAACTTCCTGCGGCCGCGGCACCGCTCCTAGATCGATCAGCTGCGACACGATTTTTTCCATCACATCGTGGGAGGGAGCACTCACGCGAATTTCGGCCGTTGAGGTGCTCTGCTTTTGCTCGCCTAGGTGGAAGTTCAGCACTTGGAAGCTGCCGCCGCCTTCGCTAATCAGGTCTAGTGCCCGATTCATTAGCCCGGAATCGAGCAGATGCCCTTCCAGAACCAAGACGCGACTCTCGATTGTGGCAGCCGCATGGTGCAGCGGAATCAGCGACTCGGTGACTCGCAGCGTCAGGCACTTGGCAGCTCCGCCAGCTTTCAGAAACTCGGTCAGCGGCGTCTCGATCACCTGAAAACCAATGGCGGTGAGGCGTTGCTTCAGCTCGTCGCTGGCTTGATTCAGGATGATCGTACGATCGACGTTGACGGCATTGCAGGCGAAGTTGACCGCATCTGGCTCCTCCACCACAATCCGCTTGGCTTCCGGGACCCGCATCTCGATCAGGCGGTTGGAGTAGGAGTCAAAGGCGGGCGGGTAATACAGCAAATAGCCATCGCTGAGGGGGCAGAAACAGGTATCGAGATGATAGAAGCGCTCGTCCATCAACCGCAGTGACAGCACTTCGATATCGAGCCATTTGGCTAGATAGGGATGGGAATCCAACTCCGAACGGAAGCCATAACCCGCCCACAGCCAGCGTCCTTCCCGATCCAGCAGGGCATCGCCCGCGCCTTCAAAGGGCAGATCCTTGGGCAGAGTGTGCACTGTGAACCCGTTGTCTTCAAACCATTGCTGGAAAAACGGCTCTTCGCCCTGTCGCTCTTTGTGATAGAACCGGCTGAGCACAGCAGTATTTTCCAGCACGAGTCCAGCATTGGCGGTAAACACCATGTCGGGCACGCCGATCTGCGGCTCAATCAAATCCACAACGGCGTACTCTTTCAAGACGCGATATAGCTTTTCCCATTGCTCCACAGCGCGATCGCGGGAGGATTTGTGGACGTTCCCCTCCATCCAGGGGTTAATCACATAATCCACGTCGTAGTGACGCGGTGGACACATGAGAAAACGAATGGCAGAGTTACTCATAAAGTAGACCTGAAAAGAAACCTGAATCAACCGATGATGTTGGCAGATACCAACAAGAAAACAAAACGAGAAAACTGTGGGTTGTGCCGCGCATCAAAGGCGGGATCTCCGCAGGAGGACGGTAAAAACAGCACGGGGGCAATACAGACTCAGTTATCGCATCTGTTCAACCCCTACGCATCCGAGTCCTGAACCGGAGTCGGCAGTCCATCAGCAAGTGGACTAGATAAAAACTAGGGAGCTGCAATTGTCGTCTGGCGTTATCCTGATCGGCTCAGCCACTTAAGCAATAGTCATTCCGTCGCCAACGGGATGGCTCAATCCCGATCGGCAAGCCAACTTCCTATCTTATTACGCTAGCAAACTTCTCTCGCCAAAAATGGTTGGGCAAAAGTCATCAAACCCTTGCAAAGCGACAGCCCTCTGGAGAAAATGCAACCAGCCCTTTGTGAACTTCTTTGCGAACTTTTTTGTGAACTGTGCTCTATGGCGACTCTATGACGATCTGGCAGGCTGATTTCTACCGTCGTCCGTTGCAAGATGCGGCTGGCAATGCTCTGTGGGAGTTGCTGGTGTGTAATCCGACCACTGGCTTCAGTGCTTCGGCTCTATGTCCCCAAACCGATGCCAATGCCGCCTGGTTGACCAATCAGCTCAAGCAACTAGCCGAACGTGCGGGGGGGACGCCCCAGCGAATTCAGGTGTTTCGCCCGCAGTCGGTGAGTTTGCTGCAAGCTGCCTGCCAGCCGCTGGGAATTGCCGTGGAGCCAACTCGTCGCACTCCCGCCCTGAAGCAGCTCTTGCGCCAGCAGGCAACCCAGTATCCACCCAGCAATCCGCCCTACGACCCCCTACAGCTCGACTCGCCACCCCCCGTGCCGCTGCCCGAGTCCCTCTGGGGCGACCAGTGGCGGTTTGCTACTATTGCAGCCCTGGATCTGCTGCCCGCTATTCAGAACCGCCCAATCCCCATTCGAGAACTACCCGAGGAATTGCTGCCGGTGAATCTACAGCTCCCCTCAACGATTTCAATTCCGGGCGTGGTGATCGATGGCGGGCGGCAGGCAATGGCTCTAGCACGCTGGATGCAGCGATCTCGCCCCGTAGCGTTGACCTATATTCCCGGCGATCCCGATGGCTTGATTCTAGAGGCAGGCTTAGTAGAACGCTGGGTGCTGACGACCTTCACCGATCCAGAGGTCATCAATGCCGCCCGCAGCTTCCGTGACCGCCAAGCCGCCGCCAAGGGGCTGCACTTTTTGCTGATCCAGCCGGACGATTCTGGCAGGACCTATACGGGATTCTGGCTGCTGCAGTGGGAACGTGACTAGGTCTCCTCGCCGCTTTTCGATAGAATAGCTTGCGGTGTCACAAGGGAAGTAGCGGTGATGGAGCAGGTCAAGATCGGCATTATTGGCGGCAGCGGTCTTTATAAAATGGAAGCCCTGAAGGACGTCGAGGAAGTGCAAATCGATACGCCCTTTGGTGCTCCCTCGGATGCCCTGATCCTGGGAACGCTGGATGGTACCCGTGTGGCCTTTCTGGCGCGGCATGGTCGCAACCACACTTTGATGCCATCGGAGCTGCCGTTTCGAGCGAATATCTACGCCATGAAATCGCTAGGTGTGGAGTATTTGATTTCGGCATCGGCGGTGGGATCGCTGAAGGCAGAAGCCAAGCCGCTGGATATGGTCGTCCCTGATCAGTTTATTGACCGCACCAAAAATCGTGTTTCCACCTTTTTTGGCGAAGGGCTAGTGGCGCATATTGCCTTTGGTGACCCGGTTTGTCCGCAGTTGGCTGGGATCCTGGCCGACGCCATTGCCAGTCTCAACCTATCCGACGTAACGCTACATCGAGGCGGCACCTATGTTTGCATGGAAGGACCAGCGTTCTCGACCAAAGCCGAGTCCAACCTCTACCGGAGCTGGGGCGCGACGGTGATCGGCATGACGAATTTGCCGGAGGCCAAGCTGGCTCGTGAGGCAGAGATTGCCTATGCCACTCTCGCCTTGGTCACTGACTACGACTGCTGGCACCCCGATCACGACAGCGTCACCGTCGAGATGGTGATCCAGAACTTAACTAAAAATGCGGTCAATGCTCAGCAGGTGATTCGGGAAACCGTGCGGCGCATCAGCGAAAATCCGCCTGCCTCCGACGCTCATTCTGCCCTTAAATACGCGATCATTACGCCCCTCGATAAAGCCCCTGCGGCAACCAAAGACAGGCTAAGCCTGCTGCTGCAAAAGTACCTTTAGAATCGGCGTTCAGCGGGAACTCTGCCTGCTCGAGGGCGTCGGACGAAGCAGGGACTATCTGAGATAGTCGAACTAAGAGGGTCGAACAGTTAGACCGGGAGAGCGCAATGGGGTGGAATCGCCAAGCAAAGGGGCTGCAAGCCCGCTATCTAGTTGTTGGGTTAGGCATAGCGCTGTGGCTGGGGTGCCAGCCTGCTGCAATTGCCGCCGAATCGATTGTATTGCGATACCGTATCTTTCGCGCGACGCTGCCGGTCGAAGACTTGGCTCATTTTGCTGAAACCGGAGAAACGACCCGTCAGTTGCGCCGCTATTTGAGGTGGTCCAATCAAGATCCTGAGCAAGTGCGGCAGATTTTAACGCAAGATGTGCAGATTAGCGCTCGCACTCTGGATCGAATCCTCGCTAATCCTGCCAGCAATCTCTTCCTGGATGAGATCAGTCAGTTTGTTCACACCCGCTCGCGAGAAACGGACCGAGCCTCCCTGCGGGCAGCACTGCTGCGATCAGCCGAGGAGGACGACCGGATTAACCTGATTGAGGTGCTGCAAAACTACCCCACTCGGGAAATACATGTGAATGGCAACCGCCTCATGTCTACCTATCGCCAATTAGAAGCGTTGCATAGTCGAGTGGATGGTTTACTAGAAGGGCGATTCAACGAAATCTTACGCGATTTGAATCTGTTCTAGATTTTTATTCTAGACCTGCTCTATCTTCTCGAGGGTTGCCTGAGGTCTTGGTTGCAGGTTGGTGCTTGCAGGTTGATAGCTACAGGTCGATGCGGGGGATATCTCAACATTCATCAAGCGCAAGGGTTGTCCAGACAGTAAGTCTAGCCTCTGCCAACCCATCAGCCAAGCCTCAGACCATTCTCAGACCATTGAAGACAGGTCGTCTGTGCCGCGTTCGTGAGTGAACTAGACACCTGATGACAGACTGCATCACAAAACTCTTAAAATACACGACAACCAAATAGAGCCAGCTAGTAGGCCAAGGTTTCCAAGGTTTCCCGCAGGTAGCGGCTAACCAGCTGCTCTTGACTGAGGGACCGCATCTGAGCATTAGTTATTGCCCGCTCTGCTAACCAGCGCTGAAAACCTGAGCTGGCCGCAATTGCCTGCTGCAGGCTCTCCCAAGTCATCTCTTCTGAAAATGGGCTGTTGAGTGAAGAAACAGAAGCCATACAAACCTCGAGAAAGAGCAGAGAAGCAACGACACAGAAACGACGCTAAAGGATTTATAAAAATTTATAAAAAGTACGAAAGCTGCCATCGTGCCGCTACAGGACGCAGCGTCTAGTCTCACGATAGCGCAGCCGCCAACTGGGATGGTTAGAGATGGTTACCGACAGCTCCCATTTCCTCTATCGTGCCACGAGAATTCAGCAGCGCCTGCCGCTTCTGATACAAGTTTCTGATACAAGTGTTAACAGAGCGGTCGGGAGCAAACGCATGAGTCAGCTGGATGCCGAAATCGATTTAGCAGAATTTATCGATCATGCGCTGCTCGACCCGACGGCAACCTCTGAACAGGTCGCTCGCTGGTGCACCGAAGCGGATCGGTTTGGTTTTCCTACGGTCTGTGTGTTTCCCAGCTATGTGAGGCTAGCGGTCGAGTTGCTGCACAAGAAACGACCCGTGGTTTGCACCGTCATTGGCTTTCCGTCGGGCGCTACCACTGCTGCTGTCAAACGCTACGAGGCTGAAGAAGCAATTGACAACGGCGCTCGCGAACTGGACGTCATGATCAATCTCGGCTGGCTGAAGCAGGGCAAAACCAACGAGATATATCGAGAACTGGCGGCAATCTGCGAGCTGGGCCAACCCGTTAAGGCAATTCTGGAAATGAATCTGCTGACGGATGAGGAAAAAATGCTAGCCGCCGAGGTAGCTATGGATGCAGGAGCCGCTTTTTTAAAGACTCATACCGGCTGGTACGGTGGAGCAACGGTTGCAGATATCCGCCTGCTGAAAGCGGTGACCAAAGACCGAGTGCAAATCAAAGCCTCGGGAGGGATTCGCACGGCAGAACAAGCCATCAAGCTGATTCTGGCAGGAGCGACTCGCCTAGGCACCTCTCGCGGGCCCGATCTGGTGCGCCAACGCGATACTCTGGAAAAAGAGAAGCAAACGGGAAGCAAATAAAGCAGTCAACATTCAGGAGGGCATCGAGTGCTGCAGGATGTCATTCCATTGCAATCGGTATCGCAGCAGCGAATCTGCTGATCCTGGATCCCCTGAATTTAAAGATGAACGCGATCGCGACCCCCTGCTGCCCTAGCTGCCCAGACTGCGGCCTCATACCCTTTAGCTGCTTGCGGCTGAGCACCAAACCCATGATCAACAAGCCTCGTTTATGAGTGGAACCTACAAGGCGATTGGTATCAATCTCAAAAGTTCCCCATTGGGGGAGTCGGATCGCCTGCTGACTGTTTTAACCGAAGAGTTTGGCTTGCTGCGAGTTGTCGCACCCGGATCCCGCAAGCATAAGTCGAGCTTGGGAGGGCGCAGTAGTTTGTTTGTGGTGAATCAGCTATTGCTGGCGCGGGGCAAGAGTCTAGACAAGATCATCCAAGCCGAAAGTGTCGAGTCCTACCCAGGGCTAAGTCAGGATCTCGCGAAGCTAACCGCTGGGCAATACCTAGCAGAATTGGCCCTCTATCAGGCACTCAGCGACCAACCCCAAAGCGAGCTTTTTCATCTGCTGCGAGAACACCTCAGCCGCCTAGAGCAGTTTCCCGCAGGGGCTACGCTGCCCAGCCTAACCCATGCCACCTTCCATTTGCTAGTGTTGGCGGGTGTCGCGCCGCAGGTGCAGTCCTGCTGCCTCAGCCAAGAGCCGATTCAGCCTGATTTTACTCACTCAGATTGGCGCATCGGCTTCAGCATCACGGCAGGAGGCACGGTGACGCTAGAGGCAATGGAGCAAGCGAGAGTTGAAGCGGCTGCCCACCCATCCCCTGACCGAGCCGCAGATACTGCGGGCAGCTACTGGCAACGAGAGGCTCAGGCGGCTGTATCCGGTCGCTTTCTCCCCAAAACTCCTGAATTATTTATCCAGCTAGATGCCATAGAGCTGAGCTTGCTGCAACAGTTATCTCAACCCCGTCTGATTCAAGATTTTTTGCAAGCCGATGAATTGTTGCTGCAGCCTGCACATCGGCATCATTGGTTGGTGCTAGAACGAGTGCTGCGTCACTATGCTCAGTATCATTTTGATCGCCCGATTCGCTCTGCCAGTCTAATTGATGTCTGCTTTAATGCTGTCGATGCCCCTTCTGTTGCCATAAGCCATGATGCGATCGTTTAACTCAAACCCGACGCTAGACGTCCGAACGGCTCCCAGCCCTCTGACCTGTTCAACGGGTCAAGGACCCCAACAACGTCTAGGAATCTGGAATGGCGGCTACCGAGGACCGCAGGAGACGTTAGGGCATTCGATGCTGCGTGTGGACCGCATAGAACCCGAACGCTCGCCGGTGAACCCTCCAGAAGCAACTCCCCAAGACTTTGTGGCAGAACGATCGGCAGACGAATCGGCAGAACTGCATCAACCTCATCCTAGCGAAGCCATTCCCCTAGACGAGGCCATGAAGCTGGCTGCCCGCACCCCTTCTAAAGACGGCACAGATGCCGATCACGACATTCACCCCCCAAGAACCGAGGCAGGATCAAACGCGATCGCTGGCAATGGCAGCTTGCCACCCTCTGAAAATGGAGCGACCGCAGAGGATGAGCAGCCTGAGCGAGGCCTGTTGCCGGTGCTGCGCAACACCAATTTCCTGACCCTGTGGGGCGGGCAGGTTTTCTCCCAGCTCGCTGATAAAGTCTACCTGGTGTTGATGATCGCGTTGATTGCCAGCCGCTTCCAAACGGAAGGTCAGAGCATTAGCGGCTGGGTTTCTTCATTGATGATTGCCTTTACGATCCCGGCGATTCTGTTTGGTTCAGTCGCGGGGGTGTTTGTCGATCACTGGCACAAGCGGGCGGTGCTCGTTTCAACGAATCTGCTGCGGGGGGGGCTGGTGCTGGCGCTGCCGATTTTGCTGTGGCTCACCCATGATTGGTCGGCGTGGGCAGGTTTACCGATCGGCTTTCTGGTGCTGCTGGGGATGACGTTCCTAGTGTCTACTCTGACCCAGTTCTTTGCTCCTGCCGAACAGGCAGTGATTCCGCTGATTGTGGAGCGGCGGCATTTGCTGTCTGCCAATTCTCTGTATACGATGACCATGATGGCATCGGTGATTGTCGGGTTTGCGTTGGGTGAGCCGCTGCTAGCGCTAGCCGATCGGGTGTTGGCTCCTATTGCTACATCATTCCACTTCAGTTTGGATATGGGTAAGGAACTGCTGGTGGGCGGTAGCTACACAGTGGCGGGATTGCTGTTGATGCTGCTGCGTACCCACGAGAAGACGGTGAACGCCCACGAAGAATTGCCAGATGTCTGGAAAAATATTCGCGATGGTCTTCGCTATTTGAGGCAACATGGGCGCGTGCGGGCGGCTCTGATAGCGCTGGTCATTCTGTTTTCAATCTTTGCAGCTTTAGCCGTGCTGGCGGTGCGTTTGGCGGAGGTCATGCCGGAAATTAAGGCCTCTCAATTTGGCTTCCTGCTGGCAGCAGGCGGCGTTGGCATGGCTATTGGCTCGATTCTGGTAGGGCAGTTCGGACAGCGATTTTCTCGGGCCCAGCTTAGTCTCTATGGCTCAATCGGGATCGCTTCAGCACTGGCAGCCATTTCTTGCTTTACCCACCATCTGTTTCCCACCCTGCTCTTACTGGTGTTGCTGGGAGCCTGTGCTGCCATTGCCGGAGTGCCCATGCAGACCGCCATTCAGGAGGAAACCCCAGCCGAGATGCGTGGCAAGGTGTTCGGGCTGCAAAATAACGCCATCAACATTGCCCTGAGTTTGCCGCTGGCTCTGGCAGGAGTCGCAGAAACGCTATTTGGACTAAAAGCAGTATTCCTGGGGCTATCGCTTCTAGCCATTGTGGGTGGACTCCTCACCTGGTCTATCTCACGCCCCCCTGCCACTAAAATTACCCCATAAACCACTAGAATCCTTAAATACAGGATTAATTTCAATCTAGTGATTAATTTGAATGCATATCGCTTGGCTGGGTAAAAAATCTCCGTTTTGCGGCAATGTAACGTACGGTCGAGAGGTAACGAATGCCCTACTAGACCGCGGCTATCGAGTTAGTTTTCTCCATTTTGCTCAAGAAGACGATGCCGGCAATGATGGCGGCTGGGACTGTCAGGAAGTCCCGATTCCTTTCTTATACAAATCGCAGATTTATACTATTCCCTCTTTGCGGTCGAGCCGAGTCTTGACGAAGGCGTTGCGCGAGCTGAAGCCTGATCTTGTTCATGCATCTTTGACGCTGTCTCCGCTCGATTTTTTGCTGCCCGAGATCTGCGAGGAGCTTGACCTGCCGCTAGTGGCGACCTTTCATCCGCCCTTTGCCCGTAAGCCAAGAAATTTCACCTCGGGTACGCAGCACTTAACCTATCAGCTCTATGCGCCGTTTTTGGCAAACTACCAGCGGGTAATTGTGTTCTCGCAGCTCCAGCGCGATCTTCTAGTGCGGCTAGGCGTTCCCAAGTCTAAGGTGGCAGTGATCCCCAATGGGGTTGATACGCAAAAGTATTCTCCAGGACTCTCGAAGCTGAAAACCCAGCTGGGCGCCCAGCGCATTTTTGTCTACCAAGGGCGACTAGCGGTTGAAAAAAACATCGAATCGCTGCTGCGAGCCTGGAAACATGCAGACATGGGCGAAACGAGCAAGCTGGTAATTGTCGGTAACGGTCCTCTGGCTCCATCGCTGATGGGCACCTACGGCGAAGAGCATGGCATTGTCTGGATGGGCTTTATCGCCGATGAGCACGAACGAATCCAGATTTTGCGGGGTTCCGATGTGTTTATCTTGCCGTCTCTGGTCGAGGGACTGTCTCTCTCGCTGTTGGAAGCTATGGCGTGCGGCGTGGCCTGTATAGCTACCGATGCCGGAGCCGACGGCGAAGTCCTGGAAAATGGGGCAGGCATTGTCCTGAGTACGCAGCGCGTTTCTACTCAACTGCAAACTCTGTTGCCCATTTTCCGTGACCATCCTGAACTGACTCTGTTGCTGGGGCGTAAGGCTCGCCAACGGGCCCTAGAGCGCTATACCCTCGATTGCAACATCACGCTTTTAGAAGAGCTTTACCATCAGGTGTTGCAGCAGTGGCGGGTTTACTCTAGCACGTCTGTGTGATTCCAATTAGGCAAATCAATGAGGCAAATCAGATTCAAACCCGATTCGGGCGGATCTAGGACTAATTCGCTTGTAATTTACCTTTGAGTTGCCACCGAGGTCCAGCGTCTAGAACGATGTGAGTCTTCACAGTCTAAGCGCTCTATTTTGTAAACGAATGTAACAATAATGCTGTCATGCTGGTCTAACGTCTTGACAGCCCTAGGAAGGGCAGACTATTCTGACATGCATACCCGGGTATTAATCATGTAGTCGTTCTATGCAAGACAAGCACAAGGTCACTTTATATCTTCCTCCTGAACTTCATCGCCAGCTCAAAATTCGCTCTGCGGTTGAACTCGAGCCAATGTCTACTATTGCTGAGCGGGCGCTCGTCTTCTACCTGACGCATTCTGAGGTAGTGGATGAGGTTGAGGCTTCCCACGGACAGTCCTACCGGGTTTACAGTTGTCCGAGTTGTGCCAGCTCGCTGGTAGTGGAGAAAGGAGAGATGGTTGTGATGCAAGAGCAGCCAAGTGTCCTGCTGGATGACGAGGAGTCTCCAGTTGCTCGGGTGCAGGGAAGTTGTTCTGATTCCGATCAGTTTGGCGAGGGAGAACTTGTTCCCTGCTAGTTTATTCAAGGTCAGTTAGACAAATTGCCTATTTTTTAGGGTTAGTCCCAATTGGGTTGAAGGGATTGTTGCTAATCTTCAGGCAATTCTCTTATCTCAGCAATCATAGTTTCTACGATGTCTGCACCGTCTCTTAGGTTGGTCAACGATCATGAAAGAAGAGCTTAGTATTCTAGTTCAGGCTCAATATCCTCTGATCTACCTCGTCACATCTGAGGAGGAACGGGCTGAGCAGACGATCGCCGCCATTGCTCAGACAAAGCCTCAACGGCGGGTATTCATCTGGACGGTAACGCACGGGATTGTAGAGTACGGGCAGCCCCGCAACATCACCCAGCACAACACCGTTTCTCCAGAGGCTGCCATTGAGTGGGTGATTCGTCAGCGTGAACCCGGTTTATATGTATTTAAAGATTTGCATCCATTTGTAGACTCTCCTGCGGTGACTCGCTGGCTGCGTGATGCAATTGCCAGCTTTAAGGAGACTAGTAAGACCATTATTCTGATGTCGCCCGTGCAGACGGTGCCCATTGAGCTTGAGAAAGAGGTTGCGGTTCTGGACTATCCGTTACCGGATATGGCTGAGCTGAATAATGTCTTGACTCAGCAATTGGAGCAGAATCGCGTGCGCCGCCCAACGACGGAAACTCGCGAAAAGCTGCTGAAGGCGGCTCTCGGACTGACGAAGGACGAAGCGGAGAAAGTCTACCGCAAGGCCCATGTCACGGCCGGTCGCTTGACCGAAGCTGAAGTAGAGATTGTTCTCTCCGAGAAGAAACAGTTGATCCGCCGCAATGGCATCCTGGAATACATTGAAGAGGATGAAACTCTGGAATCGGTCGGTGGGTTAGAGGAACTCAAGCACTGGTTGCGTCAACGCTCAAATGCCTTTACCGAGCGGGCACGGGAATATGGACTGCCTCAACCGAAAGGGATGTTGATTCTAGGGGTGCCCGGTTGTGGGAAGTCACTGATTGCCAAAACTACCTCTCGACTTTGGGGACTACCACTCCTGCGGCTTGATATGGGGCGGGTCTACGATGGCTCGATGGTCGGTCGGTCAGAAGCAAACTTGCGCAATGCCCTTAAGACTGCTGAGTCGATTTCGCCTACGATTCTGTTTATTGACGAGATCGACAAAGCCTTTGCAGGAAGTGCAGGCTCCGCTGATTCGGATGGAGGAACGTCGAGCCGTATTTTTGGCTCTTTCCTGACCTGGATGCAGGAGAAAACGTCTCCGGTCTTTGTGATGGCGACTGCCAACCGAGTTGAGCGGCTTCCGGGTGAGTTCTTGCGCAAAGGACGATTTGACGAAATCTTCTTCGTAGATCTGCCGAATGCAGAAGAGCGTAAGGAGATCTTCCGCATTCACTTAACGAAGCGGCGCCGCGAGATTGCCCGCTTTGATCTGGATCAGCTAGCGAATATTTGTGATGGTTTTTCGGGAGCGGAAATCGAACAGGCGCTGATTGCCGCCATGTACGAAGCCTTTGCTCAGGATCGCGAGTTTACGCAGCTCGATATCATCGCCGCGATCAAGGCAACGCTACCGCTTTCCAAGACCATGAGCGAGCAGGTGACAGCCCTCAGAGATTGGGCTCGGCAGCGAGCGCGCCCTGCCGCCGCCTCTATCGCGGAATACCAGCGATTAGAGTTCTAACAGGCTTTCTCTCCTGCTCCCAACAGGAGGAAAGGCTAGCTCTTGCGGCTAGCAGCTTAACAGACAAGCCGTTGTAGTCGGCATTCCAACCGCTAGGCTGTACGGCGTTTAACACTTCAAACGTTGTCGTTTCTCTCAACTTCTCTACAGGAGGAAATCCGAAATGTCTCACTTTAGCACTCTGCGCACCAAGATCACCGAAGCTGAAATCCTGAAGTCCTCTCTGCGGGATCTGGGTATCAACGTTAAGACTGATGCGGACGTGCGCGGTTACAACGGGCAGCGAGTTCGCGCTGACATCGTTGCTGTTCTGGAAGGTGAGTATGACCTGGGCTGGTCTCGCAATGCTGATGGTTCCTTCGACCTGATTGCTGACCTCTGGGGCGTTGCTAAGAAGCACAACCAGACCGAGCTGATCAACTCCATTAACCAGAAATACGCTGTTAACAAGACCCTGGCAGAAGTCAAGCGCCCTGGCTTGCAAAACGCTAACGTTAAGTTGGTGCTGCAAAAGTAGTCCCTCTCAGCGTTCCCAAATCGGCGGGTTAATCCTTGAAGACGGGTTAACCCGTTTTCTGCTTTCTGCATCTGCTGGCTGCCATTGAGGTGATCTGGGGAACCACTGTGCAGATCTCTTCATCAATTTTGTTGAGTACTAAACTTTCCCGGGTTCAGTAAGCTGTCAGACTTAGCTTGTGTCGTCTGCAATAGCAGCGGTGGAGTACCCTGAAATTAAACCAAACCACCTCGTCAGTTACAACATTGGCTAGCAGACACTGCTACAATCCAGCTCAATTGGCGTGACGCTGATTGAGCTTGCCTGACTCTCGTCCCTTTCACCCTCGTTTACACTGGATTCACCCCTCTAGGTAAACCATTATTCTTGGCTGGCGTCTCATGTCTGACACTATCCTTAACGTCCGTGACCTGCGTGTGCAATTTGAAACCCATGAAGCGCTGATTCCGGCGGTAAATGGTATTTCCTTTGAAGTGAGACGCGGACAGACGTTGGGGATTGTGGGGGAATCCGGCTCCGGTAAATCCGTAACGGCACTTTCGGTGATGGGGTTGGTGCCGAATCCGCCGGGAAAGGTTACGGGCGGTGAAATCTGGTTCCGAGGGCAAGCAGCTGGTGACCCTGTTAACCTGCTGAGCCTATCGCAGGAGCAGCTTCGAGCCTACCGAGGTGGGCAGATCTCGATGATTTTTCAAGAGCCGCTGAGTTCGCTGAATCCGGTGTATACCTGCGGTTACCAGCTCACGGAAGCGATCCGACAACATAACTCGGCGATCTCTGCTGCCGAAGCCCGCCGCCGAGCAATGACTCTGCTGCAAGAGGTGAAGCTGCTGCCGAGTGATGCAGAGCTAGAGCAACGCTGCCTAGAGGAATGGCAGAAAAGCCAGCCAAATGGTGCACCTTCAGATCGAGAGCTGATGCAGCGGGTGAATCAGCAAAAGCAAGCGATGCTCGACCGTTATCCCCACGAGTTGTCGGGCGGGCAGATTCAGCGGGTGATGATTGCGATGGCGATCTGCTGCAACCCATCACTGCTCATTGCTGACGAGCCGACCACCGCGCTCGATGTCACTGTGCAGGCTCGCATCCTCGATCTGCTGCGGGAACTGCGGGACCGGCGCGGCATGTCAATTATGTTTATCACTCACGACCTGGGAATTATTGCTGAAATTGCTGACTGGGTGGCGGTGATGTATCGCGGCAAAATCGTCGAGTTTGGCTCGGTATGGCAGATTTTCTCGAATCCCCAGCACCCCTATACGAAGGGACTGCTGGCCTGCCGCCCGCAGCTCGACCGGAAGCTGAAGCAGCTGCCAATCATTGCTGACTTTATGGAAGTCACGGTCGATCCCGACGGCAACCCCTTGATTCAAGAAAAGCCCTTGAGTGTTGAGGAAGCACTACGGCTGAATAGCGAAGTCAGCAGTGATGCGGCAGATGGGCGCTGTCACGAGCTGATGCGGCAACCGCCGCTACTCACAGTAGAAAATTTGCAGGTGGGCTTTCCGGTGCGAGGCATGTTTGGGCAAACGCGCCGTTATGTCATGGCGGTGAATGGCGTCTCGTTTGAGGTCTATCCTGGTGAAACGCTAGGACTAGTGGGCGAGTCGGGCTGCGGCAAAACCACTCTGGCGCGAACACTGCTGCGGCTAGTTAAAGAGATGAGCGGGCGGATTGGCTTTGCAGGCAGAGACATTACGCGGCTTCCTGCCTCCGAGTTGCGCGAGCTGCGGCGCGACATGCAAATTATTTTTCAAGATCCCTTTAGTTCGCTTGATCCGCGCATCTCGATCGGTGAGGCGGTGATGGAGCCACTGAAGATCCACAAAGTGGGGCAAACCCTCCGCGATCGGCGCGAGCGCATGTCCTATCTGCTGGATCGGGTGGGCATTGATCCGAGCTGCAGCAACCGCTATCCCCACGAATTCTCTGGTGGACAGCGACAGCGCATCTGCATCGCTCGGGCCTTGGCACTCAACCCCAAGTTCATCATCTGTGATGAGTCGGTGTCGGCGCTCGATGTGTCAGTCCAGGCACAGGTGTTGAATTTGCTGAAGGAGCTGCAAGCCGAATTGAATCTCACCTATATTTTCATTTCCCATGACTTGAGCGTTGTGAAGTTCATGAGTGACCGAATCATGGTGATGAATCGCGGCAAGATCGAAGAAATCAACACGGCGGAATCTATCTATCGTGAGCCGCAGCAACCCTATACCCGGCAACTGATCGCGGCTATCCCCACCGGTAACCTCGACACGATTCGGATGCGGCAGGCTGAACGGGGTTTTGTAGTCAGCTAGCGGTGTGTCTTGGTCTATGTCTGGGTTGACAATGGCTCAGCGCTTTTCCGGCGTAGCGCTAGGAATCTGGCAGGTGTCACCTACGCGAGCTAGCTGATGCCCGCAAATTTTGCAGAAGCGAGCATCGATATCGTGGGTGTCCTGACCACAGTTGAGGCAGAGGGTTTCCATCTGATTCGAGGTTTTCACGAGCTGCTTGATCAAATCACCCAACTGCCAGGGAATCAGGGCAATGCCGGTCAAGATCATCAGCACTGTCAGCAGCCGCCCCACTTGAGACGCTGGGGTAATGTCGCCAAAGCCCACGGTTGTCATGGTGGCCACTGAGAAGTAGACCGCATCCAAGAATGTGGCAAATGCCTCCGAATTGCTGGGATGTTCCACCTGGTAGATCAACCCTGAGTAGACAAAGATAATCGTGAAAATCGTGAACAGGATGCGAGCAAAGATGGCGCTGTCTTCCCGGGTGACGTAGCCAATAATCGTGCGCCCCTCAAAAAAGCGAATCAGCCGCAAAATCCGAAACCAGCGGAAGATGCGAATAAAGCGGATATCTAGCGCCGTGAACAGAAACGGCAGAATTGCGACCAGATCAATTAACGAGTAGAGATTAAAGATAAACCGCAGCTTGTGCTCAGCGCTCCAGAAGCGCAGTCCATACTCCAGCGTGAAAATCAGCAGAATCAGAGTGTCGAGCCAACCCAGGGCAGCGCGAACCTCCGGCGACAGCGGATAGGTTTCTGCAACAAAGATAGCCGACGATAGCAGGACCAAGCCGGTGATCGCGAAATTGATCAGCTTCCCCATCGGGGTTTCAATGTCTTCAAAGTAGAACCTCACTTTTGCTTGCAGGTTGGGCAGATGGGGAACTGATGTCATGCCGGTGAGCGGATCTAACTGAGTAACCCAATAAAAAACAGAAAATATTTGGCACTATTTGGCGATGTTTAGCGATTTCTAGGGTAGGCAATTTAGCAGGGAATCGACCGGGGTGCCAGCTATACCCGATCCCCAATCTGGGTGAAGGACGCCTCGCCAAAAATCGCCTCGGGATGGGCGTAGTACTTGAACTCCATGAGGTTGTGGAAGGGATCTTCTAGGAAAAAAGTGCGGTGCTCTAGCGGTAGCCCAGTGAAGCGATATTTAGGCGACTGGTAGAAGGTCAGTCCCTGTCGCTGGGCGCGCTCTAACAATGCCTCCCAATCCGATTCGGTGGTGAAAATCAGTCCAAAATGGCGGGGATAAATGCCTTTCTGGGACAGCAGCGGTTCCTCAGTGAGATGCGCCACGAGCTGATGCCCGTAGAGGTTGAGAATCACTGACTGAGCGTTTTCTCGTCCAATCGCGCAGCCCAAACCTGTAGCGTAATAGGCTTTGGTGCGGGCGATATCGTTCACAGGAAAAGCTAGATGAAATAAGGTGGGGTTCATAGGGGTTATCAGAATACCATCGACCGTGCGAAGCCATAGGTTCACCTTAGCGAACCTAGCTCGCCGCTGTCGTCCGGGACTAACTTTCTGCCGTTCCGCCGTTGCAGACTAGCCCAGGGGCACTTCTTCGATGTTGGTCAACTCGGGCAAATGATGCGGCGAATCCGGCGAGAAGGGTCCCCGCTGACAGCGACGGGCAAAGGCGCAGGCGAAACAGGGTTCTAGATCAGGCGTTTGGGGAAAGGCGGTACCGGCATCGTACTGCTGTAGCCAGTAGGTGAGGTCATTCAGCCAGTGGATTAGCTCTGCCTGAGTCTGCTGATGCTGTGCCGTGCTGTAGCTCAACGGATAGGCAGTAGGGAGCCGCTCTGCGACCAGCGGCACCGTCCAATGGGTCAGCGAGAGCTGCTCAGGAGTATAAGAGCTGGTTTCAGCGAGAACAAACAGCGCCAAGCGAGATTGCCAGTCTTGGGCGAGGCTGCTTGGATCGAGAGATGCGTCGGTAGACCAGACCAGAATTTGAGCCTGCTGGTCGTCCCAAATCACCCAATCATAGCTCACGGTGAGTCGGTGGTTGTGCAGCACCACAGTCCGCTGATGCTCGCCCTCGCGAACGACGCCCTCCGCCGTCAGTTCAGGAACCGCGGTCAGGAGTCGGCTGACTGCCTGCTGCACCGCAACGTCTTCTGCTACAGCAATAGCGTCAGGGATGGGCAAGCCCAGTTCAACCTGCCGCAATCGGAGCTGCAAGCGATGGTGGTGGAGCACCTGCTGCTGTTGTTCTCGCGGGACCGGCACCGTAAGCTGATCAACATAGAGATGCTGGAATTGTCGCGGGCAGATTGCCAGCACTCGCATCGATTCGGGCGAGAGGCGCATAGAGCTACTTCACCTTGGTCAGCACAAACACGTTGCCTTCGTTGCCGCGCCCAATCCGCAGATCGTCGTCTAAATAGGTAATGTCGAGCCAACCCCGCTGCTCGCGATTGCCGATGTTGAGATCAATAGCCGGAAACTTTCTGCCGCTTTCCATATCTTGAATAAAGGTTGCTGGAGAACGGTAATTGACTAGGCGCTGCAGACCAATCACTGAACGCTCGAAATTGACCTTGACGCGACGTTCTGACAGCGGTTCAAATCGCGCCGCCACGCTGACTAGCCCTTCTAGAAACGGCACGCCGTATAGTTCAGCGATGTTGTAGAGCTGGGTTGTCGCTGCCCGGATGCACTGGTAAATTTGCCCCAGCTTCAGCAGCGGCAGTTGGTCAAATCGCAGCAGCCCCTGACTAGTGGTATAGAGTAGTCGCCAGTCGCCGTCGAGTTTGTCGAGGGCGGTCACGGGGTTGGGAGTGGGATTGCGATCTTCGAGCTGGGCAATAGCTGCCATGATCGCCTGCTGATCAGTTTCAGTGGCTAATAGCCCCCGATTCTTACCGGCAATTGCTTCTAACAGGGTTGATTTACCAAGCATAGTGCTTACCTCTGACCATCACTGGCCTCTGAAATATATGTCAAGATGTAGGTCAAGCGGAATCTAGACCGAGCTTCTTGGGAATCTGGACGGGTGGATCTTAGCCACAGCGCCTCTGCAAACCCTCACTCAATTCTTAGTTCAGCCAAGGCGACGAGTTTGCCTTGACAACGCACAGAATTTAAGCTACTAGTATCCAGTGTTTACTGGGTAGCAGTGCCTGTTGGCTCCGTCTGCTTACCGATTCCAGCTAGTTATGGATTTCCAGCCAGTTATGGATTCGGTTACGGTCCGACTACCCACTGAACCTGCTAATTTTATTTGGACTTTATTTGGACTCCTATGCATAATCCTGCACTGCACGAAGTTCCTCGTAGCCAACCTGCTTCCGTGATCCCTCTGCAGCGAGATGCTTCCATCTTAGATTGGTTGGAGGGAACTGGTCGCTTGTTGGCCCGTGATGCTCACGAATTTAGCTATCTAGAAGAAGAGGAAGAAATCAACGAGCTGATGGCGGGCGATGATAGCTCCTTTGATCTCGATGATGATGACGATGACGTGCTGGATCTCGATGAATAAGCTGCAAATAGACTCTAGATGGAATCTGCGAAAAATGCAGAACCTCAGGACACTAATGCAGGACTCTAGATTGTAGGGAATGATTGATCCATCTCATCAATTCTGTGGCATCATTCTCAGCACAACTCGGGAGAATTTACGAATGTTTTGATTTCCCGAAAGTTGACTGGTAGGCTTTGTAGTGTGTGGTGTGGAGTGAAATCTAAAGATTGTGGATGCCAAACTAACTCCGGAGAAGTCTCTTCCTAGTGTTCCGACTAGTGTTCCGAACCAATCCATCGGTCTGTCAGGGTATCGCCTGTTTTTAGCGCTCGCAACAGCATTGATTTTGGCGGCTCTTGTTCTCGACTGGGCTGCTGGGCGGATCCCGAGCATAGGCTTGTCGCTGCCGCTGAGTGTTAGTGCTCTGATAACCGCAGGTATCGGGTTTTGGGCTGTTCCTCTGCTGCGCGATCTCAAAGCGGGGCAGGTGATCCGTCAGGATGGGCCGCAGGCGCACCTCAAAAAAGCAGGAACGCCGACCATGGGAGGCATTTTCTTTGTGCCAACAGCAGTCGGGATTGCCCTGCTCTGGTCTGGCTTTGCCGCCTCGGTGACTGCGGTATCGGCTCTAACCTTGGCTTATGCCGGCATCGGCTGGCTAGATGACTGGCAGATCCTGCGCAAGCGGTCGAATAAAGGCATTTCTCCCCGTACGAAGCTGGCCTTGCAAATTGTCTTCGGCGGGCTGTTCTGTTTCTGGCTACTCTGGACTCAGCCGCCTAGTATTACTACTCTGGTGCTGCCGCTGGGGTTGAGCCTGCCGCTGGGCTTACTCTTTTTGCCGCTGGGCTGGTTTGCGCTGGTGGCCGAAAGCAATGCCACGAACCTCACCGATGGACTCGATGGATTGGCCGGAGGAACCGCTGCCATCGCCTTACTCGGATTGGGAGCGTTAGTTGCCCCTACCTCTCCTGAGCTGATGATTTTCTGTGCTTGCCTTAGCGGTGGTTGCCTCGGCTTTCTGGCGCATAATCACAATCCGGCTCGCGTGTTCATGGGCGATACCGGCTCACTGGCGCTGGGCGGTGCCTTGGCGGCGGTAGCACTATTGACAAACTCGCTGTTTGGGCTGCTGCTGCTCAGCGGTGTTTTTCTAGTAGAAACGCTGTCGGTGATTGCTCAAGTCGGCTATTACAAAGCCACAAAGGACGAAAATGGCGTCGGCAAGCGGTTGTTTAAGATGGCTCCCTTGCACCACCATTTCGAGCTATCCGGCTGGACAGAGATTCAGGTAGTCAGCCGCTTCTATTGGGTTGCCGCCGTGTTGGCAGTGCTCGGGCTGCTGCTGCTCTAGTCAAGGTGACGATAGCGAGCTGTCTTGATCTTCAAGTTCTGCGCAATTCTGCGATTGAATTCGGCAATGGAGTGTTGCTCATTCAGGCTGCTGCAAGGCAGCCTTTGCTGTTCGCGGTTGTTTGCGGTCAAAACCACCTCCCAACTTAGCAGCCGTCACCGGACTGCCTATGGTACGGGTCTGTCCAATCGAATTGTATCTGGTGTAGTTGACCCTGTTTGTCGCTTAGCGATAGGTTAAGACTAGTTCTCCTTGAGGTGACTGGTGCAAGCGCAGTTGAGTTTGCTGAGTTGACATAGGTAGTCAAAGCGCGATGCTATTCAAAAAGGTGCTGCTGTCTGTCTTGCTCATGGGGCTAACCCACGGGTTGGGAGGAGCGAACTCTGCAGAAGAACCAGCTCAACCGGTTGGGGAACCTGTCGTTGCGGGAGAAAGTTTAGGTGTGTCGGCTGAAGGCTCTGTTCCGCCTTCTCGGCTCTCCAACCTAATTTTGCCGCTGCCGCCGCTGATTGTGCCGGAGCTGCTGCTGCCGCCCTACGATTTCCCCTCGTTCGATAGTCAGCGCCTCGATCAGGCATTGCAAATTTATTTAGAATATCTTCGCACTCACGGTAAGCCCGATATTTTGATTATGGGCAGCTCGCGGTCGCTGCAGGGCATTGACCCAACGGCTCTGCAGGAAGCTCTTGCCGCTCAGGGCTACCCGGATATTAAGGTGTTTAATCTGGGTATTAATGGCGCTACGGCGCAGGTGATGAATCTGCTGGTGCGCGACATTTTGGCTCCAGATCAGTTACCGCGCCTGATTATCTGGGGCGATGGCTCACGAGCCTTCAATAGCGGCCGTCCCGATCGCACCTTTGAAAGTATCGTCCGTTCTCAGGGCTATCGGCAGGTGCAGCAGGGCGATCGCCCAATTTCTTCCCGCACGACCGAATGGGAAATTCCCACCTTTGTCACGACCCATAACAAATCCCTGGCGGCTTCGGCTCAGGCAGCGCTTCCGGATCAGCCTGTGGCTCCCGATCTCGACGCCAGCGGTTTCCAAGCCGTTTCCGAGCGATTTAACCCCGAGAGTTACTATCGCCAGCATCCTCGCGTAGCCGGAATATACGATAACAGCTATGCCAACTTTAACCTCCAGGGCGAGCAAACCCAAGCAACCGTGGAAATCGCTCGCTTTGCCCGTCAGCAGGGGATCACGCTGGTCGTTGTCAACTTGCCGCTGACCCGAAGCTACCTCGATCCAACTCGTCGCCGCTACGAAGCACAATTTCAGCAGCACATGTGGCAGTTGGCGGCCCAGGAGCGGTTTATGTTCCGCGATCTCAGTCAGCAGCCCGAGCTGATGCAAGATGGGTATTTTGCCGACCCTAGCCACATCAACCGCCATGGGGCCCGAGCGGTCGCTTTCTTCCTAGCTCAAGATCAAACCATTCCCTGGTCTATTGTTCGCCCACCGGCTCCCTAGCTCCCCTTGTCTAACCCTTGTCTAATCAGTGCAGCGAGCGGCGGAGTAGGAAGCTACACTAGATCATCAGAAGTGATAAACGTATCAGTGGGATAGAGTAACTATCCCTTCTTTTTTCAGCCTTTTTCAGCTATGTATACCACCAATTCTTTGGCGGACGAACTGACCGCCCTCGATAACCAGTACTCCAATCGCCACATCGATCTCGATCCAGACGGATATTTCATTATCTACGTTGATCGAGATGCCAAGCGCCTATGCGCCGAGCACTACAGCAACACCATCAACGACCAAGGTCTAGCCTGCGACCCAGAAACGGGCAAACCGCTGCCCTGCAATGGCAGCCTGAAGCGGGTTCCCACCGCTGTTTTTAGCGGCAGAACTGCCAAGGAACTCTGCATTCAGATTTTTGAAGCCACAAAGCCCTGCCCCGTTCGCTATCTCGACCATGCCGCCTATCTCGGGCGAGAGTTTGTGCGGGCAGAGCTAGCGCTGCTGAGTGGGCAGGAGTACGTCCAGGACTAAAGCAGAACTATCATGACCACGCCGCACTATGTCATGGCGCTCGATCTCGGCACCACAGGCAATCGGGCCCTGGTGTTTGATCGAGCGGGTAACATTGTGGGGCAAGCCTACCGCGAGCTGACGCAATACTACCCGCAGCCCGGCTGGCTAGAGCATGACCCGCGCCAGATTTGGCAGGATACCTGCTGGGCAATGCAGACTGCCATTCGCAAAGCCGGCATCCAGCCTAGCCAAATTGCCGCTATTGGTATGGCCGTGCAGCGAGAAACCTGTTTGCTCTGGGACAAAACCACAGGTCGCCCTCTCCACAACGCTATTGTTTGGCAAGACCGCCGCACGGCTGCCCACTGTCAGCAGCTCGTGGAAGCCGGACATGCTCACGATATCTCTGAGCGAACCGGGCTGACGGTAGATGCCTACTTCTCGGCGACCAAGCTGACCTGGCTGCTAGAGCACATCCAAACCCTGAGTCCGCCGGTCGATCTCGACCACATTTTGGCAGGGACAATCGACACTTGGGTTCTCTGGAATTTAACCGGCGGTAGCGTTCATGCCACGGATCACAGCAATGCCAGCCGCACCCTGCTGATGAATCTGAAAACCCTCCAGTGGGATGAGTGGCTGCTCAAGCTCTTCAATATCCCTGCCACAATTTTGCCTCGGATTCAGCCTAGTCTCAGCGAGTTTGGCACCACTCAGCCCGATCTGTTGGGTGCGGCAATTCCTGTGATGGCCATTCTGGGGGATCAGCAGGCAGCCCTATTTGCCCACGGCTGTGATCGTCCAGGCTTGCTGAAATGCACCTACGGCACGGGCTGTTTCTTAGTCGCCCACACTGGCTGCCAGATTGCTCGGTCGCGGCATCGGCTGCTCTCCACGATTGCCTGGACAGACACCGCTCAAGATGCAACTCAGCCCCCAACCCAGCGAGTGGGCTACGCCCTAGAAGGCAGCATGTTTACTACAGGAGCCTGCATCCAATGGCTACGGGATGGGCTGCAGCTGATTACGGCGGCCAGCGATACCGAGCAGTTGGCAACTCAGATCGCAGATAATGGCGGCGTCTACTTTGTGCCAGCCCTGAGTGGACTTGGGGCACCCCATTGGGACATGGACGCTCGCGGTGCGTTTTTGGGAATTACAGGCGGAGTGCGGCGTGAGCATATGGCGCGGGCTGTTTTGGAAGCGATTGCCTACCAAGTGAAAGAAGTTGTGCAGGCGGTGCAGTCCGATATAGGACAGCCGGTGCATCAGCTTAAGGTAGATGGCGGAGCCTGTCAGAATAACTTCCTGATGCAGTTTCAGGCAGATGCACTAGGAATTCCGGTGGAGCGACCAGCCATCCTCGATGCAACGGCTCAAGGAGCAGCCTTCGCAGCGGGGCTGGCTAGCGGCATCTGGCATCATTACGATACCCTAGTTCATCAGCGCCAGATTGATCGGGTGTTTCAGCCTAGCGCCGCCGCAACTGCCGTGCAAGCCAACTTTGCCCAGTGGCAGAAAGCCGTAGAGCGAGCCAAGCATTGGATCGGGTAGGTGCTGCCCCATCAAGCTGAATTTTTCGTATAACTGGAAGAAGGACGATCGCTGAGCCGCGATCTGAACCGACGTCGTCGTACGCATTCATGGCATTCCAATAAATCATGACTGAAATTTATCGTTCCGAAGACGCGCAGCAAATTCTGCAAATCGCCATTGCTCGCCAAGCCGATGCCGGGGAACTGACCCGCCAGCAACTCTTTGAGATCGCCTCCGAATTAAATATTGCTCCCGACGATCTGCTGATGGCCGAACAAGAGTGGCACCTGCGGCGTGGTGAGCTAGAAGAAAAGCGCGTTTTTGACCGAATGCGGCGCGGCAGGTTTTGGCATCGCTGCGGGCGGTTTTTGATTATAGGAGCCTTCCTGATCGCCCTTGATCTGTTGACCGGCTGGCATCGCTGGTCGCTGTTTATTCTGCTGCTGTGGGGCATTGGCGTGGCGCTCGATGCCTGGAAAACCTACGGATTGAGTCGAGAGGCTTACGAGGAGGCCTTTTTGCGTTGGCGGCAGCGGCAGCAGCTCAAGCGCTCTGTGACCAGCTGGGTGAATCGTTGGCTGGGTGTGGCATGACGGCAAAACAAGCACAACAAACAGAGCAGACAACGGTTACTGAACGCTGTATTTTCGTGTGTCAGCATCGCTCCTGCCAACGCCAAGGCGCTGCCAAGGTGTTAGCTGCTTTTCAAGCCGCAGTTCCGATAGGAGTGCTAGTTAGCGACAGCAACTGTATGGGGCAATGTGCTTCCGGACCGACAGTGCGGGTCATGCCCGATGGCATCTGGTACTGTCGCATCCAGCCGCCTGATATTGAACCAATTGTGGAGCAGCATTTGCGGGGCAATCGGACTGTAGCGGCACTGCTCCATCCGCGACTTCATCCGCAGTGGAATGCGGCAACAGAACCAGCAACAGCATGAGCAGCAAAAAGGGCGCTTGCCTCAATAGGGGCGCCCAGAGTCTTGAGTTGATGGGTCAAATTGACCGGATTGGCTGGTGTTTATGTGTTTATTGGGCAGTCAATTCAGCCCGACTAAACCCCGACTAAACGGTGACAGCAGTCTTCACATCCTGACAGTAGGTATCGTAGATCCCGTCGAGGAAGTGCCAGAGGGCTTCAGCCGCGGTTTCGGCTACCTGCTTGACCTCAGCCTGCTGTTCGTCTGTCACAGCATGGGTTTCGATGAGCCGCGCAGTGGACTCAGCATGATACACATCTGCCACCTGATGCACGCTAAAGAATTCATAGTCTGCCGGGTTATCCATCCCGTAGAACCGCTTCAGCCCATCGATTTTGACACTTGCCACCTCTGGAATCTGCGATTCGTAGACATGCAGAGCAGCCAAGCCCGCATAGAACGGCGAATTCAGGCAGAGATAGCGGAAGGTGGAAATCAAATTTTGGGTAGAATTCAGCAGCGGAGCGGTTTCTAGCTCATCTGTGGTTGCTCCTAGAGCCAGGGCAAAATTGCGCCAGAGTGCGGGGTGATTCTTCTCGCCCTGTTCTTCACCCACCAAATTCTCCAGCAGCTCTTGCCGTACCGCTAAATGCGGCGTGTTGTAGTGCACGGCGCTAATGTAGGTAGGAAACGCCAGCACATGATGGAAATACTGCTTGGCATATTCTTTCAGGTGCTCACGGGTTAACTGACCTTCTGTCCAAGCTACATAGAACGGGTGGGTGAGCAAGTGCTTTTGCGCCACAATGGCATCAAGTTGCTGCCGAAGAGACATATCTGAGTTCCTCTTGCGTGAGAACATCCACAATTCTCTCAGAAAAAAGAGAACCGCGGTAAGGCTCGCAGCAATCGCCTTGGTCTTAGCTATCAGGGCGGCTCTCGACTGTATATGGAAGGTATAGGGACACACTCAGATTGCCAAGCCAGCGCTTTAGCGGCTGCAGTTTTTTAACTGATTTTTTAACTGACGGGACTGGCGCGATTCGAACGCGCGACCTAGCGCTTAGGAGGCGCTCGCTCTATCCAGCTGAGCTACAGCCCCAAACTGATGCCATCATAACAGACCCACGCTCAACCGAAGGACCTAGAGCAGTCAACGATCCAGAAGAAAAACCCAGAGAAAAACCCAGAATAAACGCACTGACACGAAAGGGCGCATAGCTAGATACAACTTCGCGCCCTTTGTCTGTTCATATCTCTTCAACGGAGATAAATGGAAATATGCGTTCGTGCAATCGAATCTGCTAGCTTGTCTGCTAGCTTGAGCAAGCAGCTAATTCACGAGCATTGTCAGACGACTTGACCCACCAAGCCCGATGCTAGCAGGGCAGCAGCGTTGGTGTTTTCGACGATCGCGACGAGGTTTTGCGTCAGAATCGTACCGTTGGTGTAGAGTTCGGTGATGAAAGTGTCGTTGACCACACCATCGCCGTTGAGATCCCCTTGTACAAAGGTATAGGTTCCGATTGGGTTCAACAGATTCAGGCGATCACCGTCTGCGATGCTGAAGTCGCGCAGAATCGCATAAGCCTGATCAGCGGTTGAGGTGAGGGCTTGCCTGCCGCCTCGATAGTTGGAGCGCAGATTGAATGTGTCGGCCCCTGCTCCACCAAACATTTCATCCTTCTCGGCCACCGTAGAGTTAAACAGATTGGCATGGGAATTGATGATGTCGGCATCAGCTCCTCCCGACAAGAAATCATCACCTCTGCCGCCGGTGATGGTGTCGGCTCCCGCATCGCCAAACAGGAAGTCGTTGCCGTCTTCTCCGTTGATGAAATCAGTGCCCAAGTTGCCATAGACGGTGTCGTTGCCCGAGCCAGCATCGATGGTGTCTACGCCATCCCGACCAAAGATGATATCATCACCCCCACCGCTGGCTATTCCGTCATCGCCCGCTCCACCGTCCAACTGGTCTCTGCCGCTGCCGGTAGTAATGCGATCATCTCCGAGTTCGCCATTGATGCGATTGTTGCCGTTGCCACCATTGATGCGGTCATTACCATCTCCACCAAAGATGACATCCGCACCAGCACCTGTGGTGATTTGATCATCTCCGAGTCCACCGTTGATGGTGTTGTTGCCGCCTTGATCGACGATGATATCGTTACCATCACCGCCCTGGATCGTGTCATTACCTAAACCAGTTTCAACCACATCATCGCCGGATCCAGCATCGATGTTGTCATTGCCACCTTGGGTTGCGCGGATGTAATCGTTACCACCATTACCCGAGATGATGTCATCACCTACTGTGCCGAATAAAATGTCATCGTTGATTGTACCAATGACGGTTCTTCCAGTTGCCATAATCAGGTTTCTCCTTAAAATTCATTGGTTTGTTGCCAGCGCAAATTGGGTCTACATCAGCGCGATGTAAACCGTGCATTCCACCTAGGGTCTTTGCTTTCCCCCTGATTCAGGAAAAGCCCAGGTGAACTACCAAGTGCAGATTTTGCAAGTCATCATCGAGGCGGATTGCTTCAGTGAGGAGCATCTAGAGTGTTGCGGTAGATACATGGAATCCGTAGCGATGAGTACCAAAACAGTATTCGATGCTGGTGCAGAGTGCTCCGGAAGAAATGAAACATCTCTGCCGCGTGGATCGCTCCGTAGATTAAACTACCCCTTGTTGGGGGGGATACGTCAGGAAGGGGCTTGGTGCCGGGTAAACAGCCACGGCATGATTGCGAAGATGCCAAGTAGGATGTAATAAATGGTGCCCGATATGGGATCCGGATTAATTAACGATTCTAAAGGCGAGAGTCCTCGCAGCCCTACCCCGACGCCTACCTCAGCCAACAGCAAAAATACCAGTGCTAGCAAACCAATGCTGAGGAGAGTCTGGGCATGGGTTGTGTTACTGTGTTGCTTCACCCACCGTGCCCCCAGTCCTATGGCGATCAGCATCAGGGGCATCTCTAGCAGTTCGGCGGTGCGGCTACCCACTTGAGGAACCAGCACCAGTACGCGCAAGGCTCCCAAAATAAATCCTGCCGCAAAGACCATCGCAAAATAAGCCAAAGCCAGTTTCAGAACATGCATAGAGCTATCACCTATTTATTTTTTTTGTTAGTTGCTATCAGCGTTGTTAGTACCCCGATTGGTGATCGATAGCTGTAGATCGTTTAGCTCAGATCATTTCGCCACACCCCATCCCAGGGACTACCGCCAGTTTCCAGTCCACAGAGGGAACTTGTCGCTTCCAGCAGCAGTTTTGAGCGACCCCAGCGCTGTTCCCAGAGTTTGAGGGTTAGCTGGCCCTGCATTGTATCGCGGCAGCAGAAGACGAGTCCTTGCTGGGTAGGTGCCCGCAGCGCTGTTCCAGGCTGATCGGTGGTGCCAATGAGTTCGACTTGGTAGCGGTCGCTGTAGGCCTGCATCCGCCAGTGCCCCCAGGGGTAAATCTCCCACTGCACCGTGGCATTCCAGGGCACAAATTCATAGAACCGACCGCGATAATGGATGCCAACCATCGCCACCGATTCCATCCACCAGAGAACGCCGCGCCGTCCACCGCCGGCCGTCAGGGCCAGATCTGGTTCGTGGTCAAAGCAGTTGCAGTTGAGCCAAAACCACTTCTGGGGAAAGGCTCCACCCCAATTCTTTTCGCCGTAAGCCGGAGCGTTTGTAAAGTCATAGCGGCGGCCGTTCCACTCGATCCAACCGGTTGCTAGCCCATGCGCCATCAGGATCTGCCAGCCCGGTTCAAAGAGTTGCAGCTGCGATAGCCAGCCGGCTGTAGACTGCTGCGGTTGTCCAGTGCTACCCCAGCCGTAAATCGGCTCGATTGCGTACTGCCAGCGCGCTGTCTGCCCGCTACCGGGATCTCGCAACTGCCCCTGATGCCAAGTCGCCGTTCCCTGATAGCCCTCCTGAAGGATTCCGTCCTGAAGTCGCTGCTCGAACACCTCAGGCTGCAAATAACGAGGGACTTCTGCAATCGGCTGCTGCGGTCGCCAGTGCCCCAAGCCCAAGGCATCGCCCCAAGCCCAAAACTGCCCCACATCTGGAAAGGTGCGGCAGAGATACTCATCGTTGGGGCCTAAAATCTGCGCTGCTCCACCGCTGTGGGGTCCGCCTCCGATTGGATCTTCAATTGAGTACATAAAGGCGAACGTTTGCCGATCTGCGGGGAGAGTAACGCGATAGTACCAGCCTTCAAAAAAGCGGCGAGCGGAACCCTGCCAGTGATAACCACTGTGGGGAGTTTGCAGGAGATGAGATGAGTTCAAGCGCGACTGCATAATGAAGACAACCGTGAAGAGTAACCAGAGAAGAATAACCTGAAGAGTTAACCTGAAGAGTAAAGGCACAAAGCCACTGCTTCTAGGATGAGCAAAATGAAGCGTCTTCTGCAAACCAACTTTGTGTATAGATATGGCAGAGACAAGCTCACTCATATCCTCCCGAAGTCTGTCGTTCGGTAGAAGCCACTCTAGTCAGGAACACAGTACTTTGAACATAGTAAGGGCGTAAAAGCTGCTGAATATCGCCTGTACAGGCTTGCAAAACTATGCATTCAGGATTGTCCAGGACACTGTTCAGAGTTGCTTGCTAAACCCTAATTGTTAATAAGTTTTGAAATCTCTGGAGGCATATCATGAGTCTTGAGAATCGTTTGAACGCTACAGCCAAGAACGTGGAAGGTAAGCTGCAGGAAGCGGTGGGAGAAGTGACGGGAGATCCTAAGGCAAAGGCCGAAGGGCAAGCCAAGCAAGCCGAAGCTCAGGTGCAGCATTCGGTTGAGAACGTTAAAGATGACATTAAGCGGGCGATTGACTAGTTTTGTATGCCGTCTGCAAGTCTTGAGTCTGATTGAGTTAACGCAGGTCGAATAGGCTAAAGGTAGGGGTGGTTACTCCTACCTTTTTTATTTTTTATTATTTCTTAAGGTCTTTTAAGGTCCTGTTTGCACATCCTGATTGAGTCATCTCAATGTTTCAGGCTACTCGTCGTCGTTTGGCACTCTGGTACACCACGGTTACAGCCGTTTTACTGCTGCTGTTTGCCAGTGGATTTTATTTATATGTTCGCAATACGTTGATCGAACGTATCGATGATACCCTGAGCCACGTTGCAGAGGTGGTGCAGCGCTCGCTCGTGATTGAGCCAGTGGAGGGAGCCGACCCTTCGACGGCTGAATCAACGCTACGCGTCAATTTAGAGGCCAGTTTTCGCAGCAACGCCGATGCGGTTGAAGATGACCATATTGATTTGGAGTGGTTTAGTCCTACGGGGGAACTGCTCTGGTCTACCTTTTCGGCCCCGCTTGATTTGCCGCTGCATGTCAACTATAAAGGCGAGAATAAAGGCGAAACGGTTTATGGACATCTCAAACTCAGCCCCCCTCCTGAGACAGCAGAAACCCCTTGGCTGGATCCTTCCCTATTTGCTCTGCGGCAGATTACCCAGCGGGTGCAGGTTGCAGACCAGCTTTTAGGCTATTTGCGGGTGAGTCATCCCTGGTTTGAAGTCACCAAACCGAGTCGGCAACTCATTCGCGATCTGGGATTAGGCGTTGTGCTGGTTGTGGGTGCAGTGGCCGCTATCGGCTGGTTTCTCTCGGGACTGGCAATGGCTCCGGTCCACGACTCCTATCAGCGCCTCAAGCAATTCACTGCCGACGCCTCCCACGAGCTGCGAAATCCCATTGCTGTGATTCAAACCAATGTGCAGGTCGCTTTGGCCGATCCGGACCCAACGCTGCAGCAAGACCAACTGCGGGTTGTGGAGCGGTTGACGCGGCGGCTTGGCAAATTGGTCGATGATTTGCTGTTTCTGGCACGACAGGATAGCGGCATGTCACCGTTGCAAATGGGCACCGTATCACTCGATCAGCTGCTGCACGAGGTCATTGAAGAGCAGCAGGTCATTGCCGCCGAGAAATCGTTGCAGCTTAGCCTTGATCTCGACGGACCTGCAGCAGTGGTTCAGGGCGATGCCGATCAGCTCACGCGCTTGTTTACCAATGTGATCAGCAACGCCATTGCATATACGCCAAATCAGGGGCAGATCGAGGTGAAGCGGCAGCGGCTGAAAGTTGCAGGCTTACCTGTTATACAGGTGCAGGTTAAAGATACAGGAATTGGAATTCCGGCTGAATCTCTGCCGCACCTGTTTGATCGCTTCTACCGAGTTGATCCGGCTCGCACCTCAAGCAGTACGGCTACGCAGCGACAAGCCACAACCGGATCGGGGTTAGGGCTAGCCATCGCCAAAGTGATTGCTGAAAACCACCACGGGCAGATTCAGGTAGAAAGCAAGCTGCACCAAGGAACCATCGTAACAGTCACCTTGCCCCTGCACCGAGCAGCGGAGAGTTAGTAGGCGTCTTGCAACTCAAAGAAATCGGGTGAGATATAGTCTTTGCGCAGCGGATAGCCAACCCAATCTTCGGGCATCAAGATGCGCTTTAGGTTGGGATGACCTTCATAGACAATGCCATACATGTCATAGCTCTCGCGTTCTTGCCAATCGGCACCCTTCCAAATCCAGTACACCGACGGCACCCGAGCATCGTCTCGAGGCACAAACACCTTCACCCGCAACTCGTCTGGGCGATCGGCATTGTCGCTGACTTTGATCAGGTGATACACGCTCACCAAGTCGCCCCCCGGACCGGTATCGTAGGCACACTGGCACTGCAAATAGTTAAAGCCGTAGGCGTAGAGTGCTGTACAGAACGGTAGCAGAAATTCCCGTTCGACTCGGACCACCTCTACCCCTTGGTGATCGGATGCTAGAACCTCATGCTCAAAGCCATTTTCGGTCAACCAGCGCGAGGTTTTCCCCGCCTCAACTAACTGAGTCGCCTGCGATGCCTGCAGTTCTTCATCAGCCACGGCTGCTTTCCTCCTTCTCGGCTTGCTGCTGTAGCACTGGCGGCACCGGCATGCCCATAGCTTCCATTAGCTCCTTGGGCGGCGCTTGCCGAGATGCTGCCTGCAAATATTGACCCGTGTGAATCTCAGGTACTGGCTTCAGAGCATGACTCACAGTGTAATAGCGATGGGTTTGTGCCGCCTGACCCCGCTCACTCAGCGCCTCATTGGCGATCTTTTTGCGCAGCTTGATGATGGCATCGATGATTGCCTCTGGGCGCGGCGGGCATCCGGGGATGTAGACATCGACTGGGATCAATTTATCGACACCGCGTACCGCCGACGGTGAATCCATGCTGAACATACCGCCAGTGATGGTGCAGGCTCCCATTGCAATGACGTATTTCGGATCGGGCATCTGTTCGTAGAGCCGCACTAGGGCTGGAGCCATCTTCATTGTGATTGTGCCGGCAGTAATGATCAGATCGGCCTGACGAGGGCTAGACCGGGGCAGCAGCCCAAAACGGTCAAAGTCAAAGCGGGAGCCGATCAGAGCCGCAAACTCAATGAAGCAGCAGGCAGTCCCATAGAGCATTGGCCACAGGCTCGACAGCCGGGCCCAATTGTGCAGGTCGTCAACGGTGGTCAGGATGACGTTTTCTGAAAGATCCTTTGTAACTTCGGGTCGCCCAATCGGATTCAGCAGCTCTTGCATCAGATTGTCCGAAGTAGACGACGGGGGATTCATGACCATTCCAGAGCTCCTTTGCGCCAAGCGTACACGAGAGCAATAACCAAGATGGCAATAAAAATCAGGGCTTCCACAAATGCTAGGAGTCCTAACTGATTGAACGCGACTGCCCAGGGATACAGAAACACCGTTTCTACATCGAAAATCACAAAGACCAGGGCAAACATGTAGTACCGGATGTTGAACTGAATCCAGGCTCCGCCAATCGGCTCCATACCAGATTCATAGGTGAGCTTGCGTTCAACCCCCTTGCGCCGTGGAGCCAACAGAGCCGACATGCCGTACGCCAAAAGAGGCACAACGCTACAAACCAGCAGGAAAACGAGGAAATATTCGTAGCCGCTAAGAACAAACACAGTGCTAATCGCTGCCTACGTAGGGTGACTCCCCTAATGTTACCTGTTTTTTACATTATAGAAAATGTGCTTGGGTTGCTGGTCGATAGAAACACCTTATCGACTAGATTTAGAGTTTCTTCAGGATCGGTTAGGATTGGGCAGATTCGTCGGCGCTATGCTGCTCGACCCAGGCAGCCCAAAGATCGGCACGGCGTTGGCGGGTACGCTCGATCTGCTGCGCTTTCCGCCACTCTGCAATGGCCTGATGGTTGCCCGACAGCAAGACCTCCGGCACACGCCAACCGCGAAACTCTGCCGGGCGGGTGTATTGCGGATAATCCAGCAAGCCCGCTTCAAAGCTTTCCAGTTTCAGCGATTCTTCCTTGCCCACCGTGCCCGGCAACAGACGGATCACGCCGTTCAATAGAGCCAAAGCTGGAATCTCGCCGCAGGTGAGGACGAAATCTCCTAGGGAAACCTCCCGCGTCACCAAATGCAGCACCCGCTCATCGACGCCTTCGTAGTGCCCGCAAATGATCACGATCTGCTGCATCTGAGTAGCCAACTCCTGAAACAAAGGCTGGCTCATCGGCTGCCCTTGGGGCGTCATCAACAGCACTTCGCGAGGGGGCAGCACGGGCAGAGATTCCACCGCTGCAAAAATCGGCTCCGGCTTCAGCAGCATCCCAACCCCGCCGCCGTAGGGTTCGTCATCGACTTTATGATGTTTGTCGGTGGTGAAATCGCGGGGATTCACCAGATGCACCGAGGCAATCTGCTTTGTCAGCGCTCTGCCCAGCAACCCGGAACGGAGCGGCGATGTAAAGAAATCGGGGAAAAGGGTGACAATATCGAAGCGCACGGTGGGTGATTATCCAGAAGTGATGAATCCAACGGTGGGTAATGCTCCAAATGAGATGGGCAACCTAGGCTCTGGGCACAAGCAAGGGAACAGTCGGAAGGGCAAAGGCAATGGACTATTTTAGCAATCTTCCTTGACCGAGCGGTGGGTTTCCAGTGCCGCAAGCAATGCCTCGGGTCTGCGGCCGCTGCTCTGCCCTCACTCCTCGTATGCAGCGCCACTTCGCCCGATCGAGCGGTTCTCGGGCTACAGCCCATCGGCGGGGTCATCCGCAGGTGAGTTCGTTTGTCCGGCTGGGACAAGGACGTTTTCAAGGACGTGGTCGGCTCGATGCATTCGACGCAATTGACCGCAACTTTCCCAAACGCTACTACGTAGACGACTGGCATCTTCCTCGGGGCATCCAAGCTGGACAGTTAGTAGAAGTTACGCTGCAATCTCGCCAGTTTGACGCTTACCTGTATCTGACCGACACTCGCACCCGGCGCAGAAAACCGCTGCTGACCGGACTCGATACCCGAACCACCGGTGAGGGATTCACCCCAGATGCCCGGCTGGTGTTTAGTGTGCAACCTCAGAGGCAGTACCGTCTGCGCGTCAGCAGCCAAACCCCTCGTGCCCAGGGGCGCTACAAGCTCACCTGCCGCATCTATCCAGCTTCCTCAGCGTCCTTCAATTTTTTCTACGGATTTGGTCTGGTTGATGCTGCGGCGGCTGTTGCCAGTGCTTTGGTTGGCTCTCCTGGGGAGACCGTTCCTCTCGAAGTCCGTTCGTTGAGCAATGACGATTGGGGACGCCACCTAGTGAATGCCCCAGCCCTTTGGGCGCAGCAGATCACCGGCAAAGGAGTAACCGTCGCTGTCATTGATACCGGGGTAGACCGTACCCACCCTGACCTGCAGCCCAATATCTGGGTCAATTCCCGAGAAATCGCTGGCAATGGTCTCGACGATGACCAAAACGGATTAGTAGACGACGTGCAGGGCTGGGACTTTGTCGATCACGATAACGACCCTAGCGATACCGATGGTCACGGTACCCATGTTGCCGGACTGATTGCCGCTGCTCAGAATGAGATGGGCATAACCGGAGTGGCGCCAGATGCGACTCTGCTGCCCATTCGAGTATTGAGCCGGCAAGCCAACCCAGCCGATCCTACGGGAAACATCGCCCTGATCCGGGGCATCGACTATGCGGTGCAAATGGGAGCGCAGGTGATTAACCTCAGCCTCAACAAAGGCTATCGCTATGAATTCGAGCTGGGCGCGGCTCTGCAGCGGGCTAACCAAGCGGGAGCCGTTGTGGTGATTGCCGCGGGCAACGAGCGAGAAACTGGCGGTATGGTGCAGCCCTCGCAGCTTGCTCAGCGGGCTATGGTCAGCAATCTAGGCATTGTCGTGGGAGCGCTGGACTTCCAACGTACCATGACGCGGTTCTCAAATCCGGCTGGCCGGATCCCGGGTCCTTTTGTCGTCGCTCCGGGTTCAATAATGCATTCTACTTTTCCGGCTGGACAGTTGGGGCTACTGGATGGTACCTCGATGGCAACACCCCATGTCTCGGGAATTGTGGCGCTGATGCTGAGTGCCAATCCTGACCTAACGCCCGCCCAGGTATATCGCATCCTCACCGAAACGGCGACTCCGCAGGGAATCACACTAACGCCCTAAAGGACATCTAGGTAGCAGGCATCCCGCGATCTCTGTTCCAGGGTTAGGACGACAGGTAAGTATAGCGGCTGAGGCTGTGCTCGTAGTTTTGCAGCAGCAGTTGCGCTTCTTGCAGGGTAATCCGGTTTTCCTGCAATGCCTGCTCGCTACGGCGACGAATACTTTCGATCAGATCTTCGGAATCGTACTGCACGTAGCCCAGCACTTCGGTCATTGTGTCGCCTTTAACGACATGTTCGATCTGATAGCCCTTAGGAGTGAGCTTGATGTGAACGGCATTCGTATCACCAAACAGGTTATGCAGGTTGCCCATGATCTCCTGATAGGCGCCATTCAGAAACATGCCGAGATAATACGGTTCGTGAGCCGTAGTGAAGGCTTCGGTGGAGTTATCGTTCGGGTTGGCTTTGGGTTTGAGCGGATGCAGCTCCAGCACATACTTGACATCCCGCAGATCAATGAACTGGTCAATTTTGCCATCGCTATCGCAGGTGAGGTCAGCTAGGGTGGCGCGCTGGGTTGGCTCCTCATCGAGCCGGTGGATCGGCATAATCGGGAAAAGCTGATCGATTGCCCAGCTATCGGGCGCAGACTGGAATACCGAGAGATTGACGTAGTAAATCGACGCCATGATTTTTTCCAGGTCTTCCAGGTCGTCTGGCACATAGTCTTGCTGGCGCACGATCTCCAAAATTTTGGCACAGCAGGACCAGTACAGCCGCTCAGCTCGGGCGCGATCGGTGAGGCTGAGGTAGCCAAAGCCAAACAAGCTAATTGCCTCTTCCTTAAATTGAGTGGCGTCGTGGTAGGCCTCCTGGTAGTTTTCGGCGCTCAGCGACTCGTAAGTTTCATAGAGGTTGCGAATGATCAGCGGATCTTTGTCGCTCGGCGGCGTCGGCACTTCTGCCTGCACATCGCTGGTACCCAGCACATCAAACACCAGCACCGACTGATGGGAAGCAATGGCGCGACCGCTCTCGCTCACCAGGGTCGGCACCGGAATTTGGCGCTCTTCGCAGGTCTCCTTCACCTCCACGACCACATCATTGGCGTAATTCTGCATGCTGTAGTTTTTGGAGGCGTAGAAATTAGTCTTGGAGCCGTCGTAGTCTACGCCCAAGCCACCGCCCACATCTAGATATTTCATATTTGCTCCCAGCCGCACCAGCTCGACGTAGATCTGGCTAGCTTCGCGGATGGCGTCTTTGATAACGCTGATTGCCGAAATCTGGGAGCCGATGTGGTAATGCAAGAGCTGCAAACAATCGAGCAAATCTGCCGCTCGCAGCCGATCTACCGCCTGAATAATCTCGGGAATCGTCAGCCCAAACTTGGCGCGGTCGCCCGCCGAGGTGCCCCAGCGACCAATCCCCTTAGCGCTCAGCTTAGCCCGCACACCCAGAATTGGCTTGATGCCCAGCTTACGAGCGGCCGCAATGGCTAGCTCAACTTCTTCGACTTGCTCCAGCACGATAATCGGGATATGCCCCAGCCGCTGTGCCAGGATGGCGGTTTCTATATACTCGCGGTCTTTGTAGCCATTGCAGATCAGCAGTGCTCCGGGCGTGTCGAGGGTCGCCAAGGCAATCATCAGCTCCGGTTTGGAGCCGGCCTCTAAGCCAAACTGATAGGGCTTGCCGAACCGCACCAAATCTTCGATCAGATGGCGCTGCTGGTTGCATTTCGTAGGAAACACACCGCGATAGACGCCGGGATAGTTGTAGCGGGCAATGGCTCTCGCGAAGCAGGCGTTGAGTCGCTCAATTCGGTCTTCCAGAATATCGGAGAAACGGATCAGCAGTGGCAGGCTCAAGTTGCGCTGCTTCAGAGCATTCACTAGCTCATAGAGATCAAGGGAGCCACCCCGGTCTCCTTGGGGAGATACGGTGACATGCCCCGCGGCATTGATCGAAAAATACGGCTCGCCCCAGCCCTGAATCCGATACAGCTCCTCACTTTTTTCAATGGTCCAGCGATTCTCGCCGGCAGGAGGCTGAGGCTCCAGTTTGGCAGCAGCTCGGTTCGCGGTTTCCGAGCGATGATTGAGTTGGGGCGAAGACGAAAGATGATCGGACTCGGATTTCTCAATCTTGGCTGCGGCTACTCCTGGCTGTTTTCCCATCCTTTACTGTTGACCTCGCAATCGAAAAGATCTGAATGGCCAGTCTATCGCATTCTTCTAGCTCCTGTGGGTATGCCTCGATGCATCGACTATTCTTCGGGACGCTTGCCGTGGGTAGCGTTGGAGCGGCGAATAATCCAGTAGCTGGCAGCTAGCGCGACCACCGCTGTCCCTAAACCCACTAGGTCTAGCCCCGTAGACTTGGTGAAATCAAAAATGATGATTTTACGCGCTACGGCCGTCAAAGAGGTGACAATCACTAGCTCCACCTGCACCACATGCTTGCGCAGGTAGGCCGTAATGTTTTCCAAGATTTCCAGCGCCACCAGGATATTCAAAAACAAGCCAAACACCTGAATCAGGGAAACCGTAAAAAACTGCTCCGGGTTAACAAACCGGTTGTTAAACATAATTTCCCGCACTAGGTAAAAGCAAAGCTCAAGCACCGACACCAGCAACACCCCGATCATGACGATCGAGAGAAGTTTGGAAACAATCGTCTCCACCTTCTTAATCATCTGCAAGAACAGTTCATCACTGGCAGCAGAAGTCAGCGAGCGGGCTAGCTTTCTCAGGAATGACATTGAAGGACTGCGGTAAGGGTGGCACGCATCTGGCAGGCGCTGCTTCAAAGCCTGGCGCTCTGTCTAACCTTATCGATTCAATCGATCTCCTTTAATAAGCATAAGTGCTTATGGTAATTCACTGCTGCCCTTATTTCTTGATTTCTGACAAAATTATTAGTTATCAATTCCGAAACGTTCAGCCTGATTGGGGTCTTGAACTACTCCTTGCGTTTCTGCTTGCGAGGTTTCATATTTTCTAGAGACTCTGAAGCTGCTTGCTGCAACAGCCGTTTCAGCTCTAGCGTACTCTGAGATTCGGCGGCAGCGGAACTACTACGAGGGCGATTGGACCAGCCACATTGCCTGCAAACTTGGCGACCGCTCGACTGCAGTGGCGGTGCCAGCGACTGCCCACACTGCGGACATTGCGCCAACGGCTGCAACGTCGAGGGAATAGAGGCAGGGGGATGATCATCTTGGTTGACCTGCATCCAGAGAGTTGCCACCGACGATCCAGGATTCACCTCGGCAGGGGGTCGGGTTGGCTCGGAGGCAGGGTTAGAACGGGGGGCAGCCGGAGATGAAGGAGAGTCTGCCTTCTGAGAGGGGGAGGCTTGGCTTCTCAGAAGGCGAGCCACTTTCCCTCGAGCGCCTCGACTTTAGGAATCAGTTCTTCCAGTTGACTGAGGCGATCCTGAAGCCGCTGTACTTCCTCTATCAACGCCGGAGGAACAGACGTTGATGGAGTTAACTGCAACGCAGAGCGGAGCAACCCCGTAATAGCTGCCGCTGGCGACTGCCCCGATTGCTGACTGTAGCGATGCAGCGCTGCTGCCAGATCGGGCGATAAATGGAGAGTGATAGAAGCCGGCGGAGCAGGATTGCTGCCCACACCTTCGTTGGAGTCTGACTGACGCGGATTGATCATAAGCGTGGCTCACGGCGGGTGGAAAAGTTCGATAGAGAGAACGGTGCTTCAGACCGCCTCCTTTCGGACTCATCTAAGATTTAGTAATGCAGTGGGATGAGATTGACTGTAATCGACTTTTATCGACTTTCATAGCGAATTTCAATGGCGTTGCTGGCAGCAAGTTAGGTAGGGGTTCAGGTTCTTGCCCGACAACAACAGGCATTTACAGCTGGAAATCAACCCTAGAATTCCCTGAGCGGTTTGAATCATTGCTTTCTCTCATGGCTTCCTCCCACAGCTTTCTCTCACGGTGGACGCCGCAGCCTAGAAGCCTCGGTGCAGGGTGGCAGGCACGTCCTAGATGCTAGCCAATACGCAAAAGGGTCCGATCGGTCAGAGAATAAGCAGAGAATAAGCAGTGACTAAAGAAAGTACGCAGGAACGCCAGCTATGACTACCCTGATTCCGCTGGATGCCCAAGCCATTCACTCGTTAGATCTGTCACCAGCCCGCCAAGTCATTGAGACCTGGCTGCAGGAAGGCGCAATCGCCAGCCACGAGCAGAACCTCAGCTTCCAGATCCAGATTGTTCGCGAACCCGATGACCCGCGTGAGCTGTCGGAGATTCCGGAAGTGCGGCTGTGGTTTGTGCGGCTCGATGCGGCCTATCCGTGGTTGCCGTTTCTGCTCGATGCCAGCGAATTGGCCCGCTATACGGCGATGCTGGTGCCCCATCAGTTCAGCCCAGTTGAAGGCATTCAATACAACCCAGAAGCGCTAGAGATCTTCGTGATGCACAAGGTGTTTACGCTAGCGCAGTGGTTGCCGCAGCAGGGTATTTCTAGCCGCACTCGCCTGAAATTCTTTACCCAAAAGCTGGGCTACGAGCTAGACGATGCCTTTTTTGACCTGCTGCAGCTCTAAACTGCCGAGCGTGGGGATCTAGGCCCCCATGCCGGAATAGTGTTTTAATCCCTTGCTCCACAGCCAGCGGTTCAGCCCCCAAAAGGCGAGAATCCAGCCAAGGGTGATGGCAATACCTTGGGCGATTGGCACTGTGGGCTGCCCAATCAGAATGCTGGCGGGAAAATTGATCATGTAGGGAAAGGGCGTGAACAGCACCATCTGCCGCACCAAGGGTGGAAACACCTCCAGTGGAGCCACCAGCCCAGAAAGAAACAGGTAGAACAAAAACCAGAACTGCTCGATGGCGTAGGCTCGCTCGATCCAGAAGGCCAACATCGAAAAGGCATACTGGCTGACAAACCGCAGTGCGAAGGCCAGCAGCACCGTCACCAAACACCACAGCAAATCCATGACGCGGGGAACCCAGATTGCCTGCGGATACAGCCAGAAGAACAGCACTACCAGCACAATCGCGAAGGGCAGGCGGGCAAAGCGCTCGGCAAAATGAGATGCTAAGTGGTGCCAACCAGGATCAAGGGGCTGCAATAATCGGAAAGACAGCTTGCCTTCTACGACTTCCCGCTCAAACTCCCAGATCACCCAAACCACGGTGAACTGCCGCACCAGAAACACCGCCAAAAAATAGCGAATAAAATCTACCGGCGACAAGCCAAACTCGCCGCCGCGAGCCGCCTCAACCCAGACGCCCATCAGAATTAGCGGCAAACTCCCCGACAGCACCCACAATAACAGCTCGGCTCGATACTCCAGCATGTAGGCGTAGTATACCGAAATCAGCGTACCGGCAATGCGGACAATGCGGCGCAGGGGATGTTTCATAGTTACTCTAGATCGCTGGGTTCACCGGGATAGAAGTGGTTATCAAGAATCGCCGTCACACTATGCCGTCACACTATAGGGGCAGCTTGACGGGAAGGTCAGCTTGCTGTTGCTTCCCCAAGGCTTCGATTTCGTCAATCAAGTTAGGCAGATCGAGCTGGCTCCACTTCTGGCTGCGAAGGAAGTCAGCTTGCTGCTGAGTCCAGGTGTGAAAGTCGGTCTCGTACAGGTTGGACATCAGGTTTCACGGCGACGATGCTGCACAAACTTGGACAATGATCTCTGCTTGATCTCATTTTGATCTCATTGCAATGTGAGAAACTTCTCCAGCGCTTCCACCATGGCCGGCGGCCAGCGGCGAGTGTGGGCGACCCAGTCTAAATCCTTGTAGCGGCGGTCTAGGCCGACAGCTGCCACCCAATTACTCTCGGCTTCTCCGCGTTCCCCTTTCACCCAAAGCGCTGCTGTCAGGGCTGCCCGCATATCGGCAAACTGCGGGTATTTGCGCAGCAGGTTTTTCATCGTGCGGATTGCCTCATCGACCTGCCCCAGCTGGTACAGCGCCAGAGTGTAATTAGCGCGGGCAAAGGCAAAATCAGGAGCCAGCTCGGCCGCCTTTTGATAGTCTGCGGCAGCGGCATCCCACTGACCCAGTCCCGCTTCGGCATTGCCCCGGTTGTTGTAGGCTGCCGGATCCTGGGGGTCGAGTTCTAGGACGCGATTGTAATCGGCAATAGCGGCATCCCACTGACCCAGTCCTTCCAGAGCCGTGCCACGATTCAGATAAGGGTCCGGTGCGTCGGGAGCCAGCTCAATGGCGCGGTTATAGTCGGCGATGGCTGCTTCCAGCTTGTTTTGGCTGACCTCCGCATTGCCGCGATTGCTCCAAATGGCCGGCTCGTTGGGCAGTTGCTCCAGCAACTGCGTCCAGTAGGTTTCGGCACGGGCAAAATCGCCGCGATTTGTGGCTTCAAAGGCTTTGGTTCTCAGGTCTTCAATCGATTCCACAGATGCTGGAGTAGGCTCTGTTGCCGCGAAGCCAGCCGGAATCGTCCCAACCCAGCCAGATAGTGTCAGCAGGACTGTAAAGAGCAAACTAACCAGTAATTTCACCATATCCTGATCATGACAGGCAATGGATAGGAGGGCAATCGTCCCCAGTGGTCTCTTGAGCTGGTGGAAGAGCCTTAGAGCAGCGCCAGCTGACTTTCCGGCGGCTGATAGCCCAGATGCTTCCAGGCAGCCGGAGTGGCGACACGACCGCGCGGCGTCCGCTGCAAGTAGCCAATTTGCAGCAGGTAAGGCTCGTAGACCTCTTCGATGGTTTGGGCATCTTCGCCAGTCGCTGCCGCAAGGGTATCCAAACCGACCGGACGACCCGCAAAATTTTCAATCATGATCGTCAGCAGGCGGCGGTCGGTCCAGTCAAGGCCGCAGGGGTCTACGTTAAACAGTTCTAGGGCTTCGGCGGCTAGGGTTTCCGTGATTTCGGTGCCGGTTGCCTTGACTTCCACATAATCCCGGACGCGGCGCAGCAGGCGGTTGGCGATGCGGGGGGTGCCTCGGGCGCGGCGGGCAATCTCGGCAGCTCCAGTCTCGGTGATCGGCGTTGAGAGGATGGCGGCCGTGCGCAGCACAATTTGCGACAGCTCGTCGAGTTCATAGAAACGCAGCCGCTGTACCAAGCCGAAGCGATCGCGTAAGGGAGAGGTCAGGGCACCGACCCGAGTGGTAGCACCAACCAGTGTAAAGCGCTGCAGCGGCAGACTCCGGGTTTTGGCATTTTGCCCTTTGCCGATCGTGATGTCCAGCCGGAAGTCTTCCATTGCCGGGTAGAGAATTTCTTCCGTGACGCGGGGCAGACGGTGAATCTCGTCGATAAACAGAATGTCGCCGTGCTGCAAGCTGACGAGCAATCCGGCAATATCACGCGGGCGTTCGAGAGCGGGAGCGGTGGTAATTTTGCAGTTGACGCCCATCTCCGCCGCCAGAATCAGCGCCATTGTGGTCTTCCCCAAGCCGGGCGGACCGTAAAGTAGTAGATGGTCGAGCACTTCCTGCCGCGACTGCGCTGCCCGAATCGCGATATCCAGCACTTCCTTGAGGGATTTCTGCCCGACATATTCCCGCAACCGCTGCGGTCGAATTTTTTCTTCCTGCTTGCCAGTTTCGTCGAGGGTGGCGTCGGGTTTCAGCAGCGCCTCGTCGATCGGTAGCGAACCAGTAGCTAGACTGAGCTGCGCGGATTGCGTCGCTGGTTCAGCAGGAAGCTTTGCTCTCGAAGATTCGCGGTCGGGCGGTTGAGACTTGGACGAGATGATGGCCATGATTCAGTCACTCTGCTCAAGGCAGTACAGTTGGACTACCCAAGCTGATCTTAACGTCAATAGCTCGGGATAGTCCGGTTGCAGGGTCTCTCATTGCAGTACTGCAATTACTGTGCTGCTAACGGGTTGCCAGGTTTTGGCGATCTGACTGCCCCAAGTTGGGCTTGATGCTGTGACGCACCTAGCTCAGACTCGTGCATTCGCCTCCCCTATTGGACTTAGAGGGACCAACAAAGCAACGGTTTGAAGACTAGGTCGAGATTGCAATGCCAAGGGCGAAAGCGCCCACTGACTCGGTCACCGAGCTGATGCATCATATCGTTTTCAGTCAGGGGGTTTGCAGTCAGGCTGAAACTCTAGTAGGGGAAAGACCTGGTTTGCGTCGGTCGTAGCAGTCCTGCTATACATTCTACAGTTCAGCCGTTGGAGCGCTGAAGGGACCTGTTCCAATTTGGGAGGACCGCAGAACTCCTGTAGCTCTATGATCGTGAAGCATTATCAAGGCGCAAACAGCATGACTACCGTTTGGTTTGTTCGACATGGGGAAAGCGAAGCCAATGCTGGATTGCCTACAACCCATCCCAAAACCACGCAACTCACCGAGCGAGGACATCACCAAGCTCAGCAGATTGCCCAAGCCGTGACCGCTCCTCCTGATCTGATCGTCACATCTCCCTACTGGCGCACCAAGCAAACTGCCCAACCGACGATCGCGCGTTTCCCAGCAGCAACTCAGGAAGAATGGCGCGTGCAGGAATTCACCTATCTCTGTCCCAACCGCTACCAAAACACCACCGTCCATGAGCGGCGTCCCCTCAGCGATGCCTACTGGCAACGGTGCGACCCGATGCATGTGGATGGCGTTGGCGCTGAGTCCTTTGCAGACCTGATGCAGCGCGTTCAAGACGTGCACCACCAGTTGAATAAGCTGGATGCCAAGTTTGTGCTGATATTCAGCCACGGTCGGTTTATGCGGGCGTTTCTCTGGTCCTGCCTAACGCGCTCGCTGGAGGTCAACGCCAAGCGATTTCGCCAGTTCTATGCCTTTATTAACGCCTTTGCCGTGCCCAATGGCGCGATCTTGCCGGTGCGGTGGCGATCGTCTGACGTTTGGTTTGGCGAAATTACGACGGCGCACTTGAGCGAGCCACAGAGCGGAAGTGCAGAGGAGTGAAGGCGTAGAGGAATTCAATTCTAATCAATTCAATTTCAACCAGAGTAGTATCCTGGTGTAAGACTTGATTACGAGAGACTGAGGAAGAAGCATGCCCGAAGCAGTGGGGGTAATTGAAACGCTGGGGTTTCCGGCAGTGCTGGCCGCCGCAGATGCAATGGTCAAGGCAGGACGAGTCACGATTGTCTACTACGATATTGCTGAAAGCGGTGAGCAGGTGGTAGCGATTCGGGGTCCGGTGTCGGAGGTGAAGCCGGCGATGGAAGCAGGAATTGAAGCTGCAGGTAAAGCGCCTCCCAATGGCAAGCTGGTGACCTACTACATCGTGCCGAATCCGCCGGAGAATGTGGTAGAGGTGTTACCAATTCAGTACAGCGAGCGAGTCGAGCAGTTCCGCTGGATGTGACGCCGCCGCAAAGCTGCTTCTATCCAAATTTCGTTGATTTCGTTACGCTGTTTAGTTTTTCTTAATGACGCATTTGCGATATTTAATCTGCCAAGCCAGACGAAACGAATTGTTTCAATAGAAGTTGACCTATCGACTCAGTAGAATAAGGTTGGCGTTCACCAGTTCACGACGAGGAGACAACGATGCCTGTTGCGGTTGGAGCACTTGAAACCAAAGGTTTTCCGGGGATTTTGGCGGCAGCCGACGCCATGGTTAAAGCCGGACGGGTGACGCTGGTGGGCTACCTGCGCTGCGGTAGTGCCCGGTTTTGCGTGATTATTCGCGGCGATGTCTCGGAGGTGAAAACGTCGATGGCGGCAGGTGTAGAGGCGGCCGAAAGCTGCTATGGCGGCACGTTGGAATCCTGGGTGATTATTCCGCGCCCGCACGAAAACGTCGAGGTGGTATTGCCAATCGATTTTCCCGATTCGGTGCAGCGTTTCCGCGACTCGGTAGAAATGCCGCTGATTCCGGGTCAAGGTGGAGCAGGAACCCGCTAAGCGTCTCTCAACCTTCTTAACCTTGACGTTTTTTCAGGACTTGCTTTAGGTAGGAGCTACCGAACTAGTCATGGCCATCGCCGATGAAGCGACAGGCGGCTGCGGCAGATGGCTAGTGGGTAGCCAGCGGTTCGCAATCGGCATCCGCCAGCCCGTGCCAAAGGCGCGGTCGGTAATTTTTAGACCGGGAGGAGCCTGTTTGCGCTTAAATTCGGCCCGGGTCACCAGCTTGATCACCCGATCCACGGTAGTGGAATCATAGCCGGCGGCGACAATTTCGGCTGGGGATTTATGTAGCGTAATGAACTGGCAGAGAATGGCGTCTAGGATTTCGTAGGGCGGCAGGGAATCTTGATCGACCTGACCGGGCTTCAATTCAGCGCTAGGCGCTTTTGTCAGGACGTTGGGCGGGATGATGCTGCCCGCACGGTGCCGAGACTCGGGGAAGATTTGGGTCTGCTGGTTGAGCCAGTGGCAGATCGAGTAGACCCGGGTCTTAGGAACATCGGCAATGGCAGCCAGACCGCCATTCATGTCGCCATAGAGGGTGCAATAGCCAACCGCCATTTCAGATTTATTGCCGGTGGAGATCAGCAGATGCCCAAATTTGTTGGAGATTGCCATCAGCAAATTGCCGCGAATCCGGGACTGGATGTTCTCTTCGGCTAGCCCAAATTGGGTGCCGGCAAACAGCTCGGCAAAGGTCTGATCGTACGCCTTCATCAAATTGCCAATCGGGAGAATTTGGGTTTGGATGCCAAGATTCTCAGCCAGCGCTAGAGCATCGTTGATTGAGTGATCCGAGCTGTAGGGCGAAGGCATCAGCACCCCTAACACCTGATCTGCACCCACGGCCGCCGCTGCAATCGCCGCCACCAGCGACGAATCGATGCCGCCGCTCAAGCCCAGCACCACTTTCGAGAAGCCGCACTTGCGGACATAGTCTCGCACACCCAGCACCAGAGCCGCCCAAATTTCTGCTTCTTCGCTCTCTGGCTGAGGCGCAATTGTGCCGCTCTGCAAATCGCCTGAAATGGGATCGAACTCCACCAGCACCAGATCCGAGGCGAACGCCTGCGCTCGGCAGACAATTTCACCCTGTCGGTTCAAACCCACACTACTGCCGTCAAAAATTAAGTCATCGTTGCCGCCCACCTGATTGGCGTAGAGAATTGGCAGCCCGTAGGTTTGGGTTGCCTGTCGCAGCATCGCCTCCCGCAGCACCTGCTTGCCGACGCTATAGGGCGACCCCGAAAGGTTGACGATCAGCTCTGCACCTTGGCTCACTAGCTCATTCAGCGGATCTGTAGCGTAGTTGCGTTTGCCCCAAAAGTTCTCGTCGTTCCACAGATCCTCGCAAATCGTGACGCCAATCCGTACGCCCTCTAGCTCAAAGGTATGACTCGAGGACCCCGGCTCGAAGTAGCGATCTTCGTCAAACACGTCATAGGTGGGCAGCAGGCGTTTGTGGAATTGCTGTTGTACCGTACCGCCATAGAGCAGGGCTGTACTGTTAAACAGCGGTTTGCCGCCGAATTGCAGCGAGCGATGATTTGGCACCACGGTTCCCACCAGCACGGCGATCTGGGGTGGCAAATCTTGAGCCAACTGCAGCAGCGTCCGATCCATTGCGTCTACAAAAGCCGGCTGCATCAGCAGATCGCGAGGTGGATAGCCGCAGAGCGAAAGTTCGGTAGTCAGTAGCAAGTGCGCTCCCTGGGATTGAGCCGTTGCTGCCGCTGCCTGAATCTGCTGAGCGTTGCCGGTCAAATCCCCAATCGTAGGGTTGAGTTGAGCAATTGCAATTTTCATAGGGCTATCCGTGAACTGAGAACCTGAACGAAGACCCGTAGACTGCTAAATAAACACCAGAGGTTTATCCTTGAACGGCGCAAAGGCGTCGGCATCAAAGCGATACAGGCTGGCCGGGCGACCAGCTCCCCGCGATACCTTGACGCCAGTATCGTGCAGAAAGCCCAGCTTCAGCAGCCGCGAGCGAAAGTTGGAGTAGTCGGAGAAGTCGCCAAGCACTGTGGTATAGAGCTGATAGAGATCGCTGAGGGTAAACAAATCGGGCAGCACCTCAAACGCAACCGGGCTGTACTCCAGCTTGTTGCGCAGGCGGCGGTAACCATACTCCAGAATTTGATTATGGTCAAAGGCAAGCGGCGGCACCTGTTTCAACGGATACCACGCAATGCCGCTGACCCCATCCGCAATCAGTTCTGCCTCGGCAAACCGCACTAAAGCAAAGTAACTCACCGACAAATAGCGCACTCCAAAGCTGGTTTTAGCTTCTCGCGGATCGCGGTTGGGACCACCAAAGGTATATAGCTGTTCCAGATACAGGTTCTCGACACGAATTTTTTCGGCTAGCACCCGGTAGGCGGCGTCTTCTAGGGATTCTCCCTGCTGCACTAGCGTTCCTGGTAAGCACCACTGCCCAACATACGGATCTTCATGGCGCATCACTAGCAGCACTAAGAGCCGATTTTGGGCCGTATCCACTGAGAAAATCACGTTGTCTACACCAACTTTGAAATCTGCTAGAATCCGCCGCGCGGATGAGCCAGCAGCGTGTCGTGGGGTGCGTCCTGGCATTCGTACAAATGCTCCCGATGAATGTACTCCTCAATTGGAGGGGTGACTACTTCCGGATCTCCTTCTTCACGATACGCCGTGGACGAGACCGCTGGAACCGAAAGATCAGCCAGGGTGGGAGTAGCACCCAATTGCCGCAGCACATTCAGTTCTGCCTCCTTCAGCTCATAGCCTGGTCGCGGCACAATCAGCAATTTCACGTGCTGCAATAGCTCCTGAGCGCGATACCAGCGCGGCAACTGCGGCACCAGATCAGCACCCACCACCAGCGTTAGATCTGCTCCTACCCACCGTTGTTGAGCCCGTTGCACCGTCACCAAGGCTCGTGGCGAGCTTAACTCCTGCAGCAAATGCAGATTTCGACGCGGCGGATCGATATCGTCAATCAACAGTTGCAGCATGGCAGCCCGATGCGCTAACGGCGTCTGGTGCGACTTAAACGGATTGTCGGCTGCCCAAACTGCCACCTCGTCAAAGTGATCGGCTAACCAACAAAGAATCGTCTGGTGTCCGGCGGTAGGGGGATCGGCGCTGGTGCCAAAGAGAGCAATGGAGACCATAGCAGAGAAAAGTCAATGGGTGGACGAAAGACATCAGGGAACGTGGTGGATGCGATCCGTAAGTGCTTGCAGGGCAGGAGAAATAGTGGGCTGAAAGGAAGCAGGCTGCTGAATCTGGCGGACAGCAGACGGAAGACTCATGACGTTGGCGCGGGTGCGATGAGCAATGGTAGATAGGTCCTCAAGAGGAGCAAGGCGGTTGCCGTGGATCATCATTGGCTGCAACAGGGGCTGCTCGCTGGGCAGGGCCGGTTCACTGATCAGTCCTAGTCGATCGCACTCGATCTGTTCGCTAGAGTGGGTCCGAAAAATCTGCTTGCGCCCAGGATAGGTGCGTTTACTGCTCGATTCCTTCATCACAGGAATGCCGTCAATTTCGACTAGTTTATACACGCCGTTGACAGGATCGCCAGTCACGAGCTTAGTGCCTATCCCGTAGGCGTCAATTGTAGCTCCAGCAGTCTGCAGGCGCAGAATCTCGAATTCATCGAGGTCGCCGCTGGCCACAATCGCTACGTCAGGCAGCAGCCGCCGCACCTGCTGCGACAGATCTACCAGATCTCCAGAATCAAGCCGCACTGCGGTTAGGGGCTGTCCTTTGGCAGCAAGCCGTTTGGCCGCAGCCACCGTATCGTAGGTGTCAATCAACAGAGCCGCACCGGGGAAGTAGCGGTGGAATGCTGCGAAGGCTTGATCTTCAGTGCCTTCCAAGGCTGTGAGTGCCATGACCAGTGAGTGAGCCATGGTACCGCTAGGCTTCTGCCCAAGCTGCAGCGCTGCCAACACATTTGAGGTGGCATTCAAACCAGCAGCCAAAGCGGCCCGGGCTGCCCAGAGCGACGCCTGTGGACTAAAGGCACGGCGAGTACCAAACTCTAGCAGCGTAGCCTCGGCTCCAGCAACATCGCGTAGTCGAGCAGCACGGGTGGCAATCAGCGTCTGATAGTTGAGGGTATTCAGCAGATAGGTTTCCACGATCTGCGCTTGCCAGAGAGGAGCCTCGATCCGCAGCAGGGGTTCATTGGCAAAGACGACGGTGCCCTCAGGTACTGCCCAGACATCGCCACTAAAACGTGCTGTCGCCAATAGCTCCCAAAAGCGCTCGGGGGCCTGGCTAAAAATGCCGGTTGCTTGCAAAGCCTGAATCTGCTCGGCGCTGAAGTGGAGCTGCTCTAAATACTCCAGGGCCTGCGCCAATCCCATTGCCACCAAATAGCCAAACTCCTCGGGTAATCGCCGCACAAACAGCTCAAAACTCGCAGGGCGCTGCTCTACTGCCTCGCCAACATAGCAGGCTGTCATCGTGAGCTGGTACAAGTCCGTTAACAGACTGTAGTCCGAGGGAGAGAGCAGCAGCGAGGCATTCATAAAGCAGAAGTACGGAAGTAAAACAGCAGGAAGGTCAGAGCAAACCAGCCTTCAATCGCGATCTAATCGAACTAAAGACATATTGATTATAGTGAAAATGACCAAAACTGGCAGCCCTACTCTGCGTTTTGGGGTAGTGTTAGTTGACAGGACTGATTAAAAATAGCTAAAAAATTAGCTTTTCAGTCGTTTCAATCGCGACAGCACAGGGCAACTCACACTTTTTTAAGAAATATTATATTGAAACTGACTAATATTGATGGTCCCAAAGGTGGATCATGCTTCCTTCCATGGGCCAATCTACAGGCTAGCGAGGAGACAAAACTAGGGAAGGCATCTAGCCCTCCCTAGCTGATCCACGATTGGGTCTGGCGTGGTTTGCGCGGTTAGTTCAGCGTTACCTGATCGATCACGTCAATCTTGCCCTGGTCGTTCACGGTCCAGACGTCGTAATTGCCCACCACGTCGCCATTTTCGTCGATGTCTACCTTGCCACTAGCTCCGTCATAGTTGATGTCCTTGCCTTCCCTCAACAACGCGAGTCCCTGGCAGACATCGGTGACCGTTTCGCCGCCGCTAGCCACCTCGCGCAGCTTGTCTCTGATTGCTACGCTGTCATTGGAACCAGCCGCTTGCGCTGCCAGCACCAGCAACGCCGCCGCATCCCAGGTATGGGGAACAAAGGCTCCCGGTGCCGATCCTTCTTTCTCCTGCCAGAGCTTGGTAAAGTCCGCTAGAGCTGGACCACCCGCTCCCGGAACCGTACCGAGCGCTCCCGAGAGAATAAAGCTCCCATCTGCCCTTTTGCCAACATCCTGCGGGAATTCTTCGGTTTGCACGCCGTCGGTCAGCAGCACCTGTACGCCGTCGGTCAAGCCTTGCTCGTAGGCAGCTTTCAAAAGAATGCTACCCGTTTCGGCATAGAGGACCGCAACCACCGCATCGGGCTTTTGTCCGCCGGGGTTGAAGGCGGCTGCGGCTTCTGTATCAAACGTAGTTCCCTTGGGATCATAGCGGGTGGGGTTCGCCTTATTGAGCACCGTACCGCCCAATTTCTCGAACTCGGCCACAAATGCCTTCTCGAAGCCCACGCCATAATCGTTGTTGATCACGACCGTCGAGACGTTTGTTAAGCCCTTGTCAATAGCTAATTTGGCGAGTGCTGCTGCCTGGTAGGTATCTGGTGGAGCCGTTCGCGCCCAGAAACCTTGAAATTCTCCTTTCTTGGCCCGCTCGGTGAAGACGGGGCTGGTACTGCCAGGAGAAATCATCGGCACTTGGTTGCGCACAGCCACATCGAGGGCTGCCGTGGACACACTGCTGGCGAAGGCCCCCACCACAGCATTAACCTTGTCAGCTTCTGTTAGCTTGGTCATGGCTTCGGTGCCTGCGGCTGGATCCGTTTGGTCGTCTTCAATGACCAGCGTTACTGGCTCTCCATTTACGCCACCGCAGGCATTTACCGTTTCGACCAAAAGCGGCAGAGCTTTCAGCATGGGTTGCCCAATCGACGACAAATCGCCTGTTGCTGGCAGCAATGCGCCTAGCTTAAGTCCGCCTGTGCTGGTCGTACCCGCCGGACTCTCAGCTGCGGTAGGGCTGCTGGCCGTATCGGTGGGAGTTTGTTGACAGGCGGCCACCAAAGCGCCCGTAGCTAAGACAGCCAAGGCAAACGCAAGCGCATGTCGGGGTTTAGGTGTGCCTGTAGAATGACTCTGTTTCATGGACTTGAGACCTATCCTCACGCTTCAAAACATGTAAAAGGGGAATCAAAATCACCTGCAGGGAAGCAGGTTCAGGCAGATTACGTTGTCGGTATCTAACCTGTATCTACCTGTATCTAAATGTGCTTAATCATTGCACACTCTTGGGGTCCATCACGATTTAGACCACAGAATAGAATAAAAAAATGTTTTCTAGAGTCCCAAACTCAGAAAGAAACGTCACAGGCGTCTCGAGTCAATGAAAACAAACGAACTACCGATTCGAACTATCAAGCGGTCGAGTCACTACTGAAGATTGGCGTTTTGCGGCAGTGCTTAAAGCTGTTCGTCTGAAGTCGCCTAGGAACTGCAAAGATTTATTTCACTGACTCAACCAAGCAATTGCTTCTCGAATCCATTCTTCGGCATTTGCACTCTTAGAGAGAGCTAAATTCTGTCCCACTGCTCGTAGGGCCTGAATAATTTCGCTATTGGTGTAGCCCAAAGCAATCAACGTCATTTCAACTTCTTCTTGAACAGTGCCTGCCGGTCCAGCCTCAGGACTAGTTGTCAACCCAGCCTGCATACGCCACTCTGCTAATTTCGTTTTAAGCTCAAGAGAAATCCGCTCTGCTGTTTTAACACCAATTCCTGGAGTGCGAGACAGTAGACGAGTATTGCCAGTCACAATAGCTTGGACGAGGTCAGGCAAACTCATACCGTCTAATAACGCCATAGCGATTTGTGGACCTATCCCACTAACACTAATCAACTGCCGAAACAGGTCCCGCTCAGCCAGTGACCCAAACCCAAACAACACCATTTGGTCATCCCGAATGTGTTGATGCGTAAAGATTTGAGTAAATTCTCCTATTGCGGGCAGTTGTTGCAGCAACCGGGGAGTGACCTGTAAGTCATACCCAACCTGATTGACCTCTAGCGTCAGTACAACCCGCCCATTGCCAATCTTTTGAATCGCTGCGATTAGACCCTTTAAGTAACTAATCATCCATTTCTAAAAAGCAATTCTCATAGAACATTACTACTAGCCTGCACCGTTGATTGAACCAGATTCAGTTTTATCTTTTAATCTTTTATCTTTAATTTCAGCGCCAATCAACAAGGGCTATTTCATTAAAGAAGTTAAAGCACTAAAAGCACTACGTAAAGTGGCTTTAAAGTGCTAAAGGCTCCCCAACATATCTGCGGGAAGCCCTTAGTCAATATTAGTCCTGGCACCGAGCTATTTTTGCGGGAGGCTGCCCTCCGACTATC
>JACYLU010000028.1 GCA_015272325.1 Synechococcales cyanobacterium C42_A2020_086 | reverse complement strand
AATACTAAGCTTGCTTCAGGCTAATCTATCCATTTTTTAATCATGCAACAAAGCCTACCTGCAGTAGTACTGTTGCCAGGTTTGCCGTTGTCACCGCGTGAGGGAGAAGCAACCGGTAGTCCTGCATCGGTCAGACGTTGAATCATTTCAGAACTGAGTGGAATACCTGTATCCGAACCGGTAGCATCATCAATTACAATAGTGGGTTCTCCAGTACGTTGGGTAATACCTGAATGGAAACTGGACCGACCTTCCCTACGGCAGCAGTGCTGAACCCAGCGGCACGAGCGATTTCCAACAGACTCTCTTCGCCCAAATAGTTGCCATTAAAACGCTCGTTGATTTCCTCAAGTACCGCATTGTTTTCCAAGAAAGGAACTCGGCTGCCGTTAGCTGCCTTAACAGGAACGCCTACATCAATCGTGTTACTAAAATCTCCTGTGTCTCCTAAATAATGTCCTGTAGCAATCGCCGAAGCATTCGATGTCGTGAAAGTGGGAAATAATGAATGACTGTTAGCAAACTGAACTCCTTCCTGCTGAATTTGATGGAGATTTGGTGTATCTTCAGCATTCACTGAAGTGGGACGTAAACCATCTGCCACAAAGATAACCCTCTTTCATCATTTAAGCAGAGTTAAATAAGATGCGACGCAGGAATAGATCGTGAACAACCGGACAGTAAAACTGTTGCATCTGCTCAATCAATTGGGAAAATCCTCGTGCTAAGTCTGGAATTTCAAACACCTCTAACCATCGTTTCAATCGGTTGAAGCTAATCCACGGTTCAATGACCAGACGCAAATTGTTCAGTAGATTCTTCCACCCCCTCTGATGGTTCCACCACGGATGTCGAGCAAATACTTGATGCGATAGGGGACATTCCTGGTTGAACGCATCAGCAAACAAACTCACCATTGTGAATGCACTCATGACAATTTCCCACCAGCGCTCAATCTGCTTGTAGTCAGTGACTCGAAAGTCTGCCCACCCTAACGCATCCTTGCTCTGCTTGAGTCCATACTCAATCCAAGTTCTCTCGCCATAAGCATCGCCAATCTCATCCAGTTTCACCTCAGGAGCATTGCTCATCACATACACCGTTGAGTTATCGGGTAAGGTTTCTGGGTCAGTCGTCAACAACCAATAGCGACGGCTGCGACGACTACCAAAGATAACCTCCTGGCGATAACGCACTTCGGTTTCCCCATTGCTGAAAGTACGAGTAAACGCTTGCCACGGCTGGTGGGTCATCTCCTGGTCTTGGGGCATCCACACCCCGTGATTCGAGCGAATCGCTACGATGTAAGGCAACTGGTGCGACTCTAAGACACTGAGACTCTTGCCATAGAGACTGTCTGCCAGTACCAGTTCAAGGCGAAATCCCATTGCGGTTAATTCCCGAATCATTGCTGCGGCAATTTCTGGTTTAGTGTGGTATTCATCTTCTGCTTTGAGTCGGTCTTTGGGTTTGTAGACTTCAAAGCACAATGGCAAAATCATGCCCTGGAACAGCCCATAAGCAGTGACCGCAACAATGCCATTTTCCTGCTTGCCCACGTTACCGATGTATTGTCGTTTGACGTAATCAGTATGATTGCCCTTCTTGCAATCTCCGGTTTCGTCAATCAACAAGATTATCCGTTGCCCATTGACCAATTGCAAAATCCGTTTCAGTCGAGTTTGCCGCAATCGAGCCACTGACCAGGGAGATTTAGTTAATAGATGATGTCATCCTTGTTCATTGTCTAATCCGACAGTGCGAGCGATGGCAGGTAATGTTTTGCGTTTGAGGTCTGAAATCATGCCCACATGCAAATATTTGAAGGCTTCGAAGCTTCTCACCTCTGGAAATAGAGGAGCATACCAGTCACAATACTCGTCAACAAAACGGAGGGTAGGACAAGCCTCACGAGGTTCAACCATAACTGGAGTAGTTTGGTAGAGTCACTCTTTCAGTTTAATTATTCTCCCCTAATGTGATGAAAGAGGAATATTGGCTTGTAAGTTCGGGGTGAATTTGATTTAAGATTTTATTTAGGATTTCGATCTAGCTTTTTATGGTGAATTTTATGAAATTCAAAATATAGGAAAAAGGAGGAAAACTAAAACTTAATTTGAGGAAATTTGAGGAAACTTTTGATTAATTTGCGCTCTAAGAATAGGAATTTTCTTTCTGCCAAAAGGAGGGGCTTTTAAACAGACACCTGCACAAGATTCAATCGCGACCGAGCAAGAAGAACAGAGATCCCAAAAGTGTGAGCATCTGGATCGCGACTATGGGGACTGGATTAGCCACTAACGGTCTGACCTCCCAGATATCCCCTAAAGCTTTTACTGGGGAAGCTCAACGGCTACACAGAGAATCTTTGTTAATACTGATTCCAGGAATGGTGTGTGATGCTATAAGTTTAAGTCTTAATAACGCTATAAGCAGATTTAGTCTAAAACTCCCTGGCGATCGATAGCGGTTTATAAATGACTTGGTGTAGATCCAAATGCCCAAATGGAAACTTTCTACGGAGTTCACCTTTGATGCTGCCCACTTCATCCGAGACTATGACGGTCCCTGTGGGCGGATGCATGGACATACCTACCGAGTGCGGATTGAGGCAACCTCTAGCCAGCTTCATGTCTCAGAGTACTGTCCTCACCCCGTCATGGTGGCTGACTTCCGCACGCTCCGTTGGGCGAAGCAAGATCTGCTTAAAGGCGGGCTTGACCATTCGGTTCTAAACGAAGTTCTGCCCGAAGGTTACGAAACCACTGCCGAGATGATTGCTCAATATATCTATAACAAGACGAAAAAGCAATTGCCCTCTGATGTGAAGCTGAAGGTCGCTGTGTCTGAAACTCCCAATTCTTGGGCTGAGTATGAGGACGACTAGGAGCGATATGTGCTTCGCACACACTGTGAATCTTATGACAAGCCTGAGCCCCACTACCGTAACCTCTAAAGCAACCTCGGCAGTCCTGCCAGTGGTGGAAACCTTCCACTCGGTTCAGGGCGAGGGAGCCTGGACAGGTACAAATGCCTTTTTTATTCGACTGGCAGGATGTGACGTGGGTTGTCCCTGGTGCGACACCAAACATTCCTGGAATGCTCACCGCCATCCCCAACGCCTCACTGCCGACCTGATTGCAGAAGCGAAAGCGGCAAATTCGGCGATCGTGGTCATTACAGGTGGCGAACCCCTGATGCATGACCTCTCCTCCCTCAGCAATGGGTTAAGAGCCGCAGGGTTGCGAGTCCATCTAGAGACCTCTGGCGCACATCCCTTCAGTGGCAGTTTCGACTGGGTTACTTTCTCCCCTAAGCGATCCAAGCCGCCTCACAAAAGTATTGATCCACAGGTAAGTGAACTGAAGGTTGTGGTTGCTAGCCCGTCTGATCTGTTATGGGCAGAGGATCAGGCTGCCCAAATTCCAACCGATGTGGTCAAACTTCTACAACCGGAATGGGGTACACCTGATAGCTACTCGCTCATCTTTGAGTATGTTCTCAGTCACCCGGAGTGGCGAATCAGCTTACAAACCCATAAATTCACCAACATTCGATAAGGAGTGAACTGATGAATACCCCCAAAGCAGTTGTTTTATTGTCTGGTGGTCTGGATTCGGCAACCTCTGCGGCTCAGGCGATCGCCGATGGCTACGAACTAATTGCCCTGTCGCTCCACTACGGTCAACGGCACGATCGTGAACTGGTTGCCGCTAAACGAGTAGCTGAGCATTTGGGGATCAAGGAACACTTTGTGGTCGATGTGAACCTAGCGCAGTGGGGCGGTTCTGCCCTCACTGACCAAACCGTAGAAGTGCCTACCGCTGGTGTGCAACCTGGAGTCATACCTGTCACTTATGTACCAGGGCGGAATACGGTGTTTCTGGCGATCGCCCTCTCGCTAGCGGAAGCCAAAGGAGCCGAGGCAATTTATTTGGGAATCAACGCAGTGGACTACTCCGGCTATCCTGACTGCCGACCGGAGTATTTGGAAGCTGTTCAGCACCTCGCCATCCTTTCCTCCAAAACCGGACTGGAAGGTAAAGCTCCCAAGCTTGTCGCGCCCTTGGTGATGGATTCTAAGGTGGACATTGTGTGTCGGGCTTTGCGGTTAGGAGTGCCTGTTGCACTGACGTGGTCTTGCTATCAAGGACAAGCAGAACCTTGTGGAGTGTGTGACTCATGCCGGATTCGAGATCAGGCTTTAATTGACGCGGGTAGACCTGATCTGGCAACGTTAGTAGGTCGTGAGTTGTATGAGCAGGAAGCCGAATGCCTTATCCCCGTGTCTTAGTTATTACGTCCTGCACTGGGGAGAAGCAGTCTAAACCCGAGAATCAACTGGTCTTGGCAGACTTTAAGAATGCCGATCGCCTACAGAAACGGGAAGCTGAATTAGCTGATTTCTCTACCACTGCTGGAGCGATGTATACCGGGATGCAGCATCTCCAACTGATGGAAGGGGTGCTGCAATGGCGTGGTGCATTGGGACAAAATGCTGTGGATCTCAGTATCCTATCGGCGGGGTATGGGTTGATTGAAGAGGACAGGTTGATTGTCCCCTACGAGGTCACCTTCAACGGCATGAAGGGGCATGAGGTGGATGGTTGGGCACGATCGCTCGGATTGCACGATGCATTTGAGAAAGCGATCGCCCCTTATGACCTTATTTTCTTATTGCTGGGAGAGAACTATCTGCGATCGCTGACACTGCCTGTCGAAACCAGACCTGATCAGACGTTAGTATTTTTGGCATCTAACAGTAGTACTCGATTTATCAGGACTTTAGCAGCGAAGACGTTTATATTGCCGTTATCAAATGCTGATGCAAAACGTTATCGCTATGGATTGGTTGGGTTAAAGGGGTTTCTGTTCAAACGATTTGCGGAGGCAGTCTGTAAGGACGCTGAATTATTAAAAGCGGTTTATGAGGAGCCGACCGTCTTTCAAGAATTGATCGACCAGCAGGAGACCCAGTTAGAGTTGTCAATGGGGGTGTCTGTCTCTGCGGCTAAAAAGGCGTCTAAACAAGTCATTAAGCCCCCAGCAGAGGACTATTTAGCCATCCCTCCCTGCCCGCCAGCACCTAATGTTCACTTGGGAATGCAATATTACATTCCAGAGTGGGACGATCGCGTAGATCCAAACTATGACTTCCTCACCGATACTCTCACGCCAGGTCGAGATCCCTACAATGACATCTATGCACACGAGATTTATCCCTCGCCGAATTACGACGGAATTTTAGTTTCTAAAGTCGTAGTTGATGAGAGCAAAACAAAACGAGCACGGGTGGAAGCAGCAGGTGGAATCCACGAGTTCATCCGGTTCCCAGGGCGAATCATGGGAGATTGTGGAGCATTTGGTTACATCAAGGAAGAAGTGCCTCCATACAATACTGACGAAATTTTAGAGTATTACGAAAATTTGGGATTTAACTATGGGGTGAGTATTGACCACCTGATTGTAGGTCCCTTTGCTCAACCAGGCGAACGGGAAAAACGGTATGAAATTACACTGAAAAATGCTGAAGACTTTATCCAGAAGCATCGAGAATTAGGATACACGTTTACTCCAATGGGTGTGGCTCAAGGGTGGAACCCAGAGTCCTATGCTAATGCCGTGAAAGAAGTAATTGGCATGGGATATGACTATGTGGCACTAGGTGGATTAGCTCGTGCACAAACGAAGGAGATTGTGCCAATCCTGAAGGCAATTTATCCTCATCTCAAACCACATGTGCGGTTGCATTTGTTTGGGGTTGCTCGAATTGAGGCAATTCCAGTATTTCGGCATTTGGGAGTCACAAGTTTTGACTCGGCGAGTCCACTGAGGCAAGCATGGTTATCTGACACAAAGAACTACCATACTTCTTCAGGAAGATTTTTTAAGGCTATTAGAGTGCCACCAACTGAGCGAGGGTTGAAAGTGAAGCGTGCTCTTGAAAATAGCTCTGTTGATTTGGAAACTTTTAAGAGGTACGAACAAGAGGCTTTGAATGCTCTAAGGCAATTTGATTTAGGTAAACTAGCTTTGGAAGCAGTTTTAGAGTCAGTTGCAGCTTACAGCATGCTAGTAGAATCTCAGGAAGAGCAATCTAGCCCTGAAGCATTATCAAAATACCAGGCAAAGTTTGAAAATCCTTACCGAGAACTGCTACAAGAAAAACCGTGGAATTCATGTGGCTGCTCAGTTTGCAAAGAGATAGGGATTGAAGTTGTTCTATTTAGAAATAATGATCGAAATCGCAGGCGTGGTTTTCACAATACCTACACATTTTACAACCGATTCAAAGAGCTTTTATATCAAATAAGCTGTACTTCAGCACCTCAACTTAACTCGAAAGATCTGGTATGCCACATATAGTTCTTAGCTGCCAAAGATCATTTTTAGGATCATAATTTGTTTGTTCTGAAAGAGGTGAATCGAGCAGTCCAACATCATACATTGCCGCTTTAAGATTAAAGCGTGTAAAACTTTTTATTTGCCATGTTTCTCCTAGAATTGGAGGCATACCAAATGCTGCACGTGCCATGCCTTCATCTATAAGAGAAGCCTTCTCTGCTAATTTATCTGCTGAAATTGGAGTACCACCAGCATCCGCTAAGACATGAATAATAAGATCGACAACAGGATGATCCAAAAGGATAGAGCGCAAAACTGCTGCAAAGCCTGGTGCGTCTTTGGCTAAACGCCGCCTTGATTTCGTGAGATACCTTGAATGAGAAAAATCAAAGCCGAGGAGCTTCAATATTTCAGCATAAGCTCTGCCTTTGATAGTTGCCTGTCCATCAGCCATGAGTAATCCAAGTGTTTCTGCACCACTGATTGAATGCTTAATTGATGAACCTTTGATACCCCATTGATTAATTAATGCTTCTTTAGGGCTTTCCTCATATGTGAATGCGATTAAAGCTGCTGCATAGTGCAATGGCCTATTCATACAAAGAGAACGAGCACTTTTTTCTCCTAATAGATAACGCTGTGTAATCAGCAGGATCTTAGGGTCAGGAAGAGGATATTCAGGCTCTATTTCAAGCTCATAATCATTATTGGAAACACGAATTAATCCAACTCCATTTTTTGCGGCAGCATCCCGCAACCACTTTGGGGTTTTACCACTATTCGTGGGGATACAAAGGTATGACTCATGCACTCCATATCGATAACGACTTGCTTGCACAATTCCTTTCTCATGATCGGAATGAGCTTTAACTTCAAATGCGACTAGTAATTCTGTGCTATTATCTACCAGATTGCAAACAAGATCCGGTCGTCTATCGCTAATCCAAATTGTTCCTGTAGGCTCAAGATGCCGTCGGAACTTTGAGCGTAAATAGCTTGGATCAGCATCAACCAAAATGTCTTTAACCAGACGTCCTTTCAGATCTTTATCTCTAAGGGCTTGTTTAAGCCAGAACACGACTTCTGCTTCTTGTAATTTATCAACGGATTCTGACATTTGTCTTTGCTTTTGGATCCCCAATTATCATGAGGTTTGAAATCGTGTGATTTTGATTACAAAATCAAGGAACGGTTTCTTAGAAGAGTTAAATTTTTATAAGCTTAACCTTTTAACTGTGCTGGTGGCATGGAGAACACGTTCCTACCTGTATTTGCTGTCAACCGCCTTAATTTACTAAAAAAGTTGCAAGACAACTTAAACGGTGAATATGGCATCCTGGCAACTGCTCTCGAATCTGACAATTTCTTAAAGATTCTTCAAGATTTGGGGAAAACTTATTTCCTTGATAGCGGTGTATTTGAAGAGTATGTTGCACCTTCCTATTACCAGTTCAAGTGTTCTTGGTATAAACAGCCTGACTGCAAGTTTGAGAATGATCGTTGGTTTAGGGAACCAGTATTAGCCAATAAGGATAAGCTAATTCAAAAAATCCGAGGAATTATTAACCGTTGTGATGAATTTACACCCAGTTTTCTCTTTGCACCAGATATAGTCGGTGAACCTTTACTATCTTTACATTTAGCACGTCTGGCATGGCAGGAATACTCTCAGAGACCTAGAGAATTCAAGCTGATTGGAGTGGTGCAGGTGGGTGATGCTCTCTATAACTGGCAAAATCGTCAACCCATTCCTCAGAAAGACGCACTGCCTCCTCACTACAACTCCCCTCGAAGCTTTTTATCATCGCTCATCAGTGAATATCGCAACATCGGCTACCAATACATTGCCCTTGGTGGTCTGCTCAAGTCAGATCCCACGATGCCAACCGGCTTAAAATTTGGGCTTTCTAATGAGCAACTCGACGATCTCCTCACTTGGAGCCGTCCCGACTTCGTACTGGGAGGACTGGCTCTCACTCGCCTTGAAGTACTTAAAAAGCATAACGTCTGGGCAGATTCAACCAACTGGCTCTGGTGGGATGCTCGCTACGACTACCAACGGTTTGGACATCGAAACGCCTTACAGGAAGTTGTAGAACCACCCATTCCCCAAACTGTGGCAGGCTGAGATTAAGATCAGAGAGCAGGATCGCACCACTGAGCTATCGCCATGAACATCGAACAAGCCGTTCTAGACAACCTGCGTGAACTGCCTTCTAAGAACCAGGAGGAAGTGCTGGCCTACATCAAAGCTTTACAGCAAAAGCTGAAGCCTGAAGCTGAAGCCCAGCGAATCCAGTGGGGGCAAGTTGCCGAGCAACTTCTGCCCGATCTCCGTCACATGCAATGGCTCCATGACGGGTCTCCTTCGGCTGTTTATGCGGATAGTCTGCTCCGAACCATGCAGCATCTCTTTGACCAAGCCCCTGATGAACCACTCACAGAGGTTTTGATGGTGCTCCATGATGCGATGACATTCCAGAACCGTTGGATTGACTACAGCCCTGAACAATACCAGGGAGCCTACACACTTTTTGAGGCTCTGTTCAAACGATCGCCCCTGAGTCAGGAGGATGTCAGCCAAGCCATTCAGGAATTAGGGCGGCTAGGGTTTAACACAATGCCCTATGAAGTGGCAGTAAGCACGGATATGGAACCAGATGGTCATGAGTGAGCCAGGGGGCAATGCCCAAAGGGCGGTCTTCGATCATCGCGCCCATTTCCTTGATTCATCGGTGGTGCGTCCGATGCTGCTTGGAACCCAAGCCTATCAGCAGTACTTTGAAACTCAGTTTGGTGATCGCCCTCGTTACATTTCTCCCTACGTTCAGATGGAGATCTGGCGTAGCTATCTTCGCAACATTATTGAGTTTTACTTCACCCTACGCCTACCGACTATTCCAACTCTGAGCGATGCGCTCACCTTTTGGAGCAATAAACACCAAACCAGTAAGCACAAGGCAATCGAACAACTCGTTGCTCAGTTGCTCAGCAAGCGATCGGTCAATTTTTCCCGCCCCGAAGATAAAGAGAAAGCGCTCAAGGCTTTGGAATTACTGATCCGGCAGTTTGTGCGCTCATTCCAGACTCGGTTCACCAGCACGGAAGAAGATTCGACCCAATGCGCCCGGGCGCTTGCTCCTTTGAATGTGGCAGCCGAAAACTTGGTAGAAGAACTCAAACGGTTTGCCATTGTGTTTGATGATGTCGAAACCTGTCGCAGTCTCTGCCTGATTAACCATTTCCTGCTGACGCTTCATCGTTCTGATTCAGCAACCCCATCGCAAGCACCCATCCGAAACTCAGGTACTTGGACGAGATATGAGTTAACCCCAAGGGTTTATTTTCTCTAAACGCTTAAAGCAGTGGGGATAATACCAACGAATTCCCGCAGAACTCGATGGCACGCATCAACCGTGGTTCGGGTGTTGGACAAAATAGGGGTTCCCTGCGCCCCAACCTGGGTAACTCCTCGTTCTAACCAGAAATTATTTTCCCGCCGCCAATCCATCTCTCCTAGTCTCACTAGCCATTTATCCAGATCTTCACCTGGAACTCCCTCCAGGTAGAGATCTCGCGCCAACAGTCCCAATGCCTGAAAGACCACAGCACTAACCGCTAACGACTGCTCTCGTTGGCGGTTACGATCCTGGGCGGTTCTAGACATCCAAGGATCATCAGAAAAGCCCCTTGCAGCAGCACACCAGAATGCTGTGGCCCAATTAGTACGCTCTTCTAAATCTTTTTGGGAGCGCAAGCCTGGGTACATATGTTGTGTTGCTGTCACCAATGTAGATAAGGTCAGCAATTTGGGATTATGTTTACCTAAGCCATTCTCAATGGTCTCTACGTTATTGCGAAACTGAGGGATTCTGTCCATCAGGTTTTTGGCGATCAATACGGTGGGCGATCGCTTATCAAATAAATGGGACAACGACGTGCCGGGTCTCTGTGCCAGCAAATTCTGATCTCGGAATGCTTGGCGCTCTAGTTCAAGTGGCAGCCCAGCATACAGCAGAGCGCCTAATTCCAGTTGCGAAAGAATTCCCAGGTTCACCAAATCTTGAGCCTGAATATCCTTGATTGCCTGACGAATTCCAAAACAACGGTGTTGCCCATCGGTTAACCGTAGGGTTACAGAGTGATAGGGCAAGTAAACATTGCCATTTCGGTAGGTCGGCGGTGGCTGTACATTGACACAAATTGGAGGGAAAAAGGTGGTGCCTTCCTGGTAGGTTTCCAGGATGTATTGGGCGATCGCCTTAATCCGAACAGGATTTGGTTTCCGCTGAGCGAAGTCGGGCAGGTCAGGTTGGTTTGGCACATACAACCGTCCATCATCCAACAACCGAGTAATGTCACCGAATGTAAAGCTAGCCACATAGCTTATGTGATCGCCTTCAGAACCTCTCTGGACTGGTACAGCAGGAAGCACAAGCTCCATTTCAGTTTCCTCTGGATGGGAATTTAGATATTTCTAAGCCTGCATACATGCATACATGGTAGCAAGCCTTTTGTCAAGACGCATAAAATGCGGAAGTCCCTAACTCAGGTAATTTCCCCTTGCCATCAACAGTCCGTGTGCCGGATGACCTTTATGAAACACTACGCGAAATTAGACTGCCTCTGGAGCAGCAGTATCAAAGTGCTGCTCCCACCATTCAGGATATGGTCAACGTTGCTCTAAAACGGTTTATTAAGGACTGGTCAGACGCTGAGGAACGACCCAGTCTCCTTGATGAGTTACTAGAGCAACGTAAATTAGCTCGTGCCAGGATGGGGCAAAAATTTAAGGATTTAGGAGAAGAGCAACGTGTCTAAGCTCTCAAATATTTTTCGAGGATTTGAGGAGAGCCTCCGGTTTGGGCAAGATCGTAGCGAATCTCTTTATGAACAACATGTTGATGTCGTTCAGGAACTGTATGATTGCAAACTTAAAGATCTTGTCAAAGCCTGGAAGACAGAGTTTTCTTCACAGCCCAAGTTAATTCGCCTTCGTGATCAGATTCGAGATTTCTTTGGGCGTGACGAGGTTCATTTCGTTGCTATTGATGGAACATGTCAGGCTGAAGAAACCTCTCAATTCTTGCTCTTCTATGCCGGAGCTTATGGAGCAAAAGGCTCTTTAGATCTAAAAGGTACTCCTCCCACACTGCGCTACCACAAATGGTCACTAGAACAAGATGTTTCGGTAGTTGCACAAGTTCCTATACCTTATGCAGAACTGGAAGACGTACTTGAGGAGAATCGAGATCCATTTGCAGTTAGCGATTTTGAAAAGGTTAGCTTAGCAGGTATCCATACTCTTCTGATGCAACTTGCAGAGGTGTACTTAGCCTATGACACAGTCTCTAGCAGCCGTACAGATGCCCCAAATATGGTTCTTCTCGACCAATCAATTTCCTCGATCATGGCCTCGAATATGGTACAGCCAGGAGTTGTACGAATGATTGGAAGCGATTGGGGTACACGTCAGCTTACAGAAGCCGATGTAATGGTTGCGCTTGCTCATCCTTTTAATAAGGATTTGGGTATACCCACTCTTAAACGTTTTCGGCAATATACAGGTCTGCTTGCCAAAATGCAGCAACAAGGAGGTGAAGTTGATTTAGCCCAATTAGCCAATGAAGCAGGGCTTACAATTGAGCAGCTAGCACCTGGAGTAGATTACTTAACTAAACGAAGATTAGCCGAACAAGATGGAACAAAGTTGAAATGGACTGGAGCAAATACTATTGATGCATCATGGGCATACGTCAAGGATGTTTTTCAAACTATTTGTGAAAGACTTTTCGTTGCCAAAGATTCAACAGCCTTAACTTATGACATTCAACACAACGAAATCCGTAAACAGCGATGGATGGGACCAACAGACCTGAAGTTTTTGATCGGTGTTGGATTGCGATTGCTGATCGAGGAGAGTTGGAAACGGAATGTGCTGCTTGTTGGCTTGGTGAAGGATTCATCTTCCGCGTATTTTTCACGCAACTATTTGGGTGTGATGCGTCTACTTAACGTTTTTCCGGAGTTGAATTCGTTTAATCGTCCTCTACCTGCCACTGATCGAATTGCTTTAGAGCTTCTTCCAGTAATTAACGAGAGTCTGGAGGCTCCTTGGTCCACCGTAGAGTTTGATAGTGTCTTCATGACTCTGTTTGTGCAGCAGGAAGATAATAATACTCGAACTCTAAGTGGTGTGCGGGGAGATATTTTGGCTCCCGAACGGTTAACAGCAAGATCATTAGGGCAATTTTTCCTACAAAATAAGCCTTCTGGTCCTTTAATGGGGCATGTAATTTTTGTCGAACGTCTGCTCTACCCTCGTTGGGATAAAACTGCTGTCTTATCTGACAAAATTCAAACTTCGACGCTGGGTAAGGTCAATCCTTACTTTCGATCCGATGCTACGGAAGGGAATATTGGACAGTCGTTGGTAATGTACTTGCTCAGTGAACTCTGTCGCAATCACTTTGCTGAAGTAATTGGTTACCCTGACCCATTACATAAAGCTGATTGGGGAGCTAAAACAGTCGGTCGCCGTTTAGCTGACATGATGCGGAGTGTTGACTATATGCTCCGCTCAAATCCTCTTGCTCGTACATTCCGCAGTATTCGTGACAGCGCCAAGCGATAAGGACTAACCATGTTTATTACTAACATCAAAGGCACATTAATTAGTCTCCAGGAAGATGAGCAGAGTCGCTACCAATGCGAAATTTGGTTTGAATACACTCGCAAAAATATGGAAAAAATTCGGGAAGGAGCTTTACTGGCAGTCCCTAACTTTTCCAGTAATCGTGATGGCTATCGGTACAACATTCTGGAAGTAGTTTCCTTACTGCCTGTTCACTATGGGCTTGGAGAAAATGCTAGTGGCTATCCTGGTTTTGTTAAGGAAGCTGCTAAAAGTGCATTCACAGATTGGCGTGATCAGGAAGATGAAGTTCGAGAAGATACCACTCAGATTCGAGTTCTCGCCATCCCTACTAATTTAGAAGTAGACGAAAATAATCAGATTTTAGAAGAATCGAATTTGCCAATGACAGGAGCAGATATATACCCAATTGATAACGATTTAACTCGTAAAATTCTCAACAGAGAACTTGATCCAAACTACAATAACGTGATTGTAGTTGGCAACCTCATCCGAGAACCGAATATTGAAGTTTATGCTCTTGCTGATGAACTGTTGCAAGTTCACTTTGGCATTTTTGGTTTTACGGGGGCTGGAAAATCCAATTTGCTATCTACGCTAGTTTCTAAGCTTTATCAAGAGAGCAAAGAACCAACTAATTTTGTCTTCTTTGATTTAATGAGTGAGTATGCAACGTTGGTTCTGGATTTGCTTGTACAACATCCAGGAGCCTACCTTATTGGTCTAGGGTCCCAAACTTTTCCTGGAGAAGTGGGACAATTTCTCGCAGGTGACAAAAGTAAGCTAGATGCAGCGGCGGAAGCAATGGCAAAAACAGCCCTTCTCCCCAAAGCACTCAGGAAATATAGCAAGTCCCTAACCCCTATTTATCGACAATTGCTGACGGATGGCAAAATTAAAGTTTACCAACGTGTTAGTGCTGATAAAAGCTTAGGTTCGTTAATTTTGGAGCTGTGGCAGGAATCTAAATCAGGGAAGATTGCTGGTGATGATGAGAAAAAGCTTGACCCCTTAATCCAGGAATTAGGTGGAATTGAGACCAAATTCTCAGTGGAGGTTGCCCAAGGAGCCTTAGAGAAAATTGCTGCGAGTATCCAGGACATAAAGGGTGCTAACGGTAAGAAGAGTTTAGAAAACTTACAGAGTAAACTATCTGCTGCTGTTAAAGACTTTTCCCGTAATCCCCCTCTTCCTCAGGAAGCACGAGTTAACATTTCTTGGATGGTTGAACAACTTAACAAAAAAGAAACGAAGAATTTATTTATCATTCAAGCCCATAACCCTGATGAACTTAGGGATTTCAGCAGTTGGTTAGGAGACGCAGCCTATGAAGAGCGCCGTAGCCAGGGTTTAATTAGTCCTCTTGTTAGCTTTGTATTTGATGAAGCTGATGAATTTATTCCCCAACAAGAATCAGGTAGCTATAAAAATTCCACAGACATTGCTATGACGTTAGCTCGTCGAGGTCGGAAGTTTGGCTTGGGGATTGGAATTGCAACGCAACGGATTACTTATCTAAATACCAGTATCCTAGCTCAACCTCACACCTATTTCATTTCTAAGTTGCCACGTAAGTCCGATCGAGAACGAATTCGAGATGCGTTTGGTTTAGGTGACGAAATGTTTCGTCAAACTTTCAAATTTAAGAAAGGAGATTGGTTGTTAGTGAGCTATGACGCTACAGGTGTGGAGGCTGTGCCCATTCCTATTCACACTCCTGACGCAAACAAGCGACTTGCAGATTTTCTAGAAGGTTACGATGCTGAGTTGGTCAGTGATGCGTGAACTCATAATGCTCTTTCTCAAAAGGCTCTACCTGTGAATTCTGAAACTATCAAGCATCTAGCCGATGAAGTCTTGACCTTTATTGAGCAGCGTGAGGCTGAGCAAATTGCTTATGGCATTTACGACTTAACCTTGACAGGAAGTGAAGTCATTCGGAGCTTTCAACCCTCAGATGATATTCAGTTACCACCAGAAGCAAGAACCTCAGCAATTACCCAGGCTCTAGAACAACTTGCTATTAATTTGCAAATCATTCGGTTTGATCAGGAAGAATTGCCAGAAAACTGGGTTTTTCGTAGCCGAGTTGCAGAAACAGTCCGACTTTTGACTAAACTTCGCCAACGTATTGTCAACCACAATCCTGGTAAAGCTGCTCATCGGATTAGCAAAAGTAAGCGGTTGATTGAGGATGTGAAGTTTAGCGTTGCCTCTCGCCGGGTTCCACGCCGTAACATTCCTGTCCGAACCTGCATGGGGCCATTGCTTGCTGGTAATTCAGAACAGCAACAAACTGCCGACCTCCTGCTAACGGTGATTGAGCAGACCCTGACCAAACTCCAACAGATGAGCGGCTTCCAACGCCGTACTTTGAGGGCCATTTTGCAGGCGATCGAACTAGAGCCGCAGCAGAGTATCGAACGAGGAGTGGTAGTCACAGCCAGCACAGGTGCCGGAAAAACCTATGCATTCTTCCTTCCGGTGTTAGCTAAGATGGTGCTGGAGCGCTGTCTTCGGCAACGTGTCGGAGTTAAAGCAATTTGTATTTACCCACGGGTCGCACTTTCAGAAAATCAACTCACCGATTTTATTGAGGTTCTATATCACCTGAACCAGGTGCTGGTTGCCAATAACCTCCCCGCCATTACAATTGGCGTGGAAAGTGGTGCAGCCGTTTACCAAATTAAAGACTTTCAAAAGATCGATGAATCTCAGCAGAAAAAACTAGCTAAGCAACGAGGTTGGACGTTCAGCGAAGAGCATCAGGGCTATTTGTCTCCTTTCGCTTATTGTGTCGGCACAGAGGGGCATAGCTGTGATACGAAGCCTCAACGGTTGCTTTCGCGCCCAACACAGCCTGAACTATTGGTGTGTCCGGAGTGCAGTAAAGCCTACCCCTTTATCAAATTTGCCCGTGATGTGATGAAGAAGGAACCACCTGACCTTCTCATCGCAACAACAGAATCCCTCCATCGACGGTTAATCTCTTCGGAATACCAATACCTGTTTGGGAATGCAACCTTCTGTGCTCCCTCTGTAGTAATGCTGGATGAAATTCACTTGCAGACTTCCACGTCTGGTACCCAAGTCGCCCTATTACTGCGGCGATTACTGGCAAGAATTCGGATGGGCAAGCGCGATCGCGAGGAACCAGCCAACCTTGCCTTTGTTGGTCTTAGTGCCACGATCGCCCATCCTAAACAATTTCTGTCGGAACTTTCCGGCATTGACCCAGTTCGGATTGAAGAGGTAAAGCCCCAAGATCATGAGATGCAGATTATTGGGGCAGAGCGCTTTATCTTCGCTCGCGCTGAAGATACTGAGGATACTGCTGTTCTTTCATCCTTAATCCAAACAGCAATGTGTGTGCTGCATACGATGCCGCAACCAGCAACAGATGGTGATTTGAAGCGCTACCGTACCTTTGGATTTGTGCAGTCATTAGATATCGTTGGTCGCTGGCTGTATCAGATGCAAGATGCTGAAAAGGTCAAAGACTACCAAGCTGAAAGGCGTCAAGAGTTGAAGGGACAGGGAGTTCGTCCTACGGACGATACCTATCCAATTAGATATGTTCCTCTGTATGCCTATCGTTATCCTCCCCTTAATCGTCAACTCTTTCCTAATTTCTTTGGACCTACGACGCAGTACAACTGTAACTGTGAACGAACCCAAACTCCGAACCCAAACTGCCCACTTTTTCAGGCGGGGGAATGCTGGTGGGTACTGAGCCAGAAAGGAAAAGCTCGTCAAGAACCATTGAATATTAAGCGTAAATCAGGGAGCGATCGCTCTGTTGTTATTGAAGATGATGATGACCTTGTCATTACCACCAGTGCTTTAGAGGTTGGATACGATGATGAGGCACTGATGTGCGTCATTCAATATACTGCCCCCGCAAATATCGCCAGCTTTGTTCAACGTAAGGGAAGAGGAGGGCGTAAAGTGGGCACCCGACCGATTGTCGTTACTGTGCTCAGTCCTTATAAGCCGACCGACTTATTTTTGTTTCGGAATGAGCATCTCTTGACAGACCCGACCTTCCAAAAACTTCCTCTTAATGCCCAAAACCGCTACCTCCAAAGAATTCACGGCTTCTATGCGCTGTTTGACTGGTTGACATATCAAGCACACCTTGTAGGGATAGAACTCGATTTAGAAAAGCTATCGCGTCAGGGCTATCAGTATTTGCTGAACCAGACAGTCAATATGAATATGATGCTCAAGTTCAAGGACTACTTGAAGGAATCGTTCGCGATCGCAGATAGCAATACATTAATACGTGTATTGGGAGATGTGGATTCAGATGGGTTTCTCTGGAGCATCTTTTTCGAGGGACTCATGAAGGCTGTGCATCCAAAGTTTGATCGTGAGAACGAGCAAACGGTTAAAGCCCGTCCGATGCTCACGCAGCACTTGCCAGAAAACTTGTTCTCAGACATCAATTTACCAGAGGTGCGTGTAGATTATCGCCCTGACGATCGTCGCTTTGATAAGCGCCTTGATCCGGAAAGCATCAGTCTAGCAATCAGTGAAACCATACCGGGAAATGTAACCTTTCGCGGTGGGGAAGGCTCAACATGGATACCCCCTGTCACTCCAGATGGGCAATCGCTGATTCCTCTCAGTCGATACTACACATCAAAAGATCGGATTGAGAACAGCCCTAGCACGGTTAATCTACCAAAACGTGCGCTTAAGTTAGTTGGCATCACTCCTCGTAGTGATAAATTTCTAACCCTCTATCGCCCTACTCAAATTGAACCTCAGCAATTCAGTCGTGACTACAATTCGTCATTCTGGTATTGCAAGCCTGATACAGGTGAACTTCGAGAGTGTCGTAGAACTGAGGATGCACCACAGGATATGTATCAACTGGCTCACTCGTGCTCAGCCCAGTCTATTAGTGCAGTTTATATCCGACCAATCCGTGATGTTGCTACGTCTAAATACACCTTCAAACCAACCGATCAACCAGTCGCTTGTGACAGTCTCGGGCAGAATTTAGTCCAGGATATTGTGCTCTACAGTGATGAGCCTGACAATTTGAATCTCCTGGATGTTCGTCGTATCATACTTGGCAGCCAATACACACTTAAGTTTCATGAAGCTAAAGCAGAGGATATTAGACAGGTTGTTGGTTTTACTGCTGATGAAGATGCCAACACTAATTGTGCCTTAGGCTATCAACTTATCACTGAGGGAATCAGCATCAACCTCAATCCTGATGCCCTATCAACCTCTATATTCTCGCCTTCCACAAAAGCTACCCTTCGCAATAATGCAGTTCGGCATGCCTTTATCACTAACCTGACTGTTGAGTCTGGAGAAAGCTATTTTGCCGCTGAAAATTTAGTGAATGTTCTTTTGTCTCTTGCTGATAACTGGTGCCATGAGCAGGCAGGGACACCAGATGGTTTACGAAATTGGCTGGTAGCAGGTAACAACGAATTCAACCGTCAGTTCACTCAATCAGTTAACCAAATTCATCAATTATCACCGAAGAAAACTGAGGCGGTCATGCAATTGGTTGCTAGCCCAAATGACTACTTATCAATTTTTTTAGATCTTTACGAGGAGTTCAGATCGGAGGGTGCCCTGTACCAAGACTATCTACAAGACACCTTTCAATATAGTTTGACCGTAGCATTAAAGCAGGTAGCTCAAGAAATAGCTGGAGTTGAAGCATTGAACTATGTTTCAGCATGGACTAGATTACGAATCGACTTTGGCAATGAAGTCATTAAACCTATCTGGCTGTATGAAATTGGTATGGGTGGTATTGGCGTCATGCGTGCAACCCAAGATCTTTTGCGGAAGAACCCAGATCGCTTTTGGACAACATTGGCGCATCGCATGACCCGTTGTCCAACTGCTCAGGAGGAAGCATTCCTTCGATATTTACTGGCTCAACCCCAAGATTGGTTAGCCCACTGCGAGGCACTTGTGAATGCTGTGATCCAAGCTCGCAGTTCTAGCGATCGCCAGATAGCCATTGAGGGTTTGCTCGTAGCAGTTCGCAAGCAGTTACAAGTTATTGTGCAACAAAAGCAGCTTAAGGCTTTGCTGAGAGTCTTTATTCCTGACTACACTCAACAAGTTGATGGCAACCGTCTAATAAACTGGCGCATCTTTAGAGAAATTAACCAAGACTTTCTGCCCTCCTGCACTCAGCAGTTTGGTCGCGACCCCTCATTCACAGAGGCAAAATCAATTCTCTACCGCACTGTAGCAAGTTCTCTAAACCTCTCAGACCAAGCACTTCCTTACCCAGAACTGGCTCGCCTCCTCCAACTCTACAGAATTGAGTATGGTACAGCAGAAAATGAAGTCCGCCGCGCATTTGAATCAGCAATAGAGCGCCGCATGTTAATGACTTGTCGATGTAGCTGCCCAAACTGCCTGGATGAGCGCAGTGGAGACATTGAAGCGCCTGGACTAAGCCGAAATTTGCTGAATCGTCCACTTCTTACTGAATGGTTAACCCAGGCCCATGCTAGCCAGACACTGACGCTAGAGGGTGAAAATGATGACACAGCCATAACATCCATAGGTGAACAAATCAGACATCTTCTAGAGAAAGGATATCAAGCGATTTACTTACGAGTACCCAGCGATCGGCTCTCTTCGCTTTGTACCACAATCAGTTATCTAACAGATGCTGGCATTGATACAGACTTAGGGATGATCTATCCCATGATTACTGACATTCAGACCGTCTATCCGACTGACCTGACAGTCAGCCAATCTCCTGCAATTGAAATTACGATCCGTCCTATTGAGTGAGGTCTATTCTATGGCGAAGCGATCAACCCTACAACGCAGTGGTCAGGCGATGATTTACAACTTTCTGCTGAATGAAGTGCTTGCCTCACAGCTAGGCGATCACTTTGAGTTTTGGATTGTTGCTCCCTGGGTCACTAACTTTCGACTCGCAAATCCCTACTATGTTTCTTTTCAGGAGGTCGTTGAAACCAAACAAGATTCCCTTCATTTGTTTGATATTCTTCACCAAATTTCAGCAAATGGTGGGAGCATTTTTATTACTGTTGGAGATGACTCCGATTATCATTCTGCGCTGAGACAGCTTGCAAAACGCAGCGATCGAATCCAGGTTCGTGTCCTATCCGCTCTACATACGAAAGCCTACGTTGGCCACTACGGTGCCCTTGACGGTTCCCTGAACCTAACCGATGGTGGTGTAAACCAAAACATTGAGTTGTACAACTACTGCCATGATGAGCGGAGCATCGCTCAGCTTCGCCAGCACTGCATCCAGCATTTTGACCAGGCGGTTCAACTGTTATGAAATTTCAATACGAAATTGTTTCTAAGCTTGGAGGTTCTGAGCAAGTGGGGTTACGCCTCAAGTGCGTCAGCCAGTTACAAGCAGAGGAACTGCATCGGGCACTCCGAGAACGCTTCAAAGTTACAAAATTAATGCCATCTCTCCATGGGGAGTACACTCACTTCACCTATGTCACAGCCACCGAGGAGGAATTACAACAGGGGTGGGCATCAATTGAAACTTCTTATGCTGTCAATAACGCCAAAGTAGTTGCTGATTATTCTAAGCAAGAAGCAAAGGCAATTCAAACGTTCAAATCGTGGCAAGCTCAATTTCGTAGCATCATCAAGCAACTAAGCGAGGATATTCCTTCACCAACCAGTACGGTTCAGGGAATTAATCCAAACCGCATTGAACAGCAAATCAGGATTGGGCAGGTCACAGAAGCTGAAGAGCAACTGCTTCAGCAATTAGCTGAGGGTGATGGCAATACTCTTCGCTCGTTGATTACTCTATATGCTCGTACAGACAAAACGGAGCAATTGGTAGACCTTTTTTCTATCAAACGCGATGAAATTCTAGCTTTGCCTGTCTCCGGTAGGTTGGTTGAGCAACTTGTGCATGCTCATATTCAACGCTCTCAACAGGAGAACTTACCGGAACTGCTACAATCTGCCCAGCAAATTGCTCAAGAATTCTTACCAGAACTAGAACGAATTCGCCAAGCAGATGGAGTACGGAGACTTCTCCATCAGGCAATGAATCCCCAGGAAACGATTGAGCCAGTAACAGATGGCACTCTTGGTGAGCAATTAGCTCAGTTAGTCGAAATTGCGCCAGTAGAGCGTATTCCAAAATTGGAGGTGTTGCAAGCCAAGCATCCTCAGTCTGTTCCTGTTCTGCTTAACTTGGCAGCATCCTATCGGGCAGTTGGGGATGCGAATAAAGCCCTAGACCTTTACCAATCAATTCCTGCTAAAACTACCGAGGAGCAAGAAGAGATTCAGGTTCGGCAAATAGAACTCCTTCTATCCAATAACCGCTTCAAGGAAGTAATTAATCTGCTATCAGATTCAGTTACTGAACTTCCTCCTTGCCTATCTGGTTTACGGGGTGCTGCTCTCTATTGGATGGGACAAAAATCCCAAGCTCGCCCGTTTCTTGAGAAAGCTTGGCAGTCTGGAGAGAGACAAGTCGAAATGCTCCTACCTTTAGCAAGGCTTTGGGCTACAGAAGGCAACCCAGAAAACGCGGCTGAGGTCTACCTAATCTTGATAGATGTTGCCCCTGAAACATTGCTATTGGAAGATCGAGCCCATATCGCCACGCTTGCTTCACTAAGAGGATTCGGTGATATCTCTTCTGAACAAGAGGTTATCTACTATGAACAGTGTATTGAAACAGCAGGTTCGCAGTTGGTTAGTCTGTTAAATGCCGAAGATATTTTGAAGGTGCGTCTAGACCTTTGGAAACACCTCAACCAAACAGATAAATTGCTCATTGCCTACGGTGACTGGTTAGATTGGTTAGCCAGCCAGGGGCAAATGGATAAATTAGAAGTTGAGTTGACTGAATTACGGATACTTACAGGAACCCAACAAATTAGTCGTAAACAACATTTTGAATTGCTTGAGGGGCTAGAACCCTATATCGATACTCTGCCAAGATTGCGTCAGAATCTCAGCAATGAGTATCAAGGACTTGCGATCAATGAAATTGATAATGCTATACGGCAAGGTCGTTCAGAGGAAGCTTTTTTCCAGGATTTGAAACGTGCCCTATACTACCTCAGCTCAGAAGTTGTGTCCCAACTTGTTGAGTACCAGCAGCAGAGCCTCTCTGAAGCGGCAAAACTCGGTATTCAAACTTCTCCAGGGGATGAGATCCCAGATTCTCCCCTCGACCTATCGGCTCTGCGTTTGGCATTGGTCGGCGGACATACAGCTACGCGGCGGGAAGTGGTTCGTGAGCTAACTGAAACATACAATATGAAAGATATTACTGAGATAGCTCCTTCTAGTGAAAGCCATATTAGTCGTAACAGTATTCAAAGTAAGATCAGCAATTGTGACTTGGTTGCCGTCATTACTGGATATATGGGGCATGACTTAAGTCAAATTGTGTCTGACCTAGACAAAAGTGGAGCCTTAACTGGGCAAGTCATCTTACTTCCCTGCCGAGGAAAAAGTGGGGTTGTTCGTACTATTCTCAGTGGCATCAGGGCATTAGATTTCATTAGTTAAATTTAGTTAAATAAAATTGACATCACGACCTTTTTCTATCCTTTACCCATGCACACCATAGCTCGCAAATAGGAATAGTCATTAGAAGAGGCGATCGCCCAGCAGGACTATTCTCTGCATGTGAACACATCCTTTCCCGAGAGATGCTTGCCTCTATGGGGTAGATGTAGTTTCTCATGTACTGAAAAGAATTATTAACTTTATCCAGCTAGACAAACAACATCCATTTGCCCGAAAAAAAAGTGGAATTTAGCTCCTGAAATACAACACACCGTAATGCTGAAGTGGACCCAACTGACTAGACAACTTTGGAACTAGGCTAAGCTCTAAAAGCTCTGATTTACTTGTGTTCACTGTATCGTTCTAGCTTTCATTCACAATACAGTTATCTTCATAATACACCTGATTCGGTGTTTTGTACTCCAATGCTCGATGAAATCTCTCTTGGTTATACCACTCAAACCAGTAATTCACCTCCCGATTCAAATGTTTCCCATCCTCAAATGCTTTCAAATAAATCAACTCATACTTGATCGATGGTTCTCCGAACCGTGCGGAGCACGATCGCCACAACCGCTCAATGAAAATGTTGTCATGACAACGCCCTCTGCCATCCATACTGATTTGTACCCCAGAGGCATGGAGACCATCTGTGAAAGCATGAGAGGTGAACTGACTGCCCTGGTCACTGTTGAAGATCTCTGGGGTGCCATAGTCTGATAATGCAGCTCGGAGTGCATCCAGGCAAAAGTCAACCTCCAGTGTGTTGGAGATGCGCCAACTGAGAACCTTCCGACTGTACCAGTCCATAATGGCAACCAGATAAAAATGACCTTTGAGCACAGGCAGATAAGGGATATCAGTAGACCAGACTTGATTTGCTGCACTCACTGCCACATTGCGCAACAGATACGGATAGACTCGGTGTTCTGGGTGCAGTTGACTCAACTTGGGCTTGGGATAAATTGCTTCAATCCCGAGTTGTCGCATTAATCGCTGCGTTCGTTTGCGATGGATGCGATAGCCCTGCTCTCGGAGGAAGAGTGTCATCTTCCGACTGCCGTAAAACGGGGTTTCCAAATATTGCTGGTCGATTAATTGCAGTAAGGTCAACTCCTCGTCCGATGGGTCTTTCGCCTGGTAGTAAAGACTAGAACGAGCAAGCTTGAGCAATTGACATTGCCGCACAATACTCAAGTGAGGATGGTCAGGCATCACCAGGGCTTTTCGAGCTTCAAGCCCAACTGTGCTGACCTGTTGGCTAAAAAATCTCGTTCCACCTTGAGTTGTCCAATTTGTCGGTAGAGTTCATCGATTTGCGCTTGCTGGTCGTTGTGAATTGGGGCAGCAGCATTGCCGGACTCAAAGACATCACTGGCTCCTTCCTACAATTGCCGTTTCCAGTTGTTGATCATCGTGGGATGAATCTCATACTGGCTTGCCAACTCGGCTACGGTTCTCTCACCCCGAATCGCGGCAAGGGCAACTTTAGCTTTGAATTGAGCACTGTACTGTTTGCGTTTATTTGCCATGAACTACCTCTATCATGAGTAGCGGGTTCAGAGCTTAACTACCTGTCCAGTTTTCCGGTTCCACTTCAGCCCATAACACCAAAATTACGTTTGGGCCGATGGGGTATACTTCAGCTTGCAAAACGGTGAAGATGAGTACCAATGCATTCTGGTGTTAATCGGGGTGAGCGAGACGGAGAGAAGAAACTGCTGGGTCTAGAAGCTGGATTTCGCGAATCGGAGTTGACCTGGAAGAGCTTGCTGTTGCGACTGGTAGACCAAGGGTTGCAAACTGCCCCAAAGCTAGCGGTTGGCGATGGTGCATTGGGATTTTGGAAAGTGTTAGCTCAAGTGTTTCCCGCCAAACACTGGGCACATGTAACCATCGTTTCAATCCCTTCGGTTCCCCGCCCCTTGAGGCGCTTGACTCTCCAGTTAACTGGAGACTCCAAGATAGAGACATACCGATTGAGCGGGTAGTCCGGATGAACAGTGCTTCAGAAAACCGGAATCAGCCGGGATGCTATCGCCTGAGCGCTACCGACGGTCTACCCGAACTGGATACTCCCGCTACTCCCGCAAAATTCACACCTGCGAGGACTGACCCATGACGCTGCAATTGACCGTTCCCAACATGGCTTGCTCTGCCTGTGCCGACGCGATTACCCAAGCTGTGAATGCTATCGATCCGGCTGCCGAAGTCAATGCGGACCCCAAGACAAAACAAGTCCACATCAACACTCAGGCAAACGAAGCAACTATCCGAGAGGCGATTACCGCTGCTGGCTATACTGTCGCCGAATGATCGCCCTCTAGTAATTGGTAGTAATTGGCTCGGTGCATAGCACCAGCGTTTCCAGGAGATGTACCGATGACCGCCCCACGGACCCTATCTCAGCCGGCAATCGAACAGGCGACCTTTAAATTACGGGGAATGAGCTGTGCCTCGTGCGCCAGCACTGTTGAATCAGCTATTCGCTCGCTGCCCGGTGTTGAGATGAGTCAGGTCAACTTTGGTGCAGAGCTAGCAACGGTTCACTACAATCCCCAGCAGACCACGCTAGAAGAGATTCGGCAGGCGGTCGAGGCGGTAGGCTATGCTGCGTATCCGCTGCCAGAGGAGATACTGACTGGTGAAACCGATGCTGAGCAAGCCGCTCAACAGGCAGAGTCACGAGCATTGCGACGCCGGCTAACGGTTGCAGCAGGAATCACCACGCTGCTGGTTGTGGGTGGATTACCAATGATGACCGGCATACCCATGCCCTGGATTCCAGGATGGCTGCATCATCCGGTGGTGCAGTTGGTGCTGACCATACCCATTCAATTTTGGAGTGGTGAATCTTTCTATACAGGAGCCTGGAACGCCTTAAAGCGGCATACAGCAACTATGGATACATTGGTGGCGCTAGGCACCAGTGCAGCTTTCTTCTATTCCCTGTTTCCTACTTTCTTTCCCAGGTTTTTCTTGAATCAGGGCTTATCTCCTGATATCTACTACGAGATTTCAGCCGTAGTCATTACGTTAATTTTGCTGGGGCGATTGCTGGAAAACCGGGCGAAGGGCCAAACCTCAGAAGCAATTCGCAAGCTGATGGGATTGCAGCCCAAAACGGCCCGAGTCATCCGCAACGGTCAGGCTGTTGATGTCCCCATTGCCAGCGTGGAGCCAGGAGACAGGATTTTGGTTCGTCCAGGTGAAACAATTCCTGTGGATGGTGAAATCCTTGAAGGCTCCTCCACCCTAGATGAATCAATGGTTACTGGCGAAAGCGTTCCCGTGCAGAAACAGCCGGGCGATGAAGTCATTGGAGCAACCCTCAACAAAACGGGCAGTTTCACGTTTCGTGCCACCCGAGTCGGGAAGGACACCTTCTTAGCGCAGATTGTCAAACTGGTGCAGCAAGCTCAGGGATCAAAGGCTCCGATTCAGAAGCTAGCCGACCAAGTCACTGCCTGGTTTGTTCCAGTGGTGATTGCTGTTGCCTTGGCGACCTTTGGACTCTGGTACAACGCGATGGGCAATATCACCCTGGCCCTGATTACGTCTATCGGTGTGCTGATTATTGCCTGTCCCTGTGCTTTAGGATTGGCAACCCCCACCTCCATCATGGTAGGAACCGGCAAGGGAGCTGAAAACGGCATTTTGATCAAAAACGCAGCCAGTTTAGAACTGGCCCACAAAATTCAAACCCTTGTGCTGGACAAAACCGGAACCCTAACCCAGGGCAAACCGACCGTCACGGATTTCATCAGCGTGAACGGCACAGCAAACGGCAATGAGATGCGGTTAATTCAGCTTGCTGCCTCTCTAGAACGCCACTCGGAACATCCGTTGGCAGAAGCCATCGTTCGCTATGCAGAATCACAGCAGGTCGAACTCACCGAGGTGCAACAGTTTGAAGCGATTGCCGGCAGCGGCGTTCAGGGGGAAGTGTCTGGGCATTGGGTGCAAATTGGCACTCAGCGCTGGATGCAAGAGCTAAATGTTGAGATTGATGCCGTTAATGGCACCAATGACATCCCCATTGACCCCCAAGCTCTGCAAAACGACCAGGAGCAGCTAGAAGCGGCTGGGAAAACCGTGGTCTGGTTGGCGGTAGACGGCCAGATAGCCGGACTGATGGGAATTGCCGATGCCCTCAAACCCGGTTCGGCAGCAGCCGTGCATGCCCTAAAGCGGATGGGGTTGCAGGTGGTGATGCTCACTGGCGATAACTCCCATACAGCCGAGGCGATTGCCCGTGAGGTCGGAATTGGACGGGTACTGGCGGAAGTTCGCCCCGATCAGAAGGCTGCTACCATACAGTCGCTGCAAGCAGAAGGCAAGATTGTGGCGATGGTAGGAGATGGCATTAACGACGCGCCAGCTCTGGCTCAGGCCGATGTTGGTATCGCCATTGGCACCGGCACTGATGTAGCAATTGCGGCTAGCGACATCACCCTAATCTCAGGCGATTTGCAGGGTATTGTAACGGCTATTCAACTCTCGCGAGCCACAATGCACAACATTCGGCAAAATCTATTCTTTGCCTTTATCTACAATGTCGCTGGCATCCCGATTGCGGCCGGCATTCTCTACCCCTTCTCGGGCTGGTTGCTGAGTCCAATCATTGCTGGGGCAGCCATGGCATTCAGCTCGGTGTCTGTGGTTAGTAATGCTTTGCGTCTTCGCAACTTTAAGCCTCAACGAATTCACTAGCTAATTCATCAGATAATTCATTCGTTCATTCATCAATTGACTCGCCAAGAGAATGAAACCATGCCAGCTCGCCGATTCATAGGGACACTCACCAGTATAGGGTTGCTGACTAGCATTGGCGTTACAGCTGCCGAGGCAGCTATCTCTGAAACCAGCATGCCCCACAATCCTCTTTCGACCCCGGAGTTTCGGCGCATCGAACAACCACTCGCCCTCAGGCTAGGGGTGAGTGCAGTTGTAATCGCCCTGATTGGTTTAGAACTGTGGTGGTTCTTGGGAAGTCAGCCTCAATCGCAGCAGGCTCGCTCTCAGCAAGGAATTCAAGAACTCGATATTATCGTCGATGGGGGTTATGAGCCGAGCCGAATTGTGGTGCAGGCTGGTCAGCCCGTGCGGCTCTACTTCTTGCGCCGAGATCCGAGTAGCTGTTTGGAGCGAGTCCTGATTCCAGATTTTCAAATTGCCGAAGCCTTGCCCTTGAACCAACGCACGGCAGTTGAATTTACCCCTACGCGACCCGGCAATTATCTCTTTACGTGTGGCATGAATATGTTTCGCGGTGTGATTCAAGTCGTTCATTCCCAGGATCAAGTCAATACATTGCCGATGGAAAAGTCGATGGAAAACTTGGAAATTACAGAACCACCATCCTTTCCTCAATCATGATTTTTGCATTTCAGGCTGGCTCTCCTGTTGATTTCACCATGTTTGTCATTTAGGGGTATAAGTGATTTCCCCATCTGTTTACTGTAGGAGGATGATTATGCAACTCAGAAGTATGGCATTCGTGGCGATGGCGAGTCTTGGTATTGTCATTCCCGTTGCTCTGTCCCAACGTCTGGTTCCGTCTCCAGCGAATCAGTCGGCCAACAATTCGGCGCAGAACCTAGCACAAAATAATGGCATGATGCACCACGGCGGCATGATGCACGACATGCAGGTCAGCAGCGAGTTTGACTATCTCACCCAGATGATTCCCCACCATCAAGAAGCCATTGACTCCGCGCAGCTAGTGCTAGCTGGCAGCAATCGCCCTGAAATGAAACGCTTTGCCGAAGAGATTATTCAGGTGCAGAGTGCTGAGATCAAACAAATGCAGCAGTGGCTTAGTGAATGGTATCCTGAACGCGACACAACAGTCTCCTACAACCCGATGATGCGCAATTTAGACAATTTGCAAGGAGACGCTCTGGATCAAACTTTTTTAGAAGATATGGTTGTGCATCACATGGGAGCTGTGATGATGTCTCAAATGCTGCTGAATCGGAATTTGGTAGAGCATGAGCCTGTGCGCCCATTTGCCCAAGAGATTGCCACCACTCAGCGTCAAGAAATCATCCAGATGCAAACTTGGCTGCAAGATTGGTTTAATGTAACCGGAATGCCAGGGCATGGTCCTGGGATGATGCATTAAGTTCGCGAATCATTTCCTCGACCGGACGAGACATCAAGGGGATCAGGCTACCATTCGCTAGGAAGCAGTAGAGATCATGGCTGGCTTCTACTGAACTTCTACTTTAGGAGAGATGCAATCCATAGGCTGAAGCGGCACAATGGCGCAGTAGACTCGGGACGAGTTGCGTTGAATTGTTTGCCACTCATTCTGAACTCGCTTATGAAACCAGTTCCCCATTCGCCGCGCATTCTGGTCGTAGACGATCTGGCAGACAATATTTTTCTGCTGAAAACATTTCTAGAGTCCGAAGGTTATCAGGTGGATGTAGCGGATACAGCAAGTTTAGCCCTGGACAAACTGACAATCTCTCCACCTGACTTGCTGCTGCTTGATGTGATGATGCCGCACATGGACGGTTACGAGCTGACGCGCAAAATTCGCCGTGATGACCGGCTGCGCTCGCTGCCGATTGTGTTGATGACTGCCCATGCTGAGCTGTGTCGTATTAAGGGTCTAGCTGTCGGTGCGACCGATTTTGTCCGTAAACCCATTCGCTTTGAGGTGCTGCACGCCACCATTCAGAATTTGTTAACGGCTCGCTCTAAATATCGGGTGTAATCAGCAATCCAAAGAGATAGGGCGCAATGTCAAACGTGGAGCAGTGCCCAGCACCACTCCACGCCAAGGGAAAATAGGGGATATGTAGGTATCGGTATCTCGAATCCAGCCGACGTCCTGACGAGTTGCAGTTAGGCTTCGCGTTTCAGAGCCGCTTCGACCTGTTTAAATTCGGTTTCGAGTCGGTCCTTGAGCTTCTGCGGCACCGGGCGATTTGGATAGGAGCTGTAGTGCCCAGCCAGCGAGTTAAGGGCGGTCCGCATCGTGGTGAAGGAGCTGAGCTTGGTCAACGAGCCATCGCGACGGTAGCGAGCCGAGAAGTCATTAATTTTCTGCCGTGCTTCGGCTTGGGCGGCTGCTTTCTCGGGCGAATCGTTGGGTAGCTCTAGTGCCCCTCTGAGGCTTTCAATTAGGGCTAGGGTATCTTGACGATAGTTCCCCGTCATGCCTGTGGGCGAGGCAGAGCAGCCCATCAAGCCAACGACAAGTACCAGAACTAGGGCAAAGATGCGCGATAAAACTCTTTTCATAAAACCTCAAGTTGAGACGAAACCACTGCTGCGGCTAGCATCAGCGATTAAGGAATGCAAGCAGATCTCGGGGATCAATACTCCTTGCTGATCTTATCGTGATCTGGCGGCCATGGCTGATTAGATTTCATGGCGGTTGAACTGGACTCGCAGACCATTGCGCAGACAGGAGAAGGGCATTAGTGATCCAGATTCTCGTCGCGCTGTTCGCGCCGCTCTCGCAATTTCAGCAGAATTTCCGCGTGCACTTCCCGGGTAATGGGGTAGAGGTACGCCAGGATGACGCCGGCAATCAAAACCAGAGTGGGAAAGGGACCGATGGCAATCCGGATTGCCAGCAGCGCTGAGTCGGGCTGAGTAGGGACGGGCTGACCGGGCACACTTTCGATAAATCCCGCCCATTCCAGCGCTTGCCCGACAGCGAAGAGTCCTAGTGCTAAGCCGATTTTTTGCAGTAGCACCATAAAGCTGTAGAAAATGCCCTCGCGGCGCTGGCCGGTGCGCAGCTCGTCAAGTTCAATCACATCCGGCAACATCGACCAGGGAATCAGGTAGGCGGTTGCCACGCCCATGCCCGCCACAACCGCCAAGGTGAACATCAGCACCGTTTGACCCGGCTGTAGGAAAAATAATCCGGTTTGGGCGATAATCCACAGCCCCATGCCCATGAAGTAGGTGGCTTTTTTGCCAACGCGATTGCTGACCATATTCCAAACAAACAGCATCGCCATCGAGGTAGACAGCACCACTAGAATCACGATGTTCGAGACGAGATCGGAGTAGCCCATCCAGTTGATCGCAAAAAACTTAAGGATGGACGCCGTCAGCTGCACTGCCAACCAGGAGCAGAGATAAATGCCGATCACTAGCAAAAACGGACGGTTGCTGAAGGCAATGCGGATCTGTTCGAGCAGCGGAATTGGCGCTTCCTGGTGGTGCTGCAACCGCAGGGCCTCCATAACGGCGGCTCGCTGGCGTGTCCCCCAAACGCACCAGCCCACTGCCAGCACCGAGATGACGGCACAAACGACGCCGATGGCAAAATACTGCTGATGCGGGTCGGGAATGAGACCGCTGATCAGAATCACTAGAAAGATGGAGACGATGCTGCCGCCGAGGGAAAAGGCGAAGCGAAAGCTGTTGAGGCTGGTGCGTTCGTTGTAGTCCTGAGTTAGTTCGGCGGTGAGGGCGGTGTAGGGCAGATTCACCATCGTGTAGAACGAGTTGAACAGAATTGCCACCACCACGTAGTACCAGAACAAGCCCCACTGGTTGGCGCTGGGGTCGCTGCTGAAGCGGGGCACCAGCCATTGCAGCACAAAGGTAATGCCAAAGGGAATCGCCCCCCAGATCATCCAGGGATAGCGTCGCCCTCGATGCGACTGGGTGCGGTCGCTGAGGACACCGACAATTGGATCGTTGACAGCGTCCCAGATTTTGCTGATCAGCAGCACGTTGGCGGCCAGACCGGCGTTCAGCCCAGCAACGCTGGTAAAGAAAAACAGCAGATAGAAGCCCAGAATATTAGCGGTGATGGCGGTGCCCAAGTCGCCCGCTCCATAGGCCAGCTTGGTGCTGAGGGTAAGCGGTTCCGAGGCGGCACGGGAGGAAGCAGAATCAGACATGGCACACACTAAACGAGAGGATCAGACCGGGATCATGAGTTCCTGAGACTAGCCGCGAAACTGCTGGGCGTAGAAGCGGGCATAGCGGCCTTCTTGAGCCAGCAGCTCGGCGTGGGTTCCTGACTCTAGCACTCGCCCCTGCTCGATCACCAGAATTCGATCGGCGCGGCGGACGGTGGCCAGGCGGTGAGCAATGATGAACACGGTGCGGTTTCGCATCAGGCGTTCTAGAGCCTCCTGGACTAGTGCTTCCGATTCTGAATCGAGGGAGGAGGTAGCTTCGTCGAGAATCAGAATTCGCGGATTCAGCAGCACTGCCCGAGCGATAGCGATCCGCTGCCGCTGCCCGCCCGACAGGTTGACACCCCGCTCACCGACCCAAGCCCGGTAGCCCTCAGGAAACTGAGAAATAAACTGATGGGCATTGGCCACCCGAGCTGCCTCCTGCACGGCGTCGAGATCAAACGTGTGCTGCCCAAAGGCAATGTTCTGGGCAATCGTACCGGAGAACAGAATCGTTTCTTGAGGCACAATGCCGATTTGCCGTCGCAGACTGCGAAGGGTGACGTCGCGGATATCAATGCCGTCGATCAGAATTTGCCCAGCCTGCGGATCGTAGAAGCGGGGCAGCAGATTCACCAGCGTTGATTTGCCGGCTCCCGAACTGCCGACTAGGGCGATGGCTTCCCCAGGTAACGCCAGCAGATTCAGCTGTTGCAGCACCGGCTGATTGGGACGGTAGCCAAAGCAAACCTCGCGGTACTCGACTTTGCCGGTGACTGGGGGCAGCTCGATAGCGCCGGTCCGCTCGATGACGGCGGGCTGAATTGCCAGTAGCTCAAAGATGCGGTCGGTGGAGGCTTGCCCTTGTTTGAATTCGTTGTAATTCTCAGTGAGGTGGGCGATCGGATCGATCAGCATCGTCACCGCCACCACGTAGCTGCCGAACTGTTGACCAGTGAGGTTGCCCGAAGCAATCTGCCAGCCGCCTAAAAACAGCAGCAGCAACACACTCAGGGCATAGAGAAACCCTACCACCGGAAACTGCACCGCCTTTAGCCAGGCCGCCGCGTATTTTGCCTGTCGATTGCGTTCTGCCTCTTGCCGAAACCGCTCGATCTCGTAGTCTTCGGCGGCAAAGGCCCGCACCAAGCGAATGCCGCTAAACACTTCGGTCATCAGCGACGACAGATCCGATACCAGATTCTGACTGCGGCGCGAAAACACCAGCATTCGGTCGCCAAACCAGCTAATCAGCAGCCCCATCAGCGGCACAATAATCAGGCTAGCGAGCGTCACCTGCCAGTTGAGGTAGACCATGTAGGTAAAGACGACGATCAGCTGCAGCACACAGGGCAGAAAGTCGTGAAACACTTTGTTCACTACTTCCCCGATGCGGTCGATGTCTTCGGTGAGGCGATAGGACAGATCGCCGGTTTGGGCGGTCTCGAAATAGCTGAGGCTAAGGGTTTGCAGATGGGCATAGACGCGGTTGCGCAGATCGAGGGCGATGGCCAGTGCCGCCTTGGCCATTTGCGAGTCTTGACCATATTGGGCAATTTTCTGCACCAGAAACACCCCCGCCATAATCCCCGACAGCCGTGCCAGACCAGGCAAATTGCCCTGCACCAACATTCCCAAGAGCTGCCCGGCCAGCCAGGCTAAGAGGGGCCAGCAGGCGGTGAACACCAGCGTACAGAGCAGCGCCGAGGCAATGGTGCGCCAGTGGGGATGCAAGTAGGGCAACAACTGCCAGTAGCTAGAGCGCTGTTTCATGAGTCTCCTAGAACCGCGTTTCAAACTCTAGCACTGCTCGGCTGTCATCGAAATTGGTGGACCCTCGCAGCAGCAGGCGATCGGTCAAGCGATAGCGGACGCTGAACTGGGTGGGTTCATCGACCGTGAGGATTTGCAGCACCGACACCGAGAGGTTATTGGTGATGTCAAAACCGACTTCTGCTGCTAGCGCTAGGGTGGTATTGCGCTCTCCAGAAATCACCGTGGTCGGGAAGAGGCGGAAATCGCTCAGCCCTAGGGTGTCGCTGATCAGATTTTGCAGTCCGGTGAGCAGCGGCGAGCCAGCAATGCTAGCAAGAGCCGTCGGAGCACTGCCGTCGGTCAGGTTATTCACAAAGCCACCGCCAAGCAGCGCCAGAATTTCCGACTCGGAGCGGCTGGGGCTGCTGGTTAATTCTAGGCGGTTGAAGAGCTGGCTGGCGGGTCCATTGACGGTGGCCTGCACGCGCACGGTTTGCAACGCGCCAAAATCGCCCGCCGACGGGGTATCTACAATTTCCGAGGCAGGGAAGGGCGAACTGACGGGGTTCGGGAAGCGAGTCACTTCGGGGACCGAGGTCACCAGACGCACGTCCAGCAGCGGGTCGAGGCCTCGCGCCGAGGTGAAGACAGCGGTGTTGGGATAGTCGCGGTCGAGGTTGAATTGGGTGGTAAAGATATTCACCTGCCCCCGACGCAGACGAACGGTGCCATCCACCTCGGGCTGAGCCTGGGTGCCGTTGACCAGCAGATTACCCTGCACCTGGAAATTCAGCACCGGATCGTAGGTGACGTGCAGCCGGTCGCCTAGGGATACGCGCAAGGCATCGAATTCAGGAGGTGCTCCCAGAGCGGGCGTGCCAAAGGTCGGCGGTTGGGGGGCAGCAGCGACATCGACGGGTTCTGCCTCGGGCTGGTTGAGCTGCACGCGCCCGTTGCTCAGAAGAATTTCGCCGCCAATCCGGGGCGCAAGAGCCGTACCGGTGACCAGCACCTGACCATTGACATCGCCCTGGTACAGATCTTCTAGATTCAGCGCCAGATTGTCCAGCTGGATGGTCAATGGGGCATCACTATCCGGATCGGTCGTACTGAGAGGCAGCACAATGGGAATGGTGCCTTGGGCAATCACCTGGCCGCTGCTAAACTCACCTTGCAGGGTTTCCACCTGGATGCGATCTCGGTTGAACCGAATGGTCCCGTTGACGTTGGTAACATCTTCCGGCAGAGCCGCTCCGCCAATCCGAGCATTAGCAAAGGTAGCGGTGCCGGTAGCCGTTAGGGGACGCAGCTCTAGTTCGTCGCCAGTGTCTTGCAGATTGCCGCGCACCGTCAGCACGATGTCGCCTGTGCCGCCTTGCCACTGCACCTGCTCGGTAAACAAGTTGAGCAGCGCTAGTCCATCGTTGCGGATGTTGAGATCTAGACTCAGTTCGGTGCTGGCGGGTTCGACGGTGGCAAAGGGCAACTGGTAGGGAATGCTGCCGGTGAACTCAAAGGTATCTTCCCCATCCGTTTCGGCTTCGGCAATCAGCCGGGTGTCGAAGTTGAGTCGGGCATTGTTATAGCCAAACAGGGCCCGCAGCGGTGGGATGGTTTCGGTTTGATTCACCGTGCCATTCTCCAGACGAATTTCGCCGACCACCTGCGGATTTTCTACACTGCCGGAGAGGATGGCATTGGCATTGAGATTGCCGGCAATGTCGAGCGGCACTCGGAATAGATCCCGCAGCGCTTCTACTGGCACATTCTCGGCTAGCAATTGCCCCGACTGCTCTTCGCCGCCAAGCTGCCCCGAGAAATTGAGGAATGCTTGATCTGACACAAGCCGCACTGGCAGCAGAGTCAGCACGCCATCCTGAAAGCTGCCCTGAGCAATCACCTGATTCACCTCATACTCGCCCCAGCGCCAGTCCTGACCACTCAGTCCAAAGTTAACTGCGGCACCTGTTCGCGGCGAGTAGGCTAGGTTAATTTCGCCGGTAAAGCCGCCTTCTAGCTCGGCCAGGTCCGGCAAAAAGGTTGCCTGCTCGCGGGCGGCAACTTGCTGATCGCGCAGCGCTACCACCTCTGAGAAGCGGCGGAGTTGGGTGAGCAGCGGCGCGTCGGGCATACCTACCGGCACGGTTTCTACCGCCTCGGCATCGGCGTAGATGGGAGCTTGAATACCTCGTCCCAGATCTGCGAACTCAAACCAGCGGAAGGCGAGCAGCACGTCCTCAACTCGACCCTGCTCCACGACCACCTTGCCCTGCAACTGCGGGTCAGCCGTGGGGCTAAAGCTGCCGCTGAGCAGGTAACGGCTATTGCCGCGCCGCAGATCGCCACTCTCCAGTACAAAAATGCCGCCCCGATAGCGGAATTGCCCAGCAAACAGTTCGGCACTGATGTAATCCAAAGCCGGATTGACAATGGCCACGTTGCCCACTACATCGGGATTACTCAGATCCGCCAGGTTAATGTCGAAATTGCCGCTCAGTTGGCCGCTGACGAGGCCAAGACCTACTGCCGTTGCCGGAGCGAGGTTGAGGGCAGCCAAGGGAAAGTTGTCCAGCGTGGCGATCAGCCGGTCGCCTTCACCGCGCCCCCGCGCCACTGCATTGCCCTGCTGCACCAAAAATGCCCGAGGACGATTCTGCCCGTCTAGTTCTACAGCAATCTGGTCCTGTTGCCCGGTCAGGTTCAGGCTCAAGCCTTGGTTCTGGACAAAGCGCAGGTCTCCAGCGAGGCGAGGCTCGAAAGCAAAGGTGTTGACAGCGAAATCGTTTAGCCCGAGTTGTCCGGCCACCGTCAGCCGGTCTAGTGGGCCTGTGATTTGCCCATTAAAGTCAGTGGTGCCCGCTACGGTAAATTGTGGCGGCAATGCTACGGGCAGATCCGCTAGCCGGTAGCCGCGCAGATCCACCGCCAAATCCAGATTCGATACTGCGGGCGCACCCGGACCATCGAGTTGAGCAAAAATGAAGCCACTGCTACTGAAGCCGGGAGCTGAGGCCTGCACAATCTGCAAGCGGTCGCCGAGCCAGCGCACTGATGCGGTCAGCGGTTCGGTGATAATCGCCAGCCCTTCCGAGAAGCGGACGTTGCCCTCAGCGCGAATGGCCGTCAGAGTAAAATCATCGACGCTGCCCACCAGCCGAAAATCGCCGCTAAACAGCCCCCGCAGGTCCGGAGAAAACTGCCGCAGCTCAATGCCCGAGGTGGTAATATCAGCCTGCCAGCGCCCCTGCCGCAGTTGGCCGCTGCCGCGAGCAATCCCCCCCGCCACCAGCACCGCTGTATCGTCAAACCGGATCGTGTCGCCAGCAATCGTGACGCGACCTCGCCCCGGATAGGTGGCCTGAGGAGCCTGCCAGTTGACGATGGTTTGAACAGTATCTAGCGGACCCAGCACCTGAGCAGTGGCGTTTACCTGCCCAATGGTGAAGTTATCTAAGTTGGCCCCAAAGCTGCGGGCTAAGGCATCTCCGGGCAGATCTGTGGCCTCAGCATCAAACACTACGCCGCCCTGCTCGCCAAAGGTAACCCGCCCGCGACCAACCACCTGCCCGCCCTGACTGGGAACCACCTCAACGCGGCTGAGGGTAAGCGCTTCGGGGGTAACACTAAAGCGAGCCTGGGTGCGGACCAGTTCGAGCTGCTCCACCTGCACCGGCTGAAGATTTTGCACCAGACCACTCACCTGGGGCTGCTCAATCGCGCCCGTGATCCGCACCTCGCCCTGAAACTGACCTGCTACGCTTACCGGCAACTCGGATTCTGCCACGTCCAGGGTTTCTAGGATCTGAGCAACGCTGGCTTCAGGCACCTGCACCCGCAGATTGTAGCCGTCCTGCGTATCCAGACTGCCGCCCACCGTTGCCAGAATCGCTCCATAGCGCCCCTGAAAGTCCTGGAAGCTGATCTGTTGCCCAGCAAACAGCAGGTTGCCATTAATCTCGGTGAAGGGCAGCGGCGCACCTTCGAGAGCCGCGGTAACACTTTGCGCCTGCACAATGCCATCGAATTGCAGTGGCTGCTCGTCGGGGGGAAACAGTATCGCTAGATCGGCACTGACTCGCCCCATACGCAACTGCACCGGCAGCGGCACCAGTAGGTTTACATCTGCCGCTAGCAAATCGCGCCCATCCACTTCAAGCCGAGTTTCCGAGGCTTCTAAATTGGTTTGCCCCTGAAGCTGCAAACTGCCGCCAGTTTCCGGGCGACCGCTAAGGCTGTAGCGGATCAACTGGTTTTGATTGCGGAAGGTAACGGTGCCATTAACGTCTTGAATCGCCACCAGCGTATTCATCACCTGATCCCGAGGCAGGGTTTCGGGAGCGTCCGCACCACCGCGATCTGGGTCAGCTGCATTGTCTGCCTCGGTTTCCACAACCTGCGATTCTTCGACCTCACCATAGGCCGCGAGCTGCAAATTGCCGTCCTGCACCCGCAAGGTATCCACTTCAATCGAGATCGGTCCTTCTTCGCCGGGCGTAATCTCGGTGGTGATCCAGCGTCCCTCAGCGTCTTGGTCTATGTAAGCTTCGGGGCGAATCAGCGTGACATCCAGGCTCAACGTGCGGTCCCAGATTAGTTCGAGCAGGTTAAAGCGGGCTTCTACAGACTCAACGGTGAGCTGATCAGGGTCCGTTGCGGTTGGCGGTATTGAGGAGTTGCCAAACCGAATGCTGCTCAGCGAGACCCCCTCCACCGGACCCACCACTACCGGTCGATTCAGGAGCGTGCTCATACTGTCGGCCACCAAGGGCGCTAGCCGCTGATTGATAAATTGCCATGCGAACCAGCCCGCCGCTATCCCTCCCACCAGCACCACTCCACCGGCTACAAATCCAGCCCGAATCAGAACCGAACGCCGAGAGGGAGAGCGTTGTTCAGGGTCGCGACCTGGATCAGGAGAATGGGTCATGGCTCATAGTCTCACCTGACAAACTGTTGCTGACGGCTCTCGCGCTACCTCTAGCTGAGGTTGCTAGGCGTCTGAATCGATTGATTCTGGTTAGCCAACCTAGCCCGGACGAGCAGATGAATCTACTGGACCAACTCGATTGGACCAACCAGGACAATACCCTCCATGGGAACACCGAGAAGCGTGGGCACGGGCATGGCAAGAGGTCAACTCCTAGAAGACTATACCCCATCGGTTTTGGATCCCGTAATCTTCCCTTGGTATCGCCAAGCCGCAAAGCTCCTTCGGCCCGATCAGGAATAGGGTTGGCAATAAGCTCGGTGAAAGCTCGGTAAGGTTAGCGGTAAGCTCGATAAGATAGACAAACGCATCTTTGGCGATAAAGTTCCTTAGTCCGATGGTTTTGACTTGGCGGACTCCCGACGAACCGATGAGCCATGTTCTCTTGCCGGAGAGGGGTAAAATGCAGGTATTTGTGCTGTTGTTTAACGCGGGAACCGAAAATGAGGGGATTCACACCCTCAAAATGGGTGATCAAAATATTGTGCTGATGTTTGCTGCCGAAGATGATGCCACCCGCTACGCCCTGCTGCTAGAAGCTCAAGACTTTGGCAGTGCTAGCATCGAAGCCTTTGATAGCGAAGAGATTGAGGCTTTCTGTCAAGAAGCAGGATATCTGTGCAAGCTGGTTCCTGAGGGCACGCTGGAAGTTCCTCCTGAGGCTAGCGTTGAGCAGTTTGACTGGCAGCCAGACACCCAATCGACGTCCGACTCGGAGGAGCTTTCTCCCGCCCAGTTGGATGCTATCCGGCGGCGGCTAGAGGGTTTGCTCTAGCGGCAATGGGCTTGAGCGTATCAGCGGTTAATCAGGAATCAAAGAGATTAACAATAGAGATCAAAGAGAGATCAATACGCAACCCTCACAGAATTACCAGCCCATCATCGAGACGAATCAAGACGAATAGGGAGCCAGGAATGGACAATCTGATCGAACGCGGGCATCTGCTAACCGAGCAGGTCAATCCCAATAGCCACACTCTCGATCAGATGACGGCTCTAGAAATCGTCGATCTGTTCAATCGAGAAGATGCCCAGACCATTGCAGCGGTTGCGGCGGCACGAGAGCCACTGGCCGAGGCTATCGACCGCACGGCGGCAGCACTGCGGCAGGGAGGACGGCTCTTCTACGTTGGGGCGGGTACTAGCGGTCGGCTTGGGGTCCTCGATGCAGCAGAGTGTCCACCCACCTTTTGTACTCCTCCCGATCTGGTGCAGGGCATTATTGCTGGCGGTGCCGGCGCTTTGGTGCGCAGTTCCGAAGATTTAGAAGACCGCGCCGAAGACGGCATGGAGGCCATTGCCCATCGCCAGGTGACCAGCTTAGATGTGGTCGTTGGGATTACGGCTGGCGGCACGACGCCTTTTGTGCAGGGAGCGCTGCAAGCAGCCCGTCAGCGAGGGGCCACGACCCTGTTGATCGCCTGTGTGCCGGTTGAGCAGGTCAGCTTACCTGTAGATATCGACATTCGGCTGCTGGTTGGGCCAGAAGTGTTGGCCGGCTCGACGCGGCTAAAGGCAGGAACAGCCACTAAGCTGGCATTGAATATTCTCTCGACGGGGGTCATGGTCAAGCTGGGCAAGGTTTACGGCAACCGTATGGTTGATGTAGCCGTAACCAACAGCAAACTGTATGACCGGGCACTGCGTATCTTGCAAGACTTGACCGATCTGGATCGCTCGGCAGCCGCAACACTGCTAGAGCAAAGCCAACGGCAGGTGAAGCTAGCGCTGCTCATGCACTGGACTGGGTTAAACGCAGCTGCAGGGCAACAGCTCCTCCATACGCACCAAGGCAATCTACGCCAGGCAGTGGCAGCGGCACAGCGTTCCTCCCAATAAACCCGCCCCTAACCTTCGTGGCGACTCCCCCCTCTCTATCTGCCCTCCGAGTGGTCAAGGCTATCAAGAGGCAACATGGGGCTGCTCAACGGCTGCTTCCTTCGGGTTGGGACCTGTTATCCTAAACCTTATCCGTTGAATTACGGTTGAAAAAAAGAAGCAGTTTTAGACGACAAATTGCTAAAGCCCGACGAAGGCTGAGGAATCAGGACACTCAATTGCCAGTCAGCGGGAGAATCGTGTCAGCCAACAGCTCGTGGCGGCTAGGCCCATCTTGTCTCGCGACTCCACTAGATGCTGTTCCACCCATTGACCGCGTCTCGTGACCGCGCAGGAATTTGTCCTGGGTTCTGTGTCCTTCTTCGTTGCTCTATCGCAGGAACAGAGGGATCGTGACATGATAACCGCACTCATTCTATTGGTGGCGCTAGGAATACTGGGATGGGGCTATTATCGGGCCAAACCCTTCGGCAAAGTAGGACTACTGGCCTGGTTACAGTCCGTCACGCTGATGGCACCTTGGCTGCTGTTTTTTGGCTTGTTCGCAATTGGAGTGTATCTGAATCTAGCCGGCGTACTGCTGTTGCTGGTGGTGTCCATCGGGCTGTACATTGCCCTAGGGCGACAATTGCGAGAGGCCGCCGAGAAAGAAGGAGGGAAACGCGTATCGGCTTATGTCAGCTCGCTGCCGTCCACCGAGGAGACCCCTTCTGCCAGCGATACTGCTAGCGTTGGCGAACCATCACCCCCGATGGCGTCCACCCAGACCGCTGCGGAACTGCCGAAAATGCCCGTCGAAGATTTGCAGACCGTGCAGGGTATCTTTGGCATCGAAACCTTTTTTGCCACCGAGACGATTCCCTACCAAAATGGAGCTATCTTCAAAGGCAACTTGCGCACCGATCCCGAAATTGCCCATGAGCGCCTGACTGCCAGCCTCACCGAACGCCTCGGCGACCGCTACCGCTTGTTTCTTGTAGAAGGCACTGAGGGCAAGCCCGTGGTGGTTGTGCTGCCCAAAGCCAATGATCCGAAGCCGAGCACCGTGTCTCAACAAATCCTGGCGGTTGTTTTGGCCGTTGCTACAATCGCCACCAGCTTAGAAGCAGCCGGTTTGATGCAGGGCTTCGATTTTTTCAGTAACCTCGATCGCTTTGCTGAGGTGGTGCCGATTGGCTCAGGCATTCTGGCAATTTTGGTGGCTCACGAAATCGGGCATCGGCTGGTGGCTCGCCGTTATCAGGTGCGGCTGAGTCCTCCCTTCTTTATCCCTACCTGGCAAATTGGCTCCTTCGGCTCCCTGATGCGGTTTGAATCGGTGCTGCCTAATCGCACCGTGCTGTTCGACATTGCGTTTGCCGGTCCAGCCGCAGGTGGGCTGCTTTCTCTGGGCATGTTAATGGTAGGCCTGGTGCTTTCCCATCCGGGCAGCCTGTTTCAGGTGCCGTCGGAATTTTTTCAGGGATCTATTCTAGTGGGCACTTTGGCGCGAGTCGTCTTGGGGGCAGGAGTCCAGCAAGCGCTAGTGGATGTGCATCCCCTGGTCATTTTGGGTTGGTTGGGGCTAGTGATTACGGCAATCAACCTAATGCCGGCTGGTCAGCTCGACGGCGGACGGATTGTGCAAGCCATTTATGGTCGCAAAACCGCGGGCCGCACGACGGTGGCAACGCTAATCATTCTGGGTCTAGCAGCTATAGTCAATCCACTGTCGCTGTACTGGGCGATTGTGATTCTGTTTTTGCAGCGCGATCTGGAACGCCCTGCTCTCAACGAGCTATCGGAACCGGATGATGCCCGTGCTGCTCTGGGGTTACTTGTCTTGTTTCTCATGGCTGCCACACTGTTACCCTTAACCCCTGGACTAGCTGGCCGCTTAGGCATCGGTGGTTGAGTTGAATTGAGGTGAATCATGGTCGCTGTTCCTCCCGTTATTTTGGTGTTCGATATTAGTGCCCTGTCTGCGGCCACCCCCAGCGAATGGCGAGAATTTTCGCGGGTGGGCAGTTGCTATGTGCCCCAGGTGGTTTACGAGGAAATGAAGCTGCTGTTTGATCGCTCTCCTGACCCTGACCTAGAACGCATTGCCAAATCCTTTAATCGCTTCTATGCCACGAGCGGCTGGCGGATTACAGACACAAGCGGTCACCATGCTGCCCTCAAAGTGGGATCAGGGCAAGCGCTCACTCGCCGCGCTCGCGTCTCGTTGGCAGTCGGTCGCTGTGCCTATGGCTTGGCAGAAACCTTCCCGAATAGCTTGGTGGTGCTGGTCACTAAGGATCGCTCGCTACTGCAACGCCTCTACGAGATTCCCAGCGTTAATCTCTGCGGCATCACTGTCGATAATTTGCTGCAGTGGAGCCGGACCGGTCAGCGCCCCATACCGGTGAGCCAAAAGTTGCAACAGTTCCGCTCTACCCACGGTATACCCCCAACGGGCACCACGGGTACTAGCCAAACCTATCAACGCACCTCTCCGACTCGCCTCACTAGCCCCAAACGCGCTACCGTGACCCGCAAATGGGTCTCAACGCCAGATTGGATACCCGATGTCGTGTCGTTGCTGCTGGCAGCCGGCGGTTTGGCTGTGGCAGGCTACCTGATTTGGCTGCTGATCAACAACGCCACCATTCGCCAGTTCTTCCCCAACTCTAGGAGCCAAATTCATTTTGAATTGGGTGTTGACACTCTCAGCGATATTCGTTACCTTAAATAAGGTCAAGCACACCTATGCCCCCATCGTCTAGAGGCCTAGGACACCTCCCTTTCACGGAGGCGACGGGGATTCGAATTCCCCTGGGGGTATGTTTCAACTGATGACAGGGAGTAAGTATTACAGCTTGCTCCCTGTATTGTTTTGGGAACAGTTTTGGGAACAAAGTTTCAAACGATCACAGGACAATAAATTCAGGAAATTGAGGCAATTGAGGCAAAATCAAGGCGGATACGTTGAATAGTCTCAAGAAACTCAGTTCTGCCGCACCATTGCTCGTAAGTTTACTGGTCTAGGTAGGTTCAATTCGATCTTTCACCCGTATCAATGCAGCAATAGAGCGTATCGGCAGCGTTCTAAATCACCTGATTCAGATGCAATGGCAACCGTCTGGGCTAGAGAACGCAGCTTCTAGAGGCAGTTGATTTTGGGCAATCTAATACTAAAACCCCTGCTCAGGTGAGTTAAGGAGAGGGGTTTGACGTTGCGTAGTCCCAATATTCCCATGCTGATTGAGTTTATTATTGCAGCCACGATCGTTGGCTCTATTGTGCTGCTGGCTATTGCGCTGATCTGGGAAGTTCATCATCCGAGGCAAGGGCAGCGGAGGCACAGTCAACTCACCCCACAATTCCTTTGGAACGCTTTGGCAAATCAATGGTTCTGGATTTCGCTGGGTGGGACCCTTCTCAGCAGACTTGCCTACTTCAACCCTTCGACCGCGATTGCAGTCCTTTTGTTGATTAGTCTCTATCTAGTGCTCAGCAGGCAGCAGAGACAACCGCAGCGACCATTTACCTACCAACCACCGAGATATTGGTCACCGACCTATCAGCCACCTCGCCATCGGCCACCCAGTTCTCTACAGCGACCCAGCTTTCAGTCTAAGCAACCTAGCTACCAACCGCCTAAACAGTTTCCCAGCCACCAACCGCCTAAGCAACCGACCTATCAACCGGCTGCAAGCTTGACCAAAATTGAACCTCCTAAGTCGTTCCCACCACAAATTCTGCATCGACAAGAGCTGCACCGCAAGCTTATGAGTTTAGTGCACAACGAGAAGACCGCCCTACGCCTCGTCAACGATGTTCTCAAGCGCAATCCGGGTTCGTCGGTAGAGTGGTGTTACGAGAAGGCGATCTATGATGTGCTGCGCGACCGGCGGTAACAAGCTGACCGCAATCCGTGCAGGAATTTGAGAGCAGTGGGGAATACTAGCGAAGGGCCGGGAATCCTTGGGCTAGCGCTTTGCCGCTCAGCACTTTTGGACAAACCGTTGTTGAAACAAGTCGTCGGGACATTCCCAAGCGTGCATCTGCCATTGTGTTAGCATCGCTGAGGCTGGAGAGAGGAGACTATGGGTACAGTGCTAGTTGTAGATGATAGTCAGACCGTGCGCCAAATGCTGTCAGAGCTTCTGCAAAAGGGCGGACTGCAGGTCGTCGAGGCAACCAACGGCTTAGAGGCGAAAGAAAAGATCCAAGCCCAGATCCCCGATCTTGTCATCACCGATTTGGTCATGCCTGAAATGAATGGCTACGAGCTTTGCCGCTGGATCAAAAGCGATCCGGCTGCCCAGCGGATTCCTATTTTGATCTGTTCGACGAAAGATCAGGAGTTTGACCGCTACTGGGGCATGAAGCAGGGTGCTGATGCTTACATCATCAAGCCTTTCCATCCGGTCGAGATGCTGAAAACAGTGAAGCAACTGCTGCGCGATGCCGGAGGATAGCCGCTGCTCGTCTTAGGCAGCCCCCACAACCGCAATACACTCAATCTCGACCCGCACATCCTTCGGCAAGCGGGACACCTGCACACAGGCTCGCGCGGGTGCCGTCGCTTCTGCAAAGTATTGAGCATAGACGGAGTTCATTGCCGCAAAGTCGTTCATATCAACTAGAAACACGGTCGTTTTCACAACATCCGAGAAGTCGGCTCCGGCGGCGGTAAGAATGGCCTTCAGGTTGGCGAAGACCTGTTCGGTTTGCTGCGTTACATCATCGCCGCCGACAATGGCTCCAGTCACCGGATCGAGGGGAATCTGTCCGGCGACGAAGATCATGCGTCCTGTAGCTGCAATGGCCTGATTGTAAGGACCTACCGGTGCCGGGGCGTCTTCGGTGCGGATAATCTGGTGAGCCATAGTCTGAGCAAGTCTAGCGGGTCTGGCAATCTGACAAAGAGATTGTAGGGAAAGCCGAGGCGTCCCATCGAAGTGTACACCGAAGTCGCCGCGATTCTCGCATCCGACACCAACCGCTTGCTCTGCCTTCTGTAACTAAAAGTCTGTAACTAAACTTAGTGTGGACTTTGTGTTGTTCAAGGACTTTACGATTACCATGGGTGCTCACCAAGTCATGCCAGAGGTTGAGCCATGAGCCAGAGCTGCTCTCAGCACGCTGCTGCATTCCTACCTAAGTCCGCCCTAGAGGTCCCCGCTGTCTTTGTCAATGGGCTAGAGGCTCAGTGCGACCGGGATTTAGAGTCTGCAGCTGCTATCTATCACCAACTGTTGGAGTCTCAAGCGGCATCCGCTCCGGAGGATGCCATGTTGGCAGCCGCGCTGACTCACTATGAATTAGGAAACCGCGCCATGGCAGAGCAGCTCATTCAGCAGCGCAAAGCATTGAACTGGCAACGGTCTCAGCAGTTTCAACAGCTAGGAAGCACCCTGCGACAACGAGGAAATCTGCATTTGGCGCTCGCTGCCTTCGAGCATTCGATGAATCTCTGCTCTAAAAATCTCACCTCTCTAGCAGCCTACTACCGTATTGCTCACCAGCTGGGTGTCCTGCGGCGAGAAATTGTCGAGATGTCCGATGAATTCGGTGGAGCAGTGGGAGCCGTACAGTTCAAAATGTATTACTTTCGCGGCAAGGATCAAATCGTCAATCGAGTCATCTGCAAGGGGATCAATGCTTACGAAACGCCCCTGCCGCTGATCCTGTCCCACTGTGTTCATACCTTTCCTGGAACCGTCATCGATATTGGCGGCAATAGCGGCTTTTTTAGTCTGCTGGCAGTGGCTGCCCGAGCTAGTCAAGTCATTACCTTTGAACCGTTTCCGCCGATTCTGGAGCTGCTGCGCTGCAATATTGAGCTTAACCAGTTTGATGCCCATGTTCGTCTGGAACCCGTGGCAATCAGCGATAGCAATGGCGTCAAAGATCTCTATATTCCCTTCGATACCCATGACCTGATCGAAACGAGTGCCTCGGTCGAACTCAGCTTCCGCGATCACTTTAGCCACACGCTGTCCATTCAAACGCAAACGCTCGATTCTTACCTAACCCAGCATCCGATTGAGGCAATCTCATTCATCAAAATAGATATCGAGGGTCATGAGCCGGCAGCACTTGTGGGAGCGAGTCAGACGATTCAGCAGCACCGCCCGTTGCTAGCTGTGGAGATTGTTAAAGCTACCAATGTTGCCTTTTTCACGGATTTTCTGCGCCGCAACCACTATCGCGAAGTGGTCGTTTTCTCTGATCGAGCCACTCTTCCCGAACAGGTGCAGGTGTATCCGCAGCAGTACAATCACTTTTTTGTGCCCGACGAGCAGCTAGAACCCAGATTTCTGCCAATGTTGGCGAGCGTGGGAATTCCGATCGCGAGTCGGTAGGGAAATGATGTGAGTTTACGTCAGCAATCGTGGGCGAATGCCGTAGTGGCGGTAGTGGCGGTAGTCGCGCAGAATCCGGTCATGGTCAAAGCAGAGAGGTGAGGGCAACTGCCACAGCTCAAAGATCCCCAAATCTTTGGCATCGTCCTGGGCGGTCGGGTTGCCCTGAGCAGTTGCCAGAAATACGACGCTGAGGGTGTGCTGACGGGGGTCGCGATTTGGATCGGAGTAGACCTGAAACTGCTCGATTAATTCAACCTGAAGGTTGGTCTCTTCCTGGGCTTCGCGTTGAGCCGCTGTTTCCACCGATTCTCCATAGTCTACAAATCCTCCCGGCAAGGCCCAGCCATAGGGCGGATGGCGCCGCTCAATCAAGACAATCGGGCGCTGCGGGCGATCCACCAGTTCGATGATGATATCCACGGTTGGCACCGGATTGCGATAGCTCATGGGTGAAGACGAGAGAAAGGGGCAGTCGGCTGCTACCCGTACGAGGGGCAGCTATACCAGAATGAATAGTCTGAGTCTGGATTGTTTTGTCTCCACCGTTTTTGGAGAATAGCGGTAGTCATGGCAGTCTCTACAATATAGAACAAGCTAGAACAAGCCGTCAGATCCAAAAACCAGTCACAACAGGCACAAATCCTGTCAGGATGTAGGAGCCGCTTCTATGACTCAATCGATTACCCCCGCCTCTAGCCCTCAGTCGCCTCTCGCCTCGACTTTGGCCCAAGAGGGTGCGGTTGTTTTTCCCCCTGGTGATTTATGGAGCAATGAGCCGCCCTTGGAATCCGATTTTCACCGCAGACAAATTGAGCTGTTGATTCGCTTGTTGGAATGGTGGTGGCGCGACCGCCAAGATTTCTACGCTTCAGGCAATTTAACAATTTACTACAGCCCGAATCAGCTTAAGTCGGAGTTTTTCCGGGGTCCCGATTTCTTCGTGGTGCTGGGAACCGAAAAAAAAGACCGCCGCAGTTGGGCAGTGTGGCAGGAAGATGGCAAATACCCCAATGTGATCGTGGAGATTTTGTCAAGCTCGACGGCATCAGTCGATCGCAACCTAAAAAAGCAAATCTATCAGGATACCTTCCGCACGCCCGACTATTTCTGGTTTGACCCCGACACCCTGGAGCTGAAAGGCTTTCATCTCATGGACGGTCAGTATCAGGAACTGCAGCCAACACCGCAGGGCTGGCTGTGGAGTCAGCAACTTCAGCTTTACCTGGGACTTTGGGACGGCAAACTGCGGTTTTTTACACCGGAGGGAGAGCTAGTGTTGTTGCCTGAAGAAGACCTGAGCCAGCAAGCCGAGCAAGAGCGACAACGGGCTGAACAAGAGCGGCAACGAGCTGAACAAGAGCGACAACGAGCCGAAGCAGCAGAACAGGAGTTGGCGCGGCTCCGAGCACTTCTTCAGGACAGTCCACAGGACAATCCATAGGACAACATACAGGACACTTTTAGAGAATTGCATCGCTCAGCCAGCTTAGTTGCCCTAGTCGCCTACGGACCCAGCAGAGCGTAAAATCACAAGGAGCATTCTCCAACTTCTCTTAAGGTACGGAATCAGGGTGCTCAGGGCTGCGAGAGTTATTCCTCCTGGAGGATGAGGGTTGGTTTCTGCTTGTGGCACAGTCAGTCCGGCGATCAGAGCCAGGCCAGAGCCAAATCAGTAGCCCAACCCAGCTGCGGTGGATCTCGCAAAGAGGTTCGGTTGTCAAAGATGCCAAAGATATTCGGTTGCCGCAGACCTCATTCAGTCTGCCTGCATCCCCTATAGCTAAGCCCAGACTATGAAACCATTCACGACCTATTTGCGCGTGCGGCATTACGAGATGGACGTGCTTGGGCATGTCAACAATGCTTACTATCAGCACTATCTGGAACAGGCCGCCATTGAGCATTCAGAATCCCTGGGGTTCACTCCAGCACGCTACCAGGAATTGGGGGGCACGTTTGTCATGCGGCGCATTCAGATTGACTATTTGCGTCCAGCGGTGGCGGGCGATGTTTTGGCGATCACAACTTGGCTGCAAGAAATGCGAGGGCCGCGGGCCGTGCGTCGCTATGAAATCCGTAAGCAGGGTGAAAGTGACCTGCGGGTGACCGCAGAGGTGTTGTGGGTTTGGGTAGATCAGTGCAGCCTGCGACCGCGGGCAATTCCTGACGTCATTCTGGATGCCTTTGGTGAACTTCTGACGACCGACTAACGCAAAAATTAGGACCCAAATCAAATGCATACGACCTCTTGGCAGCACCCTGACTGGCATCACCAGTGGATTTCAACCAACGGTGTGCGTCTGCACTACGTCACCCAAGGCGCAGGCGACCTGATGCTGTTCCTTCATGGATTTCCCGAGTTCTGGTATTCCTGGCGGCATCAGATTCCTGAGTTTGCTCAAGATTACAAAGTCGTCGCGCTCGATCTGCGAGGCTACAACGACAGCGATAAACCCACTGGTCTAGACGCCTATCGTCTGAGCGAACTGGTGGCCGATGTAGCAGGAGTGATTCGCGGTTTAGGTTACGAGCGCTGCATTTTGGTTGGGCACGACTGGGGTGGAGCCATTGCTTGGAATGTTGCCTATACCCACCCCGAGCTAGTGCATCGTTTGATTGTCCTGAACTTGCCACACCCCGCCAAATTTGCCGCAGGGTTGCGAACGCCCCAGCAGCTATTGCGGAGTTGGTACATTTTCTTCTTCCAAATCCCAGGGTTGCCTGAATTGGCACTGCAGGCAGGAGACTACCAGATGATTGCTAACGCATTTGTAGGCATGGCGGTCGATAAAACCGCCTTTACCCCTGAAGATCTCGAAGCCTATAAAGATGCTGCTGCTAAGCGGGGAGCACTGACCGCCATGATTAACTACTATCGCGCCAATCTCCTACAGCCGGGGCTGATCAGTCGAGACTGGGGCGTACTCGATATTCCGACTCTGTTGATCTGGGGCGAAGAGGACGCAGCCCTGGGAAAGGAACTTACCTACAACACCGAAGTCTATGTCAAGGATCTGACGGTTCGCTATATTCCCCAGTGCAGCCACTGGGTTCAGCAAGAGCAGCCGCAGCTTGTTAATCAGTACATCCGGGAGTTTTTGGAGCAGACGACCACCCGATAGTAGCAGGATTCCACCGAAACGGCTTGCTGCGTTCAGCGCTCTATGGCTAGCACTATGACTAGCCCTACATAACTAGCATTCACCGCAAGGGAGGTCATCCGCGAATGACAATTCGATCGAAGCTTCACCTGCGCAAACCGCGTCGGTTCCTGATCTGGCTAGTGCTCAGCGGCATTAGCGCGATGTTGATCGGGCTACCTCCAGGAACCCCTTTGGCTTGGGGGCAAAATCGAGGCATGACTTTAGAAGTTTTACCGCCGCAGTTGCGACAGCTAGAGCGTAACTTCCCAGTATTGAACGAATTGCTCGTCTCCCAGACCGCTGACGTTGCCCGAGGAGTGGTGCGGCTCGATGGACGACGACTCTTTACGATCGCTGTGCCGGTTGCAGTGGATAACACTAATTCCAACCCGAGCCAGATCTCTAGCGAAGGGCGAGTGCGTCTGATCGAAGAACGCTTGCAGCAGTGGGTGGATCGCGGTTTTGACCCCCAAACTCTGGAAGCAACGGCCGAGGTCGATCCCAATAGTCGGCAGCCGATTATTTATTTGAGCGCCGAAGCAGACGATGAGCCAATCCAAGAAGAGCTGATGACCGTGACCGCCCTCGATGCCGAGATCAACGGTGCCAGCTTGGAGGAGTGGGCCGACATTGTCAGCGAACGAGTTGAAGAGGCGCTGATCGATGCACAGCAAGAGCGACAGCCCGAGTCTCTGCGCCGGCAGGCACTTTTGGCAGGGGGAATTCTGCTGGCAATCGGTATTTTGAGCTGGAGCTTAACGAGTTTGCAGCGCCGCTTGCAAATTGAGCGACACGATCTTTCCACCCAGACAAGAGCTGCATCGCAAGGACTGTCGGTGGCGTCAACGGAACTGGGCAATACACCTGAAATGACGACGGTGTTGCTGCAACAGCGCGCGGCGAACCAGCAGCGGCAGAAAGTCAACGATATTCAGCGGCGGCTGCTACAGCTCGGGCAATTGCTGACTTGGGTTATTGGTCTATTCGTGATTGTGGGGCTATTTCCCTATTCGCGCTGGCTCCAGCCGCTGATCTTGCGTTGGCTGCAAGTTCCGGCTCGCCTGCTCGCCATTGGCATCATTACGTATGTAGCGATTCGCATCAGCGAGCTGCTGGTGGATCGGTTGTTTTGGGCACTGCAGAGCAGCACCGATTTGGCGCCTTCTACGTCTCAACGCCTGATTCTGCGGTTCACAACTTTCTCGCGAGTGGCTAAAAGCATTGCTGTTGCGCTTGTGGGCGGCATTGGTCTGCTGACAGCCATTGGGGCGCTCGGGATTCAAATCAGTCCGGCATTGCTGACTCTGGCTGGGGTTGTGGGGGTCGGCATCTCCCTAGCGTCCCAGAACTTGATTAAAGACATCATCAATGGCTTTTTGATTTTGCTAGAGGACCAGTATGGCGTGGGCGATGTGATTATTGTGGGCGATGTTTCAGGTCTTGTAGAGAATATGAACCTGAGAATCACTCAACTCCGCAACGAAGAGGGGCGGCTGATCACGATTCCCAACAGCGCCATCTCGGTCGTGCAAAACCTGTCTAAAGAGTGGTCGCGGGTGGATCTCAGCGTCAGCGTTGCCTATGAGGCCGACCTCGACCAGGCACTGGCCGTCACCAAGCAAGTTGCCCAAGACATGAGCGAAGATCCAGTCTGGAAGGATCTGATTCTGGAACCCCCACAACTTTTGGGTGTAGACCGGTTGGACTATGCTGGAGCCACGATTCGCCTTTGGATCAAAACCCAGCCCTTGAAGCAGTGGGATGTAGCGCGGGAATATCGACGGCGGCTCAAGCTGGCCTTTGATCGGGCGGGCATTCCGATTGGGATTCCGCAGCAGTCCCTTTGGTTGAGTACTCCTGCCGAGGGTGGAGTAATCGCTGGGCAACGTCAGGGAGCCAACAAACCGCAGCCCCGTCATTCACAAGAGCTAGACCAGTCATAGCTAGTAGAAGACTGGTGCAATGGAAGCGCGTTGTAGTTAAAGCCTTTGCGCCCTATAGGCTCGCCAACCACCCCAAGCCGTGATATCGCGCTGCCCTTGGCACAGAAATGGCTCACCCAATACACCCAATATCTCCCGTCCGTCGCTCAACAGCACTTTGCCGATACACAAACCAGGGGGTTCCTGCTGCAAAATCTGGCACAGTCCGGCGGGTGGCACGGTCCACACCTCCAGCGCAATCGCATGACCATCTTCTGAAACGCGCAGCATTGCCGGATGCCGATCGGCAATGGACCAGAGACGATACAGCGGGGCAGTCTGCGTTTCTGCCACAAATGCCGCTCCAACCGCCGTCAGGTGATGGTTCAGCTCTAGACCGCGCATCAAGGTGCCATTAACGGCGAGCAGCACAGCATTTTCGATCGGCATTTGTCAATCCTCACTAGCCGGATTCAGTCTTTTAGCAATCTTGGCTCTGCCATTTAGCGAGTTTATGTCCAGCAGGCTTGCTAGAGCCAGTTCCCACCTTCAATAATTCAGGAACAGCTATCTTTGGAGCTTTTCTTAAGTAAGATGAAGTGATGGAGCAACAGTAAGGCGGCTGCACAATCACCCAGTTAGACGATTTGCGACCTGCCGTTTTTAGGTTAATCTGCTTGCCACACGGTTTAGTACTCTTATTCCCAACCTGCACTTCAGTTTTATTCTGCTTTAAATTGTTGCTTTTTCTTGTGCCGCTTCTCAGGAACAGGGCCGATTTCCCCCGACCCCCCTTACTGACAGCCCCAACGAGGTCATAGGGATCTAAGGCAACCCCTCTGACTCCTGAATTGCAACCTGATTTAGAGAAGGTTTATTGCTCGGTTCATCGCCCAGTGTGGGTTCGCACCAACGGAGTGCACCGGCTGTCTATTTCTTCGACTGTAGTGGGTTCCAATGGCAAGGTTTAATGTTTCGCTTTCTAGCCAGTTGATTGGCACAGTACTGTTGGTGTCTTTAGCAAATGCCTGCAGTGCCCCTGCTCCGCAAGCCGGAGGTCCACCAGCGATGCCAGTGCAGGTGGAAAATGTGCAAACTAGCACGGTTGAAGAAAGCTCAGAATTTGTGGGAGCGCTAGAAGCCCAAGAACGGGTAGCTCTGCGCCCTGAGGTGGAAGGGCGAATTGTGGAAATCTACGTCAGTCCTGGACAGTCCGTTGCCCAGGGGGATGCCATTGCTCAACTCCGCCCTGATCGTGACGAGGCAGCGGTGAGTGGAGCGGCGGCCAGTGTTGCAGCGGCCCAGGCCGCTCGAGGAACAGCAGCGGCCCGTCTTCGCTCAGCTGAGGCAGAACGGCAGCGAGCGGCGGCAGATTTAGAGCTACAAACAACAGAGTTTAACCGGACACAAACCCTGGTTGCTGAAGGGGCGCAGTCGCAGCAAGCGCTCGATCAAGCTCGAAACCGTCGCGATACAGCAGCGGCAGCACTACGGGCCGCCGAGGAGGAAGTGCGAGCTGCTCGGGCGGCTCTTGGGGAGGCAGAAGCGTTGGTGGCTCGCAACCAAGCTGAACGGGCTGTTGCCACGGAAGATCTGCGCAATACCCAGGTGGTTGCCCCGATTGCAGGTACGGTGGGCAATGTGCCGGTCAAAGTTGGCGACTATGTGACAACCAGCGATGCCATTACCAGCATTATTCAAAACCAAGCGCTGGATTTGAATTTATCCGTGCCCATCGAGCGAGCGGGCGATCTGCGGGTAGGGCTGCCAGTCGAGCTAATGGATGACCAGGGCGAGCCAATAGCTACCGGCCGCATTAGCTTTGTTTCTCCAGAAGTCGATACGGCCAACCAGTTAATTTTGGCGAAGGCTAGTTTTTCCAATAACGGCGGTCGCCTCAAGGACGGGCAATTTGTGCGTGCTCGGGTAATCTGGAGCACCACACCAGGAGTCGTAGTGCCCACCGATGCGGTGACTCGCTTTGCCGGACAAACCTTTGTCTTTGTGGTAGAGCCAGGAGATGCGGCTGCTTCGGGGGAACCCCAGCAAATTGCACGGCAGCGAGCTGTCAAGTTGGGTCGAATTCAGGGCAATAGCTACCAGGTAATTTCTGGAATTGAACCCAATGAACAGGTGATTGTGTCGGGTGTTCTCAACTTGTCCGATGGCGTTCCGGTAATGATTGCCCCACCGGGTGCCTCGCCGGGTGCTCCGCCGCAGTAGACGACGGTAAACGACAGTAGATGACCCTGGACTTTTGATGCCCACCCTCCCTCTTCTAACCTCATGTTTGTTAACTATTTCATTAAGCGCCCCATCTTCACGACGGTTTGTTCGATCGTGATCGTGTTTCTGGGCATCATTGCGGGCTTCACGTTGCCCATTGCCCAGTTTCCAGATATCGCCCCGCAGCAGGTTGTGGTCACTTCAAATTACACGGGTGCCGATGCCGAAACCGTCGAGAGCGGTGTCACCAACATCCTGGAGCGCGAGATTAACGGCGTCAAGGGCATGCGCTACATCAGCTCTAGTAGCACCAGTGACGGCACAAGTCAGATTACGGTTACTTTCGATGCTGCCCAAGACCCGGACATTGCCACAGTCAACGTGCAGAACCGAGTGTCGCGGGTGGAGCCACTGCTGCCAGAATCGGTGACCCAGACTGGGGTGATCGTCAACCAGCAGGCGGGCAATTTCCTGATGGCGATTGCGATCTATAGCGATCAGGATCAGTATGACAACCTGTTCATGAGCAACTATGCCGACATCTACATGCTGGAAGGCTTGAGGCGCATCCCTGGCGTCGGCTCCATCGAAATTTTTGGCGAACGCAAATATGCCATGCGGCTGTGGCTCGATCCGCCGCGCTTGGCGAGTCGCGGATTGACCGCCCAGGATGTGGTCAACGCCATTCGCGAGCAAAATATCCAGGTGGGAGCCGGACAAATTGGTCAGCAGCCGGCCCCAGCGGACCAGCAGTATCAATTCAACCTGCGAGCGGTCAGTCGCCTCACCGGCGTTGAGGAGTTTGAAGATTTAGTGCTCAGACAAGGAGAAGGTGGCGCCCTTGTGCGGTTGCGGGATGTGGGGCGTGTGGAATTGGGAGCCGAGAACTACGGCACCGAGCTGACCTTTAACGGTAAAGAAGCGGTCGGTCTGGGGATTACCCAACGCCCCGGCACGAATGCTTTAGAAACTGCCCGCGCCATTCGCCAAGAGCTAGAGCGCCTCGAACAGCAGTTTCCGCCGGGACTGCAGTACGCCGTTGCCTTTGACACCACCATGTTTGTGTCGGCATCGCTGCGGGATGTGGTGCTGACCCTGCTGACGGCAGTGACGCTAGTGGTGCTGATTATTTTTCTATTTCTGCAGGACTGGCGAACCACGCTAATTCCTAGCATCACGATTCCTGTGGCGCTGATCGGCACTTTTATCTTTACCCGCATCTTTGGCTTTTCGCTGAATACCCTGACGCTGTTTGGCTTGACCCTGGCAACCGGGGTGGTGGTTGATGACGCCATTGTCGTGGTTGAGGCAATCACCACCAAGGTGCAGGAGCAGGGCATGGACCCGATGCGAGCGGCCATGGAAGCGATGCGGGAGCTGAGCGGAGCGGTGATTGCTACTTCACTGGTGTTAATGGCGGTGTTTATTCCCGTGGCTTTCTTCCCTGGTACCACTGGAGCCATCTATCGCCAGTTCGCCCTGACGATTGCCTTCGCAATTGCAGTCTCTACGTTTAATGCCCTGACATTGACTCCCACTCTGTCGGCATTGCTGTTGCGCCCTCGCCAAGAGCAGCGGGGCTTTCTGGGGCGCTTGTTCGATCAGTTCAACAGTTTTCTCGAGGGGGTGCGTCTCCGCTACCGGCGGTCGCTGCGGTTTCTGACGCAGTTGCGCTGGCTAGTGGTGGTCCTGTTCATTGGCTCGTTGGTCTTAACGGGTTGGGTCTACCGTACGGTGCCCTCGTCGTTCTTGCCCGACGAAGACCAGGGCTATTTCATTACGCTGGTTCAGGCTCCGGAAGGGGTTTCTCTCAATTACACGAAGGAAATCCTCGATCAGGCCTCGGCTGAGGTCATGCAAGTTCCCGAAGTCGAGTCCAACTTTGCAGTCACTGGCTTTAGCTTTGCCGGCGTCGCTCCCAACCAGGGGATTATGTTCACGCTCCTGAAACCCTGGGAAGAGCGGACTCGCCCTGAACAACAGGTGGAGGCGCTGATCCAGCAGGTGCAAATGAAGTACTTTGCGATTCCCAAGGCGCGCATCTTTGCCCTCAACCCACCTGCAATTCAAGGTTTAGGCAACTTTGGTGGCTTCCAGATGGAGCTGCAGGACCGGCGCGGCAATTTGCCATTGGATACCTTCGTTAGTAACGTGGGACCATTCCTAGGGGCGGCAAACCAAAACCCGAATCTGCAGGCGGTGTTTACGACTTATGCTGCCAATGCACCGCAGCTCGAAATTGAAGTCAATCGGCAGCGGGCCAAGGCACTGAATATCAATATCAATGATGTGTTTGACACCCTGCAAAGCTTTCTTGGCTCGCAGTACGTCAATGATTTCAATCTTGATCGCCGCAACTACCGCGTCTATATCCAGGCTGATCAGCAGTTTCGCTCGAATCCTGATAACATCGGGCAGCTCTACGTTCGCTCAACGACTGGGCAGATGATTCCCCTAAGCAATCTGGTGACCGTAACGCCAGTCACGAGTGCCCAAACCATTACCCACTACAACCTGTTCCGCTCGATCTCGATCCAGGGCAATGCTGCTCCTGGCAAGAGTTCGGGTCAGGCGATCCAGGCAATGGAAGAGACGGCGGCGCAGGTGCTCCCTCCAGGGCTGGGCTACGAATGGACGGGAACCGCGCTCGAGGAGATTGAATCTGGCGGACAGGCACCACTGATTTTCGGCTTGGGCTTGATCCTGGTTTTCCTGACGCTGGCGGCTCAATACGAGAGTTACGTTGACCCGACAGTGATTATGCTGACCGTGCCGCTAGCGATTCTAGGAGCGCTGCTAGCCGTCATGGTGCGCGGCTTACCCAACGATGTCTATTGCCAGATTGCCCTAGTGATGCTGATTGGTCTAGCAAGCAAAAACGCGATTCTGATTGTGGAATATGCCAATCAGCTTCGCGAGCAGGGGCTGTCGGTGGTACAGGCGGCTGTAGAGGCCGCTCAAGAACGACTGCGTCCAATTTTGATGACGGCGATCTCTAGTGTGGTGGGCTTCTTCCCGCTCGCCATTGCGGTGGGAGCTGGGGCAGCAAGCCGTCAGTCTCTCGGCACAGCGCTAGTAGGGGGATACCTGATTGCTACCTTCCTGAGTCTGTTTATTGTACCAGTGCTATACATCGTGATTAAGCAGGCGACCGACCGGTTGTTGCCGCCCAAAAAACGTGACGTGGCGAAGCGCCCACTAACCAGCGCCGAAGTGTAATGGGCTTTTCCGCTGGGTCTTCACAGGAGAAGGCAGATTGCGTGCTAGAGTCGAGGAATTGATTGCCTGCACCTATGGGCAGATTGCAAACCCTCGCCCGACAGGGAGAATAATGAAGGCATTCATGAGCCGACGTGCTGTTTGTTCATCCCCACTGATCTCTGTGTCTCCATCTCTGTAACGGTTCTCTATGCCTTTTCCTCGAGCAAGCGGTATTTTGCTGCATCCTACATCATTTCCCAGCCGCTACGGCATTGGCGATCTGGGTGCCGAAGCCTATCAGTTCATTGATTTCCTCGTTGAGAGCGGTCAGCAGCTCTGGCAGATTTTGCCGCTAGGTCCCACAGGGTATGGCGACTCGCCCTATCAGTGCTTCTCGGCCATTGCCGGCAACCCACTGCTGATTAGCCCAGACCAGCTGCGGCAAGAGGGCTGGCTCAGCGACGAAGACCTGCACGATGTTCCCGAGTTTCCCCTGCCGGTCGATTTTGGCTGGGTGATTCACTACAAGCTGCCCCTGCTGCAAAGGGCATACCACAGGTTCCGGGACCAAGCCAACGCTGAGCAGCGACAGGACTTCGAGGCATTCTGTGCAGCAAAAGCCGATTGGTTGCAGGACTATGCTCTGTTCATGGCGCTTAAGGATCAGCACGGCGGCGCTAGCTGGCACACCTGGAGACCAGAACTCATGCAGCGCCAGCCCGATGCCTTAGCAGCAGCCCGGCAGGATCTCGAGGAGTCGATTGTCTTCCACCAGTTTTTGCAGTTCCAGTTTTTCCAGCAGTGGGCGGCGCTCAAAACCTACGCCAACGAGCGTCAGATCCAAATCCTGGGCGATTTGCCGATCTATGTTGCCCATGACAGCGCTGAGGTTTGGGCCCATCCCGAAATCTTTCGCCTAGATGCCGAAACCGGACTACCAGAACTCATGGCTGGAGTGCCGCCCGACTATTTCAGCGCTACAGGGCAGCTCTGGGGCAACCCAATCTACAATTGGCAGCGCCTGCAAGAGCAAGACTTCGACTGGTGGGTGCAGCGGTTTCGAACCCTGCTCGAGTGCGTCGATCTCATCCGCATCGACCATTTTCGCGGCTTTGAAGCCTATTGGGCTGTACCGCAGGGTGAGGACACCGCCATCAACGGGGAATGGGTGGAAGCGCCAGGCAGAACTTTCTTCAAGCACCTGAATGACAAACTCGGCAAGCTGCCCATCGTGGCTGAAGATCTAGGACTGATCACGCCGGAAGTTGAAGCTCTGCGGGATGAGTTTGAGTTCCCCGGCATGAAAATTCTCCAGTTTGCCTTCGATTCGGGGCCCGATAATCCTTATCTGCCGTTCAACTACCCTCACAACAGCATTGTCTATACTGGCACTCACGATAACGACACTACCGTAGGTTGGTTTTATCAGCGCTCCCACGAGGAACAGCAGCGGGTCATTCGCTACCTCGGCTGCACCGGTCCTGACGGTATCCATTGGGATCTAATTCGCCTTGCCTTTAGCTCAGTCAGCAACCAGGCAATTATTCCGCTGCAGGACTTACTGGGATTAGGCAGCGAAGCCCGCATGAATGCCCCTAGCCAGCAGATGGGCAACTGGGGTTGGCGTTACTGGGCGGGTGCCCTGACGCCAGAACTGCGAGATCGGCTGAGGTCTCTTACCGAGCTGTATGGTCGTCTTCCTAAACCTCAGACTGGCGGTGACACCGGGAATGGAAGCTAGCTCTAGGCAGCCTTCTAGCCATCATAATCCTCCCAGGCAGGATGAGTCAGTAGAGCTGCAATCACTCGCACACCGCGCAGTTGATTAGACAGCGGTAAATGTCCTTTGGGGGCACTCAGGTTCCAGATAAATTCCTGGGGATAGCGCGTCCAGGTATTGCCCTCTCGCCAGCCAATCTGCGGCCAGAGCTTGTCCCAGTTTTTGCCAGTGCCCAGCCACAGCTCGCGCTGTACCGAAAAGCCAAAGCGACCGAGGGAATGCACGCGCCACAGCCGATCAATCGTTTGGAGATCGGTGACGGGGAACTTCTCGACCTCGGTAAAATACAGCCATTTGCGCTGAACCGCCGGCGGTCCTGCCAACTGGCAGAGATTTTCCAGCGTGAGACGGTCGGCAGCTTGAAAATCTTGCTGAGCCAGCAACCGTTGCAGCGGCAGGTAGTCTACACCCCGCTCCGAACGCAGCGGCACAATTCCCTGGGGAAAGCGAGTGGTCAAAAACTCCTGAACGAGCGGCTGATGGGTTTGCTCTACCAAGGTTTGATAGACCTTGCCTTCGATCAATCCCGCGGTACAGGCTTGCCGCTCTTGCAGAAACCGCATCAGCACCGTTAGCCCAGATTCCCCAGCCGCGGCCAATTCCGCAACCATTTGCAGCTGGTTTTTTAGGGATTCAGTCCGCAGGCGCTCTAAAAATTGCGTCATAAATTCGGTTGCATCGGCCTCGGGGGAAGCCGCCTCCACCGAAGGATTAGCAGGAATTTGAGAAGGCTGCACGTCAGGCATGGATAAAAGAAATTTTTATGGATTTCAGCAGACAAATCGGGCAGACCAAGGGCTACCTAATCCTGATGCACAGGACATTCAGTCTCTATTATCCCTGATTGACTGCCCTCGCCACGGCGATTCGGTTAGCAATCCCTCTGCCGCCGTGCCACCTCAAGCCCGAGCCGCCAAAATGCGCTGAATGATGGCGCTGGTAGAACTTGCAACCTCAATGGTAATCAGTTCAATGCGCCCACCGTAGGACTGAACGGCCTCTGCTTCAGGCAGTGTATCGAGACGATAATCGCCCCCTTTGACGTAAATATCGGGTTGCAGGGCAGCTACCGTCGCCGTTGCCGTAGATTCAGCAAAGATCACTACCGCATCGACTGGCTTCAGGGCAGCCAACACTTCGGCTCGCTGCTGCTCGGGCACAATGGGGCGGGCCGGAAACCCTGGAGCGGCAGGTTTAATCTGAGCGACCGACGCATCGCTGTTTAAGCCAACCACTAGCGCTTTGCCCAGGGCTTTGGCCGCCTGTAGATAGCGAACATGTCCAGCGTGCAGCAAGTCGAAGCAGCCGTTTGTAAAGATCAGAGGACGCCACTGCTCGGGATGGGCAGCAATCTGGTGTTGCAAGTCGATGAGGGTGTAAACCGCAGCAGCCATACAAAACAACGGTCCAACGTTTTCCCATCCATCTTCGCACTAGTTCCGCCCATTTGAGAGACGCATCCTGGACAAGTGCTGCGCTCCACGGGTTAACCCGCCGCATTGCTTTTGCTGGCTTTTCGTGATTACTCTACCTCGGGTTTCTCGATGGGGGGACGGTAACCCCGCTCAAAGGCATAGCGAATCAACTGCGAGCGGCTTTCGAGGTGTAGCTTGCTGAGAATATTGCTGAGGTGGGTTTGCACTGTGCGCGGACTCACAAACAGCCGATCGCCGATTTGCTTGTTGGTGAATCCTTGAATCACCTCCCAAAACACCTTTTCTTCGGCAGGCGTCAGCGGCAGCGGCTGTGGTGTCGGCAAGCTAGGTTGAGGCACAGGACCCGCCGGCGCGACACTACCGACCGATTGCTGCATCAAGCGAATAATCTCAGAATGCATGCGGCGTGAACGTTCCAACTGCGCTTCGATCTTGGCGACCAGCTCCTTGGGTTCAAACGGCTTGACTAGATAATCATCCGCTCCAATTTGATGCCCCTGCACTCGATCATCTACATCCTTGCGGCTCGACAGAAAGATGAACGGCACCAGCTGCCCAGAACGACTTGCCCGCAGCCGCCGGCAAAACTCCAGCCCGTCCATTTCTGGCATGACGACATCGGAAACAATCACGTCAGGTGGATTTTGCTCAAATAACGCCAGCCCTTCAGCACCAGAGCTGGCTTCTTGAACGGAATATCCCCGATTCTGCAAATATCGAATCAATGCCGTTCTCAAGGTGATGTCATCATCTACAAGTAGAATTCGTTTCATTCCAACTTCCACATAACCCTAACAATGGACACTAATGCCGTTGCTCCATCCAGTTCACCTGGCTCAGCTCAAACGGTTCGGTTGAAACGGTCATCCATCAGCGAGAAGAAACGAGGATGGGAAAGAGCACCTGCTGCAGACTGCCAGACATGGGGTTGAGTCAGTGCGGGTAGCGACATCCACACTCATACTCACGATACAGAATAATCCTCAGAGTAATGATGAGACTTTTCTAAGATAGCCGACGGCACTCCGCCGATTGCGGTCAATTACCCCTTGGAAAGCCTGGAAAACCGGCTCTTGAGTTCATCGTTTCCATCCAAGACAGCAGTTTTGTTCAAGATGCATCATTCTCGAGCTGCAGATCCGCTAATCTACAGTCGGAGTATCGGTAGTGATTCACAGCCGTTGAAGGATGGAGGGCCGCACATGTTCCTTCCTAGACCCCAACGGTGAATCCAGAACATTACCCTGATAATCTACTAATCTACAGTTTGAATTATCGTGCCGCTGTACAGGAGTTGCCGCAGGTATGTACGAGAAAATTACCCCCCCGTCCGTGGGAACCCGTATCACCTTCAACCAAGGTGAGCCTATTGTTCCAGATGACCCTATTATTCCCTTCATTCGGGGAGATGGTACAGGGGTAGACATTTGGCCCGCTGCTCAGCGCGTCTTTGATGCTGCTGTGGCTCAAGCTTACGGGGGGCAGCGATCCATTGTTTGGTTCAAGGTCTACGCTGGCGATGAAGCCTGTGAGGTTTATGGGACCTACCAATATTTGCCTGAAGACACTCTAACTGCCATTCGCGAGTACGGTGTGGCGATCAAAGGTCCGCTGACGACCCCGATTGGCGGCGGAATTCGCTCGCTGAATGTGGCGCTGCGGCAAATTTTCGACCTCTATGCCTGCATTCGTCCCTGCAAATACTATGCCGGCACGCCATCGCCCCATAAAACGCCAGAAAAGCTCGATGTGATTATTTATCGCGAGAACACTGAAGATATTTACCTGGGCATCGAATGGAAGCAAGGCAGCGAGATTGGCGAGCGGCTGATCAAGATCCTCAACGAAGACCTGATTCCCTCTACCCCTGAGCACGGCAAGAAGCAAATTCCCCTCGACTCGGGTATTGGCATCAAGCCGATCAGTAAAACAGGGTCTCAGCGGCTGGTGCGTCGGGCGATCCGCCATGCCTTGCGGCTACCCAAATCCAAGCAAATGGTGACCTTGGTGCACAAAGGCAACATCATGAAGTACACCGAGGGGGCATTCCGTGACTGGGGCTACGAGCTAGCCGTGAGTGAGTTTCGCAACGAGTGCATTACCGAGCGCGAATCCTGGATTCTCAGCAATAAAGAGCGCAACCCCGACCTCAGCATTGAAGACAATGCCCGCCAGATCGAACCCGGCTACGACGCCCTCACCGAAGACAAGCAGCGGAAGATCTGCCAGGAGGTGCAGTCGGTGCTTGACAGCATCTGGTCTACCCACGGCAGCGGGCAGTGGAAAGACAAGGTGATGGTGAACGACCGGATTGCCGACAGTATTTTTCAGCAGATCCAAACTCGCCCTGACGAATACTCAATTTTGGCGACCATGAACCTGAACGGCGACTACCTTTCCGATGCAGCGGCAGCGATTGTTGGCGGCTTGGGCATGGGTCCAGGAGCCAATATTGGGGACGAGTGCGCTATCTTTGAGGCCACCCACGGCACAGCCCCCAAACATGCTGGCTTAGATCGAATCAATCCCGGCTCGGTGATTTTGTCAGGCGTGATGATGCTGGAATATCTGGGCTGGCAGGAGGCAGCCGATCTTATCAAGCGGGGCATTGGTGCAGCCATTTCCAATCGCGAAGTCACTTACGATTTGGCTCGTCTGATGGAACCGCCCGTTGAGCCGCCCCTGAAGTGCTCCGAGTTTGCCGAGGCGATCATCCGTCACTTTGACGCTTGAAATGGGATGCTTGAGATGAACGCCTGCGATGCTTGAGACTGGGATGGCAGCCTCATCGCTTAAGCCCCCCTCACCTCGAGGGGTTCTCGGTTTAGGCAGGGAGGGCTTCTGAGCTGGGGCTGGGTCCTACGGATTGGAGAAAGTGTTGATTTCACCGCCGCCGATAGTGCGACCAGGAGGCGTCCGAGGTACCGAAAAGGGGGCTGTCGGGGCGGCTTGAGGCGACTGGACGCCGGAAAAGTCTGGGGTTGGAGCAGCGGTGGAACTGGAAGGGGTACTGTAGGAGCCGAAACTAGGTTGGGGCACTGCCGGAGCCAGCGACGGAGCAGTAGGCCCTGCAGGCGCGATACTTGTTGGCGGCGTGATGGCGCTGGAGCTGCCGCTATAGGTGCCAAACTGCGAGGGCGTGTTGGCTGGCGTTCGGAAGGCAGGCGGCATGGTGTAGCCGGTGGTGCCTGGGTTCGGCGAGGTCTGCGGAAAATAGGAGGGAGGTTGTCCTGGCATCGATTGGGTCCATCCTGCTGGGGCAGCGGGCAGGCCGAAGGGCGCGGAGGACGGTTCAGATACCCCAGGCACCTGGGACGAGGAATTGCCAGGAGCACCTGAAGTCGTCATACTGTGCGGCAGGGAAGCGGGTTGACCTGTGCTGCTTGACCGCTCCAGCGCCGACTGCAAAGGATTGATTGCCGACGGTGAGGTAGCCGATGCTGCCGATGAGGTGCTAGTTGCCGGGCTGCTTCCCAAAGGCATTGGCGAAGTCGCTTGCTCACTATCGAGCCTGCCTAGGAAGGAAGGGGTATCCGGATCGGATAGCGATAGATCAGGCTTGCTGGTGAGACTACTGCGAGAGCGACTGAAGACATTGCGGCGCGAGCGGCGATCTGATGAACTATCAGATGAGCTATCAGACTGGGACGATGAGGGTAATCCTAACAAGGGCTGTGCCAGCAGTGGGTCGAGCTTGGGGTCAGTAACAATTGCCGACCGAGATGCATCGAGCGAAGTCAGCCCATCGGTTGCCTCAGGCGATGGCAGCGTACTGCCGATGACATCGGACACATCCGCAGCCGGCTCTAACATCGGCTCTGGTGCTGGATCGCTGCTCGAGGGGTCGTTCACCACTTCTCCCCCAGAGAATAGCCATTCCGCCGGAAGGAGTCCTAGGAAGGACTGCGGCGTTGTCCAAGATTCCAAGAGGAACCCAACAGCCAGAAAAACCACTAAGCCTGAACCCCACATCATGGGACGTTTGAGCAACACCCGTAGGCGAGCTTTCAGATAGCGCAGCGATGGGGAAGGGCGAGCAGGCATAGGTCAAGCCTCCGTATATAATGTATCGGTTTTAACACGCAACCTGACGGAAGAGCACCCCAGAATCAACGGGAAGAGCGAAACAGCAGCCACCCGGCAGCCGCCAATCCAAATAAATTGGGGAACCAAGCCCCCAGCATCGGCGAAATAATTCCCAGTTGGGCAATGGAACCAAACACAACGGCCAGCAGGTAATAGCTGAAAATAATGACTAGGCTAATCGCAAAGCTAGTGGCTCGTCCACCCGAACGGCTCAATTGTGACCCCAGTGCTGCCCCCACCAAACCAAAGGCAACGCAGACAAAGGGCAGAGCGTATTTCTGATGAATTCGCACTTTCAGCTTCTGAATCTTGTCTTTGTCGCCGCTTTGCTGCAAGAGTTCCAGGTATTCCAGTGATTGGGCAATATTCATTTCGTCATAATCCCGCGGCTGCGAGGCGAGATCGAGCGGTGCCCGAGGCAACTTGAGCTGCTGATTATCGAACTTGACGATATTGCGGAAGGATCCATCAGCCGAGACGATGTAGATAGTGCCATTGGCAAAATCCCAGACTTTCTCTCTCGGGTTCCAGACCGCGGATTGAGCACTCACAATTTGGTCTAGCCCGGACTGAGAGAAATCGAGAATTGTCAGCCCCAACATCTGCTCACCATCAAACTCTTTGGCGTAAAACAGCCGAGAGAGCATGTCTTTTTTCTTGCCATCCTCATCCTCGACGGGTCTGAACTCTTGATAGAGAATATTGTGCTCCTGAAAAGCTGGATCGTCGTCGTTGAGTGCTTGAGCCAGCGTCAGCGTTGCCTGATAGTTTGCCGCCGGCACCAGCAACTCGTTGAAAGCAAAGGTCAGTCCAGTCACTAACAGACACACAGCCAACGCGGGCATTACCATACGATAGATGCTGACGCCGCAGGCTTTTAGTGCGATCAGCTCACTGTCTCCCGAGAGGCGGCTGTAGGTCATCAGGTTTGCCAGCAGAATCGACATCGGAAACGCATAGGCAATGAACTGAGGAAACTTCAGCAGCAGCACTTGTAACGCAATCGACAGCGGCAACCCCGACTCGGTGACGCGGCGAATCAGCTCAAACAGCGCATCAATGGAAACCCCCAGTGAGGAAAAGGCCCCCACTCCAAACAGAAAGGGCAGGGTCAGTTCGGAGGCAATATAGCGATCCAGAACCGATAGCTTGAGACACCTGTCCCAAAGCGGAAAGCGAGGGGACTTGGGAAAACCAAGGGTCATACCACAACACAAGAAGCGAATAACTCGATTGGGAACCTAACTGGGAACCTAAATTTGGAAACCATCTCCTAAGTAATATTGACGCACCAAGGGATTGGCGTATAGCTCCTCGGCGCTGCCGGATGCCAGGATTTGTCCATCGCGCATGATGTAAGCTCGATCGATGATGGCTAGAGTTTCCCGTACGTTGTGATCTGTGATCAGAATGCCCATTTGCCGTTCTCGCAGGCGAGCGATAATTTGCTGAATCTCCGCCACGGCGATTGGATCAATCCCGGCAAAGGGTTCATCCAGAAACAAAAAATCTGGACCATTAGGTCCGGCCGCTAGAGCCCGGGCAATCTCAGTTCGTCGTCGCTCCCCACCCGAGACCCGCACTCCCAGTGTGTGGGCCACTTTTTCCAAGCGAAACTCTTTCAACAGATCTTGTAAACGCCTGGAACGCTCGTGGGCAGGAACGCGCGTTTGCTGCAGCACCAAGCGCAGATTGTCCTGAACGCTAAGATTGCGAAACACACTGGGTTCCTGAGCCAAGTAGCTGATGCCTAGCCGCGCCCGCTCGTGCATGGGCAGGGTTGTGATGTCGCGGTCGTTGAGCCACACCTTACCTTGGTCAGGTTTCTCTAGGCCAGTAGCAATGTAGAAGGTAGTGGTTTTTCCTGCTCCGTTGGGTCCTAGCAGTCCTACAATTTCTCCCCGCGCCACAGAGAGGTAAACGCGACTCACCACAACGCGCCTGCCGTAAGACTTGTGAATATTCTCTAGGACAATTTTCAACGACAGGCTCCCAAGACAGCGGTGCAGAAACAGAATGGTCTTGATTGTATCAAAGGCAGCTACACCCAGAGACAGTGAGAACCAACGCCATGAAAGGCTTTAAGCTCTTGGTTGCTAAGGAGGGCTGATGGGAGGTTTGAATTCCGGCTTCGGATTAAACGGTGGCTCCCCAGCTGGAGCAGGACCAGTTGTGGGGGGGTTGGCGTCTTGCACTAGATAGATCGACTCAACCTGCTGCCCGGTATCTGGCAAGGCCACAAAACGCCCTTCATCGATTAGGTAGGTAATGGTCTCGCCGCGTAGGCTGTTGCCACCTTGCAGCACATACACATCGCCCTGTAGCACAATCCGCTTTTCGCGGCTGTAGTATTGTGCTTGCACCGACGTTGCCTGAATTTGTCGTGCCGGATAGTTGATTTGCACATTACCACGGGCAGTAATCACGCCGGTGATTGCGTTTGCCTCCTGAACATCAGCTCGCAGCGTCAAGGCTTGCCCAGGGGCGGTGGCCTGAGCGAGTGCAGCATTGGGCGTGGTTGGGGCAGCAAAGGCTGCTAGCATTGCCGAGACGGAGCAAGCCGTCACTCCCAATTGACGAAATAGCGTGATAGGCAAACGAGAAGCAGACACCATAGCTCTATCGGGCGAGTTTTATCTTTCAAGTTTAGTGGATTGAGTCGAAATTGCGGCTTCCCTGCGGCCATAAACCGGACTGGACTACCTACTCTACCTACTGATCCCAAAATCAGGTTCGGTATCGGCTCCTACTTTCATTAGATAAGGCAACTCAATACCTTCGGGCAGGGTGCCACGCGGCTCAGACATCGCAAGGGCAATGGCAGCCACTTGGGTAGCATCAGCCTGTTGGAGCTGGCTCAGCAGCGCAGTACTCTGGCGAACAAAACCATCGAGATCAACATTGGCATAGCTTGGACCATAGCGCCGCAGCCGGTGAATACCCTCCCCTAATAGAATGACGGCACCCCGCTGATTTTGGTTGCCGAGGTGGTAGAGGGCGACTGCAACCTGCAAAATGCCCTGATAGAAGGTTTTCTGTGGCTCCACGGCTGTCATCCAAATTGCTTCTAGGGTGTCGTGGCATTGGTAAAATTGCTGCTGATTAAATTCTTCTACTCCTTGCCAAAACTCGGGAACAACGTCTGAGGCATGGTCTGAAGCGCGATCGCGGTCTGCATCATTGGTCATGGCGCTCATTCTCAGGGCGATGGTACTCGATAGTACGGTCTCTTTCCATTTTGTTTGACGAATCTGGTCTGAAGAATCTGGTCTGACGAGTTGCTGACGAGTTGCGGCTGGCTCTCCAACTGACTCTCCGACTATCTCTCCGACCGCCTCCAAGCATTACAGTCTTGCCATTAAGCCCTACCGTACAGCCCTGAAGTTGCCTAGACTAGCCATTCCTCAAGGCAGACTGCAACTGTTGCGGCAGAGGAGTGTTGCTTAGGATAATCAGTCCAGGGCAGGGCAAATCACGATCGAACGCCTGGGGCAGAGCAGCAGTCTCTTCCACCCATAGCAGCCAGCGGCTACTCACCGATAGGGCAGAGAGGCGGCTCTGGTCGGCAGTCAACCAAAGAAGGGGTTCGTCCCTAGGGAGGGCAGCGAGGGGAGCTTCTTGCGGTTGGGTAGCTGCCAGCGTTTCCAGAACGGCAGTATGTGTCTGCACTAAGCCGGTTTTGGCGGTCCAGAGGCTGACCCGCAACTGCTGCTGCTGGGCATATCGATAGAGTGAGGCAGCAGCAACTACGGCTTGCTCAAAGCTTGCCGAAGGCCAATAGAGCGCCGAATCTAAGCCGATCACGATATCTCGCCCGCCGGTGTAGGTTTCCAGCTCGCGCACCCGCAGTTCTCCATAGCGGGCACTGCTGCGCCAGTGGATAAGGCGTGTAGCATCGCCCCAGCGATAGGGACGCAGGGTTCGGGTTACTCCGGTCGTGGCTGCTCGTGCCTGCACCGGACTCGCCACCTGCTGATGCAAGTTCTGCCCAAGGTCATCGATGAGCGGACAGCGGGCCAGCGGCAGCACCCTCGGGTAGACGACAGCCCTAGCGTTTGCCGATCGCGGGCGGCAGCACCAGAATAAACCCAGCGGCGTTGCCGTGCGCAGTTCTACATGCTGCCAACGGTAGATGCCACGAGCTACAGCAGGATAATTGTAGACCCAGCGATAGCTGCCGCGAGCCGGAATGAGATCCACGGCTGTTTTTACCGGATTGCCTAGAGCAGGCGGTACCCAGTCTCGTACTAGAACTAACCGCTGGGGGTGGGCAGAAGCGTTGAATAGATGCAGCTCCAGCGATAGGGTATCGCCGCTGTGCACCGGAACAATCGGAGAACGCTCGACCCGAAGCGGGCGCAAGACCTGAGCCGGCAGGACGGCAGCAATCACTAACAGAGCCATGAGGGTGCCGCTAATCACATAGAGCCAGCCTGCCATTGTATTGGTTGCCGCGCCGAAGAAAAACAGCGACAGCCCGATGAGCAGCCAGCCACTGTAAGCAGGCGACACCCAATTTCGTTCTAGCCAGTGGGTCAGGCGATGATGCAGACGCATGGGTGACACAAGTTACATAGAATGAACACAGAATTAACACAAAAGTTGAGCGGGGAATTGGGCGAGGGCGGCACCCAAGGGTAGCTACGGTCAAAGGTGGGCAAGCTGAGTCTGAACGTCGCCCGTCATCAGCAAGCGTATTCCGGCTAGTGTGAACTAGCGCTGATTCTCTCATGCTCTTCATGTTCTTTAATGTGCCCTCTCAGGCAATCGCTCAACCTTGGCTCTTAGGCTTCAGGTTCGATCTCCACCAATGCGTTGAGGGCAGGCTAGAAACAAGCAAGCTATAATCTTTGCGGAGCTTGTACAAAAATCTTTATGAGTAACCCATTGATTCATGCCTTTTTTGTAGGTAGGGCACTCGCCGAGGCCTTAGGTGAGCAGCTCGAACACACGGTGACTAACGCATTTAGCGAACTTGGCAAATTTGATGCCGAACAACGAGAGCGGCTGCGGCAGTTCACAGCGCTAGTGCTTGAGCGAGCTGCCCGAGAAGAAGAGCTGGCCATGCAGGGGCGAATGTCAGCACGACAGTCCCCGACGACTGCTTCGCCCCAAGATCTGCAGGCTATCATCGACGATCTACGCGCCGAGACTGCCCAACTGCGCGCCGAATTGCAGCGGTATCGCAATCAGCTTTCTTGACCGCTAGAGTGCCGCACTCCGCTGGGCAGGTGGCATTTGTTAGCCGTGAATTCTTGAGGAATGACCCCCTTGGGAGACTCCGCCCATGCCAATTGGTGACGTTTAGCCTTTGCCGTTTGTGCCTCACGTCGAACGTTCTAGGTTCACTTCTGCCTCCCCTTCCCCATTGAACGAGGGGGACTTATCTGCTATGCCTGAAGCAATCGCCCCAAGACAGGACCGTGTCCGGTCGTATGGAGATAAATCCTACCGTTGGAACCGGGAAAACTATTCGCGCCAGCGCCGTTACATCGATATCTGGGCGTTTGTGCTCAAGTTGTTGGCTGCTCAGTGGGCCTACAACAAAGCATGGACCTATCCTGGAGGCATGACCGATGAAACGAAGGGCAAACGGCGTCGCGCTCTTGCCATCTGGATTCGGGAAACGTTGCTCGATCTGGGTCCTACTTTTATCAAGGTTGGGCAGCTTTTTTCTACCCGTGCCGACCTGTTTCCGGTGGAATATGTCGAAGAATTATCCAAGCTTCAGGATAAGGTGCCTGCCTTTAGCTACGAGCAGGTTGAGGCAATCATTCAGCAGGATTTTGGGCGATCGATTCCGGAGCTGTATCGCAATTTTGATCCGATTCCGATTGCGGCAGCCAGCTTGGGGCAGGTCCACCGGGCACAGCTTCACACCGGCGAAGAGGTAGTTGTAAAAGTCCAGCGACCCGGACTGAGAAAGCTGTTCACCATTGATCTTGAAATCCTCAAGGGCATTGCTCGCTATTTCCAAAATCATCCCCGATGGGGGCGCGGGCGCGATTGGATGGGCATCTATGCTGAGTGCTGCCGCATTCTGTGGGAAGAAATTGAATATCTTAACGAAGGGCGGAATGCCGATACCTTTCGCCGCAATTTTCGCGATGAGGACTGGGTAAAGGTGCCGCGGGTTTACTGGCGCTACAGCTCGCCGCGAGTGCTGACGCTAGAGTATTTGCCAGGCATTAAAATTAGTCACTATGAGGCGCTAGAGGCTGCCGGGCTGGATCGTCGTATTCTGGCGCAATTGGGGGCAAAGGCTTACCTGCAGCAGCTCCTCAACGATGGCTTCTTCCATGCCGATCCGCATCCAGGCAATATTGCTGTCAGCCCAGAGGGAGCGCTGATCTTCTATGATTTTGGCATGATGGGGCGAGTACAGCCCATCACCCGCGAGAAGCTGCTGGATACCTTCTTCGGGATTGCCCAAAAGGATGCCGATCGCGTGGTGGCGTCGTTGATTGAACTGGGGGCACTGGCACCCGCCGAGGATATGGGGGCTGTGCGGCGCTCAATCCAATACATGCTAGATCATTTCATGGATCAACCCTTCGAGGAACAGTCCGTGAGCGCAATCAGCGATGATCTGTACGAGATTGCCTATGATCAGCCCTTTCGCTTTCCAGCAACCTTCACCTTTGTGATGCGGGCCTTTTCCACGCTGGAGGGAGTTGGTAAAGGGCTGGATCCCGACTTTAACTTTATGGAGGTTGCAAGACCCTTTGCAATGCAGCTTATGACCAATGGCGATAGCTCACGCTCAAATGGCTTATCCGAGGGCATCCTTGGGGAACTAGGACGTCAGGCTGCCCAGGTGAGTACCACGGCCTTAGGACTCCCCCGCCGCATCGAGGAAACGTTGGATAAACTGGAGCGAGGTGACTTGCGAGTGCGGGTGCGCTCCACCGAAACCGACCGAGTACTGCGCCGCATTAGTGGCGTTAATATGGGGACTAATTATAGTCTGCTGGTTGGTGCCTTTACCCTATCCGCTGTAATCTTGCTTGTGAATCAGTATATTTGGTTGGCAATTTTGTCGGCCGTGCTGGCAGCTATTGCCGGTATAGCGTTGATTCGCCTACTGATTCGCCTTGATCGATCAGATCGGATGTTTTAACATCATCCCAAGCTTCGATGCCAGGCCCACACCATGAAACGTTTCTTCACGGGTTTGACAGACCCGGGACTCCTGCGAGCTGTTAACCAAGATGACTTCTATATCGATCCGCAGGGTCGATACTTCATCGTGGCAGACGGTATGGGTGGGCATGCCGGTGGACAGGAAGCCAGCCGCATTGCGACCCAGGCAATCCAGATGTACCTCGATGACCGCTGGGACACCAATGACTCTGCCCAAGAGCTTTTGGAAAGCGCATTTCTACAGGCTAATCAGGCTATTCTGCAGGATCAATCCAAGCATCCAGAACGCTCGGACATGGGGACTACAGCGGTTGCCGTCATGTTTCGGGATGAGCAGTCCTGGTGTGCTCACATCGGTGACTCGCGGCTGTACCGGCTGCGGGGAGCTAAACTGCACCAACTCACAGAAGACCATACCTGGGTTGCTCGAGCAATGAAATCTGGAGACATCACGCCGGACCAAGCCCGGATTCACCCGTGGCGGCATATTCTTTCCAAGTGTCTGGGGCGGGAAGACGTGCGGCAGATTGATGTCCAGCCCTTGGATCTCCAGCCAAACGATCGCTTGTTGCTCTGCAGTGATGGCTTAACTGAGGAACTCTCAGATCAGATTATTGCTCATCATCTGAAGTCGATTCGCGCCTGCGAGCGAGCAGCCTCTGCCTTAGTGAACGCAGCAAAAGACCGAGGCGGACGAGACAACATTACAGTCGTGATCGTGGCATTTGGAGATTCAAATTCTTGTGAAGAATAATGCGGCCGAACGGGGAAGGGTGCTGTAAGCTTATGTCTGTGTTTAGCTCTCTTCTGCTGCTACTACCCTATTGTCCATGCCATTGTGGTTTTCTGCCCCCCGTTCCTCACCTTCTTCCTCCTGGAGACGGCCCTTCCATACGGCCTCGGCTCGCCTACTGCGCGCTGTAAGCTGTTGCCTGTCAGGCAGCGTTCTACTGTTGTTGTTTGGCTTTGGCTATCGTCAGGTCGAAGGGCTATGGCGGCATCCTCAAGCTGTGCTCGTATTGGGCGGGGCTACTGAACGGGAACGCTTTGCCGCTGAATTTGCTCGCCATCACCCCGATCTGCCCATTTGGGTTTCTTCTGGCAGCAACCCAGAATATGCGGAATGGGTATTTACGAGTGCTGGTATTGACAATGACCGCATTCACCTCGACTATCAGGCAGTGGATACGGTCACCAATTTCACCACGTTGGCAGACTACTTCAAGACCCAGGGCATTGAAAGCCTCTACGTGATCACGTCCGATTACCACATGACGCGGGCCCGCGTGATTGGTGAGATTGTGCTCGGCAGTCGCGGTATTCAGTTTCAACCCATTGAAGTTCCCTCAGAGCAATCGCCGGAACCGCTCAATAAAGTTGTTCGTGACGCTGCCCGAGCCATACTGTGGGTCGCCACTGGCAATACGGGTGCCGATCTAGCGCGGTTGCTTAATGCTCGACCGTAAACAGCGGCATGGGCAGGGTTGACCCCGGACAGACAATACTACCAAAGCTACTAACCCCGCCCTATTCTGTCCCAAGCTTTGTCATTCACATTCTGCCTTTCTGCATCACTTCTTGAAGATGCCGGCGCACCTCCTGAGCATGCTGTCGGTCAGCTTCTTGCAGGCGACGCAGCAACTCTACACAGGGCTGAGAATTAGCCTGTTGGGCATCCTTCAGATAGGTATCATAAAGCTGCACCGCTTCTGCCTTATTTTTCAACACCGCCAATAAATCATATTCAAGATCGCTAATTGCCTTAGAACTTTCAGCCTGTACCATAGGGTTCACCTGAATTCGTCTGTTGTTTTAACTTTGACGTGTCGAAATTCATTGTTCCTCTATCGAAAGCTAGAAGTGCCAGTGGTGTTCAAGGTCACAATTGGTATTCAACCAAACTTCTTCATGGAATTAGGTACTTGAGTATGGTATTTGAGTCCGTTGAGTATTTGTAGGTATTCGTCTGCTTATATCCTCAGAATCGTATTAGATTGCACCATTAAAGTTGCACCTGTCGTATTCGCGGCATTGCCAATGCATTAAGGATTAGCCCAAATGCATGGGGCAACCTAATAGGCAGCTTCTCAAAATCGATCGGGCGTAGCCCAGCAAGGCAGCAAATTGAGTAACAGTTAACGATCTAAGCGTAGAGAATGAAGCAGCAACTCAATATAGCTTTAGACGGCTGCATTCACGAACGCTAGACCGACTGCATTGCTGCTGCGTAGCGCTGATTCACCGCATCCCAGCTCACCGTATTCCACCACTGCTTTAGGTATTCAGGGCGGCGGTTCTGGTAGGTGAGATAGTAGGCGTGCTCCCACACATCGTTGCACAAGATGGGGTAGTGCCCGTCCGACCAAGGACAATCCTGATTGGGTTGGCTAATAATCTCAAATTTGTTGTCAGCAGTGCGAACTAGCCAGACAAAGCCACTGCCAAAGTGCTTAGCCCCCGCGTCGTTGAACTGAGTCTTGAAGTTCTCGAAGTTGCCAAACACGTCGTTGATCATCGTGGCAATTTCCCCAGTCGGTTCGCCGCCTGCATTCGGTGCCATGATGGACCAGAAAATTGAGTGGTTGAAGTGCCCTCCCCCCTGATTGCGTACGGCTGTACGAACGGCTTCGGGAAGGGTATATAGATTGCGAATCAAGTCATCAATGGAACGATTTTGCAAATCAGGGTATTCTTCCAATGCTTTATTCAGGTTATTCACATAGCCACCATGGTGAAAGTCATGATGAATTCGCATGGTTTGAGCATCGATATACGGCTCCAATGCGTCTTCGGGATAGGGTAGGGGTTGAAGTTCAAACGGCATGAGGGTTCTCCTCTAGTGGTAAGTGGACACTTGGCAATGTTCAGTCTAGTGAACTGTAGCGAGAATGAATCGAATCATTAGACTTGAGTTCTTCTAGACTGGTAAAGTCAAATTCGGCTAAGAAAGCCTGGGCTTGCTGAGTAATTTGAGCAAACAGCATTTCTGCGGCGGTGGGCTGATTTAGATTGCGGTAGAAACGAGTTAGCTCAAAGGCAACAACTTTTAAGGCCTTGAAGGATTCTAGCCGCAATGATTTAGACAGGTTTGGATCATTCATCACAGCCGTTACTTCCGTGTAGGCGCGCTGTAACGTGGCTTCTGCCTGTTCAATGTTGCCGAGTTGCCCGTACGCATCGGCTAAGTTGTTGTGCGAAACCACATAGGGATGAATGGCATCGGGATGAGTGGAACTTGATTTCGCCTCTGCCAACAGCAGTTCCGCAAACTCCATCGCTCGGCTGTAGGTCTGCTGAGCTTGAGCATAGAACTGCCCCTGCATCTGCTGATTCCCCGCTCGGGTGTAGAGCTGCCAGTTCAGTTCTCGAGCTTCGTAGGAAGATGGATCAGCGTCCATAGCGAATGAACTCCATGACTCTTCATGACTCCTAAGGTTGAATCGAGCGAGTTTTGCTCCATCGCTTGCGAGAACCTTGATAAACTAGTTTGCGGGCTGAGGCAGGCTCAAAATCTAGGCAGTCGCCTGCTTCTTCCGTTAGGGCTTTGTGGGGGTGGACTGTGCATTTCAAATACTGGCAGCCTGTAAAGTAAACACAGCGGTCGCAAGGGATTCGATGCAGCTTTTGCAATCGAGCGATACCATCTCGAAATGCCATAATGACTGCCCAGATAAATCCCAGGAGCAATGTGGATAACATGATTGGGCAAAAGGCAGTTTTAAGCACGAATGCCACGTTGATGTAAAAGATAGAAGTGCTGAATATCATAAAGTTGGTTAGGCTACATGTATCGAAATCGTCGCTTTTCTGGAAGCATTCGGGTGATCAAAAACTAGAGGTTCGCCTATTTGTGTCGGGTGGTGGGGGGCAAATTTTGATGATGAGACGAAATCAATCCTTCAAAGACTGGCATTTCTTGATGGCAGGTTAGACAAAACCAATACACTTTCGAGTCACGCACATGGCGAAGTAGAGTGTCGCAGCAGCAGGGACAAACTGGCATTGTTACAGCATGGAGTAAAGCGCTTAGTACAATCGGTCAACAGCATTCTTCCTAAATGGCTCACAAAGGAATTGCAGAAGATGTCAACGTTGGCTAAGAGCAGAGGAATCAGGGAAAAACTCCATCTGACTCCTCGCTACTACTGAGTTTTACATTGCCCTTAGACTAAGACCGTTTGTTTCTCCATGGCTGGTTCATACTGTCCCAAGCTGGCCAACCCGTTCAGCTTAGCTCGGTGGTAGAGCAACTGTTGAGCTGCCGGAATGTTGGCATCATTACCCGCCCAGTGCAGCAGGGCCGGTTGTTGAATGGCTCGGGCATAGGAAAACGTAATGCGCCAAGGACACAAAGCGCCGTACTTGACGTTCATCAGGTTGAGATGTTCTGTCGAACGTTGATTGCTCTGCCCGCCTGAAAGAAACGCAACTCCTGGAACAGTTGCAGGCACAGTATCGCGGAGGACTTGAATCGTCATCTCGGCAACCTGCTCAACCGTAGACTGGGTGGGGCAATCTAACCCAGCAATCACCATACTAGGCTTGAGAATCATCTGGTCCAACGCCACATTTTGCAGCCGCAGCTGCGCAAACACAGCTTGTAGAGTCTGATCGGTGACCTGATAGCATCGCTCAATCGGATGGTTGCCATCAATCAGCACTTCAGGTTCAACGATCGGGACGAGTCCCCCTTCCTGGCACAAGGCGGCGTAGCGGGCAAGGGCATGAGCATTTGCTTCGATGCAAGTCCGACTGGGAATCGCGTCACCAATAGTAATCACCGCTCGCCATTTGGCAAACCGCGCTCCCATTTGGTAGTACTCAGCAATTCGCTCGCGCAGCCCATCGAGTCCTTCTGTGACCTTTTCTCCAGGACAGGTCGCCAAATCTTTGGCCCCCGTATCCACTTTAATCCCCACGATCATGCCCGCGTCCTGCATCACTTGGGTGAAGGGAACACCCGCCTGAGACAACTGGCGAATCGTTTCGTCGTAGAGAATAGCACCGCTAATGAACTCGCTGAGATTAGGGGTTGTTAAGATTAGCTCCCGATAAGCGCGACGTCGCTCTTCGGTGGTGGGAATTCCGAGCATCTCAAAACGCTTGTTGCAGGTAGCATTGCTCTCATCCATTGCCAGAATGCCTTTGCCAGGAGCAACCATCGCCCTGGCGGTCTGCCGCAACTCTGCTGCATATCGACTCATGTTGATTCCTCAATGCAATTAGCTCAGGATTATTATTGCAAAACTTTCTCAATAAGTCTACAATGATTTGCAAGAACAGGAGCAATATTGCTTCGCTAAATTTTTTGACCATTACTCCGCGCCGCTGCTGAGCTAGTGTTGAGTCGATTTGCTATTGAGCATTGGCTCACAAGAGCACTCAGCTCTGCTTCTAGAAGGATGTCACTATGGATTTCCGTTATCTTCTTCGCAAAGACCGTTCGCCTCACTCGGCTTCTCATCTGGATAAAGCACGGGAGGTGTGGCGCGATCGTTGGCAGGAAACCTATCAGGCGATGCAGGACCGCATTAGCCGCGAGCGCGACCGACCCCGGCAGTTCTAGTTTCCAGTTATGCCAGAACGGTCTCTCTCATCTCACAACAGTTATCCCACAAGTTATCCCACAAGTTATCCCACAATAGTCCTCTCCCAATAGCCGTCCTGGAGAACACTTCAATTTGCGCCTCTTTTTGCTCATTGCACTTGTCTATTGCACTTGTCTAAGGAGTTATCTCAGTGAATGCTTCAGAACAGGCAACGACTATTGACCTAGTGAGCAAGATTGCTGCAGTCGTTAACTTAATGCGTTCAGAGTTTCCCGATCTAGCGGTCGATTTCAGTCCTTGGTTGAACAATTCCGAAACTAGAAAATTTGATGATCCCAATTCGATTGATTTCGGCTTCCATTTTCCAGGACACAGTTTTTCCTGTCAGAGCCGCAGTATTCTCATGCAGATTCGCCTGCCTGCGGCTGGAGAAGATCAATCGGTCGCCGTTGAACTGTCAGGACATTGCTATACTGGCCAGCAGTGGCGGTACAGTACCCAGGGAATAGAGGAATTTTGGGGAATTGCTCCGCCTCTTTCGCAAACCCAACTGCGCTTCAAGCAGATTTGTCAGCAGGTGATTGGCTTGTTTGATCCGGCGAACCAGCGCCATCTATGACCAGCACTGACGCCAGAGAACCATCTGGCAGCAAAGCAAGGGAAACTTGTCCGATCTGCACCCACTGTGCTGGATCCGGGTCTGAGAGAACCTCTTGAATGTCTGCATTATGAAATTGCTCAGAATTTGCTAGCCCTTGCATGGCACGACTCAGCGGGCTGCAAAATTATCATTACTCATCATGAGCTTGGTCATTCATAGATTGATTTCGCTTCAACCAGCCGGTGAGAATCGCTATCGCAAACGTTCCCAGTAGGGCACTTGCCAGCAGTATTCGACCTCCTGCAAACAGACCAGCTCCAATCGCTACAATCGGCGGCTTAGCAATCACCAAGCTGAGGCTCAACGCGCCCATGAAACGACGCCACGGCATCCGAGTCAAGCCAACGGCATAGCATACAAAGTCAAAGCCTCCCATCATTAGGATGCCGGTGAGCAAGAAGAAGTTGCTTTCTAGATAGCGGCGGCTGAGGCGATTCACCCTGCCCATAAATCGCCGTCCCACCAATCGCTGCACGATGTCTCGTCCATAGCGTTTGGCAATCCAGAAATTAGTAGTGCAAGCAATCAGATCGGCCAGCACAATTATCCCCAAACCCGTGCCAAAGCCAAAGAGCGCTCCTGCCAAAATCGAGTATGCCGTTCCAGGTAGAACAGGAATCACGATGCTTGTCAATCGCAGCAGCAGCACAATCAGCGGTGCCCATATACCAAATTGCTCAACATTTTCCTGCACCTGCTCGATGCCAACCCGGTTGACCAGCCAAATGGCAAACCCGACGAGCAGAACGATCAAACTGAATTCAGCAATGCGGGTCAGCGTCTGCTTCATCACCTGAACTTGAGATCAGCTAAAGGTCGAGCACTAGCTCTTATAGGAACGATCTTCCGGTCGGCAGTTGGGTTGTGGCTGCTAAATGCTGCTAAATGCTGCTAGATACAGTATCTTCCACTAGATCTTCCACTAGCGCCATCTTCACGGTCAAGCTGCGGAAAGCAGGAACGGTCTCAGCCTTGTTAGGACTAGTGTCTCACGACGGTGCAACACTTACCCTACTGTTTCTAGTTACCATCATCTAGCAGGGTACCAAACGATATATTAAGAACCTTTAACGTCATGGCTGCAGAGTCCTGATCGAGACCGGCTAATGTAACGAAGGTTTAAGTTTGCTTTTGCGAAATTTCGGGAGCCTGCATAATCAAATTATTGCAATCGATTCTCATTAGTTCCGTGAATCGTAGCAATTGAGAAATCCTTTGAGAGCTAGCCTAACAAAAGTCCGCTGAAAATCCTTTGCTTCGCGTCGACGGGCAAGGGTTGAAGAGCGTGAGAAGAACACGATAGATGCATCTGCTATTAACGGCAAGCAAATACTCAATAGAGTAGCTGTTTATGCAGCAAGTAATCTTTTGAGGAATGCTGCCAAAACTTAGCTGCTGACTCTGATAAGACGGCGCTGCATGTGATCTGTTTTGGGTCTGTAAATTGCACCTCTTGGGTCCTTGTGGCAACCCTGATGGCAACGTGCCTTTTTCTCGGCCCATAGGTTCATGGCCGGGTCATTTTAAGTAGGTCTAGTAGTTCTTTCAGCTAGGCAATATATCGGATGTATCTGGCTTGAATTTCAAAAAAGTCTTCGTCAAAGGAAGTCGTGAATGGCTGTTTCAATTTTTTGGCGACCTGCATTTCGAGCATTAGGTTGGTCTACTGAACCCGAGGTGCAGCAGTCTGATGCGCCACTCTTGGCTGGCAATGCCCGCTTTGCCGATCTGTCGGGACGATTGCTCGGTGCCCATGTCGCCCATGCGGGGCTGATTGTCCTCTGGGCAGGAGCAATGACGCTGTTTGAACTGTCGCGCTTTAATCCCGTTCTCCCGATGTACGAGCAGGGATTAATTTTATTGCCCCATCTCGCCACGTTAGGAATTGGCGTCGGTATTGGCGGGCAAATCATCGATACCTATCCCTACTATGTCATTGGCATGCTGCATCTCATTAGCTCGGCCGTGCTGGGTGCGGGTGGCATCTACCATGCTGTGCTGGGTCCCGAAGTTCTGGATGAGCGCGGCTTTGGCTACCGGTGGCAGGATGGCAACAAGATGACCTCCATTTTGGGCATTCATCTCGTGCTGCTAGGCATTGGGGCAATGCTGCCGGTTCTAAGAGCCACGCGCTGGGGTGGTATTTACGATCCGCTCACAGAGCAAGTACGCTTGGTGCAGCCTAATCTCAACCCTGCCCGCATTTTTGGCTACCTATTCGGCATTAGCCCGCACGGTTGGACAATCACCGGCATGGCGAGCGTCGATAATTTGGAAGATGTGATCGGCGGTCATGTCTGGGTCAGTATCCTCTGTGTTGTCGGCGGAATTTATCATATTGTTTCCCAACCATTGAATTGGGCCAAGCGAGTACTGATCTGGTCTGGAGAGGCCTACCTGTCCTACAGTTTGGGGGCGCTGGCGCTGGCTGGGTTCAGCGTAGCCTGCTTTGTCTCGGTGAATGAAGTTGCCTATCCCAGCGTGTTTTATGGAGCAGTGGGGGGAACCACCGCTTCAGTGCGGCCAGCACTAGCTAGCGTTCATGCGGGGTTGGGGTTCCTAGCGCTGTTGGGACATCTCTGGCATGCCTATCGAGCGCGGTCGGCAGTCAAGGGAACTCCCTTTGGCACATTGTTTGATGTCATTGCCCAGAATGTAACTGATGCTGTACCTAGCACTGCCGATTCAGTGCGCGCTCCTAGCTAGTGCGTCGTTCAGGGAACTTGATCAGGAGGAAAGAGATGACTGCGGATATCACAGCTATGACCGCAAGTAGTCAAACAATAAGCGAGATCCCCTTTCGAGCGGGGAATGCCCGACTTGTGAATTTTTCTGGCTTGCTGCTGGGAGCACATGTGGCTCATGCTGGGCTGATTGTGCTCTGGGCAGGGGCAGTTACCCTATTTGAAGTCGCAGGCTTCGATCCAGCTCGCCCAATGTACGAACAGGGCTTGATTGTTCTGCCCAACCTAGCTCGACTGGGCTGGGGCGTGGGCGAAGGAGGCGTGGTGCTCGATACCTACCCTTATTTTGTGATTGGAGTGCTGCATCTGATCAGCTCTGCTTTCCTCGGTGCCGGCGGCTTATTCCACGTGTTTAAAGGACCCAAAACCCTGGAATCCAAATTTCCTGCCTTCGGCTACCGCTGGGATGATGGCAACAAGATGACGACCATCCTCGGCATTCATTTGACGCTGCTGGGATTAGGGGCATTGCTGCTGGTGTTTAAGGCAACGAGTTTTGGTGGGCTGTACGATCCCACAGTGCAGAATGTGCGGCTAATCAGTGAACCTACGCTGAATCCGGCAACGATTTTTGGCTACCTGCTAGGTACAGAAGGCAAATTCTGGATTGCAAGCGTGGACAATCTCGAAGATGTAGTCGGTGGCCATATCTATGTGGGTCTACTCTGCATTATCGGTGGCATTTGGCATATCATCAGCAAACCGCTTGCATGGGCAAAACCACTATTCGTCTGGTCGGGTGAGGCCTATTTGTCCTACAGTATTGGCGCTGTGAGTCTCATGGCATTCATTGCTACGTTGTTTGTGAGCGTCAATACCATTGCTTTTCCGCCAGAGTTTTTTGGCCCAACGCTGGTTCTCAAATTCGACCGCTTTCCGGTATTTGCCAGTGTAGACGGCGAGTTGACTGCCCGCGTTTGGTTAGCAAATGCTCACTTCTGGCTGGGATTTTTCTTCCTGCAAGGGCACCTATTCCATGCTCTGCGGGCAGCGGGCTACAGCTTCAAGGAAGGGCGTGTGGTTGCGTCCACCAGAGGGCAGGTGATCTAATGACTTCGACTCTAAATACCACCAACAATCCGTTACAGCCGCTGGGCTTTTCCACTGATCCGGCTGTGCCTACAACCTATGTCGCGGATTCCCTAGATCCCTACTCCTGGTGGGCTGGTAATTTCCGCTTTGTCAACCTATCTGGCAAACTGCTGGGAGCACACGTCGCCCATGCGGGGCTGATTGTCCTCTGGGCAGGAGCAATGACGCTATTTGAGCTATCGCGCTTCAACCCGGCACTACCAATGTACGAGCAAGGGTTAATTCTGCTGCCGCATTTGGCTAGCTTGGGCATTGGCGTCGGCGCGGGCGGACAGGTAATCGATACCTATCCCTACTTTGCCATCGGGATGGTGCATCTGATCAGCTCTGCCGTTTTGGGTGCGGGCGGTATTTATCATGCGGCACTGGGTCCAGCCAAGCTTGATGAAAAAGGCTTCGGCTACCGCTGGGAAGACGGCAACAAGATGACGACCATCCTCGGCATTCACTTGGTGCTGCTGGGAATGGGCGCTCTGCTGCTCGTGCTGAAGGCAATCACCAGTGGACTCTACGATCCGGCAATCGAGAATGTACGGCTAGTTGCCAACCCGACCCTAAATCCACTGCGGATCTTTGGCTACTTGGTGGGGATTACGCCTCGAGGCTGGACTTTGCAGGGCATGGCGGCAGTGGATAACCTGGAAGACGTCGTAGGTGGTCACATTTATGTGGGGGCAGCCTGCATTCTTGGCGGCATCTGGCATATCCGCACCGCACCCAAAGCCTGGACCAAGCCTCTGTTTGTTTGGTCTGGGGAAGCCTATCTGTCCTACAGTCAGGCGGCCCTTGCCTATATGGGCTTCTTTGTCTCCTACTTCATTAGTGTCAACGATACGGTGTATCCTGCGGTGTTCTATGGACCCACCGGCACCCTCACTGTCGATGGCGTGATTACGGTCCGCACTTGGCTGATGCTATTCCATTTGATTTTTGCCAGTCTGCTGCTGGCTGGGCATTTTTGGCACGCGCTGCGGGCAAAAGCCATCGCTGCCGGGTTCGTGTTTAGCCAGATGAAGTTCAATGCCGATTCTTTATTTGGCGATACCCAGTTTAACGGTACTCCGCCCATGACCGGACTGGTGCAACCCTTCCGCAATGACCCACAGCAAGGTAATCTGGCCACGCCCATCAACAGCAGCGATACCTCCCGTGGCTGGATCAAGCAGCTCCCCATTTACCGCGACGGACTCCTGCCGATCACCCGAGGACTGGAAATCGGCATGGCCCATGGCTATCTGCTGCTGGGACCGTTCCTGAAACTGGGACCGCTGCGTAACACCGATCAGGCACTGCTGGCAGGGTTTGGGGGAGCTGCTGGACTAGTTGTAATTCTCAGCCTGTGCCTAGCCCTCTACGGAATAGCTGTATTCAGCGATCGCCGCAAGCGACCCGTCGGCGTGCTGCCGGGCAACCTCAAGACGGCCAAAGACTGGAGTTTGTTTACCTCTGGTTTCCTAGTGGGCGGTCTTGGCGGCGTTATCTTTGCTTGCTTCATTCTTCTAGAGATTGATCGAGCTGGATTAAACGAGTAAATTGTTTAGTAAATTGTCTGATAAATCTTCTAGTGAGTTAGATCGTGATCCAGGTGTGAGCTAAATTGTGACTGTTGAGTGAATTGATGAGCGAATTGATGAGTGAGTTCTCCAGCGAGTTGATGCTATGAGTTGATGTACCCAGAGTGTGTCCAGTAACGAGAGATGGGGGAAATAGATGCGTCTTGCCTTCATCTCTTTTCTTTTCCCTATTCCTGTAAATTCGCATTTCAAGGCGTACTCTTCTCGTTAATACTAGGAGTTTTTAAATGGCCCTTCCTTTACTCAGCTATCCGCTATCCAGCCAGAATCAGCGCGTTGCTGGCTTTGAGGTTGGGGGAGATGAACAGCCCATCCTCTATACCACCAACAACCAACCTCGCGGTGCAGAAGTTGACCCAATCATCTATGCAGCCTATCGGCAAATCTTCAATGAACAGCAGATGATTGCGAGCCATCGTCAGGTTGTCTTGGAATCTCAGCTCCGCTCGGGCAGCATCACCGTTCGCGACTTTATTAAAGGATTGGTTCTCTCAGAGTCGTTTCGACGGTTGAACTATGAACCAAACAGCAATTACCGCTTTGTGGAACTGTGTATTCAGCGCTTGTTAGGACGCAACGTCTACGACAATCGCGAAAAGCTAGCTTGGTCTACGGTATTAGCCACCAAAGGGTTGCAGGGATTTATCGATGATCTTCTCAACAGTGAGGAATATCTGACCACCTTTGGCGAAACTATGGTTCCTTACCAGCGGCGGCGCATTTTGCCCCAGCGCACCCAAGGCGAACTTCCCTTTGCTCGCACTGCTCGCTACGATGCCTACTATCTCAACCAGCTCAGGGCCTCAGGGCAGCTCCGCTGGGTTGCACCGGCAGTGGTGGATCGCAGCGCTGCCGTCTACCGCAAGGTGCTGCTGCTCGTGCCTTCGGTGTCGGTGGCCATGCTAGTGCTGACCCTGATTTCGGTTGCTGCGCCCAAGTAATCCAAACAAGCAAGTCATCCAAACAAGTAGTCTGAAAGTAGTCTGAAAGTAGTCTGAAAGAGTCCGAGACGGTTCCGAATGGTAGGTGGCGATCAAGGCTTCAAGCTGTTGAATCGCTGTTTCTGCTGCTGGAGTTCGCTCTGTCAGTTGAGCCACCTGGCGCAACCGTGCTAACGCCGCATCATACCCACTCCCGCCCATGAGATAGGTAGGAGCTATTCGAGACAACCACCGCCGATATCAACGATGAGAAAACGTCCAGCCCAGGATCAGATCAGGCTGCAGTCGGCAAATCGCCTCTAGGTCAGGAAACATCCAAGAGCCGACAGAGGCTATCGACTCGCCCTGCTTGCCATCCTAACTTGAAAGAGCAATGCCGTTAGCTAGGTAGCCCACCGGTTCTAAATTGAGTTCCAATAAACTATCCACTCCCGTCGCAGTTAGACACACAATTCGTTCAGCGGACCGTTCCAAGATGATTTCGCATCCCATCGCATCAATCGCTCGATACGAATAGTTCGGTTGAGTCATCAGCATAGCTATTGCGTCTCGGAGGGGAAATTTGATTTCTTACCCACACGGCTAGCCTAGCATGTCTATTGTAACTTCTGTTGTCATCAGTAGCGATGTAGAGGTCAACTATGGGCGAGTGATTCAAGTGATGGATAAATTGAGAATGGTTGAAGGTGTCAAAATTGGTGTAGCGACGCAGTAGGTAATAGGTAAGGAGTAAGGCTGTCGAGGAAAGTCTGCATCGGGGTCTTGCCATAGCAGTATCGTCCTGAATGAAGATTTATAACCCAAATGCGAGCAGGCGAGGCAGGTATTGACGTTGCTTCATGGAGGACTGTTGAGATCTTCAAGAGATCTTCAATATAATTCAGCTCATGCTTTAGGGTTCATAGCGCTGCATCTCCCGTACCGCAGCAGGGCTAATGAACATCTCAAAGTCATCGCTGAACACTCCATGGTGTGAAATGATATTTTGGGGTTTCAACTCAAAAAAACAGCCGACAGAAATGGTATAAACCAATTCCGCCGGCGTGTACCTCATGTACATCACAATTTGGATATGAAGGCGTTGTGTGAAGGTTTACATAGGCAAGACAGTTAGGACAATTAGTTAACGATTATCAACGGAACAGAGAGCAGTAGAGATATCCTGGATCCTTGCAATCCATAGCTTGATTTGCTCAATTTCCTCGTCGGTCACATAAGCAATGTAGCTGCTGCCTGCTTTCAGCTGAATTTTCAGCTTATTGTGCTTGTACCGCTCTGTGAGAATCTGCGTCTCACCATAGGCAGTCGTTACCCAGATCTGCAATTGAATGGCAAGCAGCAGCACAAAAATAGGCGGCATCGTGATAGAAGACAATATCGGCTGGGCTACAGAACCGTTCGACTCGGCGGCTGCACAGTTGCCTAGATGCTTCAACTCCAATTGAAATTGTTCAGGATGATCACACACATAGTCAGCAAGATTCATTGGTAACACCCCCATATAGAGCAAAACTAACCCGAACCCACAGCAGTCGCAACAGATAGCTCTATGCGTTCAGCTTGGCGCGATAGAGCACTAAGCCAAGCAACCTCCACTAGAACTCAATTCAACTTAAATCTGCTGCTAGTGATTGGGCAGGTCCATCGCTTTTATCAGTGAGGTCCTACCAATGCTGACCCAGCGAATTCGATACCAAACACCGGATGCTTAGCCGAATGCGTCAGTCCTCAATCTCCAGCATTCATCACTTAACTAGGATAGTAGCATATGTTTCACATTGTTCATCCTAGGGTGAACGAGATTTACATTTTTTATGTGCATCTTATAATTAACCTGTGCGTGCTAAGAAAATAGTGTTTTAAGCTACAAACGTTTCGCTTTTTATGTCTAATTGTCTCCAAGGCGATTCGGTAGCTAAGGAGGCGACTGAGTATCCAGGCTTTACACTGAGTAGTGGGGGCTTAGTAGAAACAGGTTCGGTTTGTCTAATATCTGAAACTGTCCCAAATTTTCATGACCGTGTTGAATAATTTGACTTTTTATCAGGATGTGAGTGTCAAAGATGTTCAAAATGTACAGCTTAACAAGCAAGGACCTGCTAATCTTGCACTTCAGATAACCTAGAAATTGTATGAAAAATTCCCCTTCCTCCCAACCTCCCTCACCCGATCCGACGCCGATTCCATTTGAGTCCGGCTCAGAATCCTCAGAACTCGAGCGAGGGCGGCGCGATCACGACGATCAAACTCGCGATAAGGCGGTCTATCAGTACTTGCTAAGCCTCACCAATCTGGAAGTATCGACTAGCAAGCAGGGACGCAGCCACAAGAAGTTGTCTCAACCGAACGAAAGCAGCATTGCGAAGCAGTGGGGCATGGAGCGAATCTTTGTGCGTCGAGTGTTGCGCTCGGTACTGCACGACCAGTATTATCCCGATGAAAAAGAGCAGCCTGTTCCGGGTTTAACGCTTGGCAAGTTGGTGAAGATCCTGACGGCCCTGCAAACCTATTGGGACGAGCAGCGCGCCACCACGCCCGATCGCAAGGTACCCCGAATTCTGACTCGCGCCGAAAAACTGCGAGCACTACAGAAGTTTTTCCAGCTTTCCAGGGGGGAGCGCGAAGCCCTCAACTTACCCGTCCATCCTGCCGATGTCCTATTTCAACGGCTGCTGGAAGATGCGACCGATCCCATCAAAGGCATTAGCTTTGAAGAAGCTGTGCAGCTCTACAAAGCCTTCCTGCGGCGTACAGCTCTGGCCAACCATCTCACTCAGCTCACAGAATCTACCCATCTCGATCGGCGATCAACTCGGTCTTTAATTGAAGCAACCATTGATTCACTGATTCAGCAGTACTTTAATGGACTAGATAGTAAACGGAAATCGGCTAAGGTTGCTGAACTAGTTGAAAAAGTAGAACGGGAAATTAGCCGCATTGAGTTTCAAGCAGGCATCAAGCAAGCCGAAGCCCTGCTCGCCAAACAATCGCACTCCACACGACACGAAAAATACACCAATTATTTGACACCGCATTTCATTCAACGTTTGACTCGCTCAGTCATTGAGAATGAGATTCTCACCGATGAGTTTCCCATCTATTTCAAGTACTTTGAGATAGAAAAAATGCGCCCGCTGCCGCTCTATGTCCAGAGAGAAGGGCAGGAAAGCGGTTTGCTAAATCCTCAGCTTCTAGAACCAGAAGAAGATCAAGACAGCATCAATGGACTAGAGCGCCAGTTTGCCTACAAAGTTAAAGTGCATTTCTACATCAAGCTGCCCGACAGCTACGAAACGGAATTTCCGAACGTCATCACCATCAAGCAAGAGTTGGGCTATAAACGGCTCGATTTTTCCGAGGAAATTACCGGCATTGGCAGTCCCCTGTCTCACATCATTGCGGTGATCAATCGGGTGTTGATTTGGGACATCCCCGTTTTGCAGGACTATTTGCCGATTCCGGATGAAATTCTCAGCAATGACGAATTGGTAGGCAGTAGTAATCACGGTCCGGTGTGGTCCTACAGCTTGGTCAAACTCTACAAATTTGAAGACATTGACCGAGCGATCGATGAACAAATTACCTGCGAACAGGTTGCAACAGCGTCGGAAGCGGCCTATGGCGAGTTTTGCGGTTTTGATTTGATAGAAGTTTCGGTGAAAGCGGCACTTCATGCTCGATTGCGATTAATCCAGCAACTTGGTGTTGATCGCCAACGCTATTTGCAGGAACTCTGCCACCGCATTGAGGAATATGGTGCCTTCAAACGGGCCGAGTCGCGGCTGTCCCTCTATCCTTTCTCGCTCAGAGCCATGGAAGGTGAACTCGAAGAAACTATCTTTCGCAATCGCTATCGCCGCCGCGAGCAAGATTTTCAATTTGTAGAGCATCACCCTGGAAAACCTTGGAGTGTCATTGCCTTTGAGGCTCACCTTAAAATTGCCGATGCCAACCTCAAGGAAGGATTGTATCGAGTCGCTAAACGGTACCTCGATGCAGTGAAGCCCTATTTTCATGAAAATTCGGCATGTTTCCTCGGCAATGCCATTCTTGCTAAATACTATCTCTGCTGGTTTCGCTATCACTATCTCAGTGATTTAGACGATCCAGAATGCCCGTATCCAGACCGTTATCAGGCAGTCCGTTCTGCCGAGAAATGGCTGGAAGCGGCTCAAAAGTGTTTAGACGATCGCCTTGCAAGATACTGCAAACTAAATGAATTACCGCAGAGTAATTTTCATCCACATTTCCATCTTCTGGCGCGAATCCATGCCCATCGGGCCAAGCTCCATATCTTTTTCCCAGACTATACGAGGCAGTCGGGCAAATGGCAGTCGTTATTAGAGCCTGTTCGTCTACTAGAAAAAGCTCGAATTTGTTCAGCTCGCGATGGTGACCCAACACTTTATGCTCAATGGTCTGCCTATCAGAGTTGGTGCTATCTCATGGTGGCCTATCTCGGCGAGCATTATGCCATTGCCACACCCGAATTTAGTCGAGAAATCTGTATTGATTGGGCAAAACGATTGATCGATCATGCGCTGCTCTGCTATGCCTCAACTGGCAGAACCTGCTATCAGCAAATTAAAGACAATGCCGGACGAGAAACAGCGTATTCCAGTGATAGCAGCCTAAAAATGCCAATCGCAGATAAGATTGACAGTCAACCTAAAACCATTCAAGACGACGGCAAAAAATATTACGAACCCTATGGCAAAACGAAGGTGCAGGTTGTACCGTTAATTAAAGAACTCAGTGCTCAGGATCACCAGGAACAAATTTATGATCCGCGTAACAATATCCTGAGTTTAGATATGTCTATTTTGAAAGACATTCGTGCTAAGGAAGAAGATTCTATTTACCTCTTTGGCAGCACCTCTAGCATTATTTTGTTTGCGATGGGCATGTTAGAGCTGTGCCAAGAATCGCAGCAATCAGAGCGACTTTTGCATGCTATAAAACACAAAGCACTGCGCATGTTCACGTACTGCTGGGCAATTGCTTCCGACGGAACCCGCCGCAATCAAGCCTCTGGAGAAGCCGACACTGTTATTTTGGATCGCGCCTTCGAGGAGCCTGACGAAAAAACAGAAGCTAGCCCCTCCGAGGATTTGCTGCTGCGAGGTTTGTATCCGCATCGCTTCACGCAATTCGCCGATCTAGGCAAGATATTAGTAGTGGTGTGTAAATTGCTCCTAGTAATTGCCGATCCTGCAGTACAGGACTATTACAAAACTAAAGGCGAATGGAAAGCAGTGAATCCCGCCGTTCACAAGTCCTTAAGAGAAATAACACGACTGATGTCGGAATTGCGTGTTAATAATCAATTCCCTACACCAGAAACCCTAGGACAGCAGCGCTACAATGGTCACCTAGCGGAACACTTCAAGAATATGGAGCAGTACTTCGAAAAGTTGATTGCGCAACTCAAGGCAAGAAAATTCAAGTCCTTAAACCTGATTGACTGCCGCAATCAACTCTTGGTCGATGTATTCAAAATGATTCGCGGAGAAAGCAACATCTTGTTGGAGTCAGGGCAGCACCACTTCCTCGATGATTTTACGTAATCCTTTTTTGTATTCCACCAAAATTTTACCCTTGGTGTGAGCGCTTTTCTCACTCAAAAGCTTATACATATCCAAGGCATCAACAATCACTGCTTTTCGTTCTTCTTCAGTGATGTCCTGCTGGGGGTCAGCTTTTCTTTCCTGGCGCTTCAGTTTGACAATGTAATCAGCGATATGAGTAATCTGATCTGTCAAGTAGTTAGAAGAAGGCTTTGCAGACGATGACATAAAATTTCAAGCAGGTTTTTGTAGACGCCTAATCATACTTGCTATATTGCCCCTTGATATTAAGATAGAATGAGGATTTAGTAAAAGTCTCCTCAGCACTTAATTCATCAAGACTTTAGTAAAGGTTCATTAAGTATTCAAACAGAATTGATGATTTCTGACTAATGCAGCGGGATTTGACCGAAAACGGACTGAACCTGATCCGGGATTGATTCGCGGGGTGCAGCTTGTTTCTGCAGAGCGGTTCGAGTGTTGTTAGTCAACCTGCATGTGGACCGGATCAGCCGAGAGTTAAGAGCCGAGAGCTGAGAGATCTAGTGGCTGGCTGTCTTGCTGTAGTCCATAACGACTGGTTTAACACGTTCAATCACTGCCGCTACCATTGCCCGATCATCTTCACTCCAGACACGAGGCTGGTCAAATAAGCAGGGTTGCAAAATTCCATAGAGTACGCCATCCGCGCAAATATGCCCATGAACAAGAGCGCGATGGCCGAACTGTCGCTCAAATTCGAGATTGAGCACCTCAGCTCCGGCTGTCTCAATATCGGCAACAAATATAGAAGGGGCAGCGCTCAGCGCAGCGGCAAACATCGGGTCATCCTCTTCCCATGGGTCTTCGGGCTGCCAACCGTCTGTCGTCAGGTCGGGAATGTCGTTGCGACGTCGCCAGCAAAAAATTCGGTAGAGCCGCCGCTCGGGATGTCGCACCTGCAAGAAGCAGCGATCGGTATGCAAAACGCGGCACAAAACCGGCAAGAGGGCAGCAAACCGGGCTTCCGGATCACACTCGGCAGTGAATACGGTTTCGAGATCGGCAGGTAAAGTGTTGAGCATGAGCAGTATCAAGTCAGGGGCGATCCTCTGGCAGGACCGACTTCCTCCACTACTGAATCATGCCGCGGTGAGAAGACTCATCTACCCACAGTTATGCTTCTAGTTGCGCTGATGTTGGGCGCTAAGGCTGCTTCGTTTTCGGCAAACCACAGTATTCTGGCAAAAGGATTGCCGTTCAAGATCTGAGTGAACCTTAGTGTGAATAAGCCGCGAGCACCGCGAAACCGTACTCTCACCCTATCAGAGCCGGAGTTGCACTATTACCAGTCTCGGTTGCAGAAGCTGTCGGGCCCAGTTCCGCCAGAGCAGTTGTTGAATCAAACCGTTCACCAGGACCTATTTGAAATCCTGGACTGGCTGCCGTCTTGTTTTGTGGATTTGCTGTTTATCGATCCCCCCTACAACCTGAGCAAATCCTTTGGAGCAACCTCCTTTCGCGGTCGTTCGATTGCCGACTATCGAGCCTGGTTAGAAACTTGGCTGCCCCGCCTGCTCAAGATTCTCAAACCCACGGCTTCGGTGTATATCTGTGGCGACTGGCGCTCGGCGGCGGCGATTCACCTAGTGGCTGAGCAGCACCTGATCGTGCGCAACTGCATCACTTGGGAGCGGGAGAAGGGTCGAGGGGCAAAAGCCAACTGGAAAAACTGTTCTGAGCAGATCTGGTTCTGTACGGTTTCCCAGCAGTACACCTTCAATGTAGATGCCGTAAAGCTGAAGCGCCGCGTCATCGCCCCCTACACCGATACCCACGGCAATCCGAAAGACTGGCAAAGAACCAGCCACGGCAACTACCGCCTCACTTACCCCTCAAACCTCTGGACCGACCTAACCGTGCCCTTTTGGTCGATGCCCGAAAACACCGACCACCCTACACAAAAACCCGAGAAACTGCTGGCAAAAATTATCCTGGCTAGCTCAAATCCAGGTGATGTCGTCTTTGATCCGTTCGTCGGGGCTGGCACCACTTCCGTCGTGGCTCAAAAAACCGGCAGGCGGTATGTGGGGATAGACATCAATGCCACCTACTGCTGCCTCACCGAAAAACGGCTCGATCTCGCCGCTGCGGATGCCTCGATTCAGGGCTATGCCGAAGGCGTGTTTTGGGAGCGCAATTCCTGGGGGGTGCAGTCGGTCTCAAAGTCTTAGGGCAACCTCTTCTAACCCAGATTACGGTCTTGCTATTTCGCTGCTGGGTTAGACAGACTGACCCACGGAAACCGCCTGCTGGTACAGCGGAATCTCGATGATGAATTCGGCACCGGCTCCTGCAAGCGAAAGACAGCGCAACTGCCCGTTGTGTTTCTTGGTGATAATGTCATAGCTCAACGACAACCCTAATCCAGTTCCTCGCCCCACGGGTTTCGTTGTGAAGAAGGGGTCAAAGAGTTGATGGCGGATTGCATCAGGAATGCCGGGTCCATTATCTGCAATGCGAATCTGGATCTGATTAGAGCCTAGGCGCTGGGTGTAGATCTGCACCGTCGCTGCGTGATCTGGCTCAAGGGATAGCCGTTCTTCTAGGGCATCAATGGCATTCGCCAGAATATTCATGAACACCTGATTCAGTTGCCCTGCATAGCATTCCACAGGAGGAAGCTGCCCGTAATGTTTTTGGATCTGAATCTCGGCGCGATGGGGTTGGGCTTTCAAACGATGCTGGAGAATCAGTAAGGTGTTGTCGATGCCGTCGTGAATATCCACAGTTTTCATCTCGGCCTCGTCTTTGCGAGAAAAGCTGCGCAGAGAAACCACAATCTTCTGAATTCGCTCTGCACCCACTTTCATCGAGCGGATCAGCTTGGGCAGATCGGCAGCGAGAAACCCTACATCGATGGCGTCGGCTTGGCGCTGAATTGCCACAACGGGCTGAGGATAATGCTGTTGATACAACCTCAGCAGGTCTAGCAGCTCGTGAGTATAGTCAGCGGCATGACTGAGATTGCCATAGATAAAGTTAACGGGGTTGTTGATTTCGTGGGCAATCCCAGCGACCAGTTGCCCCAGACTCGACATTTTTTCGCTTTGGATGAGCTGCGAGGCAAGCTGCTGTGCCTGCTGACGCATTTCCGCTTCAGACTGTTGCAGCACCTGCTGAGCCTGCTTGCGGGCCGTCACGTCGTGCAGAATTACGACATATTCGCGAAAGTCTTGATGCGGTCGATCGGAAATTGAGATTTCAAAGGTGCGGGGGTGGAGCGATTGCGGCAACGACTGTTCGCTGCGACGGGGCCAATGGCTCGGATCCTCAGCGAGCTGCGGCAGCCAGTGGCGCAAGGAACTATTCACTAACTGATCGAGAGTTGCTCCAAAAAACGCTTGCGTAGCTGGATTGGCTCGCTGAATCATGCCTGCTTCATCCACCACCATAATGCCGTCTTGAGCCACTTCTAATAAATGCTCAGTGGCTTCCCGAGCTTCGGCTAGGGCAACAACTTGCGGTAGGCTGGTCCAGCAGGCAATAGCCACCCCCACGAATACAACGGTCATCAGCAAAATGGCTACCAGATTTTCGCTGCTTTGAGTTGTGCCATTGTGCAGCCGCGTACCAAACCACCAACCCGTCAGCACCGCCCCCGACAGCAAGACAATCAGCATCACGATCTGCACCATGATAGAGTCATTCAACGCTACGGGCAGGCGAGCGCGATACTGTTCTTGCCACCATTGGGGGCGACAAATAGCCAGCGGCAAACGGCGAATCACCGCATCCACTCCCATAATCCCTAGCGGCGGCAGCAGCCCTAGGGCAAAATCCTGCCAACCCCAAGCCAGGGCCGCCACCACAAAAACCACTCCTTCCAGCGCAAACAATGCCAGACTCAATCGAGGGTAGAGCACTTCCGGTTGATCCCGCCGTCGCCACAGCCCCAGATGCAGAGCCGCCATGGCTACAAACCAGGTCACATTGCCAAACACCACGAGCCGTCCCACATTGCCCCATCCCAGCCCCAACAGACTCAGCACAAGCATCAGCAGCAATGCCGGTCCAGACACACCCCGTCGCGACACCACGGCAAACACCGGAGAGAGCTGTTGATCTAGCGCCAACTGATACAGCATTCGAGGGCAGAGGGCCACAATGGTGGTGTTATTCAGCAGGCAAGTTGCCACAAGCCAAAAGGTGACGACCAAAGCAGCCGACTCGCCCCAAAAGCCTTGCGACGCTGTCAACAGGGTCAAAAAAGCATCGTCGCCTGAGTCAGGAGCAGCAAGCCGCATCACAACCCAAGCACCACCAATAAACACGGGCACCAACAGCCAGGCCGAAATCGGCAAAAATTGCAGCGTGCCGCGTGGATTGCGACTATCGGCAGTGAAGGCCGCCGCCGATTCGCCAGAATAAGTCACCCAGACCACTAGGAAAAACCACTGGGCCCATTCTCGGAAACTGGGCACCTCCAGACGCTCAGGGAATAACCCCGGACTATCCGGCGACAGCGCCAACCAGCTGAGTCCTTGGCTGCAAAACAGGAGCAGCAACCCCAAGGCAGGAATAATGAAATACAAATGCAGCAAGCTGATCGCCCGTACACCGCTGAACGCCAACACCATCGGTAAAAGGGTAAGGCCGATCTTCAGCAGCAATTCCGGGCACGGCACGTTCAGCAGCTCTAAATTCGCCTTAATCAGATCCGTCAGAACAATTACATAGACTGGAACAGCAGCGATCCACGCTGAGAAAAACGCGAGTGCGATGTAGCGAGCCACCAGCGGACGATCTTGCCAGAGCCGCAACGTATAGCTAGAGGTGCCCCCCGCCAAATCGATGAATCGCACCCCCAGTCGCCGCAATTGATAATTCAACACGATGCCAACAATCACCGCGGGCACCCAAACGAACAAGGCTTTAGTCCCCAATGCGGCATGTACCGTAGGTACCATCAGCGGGCAGGCAATGTGAGTAACAACACCAAACCCCCACGTTTCCAGGGTGCTCAGCGTTCGAGGCAAGCGAGAACTAGGGAGGGGGGCAGAGTGGCTCATGGCAACCCAGTTGATTCCGTTTAATGATTTTATTAATGACTTTTGGTGTTTCTATAGTCTTGAGGAAGTCTCTGTAAAATGCCCATTTCAAAATGCCCATTTCCTGACAGGGATTAACACCCAGAACATCGGCCCGAACCTTTCGATGGCTGAGTAGGCCAGGGGTTCGCTTCCGGTGTAGGGTAGTAGGGTAGTAACGTTGTGTGATCTGCGGATACCCCGCCCGAGTGACCCATGTCGGTTGAATGGCACGTTGCCAAAGTCTACGAAGATATTCTCTACCACAAAGCAGATGGAATAGCCAAAATTACCATCAACCGCCCCCAGAAGCGTAATGCCTTTCGCCCCAAAACGGTATTTGAACTGTATGATGCTTTCAGCAATGCCCGCGAAGATACGCGCATAGGCGTGGTGCTGTTCACTGGAGCGGGTCCCCACACGGATGGCAAATATGCCTTTTGCTCGGGAGGCGATCAAAGCGTACGGGGGGAAGCAGGCTATGTCGGTGAAGATGGCGTACCCCGACTCAATGTGCTCGATTTGCAGCGGTTAATTCGCTCGATGCCTAAGGTGGTGATCGCTCTTGTGGCAGGCTATGCCATTGGCGGCGGGCATGTGCTACACCTCATTTGCGATCTCACCATTGCCGCTGAAAATGCTGTGTTTGGGCAAACTGGACCCAAGGTTGGCAGCTTTGACGGTGGCTTTGGGGCCAGCTATCTAGCGCGGATTGTCGGGCAAAAGAAAGCGCGGGAAATTTGGTTTCTTTGCCGCCAGTACAGCGCTCAGCAGGCACTCGAGATGGGGCTAGTTAACTGTGTGGTGCCCGTGGAGCAGCTCGAAACCGAAGGTATTCAGTGGGCCCAAGAGATTTTGGAGAAAAGCCCGATTGCAATTCGTTGTCTGAAGGCAGCCTTCAATGCCGACTGCGACGGGCAAGCGGGGCTGCAAGAGCTAGCCGGAAACGCCACGTTGCTCTACTACATGACCGCTGAAGGAGCCGAGGGCAAACAGGCCTTCCTCGACAAGCGGAAACCCGACTTTCGCCAATATCCTTGGCTACCCTAGAGACTACCCTAGAAGGGAGGGAAAGCTAGGGGTAAGGAGCCGCTGCATGAAACTCGCGACATCGTTTGTGACGCTCAGCAAAATTCGACCCACTGTATCCCGCTGGAACTTCTCCGCGACCGACCTAGAAGCGGCCGCTCGGTTGGTTCTAGAGGCAGACGGGCTGATCAACCCAATCGTGATTTGCCGCGAAGACGACCTCAATTCCTATGTGGTGCTGCATGGCAATTTTGAATACTATGCCGTGGCAACGGCGTACCAGATGGATCATCGCTGCGGTGATGCGATTGCTGCCTTTATCATTGAACCCGGCGATCGGGCAATTATCCAGCAGCAAATCGAGCTATTTCGCGGCAGCCGAATCTCGACTCCAGCTCCAGCAGGAGCCACAGGGGATTATTCTGATGCCTATCCCCCTGCTATCCAAGACTTGAAACAGCAAATCGAGGTGCTAAGGGCACAGCTCTATTCCACCCATGCCTTGCTAGACTGGTTTAACCATGCCGAGTCTGACTATCTGCTGCATCGCCTCAAGCGCATTGGGATGACCAGCCGCAACGTCGAGAAAGTCGTAGAGCTGATCGAGCAGGAGCGGCAGCGAAAGCCTTTTCGCTTTCTCAAGGAAGTCGTGCTGCGCGTCAAAGGCTTGACCTACGAGAAAATGATCGATTTAGTAGAAACGCTGTAGATGTAAAAACACTGTAGATGAACTGTAGGAAGATGAACTGTAGGAGAAGTCGCCAACCCTCTGCAATGCACTCAGAATGTGAGTACCGTGCGAATTCCCTCTCCTTGATGCATCAGGTCAAACGCCTCGTTGATCTGGTCGATGGGCAAGACGTTGGTAATTAGATCATCAATATTAATTTTGCCGTTCATATACCAGTCCACAATTTTAGGCACGTCTGTACGTCCCCTTGCGCCGCCAAAGGCAGTCCCCTTCCAAACACGCCCGGTGACGAGCTGAAACGGTCGGGTACTAATTTCCTGCCCGGCACCGGCAACACCAATAATCACACTGACACCCCAGCCCTTGTGACAGCACTCTAGCGCCTGCCGCATGGTATTGACATTGCCAATGCACTCAAAGCTGTAGTCGGCTCCGCCCTTGGTCAACTCAACGAGGTAGGGCACTAGATCGCCATCAACTTCTTTGGGGTTGACAAAGTGAGTCATACCCATCTTTTCCGCTAGGGGACGCTTCTTGGGATTGATGTCAACCCCCACGATCATGTTGGCACCCACCATCCGCGCTCCCTGAATCACGTTCAACCCAATGCCGCCCAAACCAAATACCACCACGTTAGCACCGGGTTCAACTTTGGCTGTATTAATTACGGCTCCCACGCCGGTTGTAACACCGCAGCCAATGTAGCAGACTTTATCAAACGGAGCATCTTCGCGAATCTTGGCAAGGGCAATTTCTGGCAACACCGTGTAGTTAGCAAACGTAGACGTCCCCATATAGTGGTGGATCATCCTGCCGTTGATTGAAAAGCGACTAGTGCCATCGGGCATAACGCCTTTGCCCTGCGTGCTGCGAATGGCTTGGCAGAGGTTTGTTTTACCGCTGAGGCAGTATTCGCAGTTGCGACATTCGGGCGTGTAGAGCGGAATTACGTGATCTCCCGGTTTCAACGATTGGACTCCTGCCCCTACCTCCACCACGATGCCTGCACCCTCGTGACCTAGAATGACCGGAAACAGGCCTTCGGGGTCAGCACCGGATAGGGTGAAAGCGTCGGTATGACAAACACCCGTCGCTTTGATCTCCACCAGTACTTCGCCTGCTTGGGGTCCATCAAGCTGGACGGTTTCAATCCTTAGAGGCTGCCCAGCTTCAAAGGCAACAGCGGCTTTCACATGCATAGCGCTACTCCTACAATCGGCATAGCTGAACAGGGATTCAGCTCTTTGATTATCCTACGAGTTGCTTCTAAACGGGCAGTCGCCTTTTGAAATGCAGCTCGAACCCGCATTTCAACCCATACCCTCTCCAGAAGGGCAGAAGGTCCGGATGACTACAGTAGATTCTCGGGATTCTTGAGCTGATTGCAAATCGCAAAGCCGAGATTGATAACGATTGCATCTACTAATCAGCAACAAATCCGTCCGGAAAAATATCTTCCATCCAGTACTGTAGAGTAGTGTTACGTTTTAAGGTGTGTCTCTCGGCTAGATCACAATGCGATTCAGCCGTTTTCACTTCGGCGGATGGTTTACATTGGTTTTCATCAATGATTCAATCCAAACCGATCTAACCCTCCCTGAACGAATCGCGAATTCGCCATTGGTGGAGCAGACAGCTTAATTCTGCACTGTCTTGATTAGCATCAACCAGCAAATATCGTTGATGGGGTGTGCCCCCTCAGCCCAAAGCTCCTAGTGAACCGCTTAACTAAAAGGCAGATCAGCGTTCCCAAACTGCCTGGTTCTCAATGGAAACTTTGCTAGCTGCCTTCCGTCATCTCTGGAACTGTCGTACGGCGACTGTTCTCGTGCGAGTGAAGTCCAAAATACAGGGATGTTCCGTTTTTTGGCAGAGGCCCAGCATCTGCATGCCAATGATCTGGATTCTATTCTCTTGGCAGCTTCCTCCTTAGCCCCCTCCCCAGCCGAGAAACTTGAGCGAATGTTCCCAGAACAGCGTACTCTTATTAACTGTGTCTGAATTCTGAATTACTTCGATTGTGTTCCTGTGCTTCTGATGTCTGCACTTGACGCTTCTTTAGAGACTCAGATCGTCTATCGAGCTGTTAACGGAAGCAGGATTGTTGCCGATTCACTGTGGCTAGAGCGGTACCTACTACACCCGCCTGCATGAATTAACCATTATTCAGCGGCTTCGAGATCAGGGGATGGATCACCCCTCATTGTGGTGCGTCCAAGCCTACCGAATCTAGTTGCAATCAAGTTTAAGGAGCAATGACTGTGGCAACGAACACTGCATTTGTCAACCGCGTGCTGGAACTGACCAATGGGTTTCGCGCTCAGAATGGACTAGCACCGCTGAAGTTAAATGCGGAACTGAATGCAGCAGCTGACGCCCACTCTCAGGACATGGCGCTGCAAGACTACTTTAGCCACACTGGCAAAAACGGTTCTCAACCGTGGGATCGAGCGAAGCTTGTAGGCTATGAAGCTCGATCCATGGGAGAAAACATCGCAGCAGGATACCAAACTCCTGAAACTGTAGTGCAGGGGTGGATCGACAGCCCTGGTCACCGCGCCAACATGCTCAACGCTAACTACACCGAGCTTGGCGTCGGCTACTACTATCTCGCGAATGACACCGGTCGCGTCAATTACAATACCTACTGGACGCAGCTTTTCGGCAGTGGCGATCTCAACCCCAATAGCGCCATTCCTACACCCGCTCCCGCTCCTAGTGCTGGACCCATCCCCACGCCAGCCCCCACGCCCACCCCCGTGGCATCGAGCAACACCCTAGTTGGGGATGACAACGCCAACCGTTTGGTTGGAGGTGACGGCAATGACACCCTGACCGGCAATGGCGGCAACGATACGCTGATTGGCCGGGGCGGCACCGATATCCTCGATGGCGGCACAGGCAACGATCGGCTCAACGGTGGTGCCGGTAATGATACGCTGACCGGAGGTAGCGGTCGAGACTTCTTCCGCTTCGATTCGGGTCGAGACTTCAACGCGGCGGATCTGGGTATCGATCGGGTGACAGACTTTGTCCGCGGCACCGACAAGATCGTGCTGGACAAAACCACCTTTGGCAACATCAGCCTCTCAGATATTGCCTTCGTCAACGATGATGCCGCTGCCAGCACCAGCAGCAAGCGGATTGTTTATAACCGAACCAATGGCAGAGTGTTCTTCAATGCCAATGGTTCTGCAGCTGGCTTTGGGCAGGGAGGACAGTTTGCCACGATTGACAGTGACAACAACGCCCTAACGACCGCCCCCGCTCTCACTGCATCTGATTTTCGGATCGTTGCTTAACCGAATTCAACGAGTGGCAGCGCAAGAGCTACGGTGTGTGATTGAACATGACCAGCGCCATCAAGCCCGATCAAGCGCAATTGATCATGAGTCAATATGCCTGAGTGAATACCCAGTGAATACACGGTGTGAACATCACTCAACGATAAAAATGATGAGATGCTGATTGCCGTTGCAGCTGTCACGGTTTTAATCAAACAGTAGACTTCTTGCCAGGATCCAGCAGTTTTTCAGGGTGCTTTCTGGAACTGGCAAGCGATTGGGTAGATCCACATCATAAACCGCAGACCCAGTGAATTTGGAGCTGCGGCTTTTTCCTTTGCTACGTTTTACCTATCTTTATCTGATCCGGGGAGTCTAAAGCGGCCGGAAGATGAAGGGATAGCGCACAGGCCGCTCCGGGGTAGTCAAACATTGATACACTGCCCAGATTGTCAGACCCCAGTGAACCAACCACCAAATGCCGCCAGCTAGCCCAAAGGTAATAAACGATAATGGCACCAGCAGCAGCCCGTATAACCACACATTGAGGTGAAAGTTGAGTGCCTCCTTGGCGTTGTCTTTAACGACTGGATCTTCCGAAACAAACCAAATGGCAATGGGAACTGCAACCGACACCAACAACGCGCTGAAAAAAATAGACCCGTGGCAGAGCGCGGATAGCAGCTTGCGTTTGTCGGAGTCGTAGGCACTTTGCATGATTACCCCCGTTCGGTGTTGTAGATTGCTTGTAGATTACTTTACTGTTCAATCGTACCGAATCTTATCCTAGGTTCCAGTAGTGGAGTTCACTACCTTTGCAGACCAGCTTACCGAACTCTGATGAACCTAATCCTTTGCTGACAGTTTGCTGCAGCAGCAAAAATCAACAGCTTAAACCGATCAGGGGGAGGCTGCTGCCACTCCTACCCGAATATCCCGTACCAGTTCATCGATGCGCGCTTGTGTGGTCGCCCATGAGCACATGAACCGCACACCGTCTGAACCAATAAATGTATAGAACTGCCAGTTCTGGGATCGCAAATACTCGATGGCAGGTTCCGGCAACTTCACAAACACCGCATTTGCTTCTCGCGGAAACAGAATCTGCACCCCATCTATCTGCAAAAGCTGTGATTCCAGATAGGCAGCACAGCGGTTGGCATGCTGGGCATTTTTCAGCCAGGCTCCTGTTTCTAGCAGGCCCAACCAAGGAGCCGAGATGAATCGCATTTTGGAGGCAAGCTGCCCTGCTTGTTTACAGCGATACTCAAAATCCTCCGCTAGGGCTTTGTTGAAAAACAAAATCGCTTCCCCGACCGCCATGCCGTTTTTGGTCCCGCAGAAGCAGAGCACATCGACGCCGCATTTCCAGGTTAGCTCTGCCGGAGAGCAGCCCATTGCCGCCACTGCATTGGCAAAGCGGGCACCATCCATGTGAATTCGTAAATTGTGACGCTGTGCCACCTCCCGAATGGCCAGCAGCTCGTCAACTTGGTAGAGTGTACCGAGTTCTGTAGCTTGAGTGAGGCTAATCACCTTTGGTTTTGGGTAGTGAACATCGTTACGCCGCTGCACAATACTTTCAATGGCAGCAGGAGTTAACTTCCCTTGTGGCCCTTTGCCCAAAAGCAATTTGGAACCATTGGAGGCAAATTCTGGCGCGCCGCACTCGTCCGTTTCCACATGGGCCGTTTCATGACAGATCACACTGTGATAAGACTGGCACAGGGCCGCCAACGACAGAGCATTGGCAGCCGTACCGTTGAAGACAAAAAACACCTCGCAATCCGTTTCAAACAGCTCGCGAAAGCCGTCCGTAGCCTTCTGCGTCCAGAGGTCTTCTCCGTAGGCGGGAGCACTACCAGCATTGGCTTGCAGCATGTAGTCTACAACCTCGGGGCACATGCCCGAGTAATTGTCACTTGCAAACTGTTCGGGGTTAATCGGCAACATAGGAAGACAAGAAGGTAGGGAGACGAAAGGTCGGTAACTTTATTGGCAGTGCAGTCGAGGCACCAAGATCCTTAGGACGGTTCTTCAACCGACCAAATCCGCCGGAAGGTTTTGGGATATTCAATCACCAGACCATCGCGATCAACCAGCAACTCAGCTACGAAGTTTCTAGACAAGCCTTCGTAGCGATAGATGCCCCCATGAGAGTTCAATTCTAGGCAGGTATATCGTTGCGGTACTGCGCGGATTTCCATTTCTGGTACAGCAATATAAGTCACCGTTAGCTCGACCGTTTCACCCGGCTTCAGTCCTAGTCGCCGAATCGCCAAGGTATTGGTAAATGGCGTCGCGGATAGATCAACATCCAGGCATCCGGATAATGCGGTAACGGGGGTTTCCTGCCCATCACGCCAACTGCCATTACCATCAGACTGAAGTTCTAACCGCTTTCCACCCGTATTGAGTAGTTCAACACTTAGCTCTCGAACTTTCCAGGTTTTATCGGTATCAATTTGGTAGCGTGCTCGAAAGGGATTACCATCCTTTACTCCTACGACCACCCCATCGGCTGCCATGCCTTGCGGTGTGTTTTCAATATGTAATTGTTCCATTCCCAGATTATTCCACTGCATCCACATTACTGTTCTATCCATAACCCCTCCATGTCATTTCTGTTTTATTGCAGTTTTGCTATTCAGCTTATTCTTGACTGGCTATGGCAAATTCGGCAGTCTTTTAATTCGTCGTTGCACCCAGTAGGTAGTACATACAGATATGCATGACATGTTAGTCACTTTTTCGTGTTGCTTTGCTATTTTTCTTTCATTCTTCGATCTTTTTGTGATCGCGCTAACTGATATTGCCTCTCTACTCACTGCCCTCAGGATACAGAGAAGCAGGTAGAGCAGCACACTCTTGCGACGATGCACCCCGGCCGCTAGGGAACAACCTCTACAGGGGTTCCAATCTGCACTAATTCAAACAGACGAATCACGTCCCGGTTGTACATCCGTACACAACCGTGAGATACAGACTGTCCAACCGAGGCTTCATTGGGAGTACCATGCAACCCCACATAGTTGGTTCCATCGGTCCAGAATCCAATCCAACGCGCCCCCAAAGGATTATCAGCCCCCGGTGGCACCAGTTCGCCAGTGAAAGGATGCTGCCAGACCGGATTTTGCTGCATCTGGATCACGGTATGTCGCCCTGTCGGCGTTTCCCACCCTCGCCGGCCAATAGCAACTGGAAAGCTAGTGTAGACTTCATTGCCCTGGTAAACATAGACCCGGCGATCGCTCAGCCGAATCACAAGCCGCGTTTGCAAACCAGCGTTGGGCATCGGCAGGAAGCGTTCTGGTCGACCAAGAGGCGGCAGTTCGGGAACGGCACCCACCTGCAGCGGGTTCAAGTAGGGCAGCCAAGCATCAGAGGCGGTCGCTGTAATGCGGGCAGTCGCAGATTCAGAAAGAGAACTCCCATCGGGAGTGTTCAATGGCGGTTGGGTCGGCTCTGGGAAACCAGGCGGAACAGCCAGAGCAGCCGCAGACAACAGATGGAAAGCAGCAGTCACTAAGGCAAAACTGACCGGAAGATGCATTAGGTCACATAGAGAAACATTAGTGCTCATGCCGCCGTATCTATTCAGACGAGATCGAGTGAATGGGAGAGGGGGTTCGCCTCTGCCGTGAATTGGTCCAAGAAACGCTGCACCATTCCCTTTCCAAGATTGCTGCAACAGCGCCAAACAAGACCCAGCCTTAGATAATTTAGCTCTAATCTAGCGTTTTCGGCGATAGGAGACCTACTCCAACCGTAAGACTTTCATCAGACTTTCATGACCATGGCTGACCTTCAGGCAAAGCAGTATGCTAATAGCCAGTAGGAACGCTAGGAGCCAGCCTCTCGCTCGATGGCTAACGACACTCGACTGCCGCCAATGTTGCGCATGGTTCTGAGCAACTCGGCAACTTGGCTGTAGTTCAGGTCGCGATCGGCTTTGAGCAGCACCACTCCATCGGGATATTCAGTGAGAAAGCTGACCATCATTTCTGCCAGTTCATTCGAGGTAATCACCCGATCTTCAAATAACAGTTGACCATCACTATTCAACCCAATCGTTAGCGAAGCGCGGTTGGCTTTGTCTGCTTCAGCGCCGGTGCCGTCGGTTTGCGGCAGATTCACATTCAGCAGCCGCTGCCCAGTTAACGTCATTGACACAATAATGAAAAAGGTCAGGACGGTCATCAACACATCCATCATAGGTACCAGATTGACATCTGGCATATCGGTGTGGGATCGCTGCTGTTTAAATCGCATAGCTGGCAAGAGGGGGCAAACTGGCAACCACTGGAAAGCATATCTTCCTGATCATGCCACAATCGGTTCTGGTGCAGCAGTTGCAGTGATAACTAGACCCTGCAATCTGCCGTTGCGCAAATCAGCCCGATTCCAGCACTCGTCCAGCGTGAATAGTGAAGATCTGCGAGGATTTCAGCCACTGGGCATCAAAGGATCCCAGATGAGTCGTGGTGATCAGCGTTTGAAAGTGATCCTGAATTGTTTCTAGCAGCTTATTCTGTCGATTGAGATCGAGTTCCGCCAAGACGTCATCGAGCAACAGCAAGGGCGGTTCGCCAATCACCGCTTCAATCAGCTTCAATTCTGCCAACTTGAGCGCCAGCACTAGGGTCCGCTGCTGCCCCTGGGAACCATACTGCCGCGCCGGGGTGTGGTTGATAATAAATTCCACTTCATCGCGGTGGGGCCCAACCAGGGTCGTGCCTTGGTGCTGTTCTGCCACGGCGCGCAGTTTTAGCTTGTCTAGGAATGCCTGCTGAATGGCGCTTGGATCATCGCTTTCGGCGGCTACGTTAGGTGCATAGTGGATTTCGAGCTTTTCTGTGCTGTTGCTGATGGCTTGATGCCACGTCTGAGCCAGAGGTGCTAACCGCTCTAGAACCCGCGCCCGCCGCCGAATCACCCGTGAGCCGATCGCGGCGAGTTGGGCATCCCAGATTGCCAATTGCGTCAGGTCAGATTCTGCTGCAAGGTCCATCGGGGTCGATAGTTCGCCAGACTGCTGCTTGAGAAAGGCATTGCGCTGCCGCAATACAGTATGGTACTGCTGCAAGATATAGGCATAGACCGGTTCGAGTTGAGTCAGCAGCGTGTCGAGCCAGTTCCGCCGCTCGCTAGGACTGCCGCGCACCAGCTCTAGATCCAGACTGGAAAACTGCACCGCATTCATCACGCCCAGAAAATCAAGCTGCCGTCGCAGAGTTTCGCCATTTTGGCTGACGGTACGGCGGCCACTGCTGCGCACAATCAGCGACAAATCCACAGGCGTAGCGTGGCGTTCCAGCGTAGCGCTGATCTGCCCAATTTGCTCGCCTTCTAGCACCAGTTCCCGGTCGCGTAGGGCCCGGTGAGACCGCAGCGTCGCCAGCAGCTCGACTGCCTCCAGCAAGTTTGACTTGCCCTGGGCGTTGTCGCCTACCAGAATCGTTTTTGGGGCAGAAAACTTCACCTGCTGGTCTCGATAATTTCGAAATTGCTGAAGGTGAAGCGTTTTCAGATACACAGGTTGAGCCGCTCTAAAACATTACCCCTTCATTTAGGGTAGCAGTCCAGGTCAGGAACAGGGTTGCAGCAGAGTACCGCTCACTTGCGGCGACGCGGCAACAGCCGAGCGCCAAGCTTCTCCAGTTCCACCCAGACAAACATCAGCAAGCTCACTCCAAGGCAAATGCCCAATTCCATCGGGCTGAGAACTTGGGTCCCAAAGAAGTTGCGTAGAGGCGGCACATAGATCAGCATCAGCTGCAGAAGGGTGGTCAGCCCTACGGCAAACAGCAGAAAAGGGTTCGTCAAGGGGTTGAGTTCGAGGGTGGGTCGGGAATTCGAGCGAATGGCCATGGCATGTCCCATCTGAGCTAGGCACAGGGTAGTAAACACCATGGTTTTCCAGCGGTCGGGATGACCCTCCGTTGTTTGAGCATACTGATAGCTCCATGCCATCAATGTCACAGTAATTACCGCTAGCACAACCCCAATGCGAATCATGTAGAACCCTAACCCACGGGCAAAAATGCTCTCCTTAGGATTATGAGGTGGGCGCTGCATCACGTTTGGTTCAGCAGGTTCCACTGCAAGCGCCAAAGCTGGCAACCCATCGGTTACCAAGTTCATCCAGAGAATTTGCAGCGGCGTCAGTGGCACCCCAGCCGCTCCAACAATCAAAGGCGAGGAAGCAATGGTTAGCACCTCCCCAATGTTGGAGCCGAGGATGTATTTGATAAAGCGGCGGATATTGGTATAGACCACACGTCCCTCTTCTACCGCCGCCACGATCGTGGCAAAGTTGTCGTCTAGCAGCACCATATCGCTGGCTTCCTTGCTGACGTCGGTGCCGCTATTGCCCATGGCAATGCCAATATCTGCCTGCTTTAGAGCGGGAGCATCGTTGACCCCATCACCCGTCATCGCCACAATTTTTTGCTGCTGCTGCAGGGCTTGCACAATCCGCAGCTTGTGCTCTGGAGCTACACGTGCATAGATGCTCACCCGCTCTACTTGCTGCTGCAATTCAGCTATGTCGAGCTTCTCGAGATCGCGTCCGGTCAAGACGGCATCCCCTGGTTTGGCAATGCCCAGGTCTTCAGCGATAGCTTGAGCCGTGAGCTGATGATCGCCAGTAATCATCACCGGACGAATGCCCGCACTGCGGCAACGAGCCACCGCCTCACGCACTTCCGGACGCGGCGCATCTAGCATATCGACCAAGCCTAGCCAGATCAGGTCTTGCTCAGTGGTTTCTTCGGAACCGTTAGGCGGAATTGCAGTGAGCGGCTTGTAGGCCAAGCCCAAAACCCGCAGTCCTCGTCCAGCAAGCTGATTGTTGAGCTGTAGGATCCGAGTGCGTTGGGCGGTGGTTAGCGGTTCAACCCAATCACTCACCTGTACCTGTTGGCAGCGCTCTAGCACCAGTTCGGGAGAACCTTTGCAAACCAGCAAAAACGGTGCAGATCGGGACAACCAAGCTAGCTCTGGTAGCGGACTGCACTTGCCATTGCTGTGATGAGCCGTCGTTTTCTGGCTAGCGACGATCACGCTCATCCGTTTACGTTCTGAGGAGAAGGGAAACTCGGCTACCCGCGGCAGCTGATATGAGCAAGCATCGCGTAGCAGCCCGGCTTTCGCAGACGCCACCAGTAATGCCCCTTCGGTCGGGTCGCCCCAAATGGACCACTTCCCTTTTTCTTTCTGCAGAGCCGCGTCGTTGCAAAGCACCTGTGCTAGCAGTAGCGCCTGCAGGTCCGGATAATCCGACAGCGTAATCGGCAGAGCCGTGGGAGCCGCCTCGGCCAGATAAAATTTGCCCTCAGGGCTGTAGCCCTGCCCGGTAACGTGAAAGGAATGGCGTATTGAATGAATTCCCTGCACAACCATCTTGTTCTGGGTCAGGGTGCCCGTTTTGTCGGAGCAGATGGTCGTAACAGACCCCAATGTTTCCACAGCAGGCAAGCGGCGAATAAGGGCATGGCGACGCACCATCCGCTGGGTGCCCAAGGCCAGCGTCACCGTGATCACGGCGGGCAAGCCCTCAGGTACTACTGCAACGGCCATACTCAACGAGACTTCTAGCAGCTCACGAAGGCGACCCGGTCCCGATATAATCAGCCCACCTAGCACCACGATTGCGACTAGTACCAGGGAGCCGCTTACCAGGGCCTGACTCAACTGATCCATCCGCTGCTGCAAGGGGGTCGGTTCTGCTTCGACCGATTGCAGCAAGGTGGCGATGCGTCCTAGCTCAGTCTTCATGCCAGTACTGGTCACCAGCACCGTGCCTCGCCCCTGCACGACCTCCGTGCCTTGAAACACCATGTTGGTCCGGTCGCCAATGGCAGTATCTTCAGGCAGGGCTGTTTCTACCTGCTTGCTAACGGCATTAGACTCCCCAGTGAGGGCAGCTTCCCGCACCTGCAGGTTCACAGCCTCCAGGAGTCGCCCATCGGCCGCAACCTGCACACCCGCCTCCAGGAGCATGACATCGCCTGGAACCAGCTCTTTGGCATCTACTTCGCTGACTCGGCCATCCCGCACAACCCGTACCCGCGGCGACGCCAAATTTTTCAAAGCCGCTAGTGCTTTTTCGGCGCGGCTTTCCTGAACGTAGCCCAAAATACCATTGAGAATCACAATCGCCAGGATTGCCACGGTGTCTTTAAACGGCATATCGCCGGATTCTAGTTCTCCGGACTGCAGGTCGATCAGATCCAAAACGCCTGAGATAATGGCAACGGCAATCAGCATGATCAGCATGATGTTCTTGAACTGATCGAGCAAGATTACCCAGGCGCTACGTCCTCTGATTTCGATCAGCTCATTCAATCCATAGCGCTGCTGACGTTCTGCCACTTGGTCACTGGTCAGCCCTCTCTGCCGGTTACTCTGAAGCAGTTCAACGGCTCCGGTCGGCTCTGCACTGTGCCAAGAGGGAGATTGCCCAGGAGTTACATCAGTTGTCATGGATTGACCTACAGCAGATGGAAAGGCCTTATACGACTTAATCGTACCTTTAGGAATGGCGAGCGTACTGATGCTCGAAAGAAGGAGTTACATGAACGTTCTTGAAAGGAGTTACATGGACGCAAACGAGATCGACTGAGTGCTATCGCATAGCGCTACCTCAATGAGCCACAGCCCGGCTAGGGGCAATGCCTTGGACGCTTGATATTAACTCAGACATTAACCCAACTGAAACTCGACTGAGTTAATCAACTGATTTGATTGACTGATTTGAGTAATAGAGCCACAGCTTCTATGGCTCGCGTCTTTGCCGAACCACGCAGATGCCAATAGCAACGTCCACTGTACGCCAACCTATAGAGCTAAATCAATGATTTTTAGTGGATTTTGTATGACTATCTCTAAAATTTTGTAACTTTTAATACAGATTTTAATTTTTGTAGTTTTTGATACAGTTTAATAGAGAGTAACAATTTACTAGCGCCAGCAGACTGTTGTCTCTTCAATTGCAGTCGATCCTGGACAGGAGGACCTATTCATTATGCCGGCAACTTTATTAGCGGATGCCAACCAACGCCTAGAAAAAGCGTTGCGATACGTGACGATTCATGAAGATGCAGTTGAGCGCCTCACCTATCCCAAAGCGAGCCTGACGGTCTCAATTCCTGTACGGATGGATAATGGCTCCCTGCGCGTTTTTCAAGGCTACCGAGTCCGCTATGACGACAGCCGTGGCCCCACCAAGGGCGGCATTCGCTTCCATCCCAACGTTACCCTCGATGAAGTTCAGTCCCTCGCGTTTTGGATGACCTTCAAGTGCGCCGCGCTCAACATTCCCTTTGGCGGCGCTAAAGGCGGCATCACCCTTAACCCCAAGGAGCTTTCTAAATTTGAACTCGAGCGCCTCAGCCGCGGCTACATTGACCTGATTGCTGACTTTATTGGCCCCGATGTCGATATTCCTGCCCCTGATGTTTACACCAATCCCATGATTATGGGCTGGATGATGGATCAATACAGCACCATCCGCCGTCAAATTACGCCTGCCGTGGTGACCGGCAAGCCAATCACAATGGGCGGCAGCCTTGGGCGGGAAACGGCAACGGCCATGGGGGCTTTTTTTGTCATCCAAACCATCATGCCCAAATTCGGACGACGACCGACCGATACCACCGTCGCCGTTCAGGGCTTTGGCAATGCCGGAGCTGTGATCGCAGAGCTGCTATATCGAGCCGGCTATCGAGTAGTGGCCGTCAGCGATTCCCAAGGCGGCGTCTACTCTGAGCAAGGACTGGATATTCCTAGCATCCGCAAATTGAAAGAAGCAACTCGCGGCATTAAGGCAGTTTACTGTGAAGGCACGGTTTGCAGCGGCATCAATCATGAGGCGATCAGCAATGCCGAACTGCTAGAACTCGATGTCGATATTTTGGTTCCGGCAGCCTTAGAAAATCAGATTACAGACGATAACGCGGATGCTATTAAAGCTCGCTATATCTTTGAAGTGGCTAATGGTCCGATTACCTCGGCAGCTGATGTCATCTTGGAGGCTAAAAACATTCAGGTTTTTCCGGACATTTTAGTCAATGCAGGCGGTGTAACAGTCAGCTACTTTGAGTGGGTGCAAAATCGCAGCGGCTACTACTGGAGCCTAGAGGAGGTGAATCACCGTCTCAAGGAAAAAATGACGAGTGAAACCGAGTTGATTTGGGCCATCGCTCACGAGTTCTCCTGCTCAATGCGCACCGCTGCCTATATCCACGCCCTCAACCGACTCGGGGAAGCCATTGAAGCCAAAGGGACCCGAGATGACTATACGAGCTGATGACTATACGAGCTAAGGTCAACGAGCTGAGATCGATTAGCCGGATTGGCGTTTGGCAGTCTAGTTTGACAGTCAGCAGGCTGCGTTCGATTAATCGCGCAAGCTAGCCATGCTCCAATCGGGGCGCAAACTCTTGGCTTGCCGCAAATAGGGATGGTGAATTTTGCCGTCAGGGTCCGGGGTATTGACATGTATCAAGCAGCGAATACAGCGTTCTAGACTGCCTTCTACATGCATTTGCTGCACATCCAGCAGCGGCACATTTTGCCAGTGGGGGCGTTCGCGAGCAATGGCTGCCGGAAAGATAGCATCTAGGTCGCGCGTTGCCGAAAACGTAGCGCTGACAATGTCATCTGGGTCAATCGGGTTTTGACGTTCCAGTTCGTCTAGCAGTTCTGTGACGGCTTCTCGAATGGCCTCTACCGAGTTTTCTGAAGCAGTAGTTGCTCCCCGAATTGCCCTTACTTTCCAGCCCACGTATATGACCTCCGTAATTAATCCCTAATGAGCGAGTGTTAATTTCCTGCTTAGGTGAGGGTTTAGGTGCAAATGAATTGTATTCGCTGAGAAAGCTGTTGTCGATCGGTCCCAGCAGCATTGCCTAGCCAGCATTGATGATCTTGAGTTAGTTATAGCCTTGAATCTGGAATTTTGAGTCAAAGCAAACGCTTCCTCAAGCGTACTTTACCTACGCCGTTAATCTTTCGACCGCTGAGGTTTTTGCATCTCCTAAAGGGGGGAATCTCAAGGGCGATAAAGCCAGAGAGGCAAGCCGCTCGTCACCATCTCAAACTCTAGCCAGTTCAGCCCTGCCGTTAGCCCTGCTGGCAAATGATCGGCTGCCAGTTGATTTCGACCAGGCAAAAAACGGCTCAAGAAGCCTTTGCGCTCTTCTAGGGTATAGCACTGCGTCTTATCGGGGTCTAGTCCTACGAGTTCGGCAGCCCAGCGGCGAGCGTCTTCTTCGGTGCCTAGCCGATCAACGACTCCCAACTCCAGTGCCTGTTGCCCAGTGAAAATGCGACCGTCTGCAAAACTTCTGACGGTGTCTATCGACAAGTTTCTGGCTTCAGCAACAGTTTGTATGAACTGATGGTAGCTCGTGTCAATTAGCTCTTGCAAAATGTGCTGTTCCGGCTCGGTCAACTGCCGATCAAACGCCAGAATGTCTTTGTAGGGTCCTGACTTAATGACTTTGAACGATACACCAATTTTGTCGAGCAAGCGCTCCAGATTATTGCCCCGCAGAATCACACCAATGCTGCCGGTAATGGTTCCCGGATTGGCCACAATATGCTCAGCACCCATACCAATATAGACGCCACCCGAAGCGGAAATATTGCCAAAACTGGCAACAATTTTGACTTTATCGCGCAGCCGCTTCAGGGCGCTATAAATTTCTTGAGAGTCGCCCACTGTGCCACCGGGGCTATCAATTCGCAGCAGCAGCGCGGGGAATTTTCGCTCTTCAACGGTTTTCAGCGCCTCTAGCAGATGCTTTCGGGTTGCGCCCGCGATGACACCGTTCACTTCAATCCGAGCAATTTGTTTTTGAAATCGAGGCTTAAACGGCCAAACCATAAATTACTTAGAATGACTAGCAAAGAATAAGAGAAATCAACCGTGTGTTCTAGTTTACTGAAATTCCCTGGAAAGCATGGTGCTACAATCATCACCCTTTGGCAGGATTTTTTTAATGGGGCGCTGGCACTAGAGTTTCTCCGGGTCCTAAGGCAAGGGACATCCACGTCAGTAGCCCGATAATGCAGTAGCCCGATAATGGATGTTGTGAATAGATGTTGTGTTTCATCACCTAGCACATAGAACTAGCACATAGAAGCAGTCAGGCGTACCCACCGTACCAGAAGTCAGAACGGTGCCGGATGGCCTCATTGGGGAAAGCGACGGTCTGCACTGAGCTTGACTACTCCAAGACGGTCATATCCCGAATCCGCCATTGCCCGTTTTCGCGAACGAGATCGTAGCGCACCCGCACCGTCGAGTCATAGGACGAGGAGGCATCAAGCTGCCCATTGACATAGAAATCCGCCTTCTCAGCTACGATTGCCTCAATTTGAGCGGTCTGGGCTGCGTTGGCAGTGGCTTCGGCATCGGGATCCCCCGTTGAGTCAGCTTCTGGAGTGCCGCTTGTTTCCACTGATACAATTTCAATGGTGCCGTGCTCATATTTGCCATAGGAGTTGGCTGCCCGCATCTGCTCCGAACGGGCTCGCTGCTGTGACAGAGCCGGATCAACCAGAATTTCCTCTAGGGGTTGGGTGTTATGCTCTTCACCCATTGCTGCTGCCTTGGCGGACAACCAAGTTTCGATGATCTCCGGCGCGTTCTCCTCGGTTAGAGGAGCATTGGCGGTGATGATCGGTTTTTGATCCGCCACAAATTGCGAGAAGCCGGTTTGGGCTGCGGAATTGGCAACCCTAGAGTTTGCTGGCGCTGAAGCTGTTCTGAGCTGCGAGCGATTCAACAGTCGGCTGAAGAGGAATCCCAGCAGCATGATACTTAGCAAGCCTGCCGCTGCCAGCAGCAGAATTCGATCAAAGCGCAGCGTGGAGCGAGCTGCCCCTGATCGACGAGATGGATTGCCCTGAGGCGCTGTCCGCGCTCCGTTCTGGGCTGCAGGGCGATTCTCAGAAGGCGAAGCAGGGCGTTTGCCTTTGCCGCCGCGACTCCCCTGAGCGTGGGCACCATTATCTGAGGTCTCAGGCGACTGGGTCACGCGCTCAGCAGCGGGCATTGACGCATCTGCCATGGCGGGCGCTTCGATGGTAGCAGTGGCCCGGGCAGCAGCATAACCCGCGGCGGGTGCATTGAACATGTGTGGTTCAGCCGGCCGCTTTTCTTCGCGCCAGGAAGGGGATGGAACCGAGCTAGGAGCAGACCATTCAGCAGGCTCCGCTTCCGCCGGCAATTCTTCTAGATACACTTGGACATCCTCATCAGCAAAGTACTCCTTCAAGGATGCCTGCCGTTTGGCTAAATCTCGGAAATGGGGAAAGACTTCGCTTTGCAGCCAACGTTCGCTATAGAGGCAGAGACCAGGCAGCAGATCCGGAGCACCCTGGGAATTGTCGCGAATAAACGCCAGTGATTCGAACTCCTGGCTCAGTTCTAGAGCACGGCTAGCCTCCTCGGTTTGTCCCAAGAGCAGCGCGCAGACCGCCTGTTCAAGATGCACATCCTGACGACTGCCTAGCCGCATCAGCATCAGCTTAGCTTGCCGAATCAACGCCGGCTGTCGAGTTGCAAAGCCTCGGGCTAGCAGCGCATAGACTGCCAGGTAGGTAGCTACTGCCGACGGACGACGCGCCTCAGCCTGAAACAGAGTCTGTTGCTCGGCAGCAGTCAGGTGGCTGCGCAATTGTTGAATAAATCGCAGAAAATCCTCGACCCCTAGCCCTGAGAGATCATCACCCGAGCCATCGATGCCGCCTCGGTCGTGCAGCATGTCTTCAAGCAGCGTAATCCCTTGACGCCGAGCCGCCACCTGGTCTTCCGGAAGAGACACCAGCTCCAGGATACGGTAAGGGCGCAGCTTGAACAGATCCGACTGCATCTCCCCGCGAATATTCGGGAATAGACCTTCCCGCAGCAGCAGTTCCTGTCCCGTTTCCAAAGACTCCGCTGCATTCTCGTACTGCCCTTGTTGCCACTGCTCGCGACCTAGTTCCAAACAGGCCAGGGCTACGGTCAGCACAATGTCTGCTGCGACAATCTCGGGATCGCCAAATCGACCATCTCTGAGGCTAAGTGTGCCTCCACTCAGGAAGGGTCGCCCCAGCCGCAGCACCAGCTCATACTCTCCCAGCTCTTGCAGGATCAGCAATGCCCCAATAAACCGAGATTCTTCTACATCAATGCTGGGGGTGTAGGAATCAACTCCCAATTCGGAATCACTCACAGGGCTGCTCAGGGTGTCTTTTGGCTCCTCATTCTCTGGAGGGCGCCCACCTTCAAGCAGTTCGTAGGATTTGGCCAGAAATCCAGCGTCATAATCCTGTCTCTGAGTTGAGTCAGATAGGACAGTATAGGCCTCGTCAATCAACTGCTTTCGGGCCTCGATGGCAGCCTCTGAAAACTCGCGGCGGGGAAGTTGCAGGATCCGATCACGGTGCGCCTGCTGCAACTGCTCGGCAGTCGCCTGTATTGGTAAACCCAGAATTCGGTAGTAATCTAGCGGAATTCGCACGATCCCCATCCCCCGCAACTAAGTACTGATAAGCTACATCAAACGTTTACCCCCAGGTGGCGCACAAGTGCGCAATTGCCGCCTATCAAAACAGCGGTTGCTCAATCATCTAAGCACCCAGTTCAGAGCGTCCAGAACGCTTCTGTCAAACTCCTTTCGGTCAGACCCGTCTCACGGTATCGAACGGTATTGATATTGATTACGACTGCTGAAAACGCATGGGCAAAGAGGGCAGACCAGCGAACCGCTGGCGAGCGGCTGCAGTCCGGCTTACCCTGCTTTATACGTCGGACTTTCAAGAAGTGCAACCCCCCGTTACGCGCAGTAATTTATCCATCATTGCGGACCATAACCTCCATTCATCCTGGCTGCAATCCATTCTGGCGGCACCGGTTAAATTCAGAGCATCACCAAGAACAGCTCGTTCAGACGATAATGACCAGCCTCGACGAGCACCCGTCGGCAGGCCGGTAGATTGTAACTAATTTCAATCCAGTTAGATGGGAGCAAATCGATTAAAAACTTTAAAGTTTCTATACGGTTGGGCAGTGTTGCCTCCAGCCGTTGCTCTCCAGTCGCCTGCCTCCAGAGTGTCCTGAGTTTGAGCACCTAAATCTGAACCACAGTTCTGAAGCAATCTAACCTGTTTCAATCCTGTTTCAATTGCAGCCAAACCTAGCCACAAGCGGTTGGGTAAACCTGAGGAGCGTAATATGACAGCCCTACGGCAGCCCATAGAAGTGCACCTAGACAATAGCTTCAAAGACAGCAATCTCAAACTATATTCCGCCAAAAGTGGAAAACTCAGGTAAGGGCACCCTGACTGTCCTTCCCATCCTACACCGCTCCTGGCTGCCAGATCGATGGTTATGGGTAGATTTGCGATCTGAAATCTTGTTAATATCTAAAACTGCGCCGTAGTTTGCGATCCGCATTTTGCAGGCTATAACCAGACTAATGCCCTCTTGCCCTTTTTCTTGCCCTTAAGGATACGCCCATTCATGATGCAGGAACGAGCCATCCCCACACTGCCGTCAATTGCCCCTATCACTCGGGAGGAAGGACTTCGCCTCTACGAAGACATGGTGCTCGGGCGATTTTTCGAGGACAAATGCGCCGAGATGTACTATCGCGGTAAGATGTTCGGCTTTGTCCACCTCTATAACGGTCAAGAGGCCGTCTCCACCGGCGTCATCCAGTCCATGCGCCCTGGCGAGGACTACGTGTGCAGTACCTATCGTGATCACGTCCATGCACTTAGCGTAGGGGTGCCGGCTCGTAACGTCATGGCCGAACTCTTTGGTAAGGCAACTGGGTGCAGCAAGGGACGGGGCGGTTCCATGCACTTGTTTTCTGCCGAGCACAAGCTGCTAGGCGGCTACGCTTTTATTGGAGAAGGCATTCCCGTAGCTCTGGGTGCCGCCTTTCAAAGCAAATATCGCCGCGAAGTGATGGGTGACGCATCGGCAGATCAGGTGACTGCGGCCTTCTTCGGCGATGGCACTACCAATAACGGGCAGTTCTTTGAGTGCCTGAACATGGCTGCTCTGTGGAGTCTGCCGATCATTTTTGTAGTAGAGAATAATAAGTGGGCCATCGGTATGGCCCATGAACGAGCGACCTCGCAACCCGAAATTTACAAGAAGGCTAGTGTCTTTGGTATGCCTGGCATCGAAGTAGATGGCATGGATGTCCTGGCGGTTCGCACTGTTGCTCAGGAAGCTGTAGCCCGTGCCCGAGCCGGTGAAGGCCCCACGTTGATTGAATGCCTGACGTACCGCTTCCGGGGGCACTCGCTGGCCGATCCCGATGAGCTGCGCTCAAAAACCGAAAAGGAGCTTTGGTTAGCGCGTGACCCAATCAAGAAACTGGCAAACTATCTGATCGACAAACAGCTCACCGATGCCGAAGAGCTGAAAGCCATCGATCATCACATTCAAGAAGTGATTGATGATGCGGTTAAATTTGCCCAGGAAAGCCCAGAACCTGATGCCAGCGAGCTGTATCGCTTTGTATTTGCCGAAGACGAATAGAGGCAGGACTTGACTATGGCAGATTCCATCATGTACCAGGAGGATGCCTTCGTTGTGCTGGAGCCAAACCAGCCCGAGCAAATTCTCTCGGCAGCAGAACTGCTGGACAAGCTAAAGGGCATTCTTAGCCAGCGCCAGGACGACTTGCCGGCCGATCTGCAAGCGCTGAATTCGGTTGAGGCTCAGGCGCAATCGCTGATCGATACAGTTTGCGAGCTGGATCTAGGTCCTGGAGAGTTTTTGCAATGGTATGTCATTCGGTTAGAGAAAGGGCGCTAGTAGGTGGGAAAGTTGTTTTGGTAGGCAAGATACACCGCTTCTAGAAAGAGATCGGCAGTGGCACCGTCTGGGAGCTGCTCTAGACGTAGAATCTGCTGAATTTCGTCGGCTAACTTGCGACTGAGTTTCGCTCGTCCCTGAGCAGACATACTTGGCCGCCGCCTCAAAAACTCGCTGACGATAGCAAAATCGTCGGGTTGCAGTCGCGATAGCTCGGTCAGTTGAGGCAGCTCGGTCGCTAGAGCAGTTGCGGCATCCGAAACCGTCAAGGCAGTTTGAACCGTAGGGCGCTCCTCCTGGATCACCAGCGTACCGGCAATGAGATCACCCAGTCGTTTTTCCTGACGTCCCCAAAAGATCAAAAAAGCACCGATAAAGATGAGATCGTCTAGGGGGCGCAGCAGCGAACGTAGCGTTGCAGATGCCAACCCAACAGGCGTACCGTTATCGCGGATCACGCGAATTTTGGCGAAGCGTTTGCCCGGAGTCTGCCCCTGCCACACCACTTCAAAGTAGACAAAGTAACCGGTATAGAGAATATAGGTAACCAGAAACGCAATCGCAGCAAGCCAGATCGGCACTTGGCTGTAGTTGACGTCGAGCGTATCGAGCAGCTCAAGCAGCCGGCGAGTGAAGAAGTCCCACAGGATCCAGAACAGAATCAAGCTCACGGCCAAGAGCTGGTAGTCAATTACCAACGCCAAGGCCCGGCTGCCAATGCCGGCCAGGGTAAATTCTAGCTCGACACTTTCGGGCGTCAGGACTTTGATCTGCTTAAACAGCGACATGGTGGTGTTGCCATTCGGTCGGCATGGTTGATCAGGCAATGATTCGTAGAGCGACAGGCAAGGAAGCTAGATCGACTCGCTCGGTCGGTCACGCAACTGCAAATCTAACCCTTCGCGGCGGCTGCGCAAATCGTAGTAGATCACGGCTTTGATTGCTTGCCACAGCGGTAACAAAAACACCCCAGACGCCAGCCCGATGATGTAGCTGATCAGCAGAGTAACGCCGGTAAATAGCGCCGAATCCGGGGGAATCGTGACAGTTAGGACCGCCTGCAGCAACGAGCTGATGATTTGCGCCAGGATTTGTAGCGGCAGCGTAATCAGGAAAGTGATAAAGAGAATCAAGACAATTCGCCAGGCATGCTTCTGAGTCAATTCCCAACTGCGACCAATCGAACGGCTAGCGCCGATCTCTGACTCAATGGCTAAGGGTAGCTCTGCCACCGCAACGCGAGCACTGATCCAGGAAAACAGCAGAATTGCGCAGACAATCACCGCGAGCACCAGCAGCACAAGGCTAGCCGCTACTAGCGGATCATTGGCTAGAGCCTGCTCAAAGGAGCCGCCCTGCAACGCGGCAAATCCTCCCAAGGCAATCAGCAGTGCAATCGCAACCACCGCCACGACGAAATAAAAGCCGAGCGCAACGGCAGTGTATAGCAGTCCCAGCAATAGCCCAATTGCCACAAACCCCCACAGGCGCGACTGGGTATAGCGATTGGCGTCGCGAGCCGATTCGGGGTGGTGAATTAGCTCGCCGTAGGCCAGCCGGGAAATAGCCGCTGAGCCTGCTAGATACTTGCCGCTACAGTAGAGCAGCAGCACAATCCAGGCTGGAACCAGTAATCCCAACAGACCGTCATAATCTCGCACCACAACAAAAAAACCCACCAGCAGCGCGAGCAGCAAAATGGGCAGCAAAATCCACAGGGTCGCCACCATCGCCACCCCGAAATACTGGGAGAAATGGCTGCTATACAGCCGTAACCCTGCACTGACTACATTTCCTGCGCTCAGCGGTCGAATCGATCCTTGAGGATCAGAACTTAGAGCCATTGTTATTCTCCAGTGTTAATCATTGTGATAAATGCCGTGATCAATACCGCTCGCCTGCCCGTTCTAAGGGGCTGCTGTCTGCAGTTCCGTTAGGACTTTCGTTCATTTCTGCAATCAAGGCGGAACTGAAGAGAGCCAAATCTACCCATCGCGATGGAGCAGTGCTCTCGCCTCGTTATTAACCGTACCGCTAATCTATAGGGAGTTCCATCCTAAACTAGGCTGGAAGCAGACTCCATCATTGGCAAAGTTTTATGAACGTACAGCGCTGGATAGCCCGCCGCGAGCAGAGCTGGAGACAGTTGGATCAGTTGCTCAAGCAAGCCGAAGGTCGGGGGTTGCGCTCGCTGCAAGCAGAGGAAATTCAAGCTCTGGCAAGTTTATATCGTTCGGTTTCAGCGGATCTGGCGCGGGCCCGCACGCAGCAGGTCAGCACTGTGATTGTACAGAACCTGCAAAGCTTAACAGCCCGCAGCTATACCCAGATCTACCAAGGGTCAAGACATCAGGAGTGGCGAGCGGTCTGGCAGTTTTATCGCTGGGGGTTTCCGGCGGTGGTGCAACAGTCGCGTGGGGCCATTGCCTTGGCGACAACGCTGTTTATAGCCGCAACAAGCGTGAGCTGGTGGTTTGCCTGGCAAGACCCGACGTTTCTAGAGCTGATTGTGCCGCCGGACTTGATCGAGCAGGTGCGCGACCGCCAAGAGCTGTGGACTGGAAACATCGTTGGTATCGAGCCGTTTGCCTCGACTAGCATCATGGTGAACAACATTCAGGTGTCCTTTGCTGCCGTTGTCGGAGGCATCCCTGCCGGACTGCTGACACTCTACGTGGTGTTGTTAAATGGGATTCTGATCGGCGCAATTGGGGCACTGGTGGGGCAGAATCATCTGGCATACCCATTTTGGGCGTTTGTATTTCCCCATGGAGCGCTGGAGCTGCCAGCCATTTTTTTGGCGGCCGGGGCTGGTTTTTTGCTAGCTCAAGCGGTGTTGTTTCCCGGTCGCTATCGCCGCCTCGATGCGCTAAGGCAACAGGGGCAGCAGGCTGCTCAGCTTGTGTTTGGGATTGTGCCGCTGCTGGTGATAGCGGGCATCATTGAAGGATTTGTCTCACCTAATCCAGCTATTCCAGATTGGATCAACTATGTTGTAGGCGTCATTCTATTCATGGGTCTGATGACGTACTTCCGCCAGCGTCCTCCGGAAGTGTTATAGGCGCGCTTCTATCACAGATAAAGATAGATAAAGAAAATCTAAAAATAAGAGATATTGATGACATTCAATCGTACAAAGGAAGGACCCGTCTCTAGAGAGATACTCCTACCTTAAAAAATTCTTAAATTGAGACTATCCTTTATTTCCCCGATCCCTATCCAGAATTCATCGTTTCTTCACTATCACCGCTTAGGAAGACTGACATGATTAAGTTATCTGTACTGCTTATGAATTTGCCGTAATAGCGAGGAATTCTAAGCTAATCCTGTAATCTTCAGGCTTTAACTTCGTTATTTTTGTTGCAAGTTTGTTGTTTGATTCAACGAACATGCACCCCATTCGCATGTTGATTTTTAGAAAAATTCGTTCTTTTGAGGCCCCTTTGAAATGCAAACGACTGAAGCACAAACCCTGCACATTGTTCGTTGTCCTAATTGTGGTAATCCAGCCGAACGCCACTATTTATTGACTCATCAACTCACCCAGACTCAGTGTCATGCCTGCGACTACCTGATGATTACTTGTTCCCAAACGGGGAAAGTCATCGAAGCCTATGCGCCAGGGTTATTCGCCCGCCCGTTGGTTTCCTAGTGCCTCTCATCCGTTGTTCGCCCTGAAACTCAACTGACAGTTCGTTCAGTAAGCCGATTCTGGTGCTTGCGAGTGGTACCAATCGGGTTAACGAGAAACGCATCAGCGAAATTGTGACGGAACCGATCGAGAAAGCAACGGCTGATTTTGTGCGGGAGAAAACTGGATTTGTGATTGGGGGTGTTCCTTCAGTCGGGCACACAGAGTCGATCGAAACTTACATCGATGAAGATCTGCTTCAGTATGAGGAACTATGGGCAGCCGCAGGCACACCAAATGCGGTCTTTAAATTGAGTTCTGCTGACATTGAGCAAACGACGGGTGGCAAAATTATTTCAATCGGGTAGGTAGGCAGCAGGTAGACAGTAGACATTTAAGATCGACGGCAACACTTCACCCGTAGAGTGGGCCTACTTGTAGGCATCCTATTAGACAAGCTGAATTAAACAAGCTGAATTTGGGAGGCTCGAAGTTGCCCGCAAGCTGCATCCCGCTCCAACCCTCGGGACCGCCGCACACTCACCGCGATATGCCGCTCTTTTAGCAGCGCTACGAAGCTTTGAATCCGGTGCTCGTTGGGGCGCTGATAGTCTACTTCCTGAATCGGGTTGTAGGGAATCAAATTGACATGACTCTGAAAACCGCGCAGATGCTCGGCTAGCTCAATCGCATGTTCTGGGCGATCGTTTAATTCCGCCAGCAAAATGTACTCGAAGGTGACGCGCCGCCCGGTGATCTGCACATATTCGCGGCATTCGTCGAGCAGAGCGGTAAGGGGATAGGCTCTAGCGCTAGGAATGAGCTGCTCTCGCAACGCCTGATTCGAGGCGTGCAGGCTGATCGCCAGCGTCACTTGCAACTGCTGCTCGGCCAAGCGGCGAATCCGCCCAGGAATGCCAACCGTGGAAATCGTGATCGAGCGTTGCCCAATGCCGATATCTTGATTCAGCGAGCGGACCGCCCCCAGCACAGCATCTAGGTTCAGTAGCGGTTCACCCATGCCCATAAAGACAATATTGCTGACGCGTTCGCCAAAATCTTCCTGCACCGTCAACACCTGATCCACAATTTCATGAGTTGCCAAATTGCGCTGGAAGCCACCCTTTCCTGTGGCGCAGAAGTCGCAAGCCATCGGGCAGCCCACCTGAGATGACACACAGACGGTGAGCCGGTCGATCAAGCGCTCTGCCGGGTTGGAAGCGGCTAATTGGCGAGGACGAGTTTTGCCGCTTTCCCGCTTGAAGGTAGGGATGCCAACGGTTTCCACAATCTGCCCATCGGCAAGCTGCAGCAAGAACTTAACGGTGCCATCGGATGCTTCTGAGCGGTAGTGCAGTTTTGACCGACCAATCGGGATATCGGCAACTGCTGCTCGCCACTGCTTGGGAAACACCGAAATCTCGCTCAGAGAACGCGCCCCTTGCTGATAAATCCACTGATGAAGCTGCTTACCGCGATAGTCGGGTTGCCCCTGCTGCTTCACCCAAGCCGTTAGCTCTGGCAACGAGCGACCAAGCAACGGCGGAGTGACCGTGTCCCTCATCGTCGGCGGGGCGGCCGGATTGGAATCTAGCGCAGGAATTGAAGCGGAACTTGATGCAAATGCCGACATATCGCCATCCTAACCACATTAGCCCACTGGGCGTTTCAACGTGCGATCCAGAGTGCAACGCCACTAATGACGCTGAAATTTCTCATTGGCTGCTAGCCACTGCTACCTATCCTAACGAATGCGTTGCCTAAATCATGCTTTTCGTCCAGAGTCGCTCCACGGCTCTGGTGCCAGCCTTGCGTCTTAACATCAGGGATTCACAGCAGTCACGGTCCAATGGTGAGAGGCAGCAGCAGAGTCCTTAGAGGTTGCAGTGGCTATTTGCTGGTCGTAGCGGGTGCGGTTTTGCGGATCGCCGCGCAGCTCTAGATGATCCACTTGAACCGGGCAGAGCAGCAGTAGACAAAAGTTCGAGAGAGGATGCAGCGGATCGGGTGCGGAGGGCGTAAAGGCGCTAGCAGCCGCTCGGGATTGACCGGGATCGGGCCAGGCAAATTGCAGCCGGGCCGCGTCAGACAGGTCTTGCCATTGCGACTGGCGAGCGGCGGCTAAAGCGGGATCTGGTTCGTCCGCCTGAACGAGCTGCAACCGACCCAGCAGGCGGAACTGCTCTCGCGATTTCGGGAAATACCAGCAGACTTCGCCCCAGGCTTGGTGAGTCATCTGCTCTACTTTTTCGCTGCGGGCATCGGTGATGAACTTGAGCTGATTATCTGGCAAAAAGCCGCGAAATACGATCGTGCGATTGGCCGGGCGGCCGTCGGCCCGCACCGTTGCTAGCTGCACATAGCGGGCATACACCAAAGAGCGATTGAGATGCAGAGCGCGGGCCAGCGGCGAACGCCAGGGTGCCAGGGGCAGGGCAGACATGATGATCAAGATGATCAATACAGAACGGATCGAACGTGATTCTGAGGCTCCTTTAGGCTACAGCAAAATTAACCCTTGGCGGATGCCCAGCGTTACGGCTTCGGTGCGGCTAGAGACATTGAGTTTGCTGAAGATCGAGCTGATGTGAAATTTTACCGTGTGCTCAGAGATGTAAAGCTGGCGAGCGATGGATTTGTTGCCCATCCCTTCCGACAGCATTTGCAGCACTTCAATTTCGCGAGGTGTCAGGGCTTGGCGAGCGGCCGTCAAGGGGCGGGGCGAGGTGAGCACCGTCAGACTGCCCATGACCTCTGGGTGCAGCACCAGCAACCCTTGAGCAACGGTTTCGATGGCCGCCACAATTTCTTCGGCACTGGCGTCGGTGGGCAGAATCGCCCGAATGCCTAGCCGCAGCGCCTCTGGCAGGGTCACTGACTGGATATCGTCAGCAAGCCAGACGATCGCGGGCAAATCAGTTGCCTCGGATACTTCGGGGGTGAGCAAAGCCATCTCGTCTGGCAAGGCCGTCGCTAGCAGCAGCACCTCCGCCTCGATCCGTTCGATCGGCTCGATCCAGCTACTCAGCGAGGGCTGCACTAGGCCACTGCCGGCAATCCTCAAGCGAGGACTGCTCTGCACAATTGCCTCCAGTCCACTGCGCCCAATGGCCGAGTCCGCCAGGATGATGACTGAAATCATAGCCACCGCTGCAAAAACGGCTCAACGGCGCGGCTGGGAATCGCGACCGACAGACCCTGAATGATCAGCGTATTGATGCCAATTACCTCCCCCCGAGCGTTTGCCAGCAGCCCGCCCGAGTTGCCCGGCATGAGCAGCACATCAGATTGCAGCCAATCTTGGGACGCAGTGGAATGGATGATGCCGGTCGTCAGGGCGCTGCCACCGAACGGATAACCAACCGCCAAGACGAATTCCCCGACCCGGAGCTGGCTAGAATCACCAATCGTGGCGGCAGGTAAGTCTGTCGCGTCGATCCGCAGTGCCGCCAGATCGCGCCGCGAGTCTTGGCCGAGCAGGGTTGCCGAGAAGCGGCGTCCATTCCATAGGTCAACGGTGATCCGGGAGCTGCGAATTACATGGGCATTGGTGAGGATCAGACCGTCGGATTGCCAGATAATGCCTGATCCTGCGCCACCCCTGCGACCGTGAACCTGAACCGTGCAGCGCCGCAGCCGTTCGGCTAGCTCCGCCAAATCTTGAGTCAATCGCGCGGCTTGAGAAAGGGAACCCGACGGAGTCAGCATTCGTTTTGCCTCCAGGGACGCTCGCCTACGGTGATGGCCAAATCTAGCAGCGCTCCGCCCCGGACGATCTGAGCCGTGAGAGGCTGCCCTACGCGGTCGGGGTCGAGCAGCAGATAGACATCGCTGACATCGGTGATAGCCTGATCGCCCAGCCGCACCAGCACATCCCCAATCAACACGCCGGCGCGATCTGCCGGACTCTCGGGTTCCACGCTGACCACAATCACCCCCGTAGCCTGGTTGAGATTCAGCGTTTGCTGCAGTCGCTCAGGAATTTGTACCGACTGCATCCCCACGCCTAAGTAGCCCCGCGCCACTCGCCCCGATTGCAGCAGTTGATTCACCACTCGCCGCACAGTGCTAGTGGGAATCGTCAGCGTTAGCCCCCGCCGTCCGCTGGTATTCATACCTAAAATGCGACCACTGGTGTCCACCAAGGCACCCCCCGTTAGCCCAGAGTAAGCCGTCAGAGCTAGGCGGATGAACTGCTCAATACGCCCCCCGTGCCACGAGCGCCAGGGTCCGCCGAGACTGCTGATAATGCCAAGACTGGCTGCTAGCTCGCCCTCGCTGGAGCGCCCCACCCCCAGCACGAGTTGCCCCACCCGCAATGGTTCCTCGCTGAGTTCGGCGATGGACAATTCGGTGTCCGGCAGCTTGAGTACAGCTAGATCAGTGCTGCCGTCGCGTCCTACCAGGCTCGCCGAAACGGTGCGTCCTGCTGTCAAGGTGACTGTGATGCTCTCTTCGCGCCGAATGGCGTGATCCACAGTAACGATCAGCCCCGATTGCCAGTGAATACCGCTTGCCGCACAGCGCCGCGAGGCATTGACGGCTACAATCGCGGATCCGGCTCGCTCGACGGCAGTTGCGAGTTCGTCCGAGAAAGCGGCCAGGGTGGGTTGCGGAGTCGGATTAGGCTCTGAAGCGGGAGTTGAATCTGATGATCCTGATGATCCTGAAGCTGAAGTCATGAAATTCCCCTAGATGGACAGTGAAGAGTAAAGATCGTTGAGCAGATAGCGCTCTGATTTCAGGATGCCGAATCGCTTCAGCCCTCAGCATCGGCAGAATGGGGAGCCTGCTGCCTGGAAAAATGGCTAGGTCGCTACCTCGGAACGAGAGCACCGCTAGGGCAGAACCAATCCCTGTCAGTCCACTGTCAAGAAACGGTCAAGAAACGACCAGGAAAACTGTCAGGAAAATTTTGGTTTTCCCTGCCATTTCGGTCACGGCTTGCCCTCGGAAGTTGGGTAGAATGTTCTGGGTTAACAATGTTCTGGGTTAACAATTCTGTGAAAGTGTTCTGAGATAACCCTTTGCCGCTACTGCTTCCCGACTGAGTCTGCATCCCCATTTCCACTGGAACCTATGCATAAAACGTACGATTTGCACGTGGTCGAAACCCGGCCGCTGATGAGTCCGGCTCTGCTTCACGATCAGTTGCCAATCACCGAAACAGCGGCAGCTCTGGTAGCCGACACGCGCGACCGCATCCGCAACATTTTGCAAAACGAAGACCGCCGGCTGCTGGTAATTGTTGGTCCCTGCTCGATCCACGATGTTGATGCAGCTTTCGAGTACGGGCAAAAATTGGCAGCACTTCGCAAAGAGCTAGAGGATGATCTAGAAATTGTGATGCGGGTCTACTTTGAGAAGCCACGCACAACCATTGGCTGGAAAGGACTGATTAACGATCCGCACCTTGACGGCAGCTACGACATCAATACCGGGTTGCGGCTAGCTCGCAAGCTGTTGCTCGATCTAGCGCATCTGGGGCTGCCTGCCGCCACCGAGCTGCTGGACCCGATCATTCCCCAATACATTGCCGACATCATTTCCTGGACGGCAATCGGGGCCCGCACCACCGAAAGCCAAACCCACCGCGAAATGGCCTCGGGGCTGTCGATGCCAATCGGATTCAAGAACAACACCGATGGCAGTTTGCTGGCAGCGGCCAATGCCATGCTAGCGGCGAGCCAACCCCACCGCTTCTTGGGCATCAACCGCGACGGCTTGGCTAGCATCGTCACGACTACGGGCAACCCAGACGGACATTTGGTGCTGCGGGGTGGCAAAAATGGTCCCAACTACGACCGCAACCATGTGCAGCATGCCGTTGGGCAGTTGACCAATCTGGGGCTAACGGCTCGCGTCATGATTGACTGTAGCCACGACAATTCCAACAAAGACCACACGCAGCAGCCAGTCGTGCTGCAAGCCATCGCCGACCAGCTCGCCACCGGCTCAAAGCATATCATGGGCGTGATGCTAGAAAGCCATCTGGTCGCCGGCAAGCAGTCGATTCCAAAAGACCTGAGCAAGCTGGTCTATGGGCAAAGCATTACCGATGCCTGCGTTGATTTTGCCACCACAACCACCATGCTGCGGTCCTTAGCGTCCTCGGTGGCAGCCAACTGCTACGTGTGAAGCTTCAGGTAAAACGTCGCTAGAACTCCTCTAGGAATAGCAACCGAGCATAGCAACCGATGGCTGGTTTTCCCTCCTTGCAGCTGCGACCGATCTTGACCCAGTTGCGCTGGGTACGTCTGGTTGCCGTCGTTGGCAGTCTGCTGTTGTGGCTCTCGGGCTGTAGTTTGCCGCAGGTAAAAGCTGAAGATCGTATTTTTCTGAATCTATCGCTGGATTTTTTGGGTGCTTACCCGTTGCCCGAGGAGTATGCCGGCACCCGCCTAGGTGGGCTATCGGGCATCACCTTCGACCGGCAGCGCAATCGTCTCTATGCCGTGTCGGATGACCGCAGCCGCTTCGCTCCCGCCCGCTTCTACACGCTGAAGCTGAATTTGGCGACTTCTCAATCAGAACAATCAAGTCAACAATTCGATACTCCATTAGATACTCCGTCTAGTACAGACCCGATCAGTACAGATCCGAACGGTGCCGGTGCCAGCGTAATTCAGTCGGTGGAAGTTGAGAAAGTGACAACCCTGACCGATCCTGACGGTAATCCCTATCCGGCAGACACACTCGACCTAGAAGGCATTGCTCTGTCGCCGCGTCAAACCCTGTTTATTGCTAGTGAAGGGGTAGCCAACCAAGGTGTGCCGCCCTTTATCGATGAATTTGAGCTGGCAACCGGCCGCTGGCGACAACGCCTGCCGATTCCGACCCGCTATCGTCCAGCAACCGTTGAAGGGCAGCCAATCGGCGTTCAGGATAACCTAGGCTTTGAGTCGCTGACGCTCAGTGCCGGCAGCTATACCAATCCAGTGGAACCGTTCCGCCTGTTTGCCGCCACCGAATCTGCCCTGCAGCAAGATCAAGTGGATACCAAGGACGGAGCTACTCCCCCGCCTACCCGCATCCGGCTGCTGCATTACCTCGTCGGTGAAGAGTTGCCGGTGCTGCTGTCTGAGCATCTCTATATCCTCGATCCAGTGCCTGAAACCGCGACCTATCATGGGCTATCTGAATTGGCAGTCCTCGATCAGGGTGGGCATTTCCTTAGCCTCGAGCGCTCTTTTGACAGGAGCGGCTTCAACGCCAAGCTGTTTCAAATTGCTACCGGCAGCGCGACCGATATTTCTGTCTTTGACACGTTCAGTGGTGATCTGACCGGAGTAACGCCAATCTACAAACGGCTGCTGCTCGATTTGAGCGATCTCGGCATTCCCCTTGATAACTTAGAAGGCATGACCCTGGGACCGCTGCTGCCCGACGGCACCCAGAGCCTTGTGCTGATTAGCGACGATAATTTCAACGAGCTACAAACCACCGAGTTGCTGCTGTTCCGCCTTCGCTCAGGAGCTGCGGCCCGACCACCTGCACCCTATGCACCCTAAATGCCTACACCCGACGCTGCTACACCAGAAACTCGCTGCGACCGACGTCTTCAAAATTGACGTCATTGAGCGTCACCAGCGTTACAAAGGGACGCTCCCCTCGGCTGCCGTCTCGATCAACCCGAATGATCGTATTGTCGCCGTCGTTCACCACAATCACATAGTCCTGAAACCGATCGGACGCTGAGTAAATAGTCCTGTCCCTAAAAAGCTGCCGCAGGTCGAGTAGTTCTTCATCGGGATCAAAGTCCGTGATCCGGTCGCCGCGATCTGCCAGGCTGTTGTAGACAAAGCGATCTCGCCCGTTGCCGCCGGTCAGTGTATCTCGATCTTCACCGCCTACCAAGATATCTCTGCCATCTTCGCCAGTTAGCAAATCTCGATCCGCATCACCCCGCAGCACATCATCACCTCGACCGCCGTTCAAACGGTCAGCACCTCGACCACCGCTGAGGGTATCGGCACTCGCCCCCCCAAAGATGGTGTCGCGACCGAGTCCGCCGTTGAGGGTATCTTCGCCATCATCACCGCGCAACTGGTCATTGTTGCCCCTGCCGAAGAGGCGGTCACCTTGAGGGCCACCGAGCAGCAAGTCTCGGCCAGAGCCTCCATCCAACGTATCTCTACCTCGGTCGCCGCGCAGCTGATCATTGCCTTCGTCTCCTTCAAGGCGGTCGTTGCCTCGGTTGCCAAACAAGCGGTCGTTGCAGAGCCGCCCCACGAGTCGATCATTGCCTTCCAGCCCCCGCAACGTATCATTGTCTGGACCACCTTCTAAAACATCAGCCGCCGCTGTGCCCACCAGAGTAATGCCAGGCTGACAGGTGCGGTTTCTAGAGCGAGCCGATGCCGAAGAGGAAGCCGAATTGGGATTCACCGCTAAACGAGTTGAAGTCATCAGTTCACAGTCGCGACGCGGAACGCGGACGATAAAACTACCTCTAGCAATAAACCACTCAGCGGTCACTTTGGCAATTGCCCCGTGGCAGGAAGTCGAGAATAGGGGTGGCTGCTCAGGTTGTCATTCCTCGACCGCCATGAGGGCAACTATCTAGGGACTGATTCACTCGCGGCTCACAGCACCATGGGGAGTGACCACGGGCACCAACAGGGAATCGAGATTCCTTGCTATGATGGGATGCCATCCTGCTACCACCAGCAAGATCAAAGCAAGACAGCGCGGCCAGGTGGCTCTTCGTCTCAAAACGCAATGTCAAGACTAATCTGAACAAACAATTTTGAGCAGTTTTGAACAGTTGGTCCTGGGTCGAGCGGGTGAACTGAGGTTGGGTGCAGCGGGTTTGATCTCCGGGTCTGCTCTGATGGTGTGATAGCTTTCCTGCTGATTGCACTGCTGTTGAGCATCGTGCTGTTGAGGTTGTGCTGTTGAGATAGAGGCAAACGAGTCTGCTATGCAACCACCAATTCCAACTGGAACTGTTTTGCAAAACCGCTACCGGGTGCTGCAAGTGTTGGGGCAGGGCGGGTTTGGTCGCACCTACTTAGCAGAAGATCAGGGTCGCTTTAACGAACGCTGTGCCCTGAAGGAATTTATTCCCCCCCAAGGGAGTGACTATTCGCTCAACAAAGCTCGCGAGCTATTTCAGCGCGAAGCCGCTATTTTGTATCAAATCCACCATCCGCAAATTCCTCAGTTTCGCGCCATTTTTGAGGAAAATCAGCGGCTGTTCTTGGTGCAAGATTACGTTGAGGGCAAAACCTACCGTGCCTTGCTCAACGAGCGCAAGCTGCGGGGCTTCGCTTTCTCAGAGGCGGAAATTTTGCAGCTGATTCAGCAGTTGCTGCCGGTGCTGGCTCACATTCACGGCAAAAATATTATCCATCGCGACATTGCTCCGGATAACATCATGCTGCGCCAGCAGGACAATCTGCCGGTGCTGATCGACTTCGGTGTGGTTAAGGAAATTGCCACGCGGGTCCATGCTGCCGATGAAGCTCCCACCACGGTAGGCAAGTTAGGCTATGCCCCCAGCGAACAGATTCAAACCGGACGAGCCTACCCTAGCAGCGATTTGTATGCTCTGGCGGTTACCGCGCTCGTGCTGATGACTGGACGGGAACCGCAGGAACTCTACGACGACCGTGACCTCACCTGGAATTGGCAGCGCTGGATTACCCTCAGTCCCGGTTTTGCCCAGGTGTTGACCCGGATGCTGAGCTACCGTCCTGGCGATCGCTATCAGTCGGTCGGCGAATTGGTTCAGGCTCTACAGATGTTGATTAGCCCTCCGGCTATTTCCCACACCCCGCCGCCCGCACCGTCCCTAGTGCCGCCTGCATCGTCGCTGTCCTCTACTCCGGTCTCCAAGTCGGTCACTCCTAAGTCCGATGTCTCGCAAATGCAGACGATTGCCGTAGGGCGACGCCCAAACCCGGTTTCGACCTACTCGCGTCCGTCTAGCTCGCGCCAAACGCCACCGCCAGTGATTCCAACTCCTCAGGAGTCCTCGGTCTGGGAAAACCCCTGGGCCGTGATAGCAATCGGAGCGGGATTAGCCACCGTCACGGGCATTGCGGCCTGGGCGATTGTTAGCGCTATTCTCAACACGTCTCAGCCGACCCCTGTGCCCCTGCCAACGCCAGTCCCGACTGTGGTCCCAACGCCCAGCCCAGACGCCAGTCCCAGTCCAGAACCGACGCCCAGCCCCAGCCCAGCCCAGCCCGTGGAGTATAGCCAGCGCCTAGATCTGCCAGCCACTGGAGAAACGACCACCGTAGAAGGAGCCTTGCAGGCCAACGAAGCCATTGTTTACATCATCCCCATTGAGCAAGGACAAACCCTATCAGTGACCCTAGACGGGGAAGGCGTATTGCTGAGTGTGCTTGCTCCTGACCGGCAACCGGTAAATGACAGTGCCAATCGGGTACTCGCTTGGCAAGGCACTCTCGATACCACTGGCGAGTACCTAGTACGCCTCAGCCCGCTGCAAGGGGTATCGTCCAGTAATTATCGGCTGAGCTTGAGCCTAGAAGCTGTCCCAACGCCTAGCCCAACCCCTTCGCCTAGCCCGCCGCCACCCGCTGAACCCACGATTGACACTCAGGTTCTAAATCCACCTCTTGGACCTCAGGGAACACAGGTCTCAGATCAAGCCAGTGACGTGCGAATTAAGCGCTATCTAGTAAATGCTCAGCTCGGGCAGGTGCTGAACGCGGAACTGCTTCAGGGAGCCGTGACCCTGAATATTCGTTATCCAGATGGTCAGCTAGTCGAGAATGCCAGCGGCATTGTTACCTGGAGTTCTCAAATTTCGGTGCCAGGTGACTATCAGATTGACGTGATTGCCACCCAACCCACGGACTTTACGCTCCATGTCAGCTTACTTGGGGTACCTTTGCCGCCGCCGCTGCCCCCTGTCGGTCAATAGACCTGAACAAGTACACACTCATCGCCCGGTTATTCAAACCTGCCGAATCATCAGCCAATCATGAGCCAGATCTTGCCTTCAGCCGCCTTGCAGCCGCTACTGCGGCCGAGCAACTGGGCCATCGAGCAGCTACCCGGTCTCAACAGCCGTGACCAAACTCAACTGAAGGGCAGCGGCATTGATACAACCTTTCAACTGCTGAACGCCACTCGAACATCAGCTCAGCGGCAGGCCCTTGCCACCCGTTTGCAGCTTCATCTGCGGCATATCAACAAGTGGGTGGCTTTGGCAGATTTGGCACGGGTGCCGGCAATAGGGTGCCAATACTGTGGGCTAGTACTGCATGCAGGCATCAGTTCGCCTCAGCAGCTCGCCCAAACGCCTCTAGCCCGACTGCACCGCCAGATACTGAAGCTGTATGTGGCAATGCTACAGCAGCCCAATCTCTGCCCACGGCTTGACGAAGTCGCGACCTGGATCGAGCAAGCCAAGCAGATCAGTCCAATTCGTCCAAGCCGATAGAGCCACTTTGGCGAAATGACTCTGGTCCAACTCTGGTCCAACCGTATCTTTCAGGATTTAACAAGATTGAACAGTATCTATATAAAAAATTAATCAGGGTACCAAAACATGCCTTTGATGCCTTCAGGATCGGGCATGAAGCCTAGCCCACGATAGAAATCAATGACATGGGGGTCAGCAAACAGCGTAATATTGCTAATATCTTCACTGCGCAGCCGTTTGATCATCTGTCGCATCAGGGCTTTGCCCAGCCCTTTCCCCTGAAAGTCAGGGTGAACGACAACATCCCAGATCGTTGCGTTAAAGGCATGATCGGACGTGGCGCGAGAAAACCCAACCAGACGACGCTGAGTGCCACGCTGCTCCCACATGGAAACCACTAGAAAGCTGTGCTGAATCGCCTTTTTGACCTTGCGTAGCGGCCGGCGAGACCAGCCCACTGCGTCGCACAACTCCTCTAACTCATACAGGTCAATCTCCCGATCGGTGCTAAAAAAGATACGAGAATTGCCAATGGTTACAGCAGACGCAGTAGACGAATTCAGCTCGGCTGGCTTGGGTGAAGTCGTCGTGTCTGTCGTGCTAAATAAGCTCTTCCAAAAACCCATGCAGGCGTGGTGATAGTACAGAGTTAAATGACAGTAATAGTTAGTATAGAGCGGATCTCCCGTATGATTCTTACATTGCTGGGATCCAGAGTGTAAAGCTTCAAGCAAGCAAAAACCCCTGTGCCTGTAACCAGAATTGAATCATGGCAATGCTGCAAGATTCCTTGTAAGTTGGGGCTTCATAGATCTTAAGCGTAACTAAACCCAGCGGAATTGACCATCGACCTGGCAACCCTTGTTTTCCTTATCGTATGGCTCCAGGCCTAAAAGCATCTACCTTAGACCTGCTCAAGCGCTTTAATCGGGCGTTTCCTCAGTTTTATGAACAATTCGTGAGCAGTGAAATTCAGCTACAAAACTTAAGGTTGGCCTACCAGCTCTATAAAAGCCGTCAGGCGGTCATTGAATTGAATCCCGAAGGTAGCAAAAGCGCCCTTCACTTTGCCTACCGCAACCAGTCGTTTTTGCTCAGCGATATTTTTGGCGTTCTTGCTGCCTATGGCTTAACCATTCACAGCCTCAGTCTTTATGGGCAGATTCATCCGCCGATGCTTGTATTTATCAAGCTGGTTATTTCCCGAGACGGCAAAACCCTGACCGAGAAAACCGCTGACAATGTCTGCCGCGCTATCCGCGAAGCCCTTGCAGGACGATTTGAAGTCGAAGAGCTGCTGGCGGTTGAGTTTAATCTAGATGCTGGGCTAGAGCAAGTTGACACTGAATTCTATGTCGATCCAGTGTTTCATCTCCCCGCTCTGCTCATCGAAGCTGATAACCAGCCTGGACTGTTCTACAAAGTCATGTACGCTATCTGGCAGGAAGACTTGCTGATTGTCAACGCTAATTTGCTGGTGTGGCGCGGCAGGACCCGTTTGATTCTCTATCTCCTGGGTCCCAACGAAAGCCTGATTCCAGAATACCTCGGGCAAAAAATTGCCGACGGAGTACGCCAGCGTTTGCTAGGGCGGCGCTTCTAGTTCCCTTCTAGTCCGGCTTCTAGCTCGGTGGGAATGCCGAGAATCGGACAAGTCACACAGGGAATTAGCTGCTGCACCAAGGGGTGCTCTACCGAGCTACAGCCCACAACCAGCAAATCGGCTGACTGCTCTTCCACAACTTGACGCAGTTCTGTGGCTACGGCACCAAAGCGGAGATGGGCTTCTAGCGAGCCACGCCATTCATCGGATAGGCAGCGGGCTTGCCAAAGCACCCGATCCACCCGCTCCAATAAATGGGTGAGAGTAGCGGTCGAAGCAGAGGCACGTTCTGCCGTTTGGGTGCTGCCTCCGCTCGTTCCAGAGGGCAGTGCCATCACCGTGCCGCACTGGAATCCAAAGGCATCAGCCGACAAGAGTTGACACTGATGCTCAGCACTGATGGGGGTAATGGGAGTAACCAAGCTGGGGTTGAGGGAGTCGTAGCAGTCAATCACATAAACGACATGGACCGTCACCGCTTTCTGAGTCGCCAACCGTGTTTGATGAGCCATCCACAGCACAAAATCTAGGGCGGTTTGGCTGTTAGGGGAGCCATTGTAACCGATGACAAAATTCCCACTGTCGCGCCGGGTGGTCACAGCACCTGAATACAGCAGCATCTGGTCGCTGAGATTGTCTTGTCCGAGGGCGCTTTGTAGACGCAGCAACATCGATTTAATGTTCATAGAGGTGGGGGGGTGTGAGGAATGCAAACGAAACGCCATTCGGTTTAGCTGTCTAGCTCAAAGTCCGTAATCAAACTTTCTGTTTCCTACGAACCCATTCGTTCAGAATCTAGGGCAAAAAACGCAGACGAGAGGAAGCTTACTGCTAATCAACATTAAAATTGCTAAATTTTGCTAATTTCTATCTCAATCGCAATTTAGATGATGTAATGAACAACACTAAGTAACAGAAGTTTGCCTTTGTAAGGAAGTGAAATAAAGATCCATAGTTCTAAAGCCATCGTAATCTGAACTTCCTGGCTCTGGCATCTACCCAAAACCGTATCCCAGTACACCAAAAATTATCGGATGCTATCTCGATTGGGCATCAGCGCTAGATAGATGGAGTGAGTTGCCGTCCCTGGTAGAGCAGTGATCTAGAGCTAAAACAACCCACTATAGGAGCATTAAAGGAAGCGCTCAGTCGTTTACGACGCCGAGGCATTTCCGCTCAAAGTCCACTAGCACTAGAGGCAATGGAGTTGGGACTTTTAGACAGGGAAAAACATCAAAGGGGACAGGTCTCTTCTGAACTACCACCGCATTACCCTGTGATCGATGCTACGTCAAACCGTCAGATGCACTCCTCAGGATCACGGTAACAGCACAGGCACCCCAAGTCCTATCTAAACCGCTAATAAACTGCTAAGAGTTTGGTGACCGTGACAACCTTCTCAAGGACCTTATTGAACCTTAAGTGATTCAACGCATCGAAGCCCGTGGAATGGGCGGGACAATTACAACAGGTAACGGCTAGACACCTCTTGTCGCCTCCATGGGTTGAAAAACCATAGCCGATCTCCTCAAGCTCAAAGGTACAAGTCGTGCAGCATTCGGTCTGCACTAATTACTGTTGAGTTTGGAGGACACCAATGAGTCAGAGGCAAATTCTGTCTCCTTAGTCTCCCCTCACGGCCGACGGAGTTAGCTGACGGGCTAGGGCTGAGAGGTGCCCTTCCAGAATCTTAGGAGATCGAGCCACTCATAGATGACCCTTCCTGCCTCTCCTCAGGCTTCCCGGATACGCCCCAAAAAATGGTTCCTCCGCTTTGAATCAATGTCAGGCACCCATGGGGTCCCTGTAGGTAGCAACCCTCTGATTCAAATTAGGCAAGCGTTACGTTCAAGCTTTACATTGCTGATTGAACCTTGTCGAACCTTATGCTGTTGAACCTTGGTGACTAGATACGCTAGTCGGCTAACCGCTCGCTTATAAGTCCCCTTTCCTTAGCTAGGGCAACCAGCATCAGGAGGGTTTCGTCCTCGTTAATTTAGCATTGCTGCTTGGAGGCGTCAACCGAGTGTACCCCCCTGAGTTCCCCCAGGGAGTTGATTTATCTGCCGAATTTGCTACCATGAAATATGCTCTAGTTCTAGACTTGAAGGGTGACTTTTCAGGCCATACCCTCTGCATAATTACTTCTGCATAGTTATTGATTGAGAAGTATTGATTGAGTAGTGCGCCTCAGCCTTCGCTTCAAACCCTTCTTGAATTCTAGTGAAACGCTGTGATGGGCCGGTAGCCTCTTGAACTTTGAATCATCTGATTTTGGATAGGAATTCCCATGATTGACTTAGCAATCCTGCTGAGCATTGCCTTAGCGGTGACCGCAGCCCTGGGTTTGTTGCTAGCTGGTTTTGTTTGGACTCCTTGGTTGATTGGCTTAGCACTCGTAGTGTTGCTAGTCGCATTGATGTGGTTGACGCGCAGCAGCACAGGATGGGGAGCATCGGTTGATGGAAGTGAGACTCAGCCAGCCGCTCATACTGGGCAGCAATCTGGACAGCACCCTCCCAATCAGCCTGTACTCCATTACCGCGGCGCAGAGTGCCGACCGACTCCTGGCAGGACAGGATCAGCTGCGCAGATGACCTACCGAGGCGTCAAGTACACTGCCACTTCATCATCTTCGACCCACTCAGAAGGGTCAGACCTGGAGATCGAGCGGCGATAGCCCGATCAGCCCCCGCAAGTTCTGTTGCCGCACCTGTTCATTGAAGGTGAGTGGGCGTCCTTCGAGTTGTGCGACTGTTTCAATGGCTGCTAGCAGGTGCTCTGCTGCTTCGGTTTTACTGTAGCCGCGCCGCTGAGCAACTTGAACCGCCTTTTCATCGGCAATCCTCTCGATTTCACTGCTGCGACCATTGCGCCAAATTTGAGCCGCCGCCAGAGCAGTCAATCCAGCAAAAGTAATGGTGCCGGCAGCATTAAGCTGCACAAGTTCGAAGGCGGTTCCTGCTAGCCCCAGAGCCACTAGCCCCTGATACAGCTCGGGTTTAAACCACTGAATTGACGTTAGCCAGCAGACTACATGCAGGATCAGCAGATCACGCTGGGCCATCGGCAGCTGATTCAGCAGCGTGAAGTTGATCCGAATGGGACGGGTGCTTTCCCAAGGGAGCGGCACCCTAGCATCTACTACCGTTGCCTGCTGGGGCTGGCTAATCAGTTTGCAGTACATGCGCCCTGAGGCGGGCATCAGCTCGATCAGTCGAGCAATTTCTTGGGATTCAGAATTCATAGAGAAGAGGATCCAGTCGCCGCACTGACCGGAGTGCAAAAGGTTTCTACACAGCGCGCAAACAGTTCGACGCCTATGCTCAGTGCTGTTTCGTCGAAGTCAAATCGGGGATGGTGATGAGGATAGGCCAGCCCTTTGTTGAGATTAGCTGCTCCCAGGAAGAAATAGCAGCCGGGCACAGCCTGCAAAAAGTAGGACATGTCTTCCCCCCCCATGGTTTGGCATTCGGGCACAATGCCAGCGGGAGTTTCAATCACAGATTCAGCAACCGAGCGCACTAGATTGGTAATAGCACGATGATTGATTACCGGTGGATAAAGTTTGTGGTAGTCCAGGGTGTAGGTAGCACCATGACTTTGACACACACCCGCAATAATCTGGTGCATGCGCTGTTCAAAGAAACCATCCAAACTCGGGTCAAAGTAGCGCACCGTGCCACTGAGACGAGCATGATCGGCAATCACATTGTTAGCGTGCCCGGCATGAAATTCGCCGATGGTAACGACCCCTGCCTTGAGCGGATCTATCTGACGAGCCACAATGGTCTGCAGGGCAGTCACCACCTGAGCAGCCACCACAATTGAATCTACAGTTTGATGGGGCATTGCACCATGACCGCCTTGCCCTTGGATCCAGCATTCAAATACTTCTACCGCTGCCATCAGCGCTCCTTCGCGTACGCCCACAGTTCCTAGCGGCAGGTTATTCCAGAGGTGCAGCCCAATGATCGCGTCCACATCTGGATTCTGGAGCACCCCTTCCTCGATCATGGGTTTGGCACCGCCAGGTCCCTCTTCGGCGGGCTGAAAGATGATCTTGACCGTTCCATTAAACCGATGGCGATGCTGCGACAAATAGTATGCCGTTCCCAGGGCAATAGCGGTATGCCCATCGTGCCCGCAGGCGTGCATCTTGCCCGGATGCTGGGAGCAATAAGGCACCTGATTTTCCTCTTGAATGGGGAGGGCATCCATGTCGGCTCGAATGGCAAGTACTGGTCCAGGCTGATGCCCAGCAATGATGGCAACAATGCCGGTATTCGCAATCTGAGTGCGGTGCTCGATGCCCCACTCCTGCAACTTCTGGGCAACAAAGGCTGAGGTGAGCTGTTCTTGAAAGCCCAGTTCGGGCCGTTGGTGTAGCCAGCGTCGCCAGTCTACCAGCTGTGGTTGCAATGCTTGAATTTCGCTCCGAATGCGAGTGGTATCAATCGAAAACGGAGCTAAAGGAGTGGAAACCATAATGTTTGAGAGATGCAATGGAACAGTGCGACCGGAGATAAACGTTTCTCTGTCTAATTGGACTAATCAGACTAATCGCGTCTAACCTAATCACCAACCTAATAACTAAAGTAACGTGTGTTCTGCAGAATTCGCGCAGTCAGCCTCCCCGCAGCGCTGAATGGAACGACAAGACGACACCATAGACCCGCCTAGGGTGGTCCCATCTCTACAATGTCCACCTCGACAGGCACCACACCCAAGTCAACCGCATCGAGCTGGACGGCAGCCGCTTTCGCTAGATCCAGTGTGGCTTGGTGCAGAGCTGGATGGCGATCGTTAATTCGCACTGTTACCGATCGGCCATTCAGCAAATTCGTAACCCGAATCCGCGTGTTAAACGGCAGTGTTGGATGGGCCGCCGTTAGAGCATTTTGGTCGAATCGCTCGCCACTAGCGGTCGGCAGACCATGCAGTGCTGGCCCATACCAGGAGGCAATTTCCACAACCGAAGGCTGCCATCCGTCGCTCAAATAGCCAGGAGGGAACTGTCGCAGCACCTTTGAGGGATAAAGCGAACGGGCAATCTGCTGCATCAGTCGCTGTTGGCGGTAGGCCCAAGGTCGCAACGAGTTGGGCTGCACCCAGACGCCCAGTGCCGCTTGCTTTGCCTGCATTTCAGCCAGGGCTAGCCGTTTCCAATGAGGGCACCGCAGCACAAACGGCGGGTAGGCATAAGCTAATCCCGCTGCAACAAGGTTGAACGTGAGCAGCTCCTTGTGGGGTTGATCCGAAAGGGAATCCGGGGAGGAACGCAGCCCCTCTGCTCCGGGCGGTTGGGTTGGTACCGTCCAGACTTCGGCAATCTCAACTAGATGCACTGACTCTGACGACTGCCGCCGCAGCGATCGAACCAGCACCTGGTAATTGTGCTGCTGAAGCCAACCTTGTAGAGCGGCTTTGGCTTGGCTGCCATGGGGTTGAGTCAGTTCTGGGGCATCAATCCCGCAAAGTTGCAGAGTCACGATCTGCCCGCGTTGCTTCACCTGTAGCGAATCGCCATCGATCACCGAAACTACCGTTGCTGGCTGCCATTGCTCTTCCTGCCATAAGGGCAGTATCACCAATTGCGCGGGCGGTACTGCTTGCCGCCAGCCTTGCCAACCCAACCAACCCACGCCAACAACCGCCAGCATACTCGGCGTTAGCTTGCTGAACCAATGCCCCTTGATCTTGATCAGCACTGCCTGCTTATCCTTGTACTATTCAGCGCTGGCTCAAAGAATGTTGCTCGATGACCGAGTTGACGCAGAACAGCCACCAGCAGTCTGCTGTGCATCAGCACCCCCTCATCGCAACGGGTCACCAGAACAGGAACGCACCCAGCCGTTAGGCTGCAACTTCGCTCTAATTCAGCTTTTATGCGAATAATCCTGTTCCTACTGTAAAATCCCTAGGGCAACATTCACAAGTCCGCTGATTAGGGTCTCCGGGACAATCTATGGCGGATTTGAGGTCTGACACGTACCTGCCGTCGCGGCCTCTCTACAGACCACCAATGCCGCTCATTCATTGGCTTTGACTCTAACAGGACCACGCATTGCCAGCAGTAGCGGCGATCGAACCACGTGCGTCTAGCAACCTTGATCAGCTAGTTGACTAGCTCCCAGCCTTGATATTCAGTACTGCCGTTGCCTAGCAATAAATGTTGTAGCTGTTGTGTAAATGCCGGTTTGCCGAAGCACTGAAGCACCTGTTGCCGGAGCCATGAGCCATCACATCGCTGGTCATAGGCAACTCCTTGCTCTTGGGCAGCTCGCCCTTGCAGAATAGTGATGCAGGCAGCCGCAACAGCATCCGGATCGCGGTGCGGCACTCGCCATCCTAACCGTCCATCCTGCAGGGGTTCGGCGGAACCGTCGGCATCTCCTGACACCACTGGAACGCCGCAAGCCATCGCCTCTAGGTAAACAATGCCAAATCCTTCTTGCGATGGCATCACGTAGGCATCTGCCAAGCGGTAGTGCTCCACTAGTTCAGCCGTAGGAACAAACCCAGCAAACACCACCCGATCAGCTACACCTAGTTCTGCGGCCAATCGAGCCAATCGGGGCTGGTCATCGCCGCGCCCAATCACAAGATATTTCACCTCGGGTACCGCTGCAGCAATAGTGGGCAACGCCCGAATGGTTATATCTACGCCTTTGTAGATGTCGCCAGACCACAGCCGAGCCACTGTGAGCAGTACCTGCGAACCAGCCAGGCCGTATTTCTGAATGAGATCAGGTGACTTCGTGCCTGGCGTGAACCGCTCGCCGTCCACTGCACAGGGCAACAGCCGCACCTTGTGGGGATCGAGTTGATTGGCGGCACACGCCTGGTCGCGACTGTAGCGGCTAATTGTCCAGATTGTGTCTGCCTGCTGCAGCGACCAACGCAAAGGAACCGGCAGCGGATGCCAAACCTCTTTACCGTAGGTGAGGACTGTATAGGGAATGCCTAACGGTTTGCACAATAGCCCCACCAAGGGGGCCAGGTTGACATGCCCGCAAAACACCCGCCGCGGACGGTGCCTCACTAGGTAAACGAGCAGAGCAATTGCTAGCTTCAGCCGATCCCACCGAATTGCTGCCGTCTTGAAATAGTGAAATTGCAGCACATCACCTTGAAATGGATTCGCACTGTCTGGATGGTCTCGCAGCAGAAACACCTGGGCAGGCAACGACGGCTGGCAGAGATCGGCAAGGCCAGCTTGGGAGGCAGATTCAGACAAGATTAGATAGCTCTGAAAAATATCCTGAACATAGGATTGAATTCCTCCTTCCCGAGCAAAAAGTTCCAGAAAAAGAAACACATGGGCAGGCTTTGCTCCAGACGGTACCGGGTGAGATGTCGGCTGTCCAGAGGTTGCGCTGGCGGATGGAAGAGAAGAGCGGGAGGAGACAGGAATGAACTCGTTCACAGCTTGCCTGATTAAAGAGAGTTGAAGAAACAACAAGATTAGATGAAGTTGCTCGGTTGAATCCGGGCAGGGTTGCTGTGGTCAGTATTCACTGAATAGTGACAAAACGCTCACGCTGCAAAATCATAAATCCTTTGGTTTTGAGCGCCTTAAATCAGCCGCCAGCCTCGAAGAAGCGGTCATTACATAGTCTTGAGCGATTTTTGATTAGACCGTTCCTGACGACACCGTGAATGGCAGCATTCACTGAACTATCTATTGAGAAATCATCCCATCGTGGCTCAGAGCGGAAATTTTAAAGGGTCTGTCTTGAGGTCTCTTTATACAATTCACATGTTCACCGGCGGGTTCCTCACAGACTTTTCTCATAGGCAGATTTACAGTCAGGGTTTCCCGAAGATATAACCAAAGAAGGGTGTGAAATGATGTTTCAAGTTGTAAGTCCACGGACGCGCCACACAGGCATTTGGACATCATAACTAAAGCGATTGCCAGCATTAAACGAGGCAGTCTAGCTTTATTTGTTTTAATTTCTAATGCAAGCAGCGAGCACAAGTGTAGCAGCCAACATTGCTTACTAAGGTGCTCTAGCTTAGCTTGAACTCAAGTGCTTGTTGTTGAGGCTATCGGTGCATCGAGGCTGAAACTTTTGTATCTCTTTCAAACGAACGAATTAAGTTGGTGTTTCGCTGCCTATTTGAGACGTGTAGCGCCAATTTTAGGTGCGTTTGAAGGTACCTGCCTGCGCGATCGTTGTTGCGGTTCAAGTTTTAACTTGTGTTCTATAGGAGATAAGAATGAAGGCACTTCTCGTCGGCAATGCCAAATTTGGTAAAGGCGATTTGATCTCTCCCGCTCAGCTCTATCCGTTTTTCGATCATCGGCAGCAATTGCAGCAAGAGCTAGGACTTACCTTCCACCATGTTCATGGAGAAACCTTTGCCGAAATTGAGCAAATTTGTGAATCAGCCGACGTGGATGCTTTCTTTATCCGTCCTGCATGGCAGGAGGATCCAGCTGCGGCCGAGCGGTGCCTGAGCCAGCTGCGAAACTCCCATCCGGCTAGCAAAATCATTTTCATTGATCCGTTCGATCAAGTGAGCAGTAAATTCTTCAACGTGCTGCCCTATGTCGATCGGTTCGTGAAGTATCAGCGCCTTAAAGATGTCAGCCTCTATCCTCAGCTCGTAGGCGGCACGATGATTACGGATTTTCTTGCCAAGCACATGGGGTATGAGCTGAACGGCTGGTCAGTCACCTCCGAAATCCCTGCGGGCACCGAACATCGGATTGTGACTGGCTGGAACGTTACCCTGATCGATCGCTTCAAAAAAGCCTTGTTTGCCCGACCCCGATTCTGGCGGCCGCAGCCCAAGAAAGACATTGACATCTTCTGCCGCCTCTCCTTAGGTCATAAAGACCAACTGGAGTGGTATGGGCAGTATCGCATTGATGCCTTAAAGGCGCTAGAACCGTTGGCATCTCGATACAAGCTCGCCGCCAACGGTGAGTTTATTGGCGAAAAAACCATCTCTAGTCGTCAGTACTTCAACGAAATCCGCCGGAGCCGCATTGCCTTCTGCCCGTTCGGGTGGGCAGAAACCACCTGGCGAGACTATGAGGCCATTTGTTACGGCTGCTTGCTGGTAAAGCCGGAAATGGATCATCTGGCGACCCAGCCTAATATTTACATTCCCAACGAAACCTATGTTCCAGTCCGTTGGGACTTCCAGGATTTGGAAGAGAAATGCCAATATTACCTGGAGCATCCTGAGGAAGCAAATCGGATTATTGCGAATGCCCGACAGGTCTATATGGATTACTTTAAGCGGGGCGAGTTTGTCAAAACGATTCAGGAGTTTCTGCAACTCGAAGCGGTGCCCTCCTCTGACTTAAGCCTCAACTCACTCTTGCCCAATGTACCAGCTCCTTCCGCCGCTTCCTTGTAGCGAAAAACAGAGCACTTGACGAAAAAGCGCTGGTTTTGGCTGCGTCCGAATCGGCGCTTTTGCCATTGTTGTACTCGAAACTGCTTTTGTAGCTAGATGCGAGCTGGCTACAGAGGCAAACTCGACTTCGCTTTCCCTTGTCCAGAGGCAGTGAGGTCATTATTCTAATTATCTCGTTACCATAGTCCTAACTTGAGAAATCGGAATGAGTGAGTTGCTACTTTGCTCAGTAACTAAAGCCATAGAGCAACACCCGCAACCTACTTCACCACAACGCAGAAGCGACCGTAGAAGCAAGTTACAGGTGTCTTGAGGGATCTAGATGAGTTCAACGCGATTGCCAATCTAGAACAAGCCCAGAGTCAGGGACTTGTCAATCGGGAAAGTAGCGCCAATACCAAGCCAGATGGTCACTACCGTGCCCAAGAGAAACATGGTAGTTGCCACCGGACGGCGAAAGGGGTTTTGAAACTTGTTAACGTTCTCGATGAACGGAATCAGCATTAAGCCCAGAGGAACGGCTGCCATGCAGGCGATGCCCAACAGTTTGTTCGGCAAAATCCGCAGCAGTTGGAACACAGGATAGAGATACCACTCGGGCAGAATTTCTAGCGGGGTGGCAAAAGGATTGCCAGGCTCACCGACCATAGCCGGATCGAGCACGGCGAGAGAAACGCAGCAAGCAATCGTCCCCAAAATAACAACGGGGAAGATGTACAGCAGGTCGTTGGGCCAGGCAGGTTCACCATAGTAATTGTGTCCCATGCCTTTCTTCAGCTTTTCACGCAAAACGGGATCAGCGAGATCCGGTTTCTTAAGGGTTGCCATGACTGAGTGCTCTCCTTGGAGTCTATAAGCAAATCACGAAGAGTCTGGGAAGGTTAGCAGCGAATACAGCTTAGTCTAGCGGCAGGTTAAGGGGGTTGCAATCCCCTAAGGCTAATACTTCCACACCCTCTGAGGTCGATTGAAGTCAATTACAGTGGACCGGAAATACCCTGCTTGCGAATCATCAAGAAGTGCAGCAGCATGAAGACCGCGATCAGCCAAGGCAGCACAAAGGTGTGCAGGCTGTAGAAGCGAGTCAGAGTAGCCTGACCAACGCTTTCGCCACCGCGAATCAGTTCCACAATCAGGGAACCGACCACAGGAATCGCTTCAGGGACACCAGAGACGATCTTGACCGCCCAGTAGCCGACTTGGTCCCAAGGCAAGGAGTAACCCGTCACCCCGAAGGATACGGTAATGACCGCCAGAATCACGCCGGTTACCCAAGTCAACTCACGGGGCTTCTTGAAGCCTCCCGTCAGGTAGACGCGGAAAACATGCAGAATCATCATCAGCACCATCATGCTGGCAGACCAGCGATGAATCGAGCGGATCAACCACCCGAAGTTCACTTCAGTCATTAGGTACTGCACAGACTGGAATGCCTCAGCAACCGTCGGCTTATAGTAAAAGGTCATTGCGAATCCAGTGGCAAACTGGATCAGGAAGCAGGTGAGGGTGATTCCGCCCAGGCAATAGAAGATATTGACATGGGGAGGAACGTACTTGCTGCTGATATCATCGGCAAGCGCTTGAATCTCTAACCGCTCCTGAAACCACTGATAAGCTTTAGAGTCAGTTACCTGTTTAGTAAACATGAACAACAGTTCCGGGAGTATTTATCACTGTCAATAAATGTAACATAGCTCTCAGGGACTTTGCACCGGAAACCCTTGAATTGATCGGGGTTTGACGTCAATTGAATTAATTAATTTTTCTTAAATTTAGCAGTCGTGATGCTCTGCAACAGAGCAGATAGTAATCCCGTCTTCGCAACCTCAGGTTCGCTAGCTCGCTCCAGAGGTTATTCATGAGGTGGTAGATCCTCGGACAACGGTAGGTAGCCACCAATCGCTTGTTAAGTTTAAGATATGTCTCATGAAACAGCGGATGTTACGAGTTGGGTTTCTGATTAGTGTTCTGGTGGTCATGGTGTTGAGCTGGGCAACCCCGGTGGCTCTGGCGTTCACCGAGGAGCAGCGGCTGCTCAGCGAGGTCTGGCGGATTGTGGATCGAGCCTATGTAGATGACACGTTCAATCACCAAAATTGGTGGTTAGTACGTCAGAAGGCCCTCCAGCAGCCGTTGAAAACCCGCGAGGAGACCTACGACGCCATTCAAAAAATGCTGGCTGGGCTGGATGACCCCTTCACGCGTCTGCTGAAGCCTGACCAGTACCGAAGTTTGCAAACCAATACTTCCGGCGAATTAACAGGTGTCGGGTTACAAATCACCCAAGACACAGCCAGCGGCGAGCTGCGCGTCATTGCCCCGATTGAAGGCTCTCCCGCAGAGCAGGCTGGTATTCAGCCGCGGGACCGAATTTTGAAGATTAACGGCGTGCCCACCACCGAGCTAACGCTAGATGAAGCCGCAGAGCGGATGCGTGGTCCGGTTGGCAGCTGGGTGACGTTGACTGTTGCCCAAGAGAAGCAAGATATTCGCCAGGCTCGCGACATTCGTATCACACGCAATCGCATCAGTCTCAACCCGGTGTACGCCGAGTTGCAACCCCAGCCGAATGGCAGGGCAATTGGCTACATTCGACTGACGCAATTCAACGCCAATGCCACCCATGAATTGGCGGCTGCCATCCGCAAGCTAGAAGCCCAAAATGCTGACGCTTACATCTTAGACCTGCGCAGTAATCCGGGCGGACTGTTGCAGGCAGGCATCGAAGTGGCACGGCTTTGGCTCGATCAGGGCACGATTGTCTACACGGTGAATCGGAACGGTATTCAAGACAGTTTCACAGCCAATGGCTCCGCCCTGACGAACGATCCGCTGGTGGTGCTGGTGAATCAGGGTACAGCCAGTGCCAGCGAAATTTTAGCGGGTGCCTTGCAAGATAACGGTCGGGCACTGCTGGTGGGTGAGCGCACTTTTGGTAAAGGGCTGATTCAATCCTTGTTCAGTCTGTCGGATGGTTCGGGGCTAGCCGTTACCATTGCCAAGTACGAAACGCCGAATCATCGAGATATTAACCGCCAGGGGATAGCGCCCGACCGAGTGGTTTCACTGGATGCAACGATTACTCGCGAGCAGCTTGCCACTGCCGAGGACCAGCAGTATCAGGCGGCGGTGGAGCTATTGAACCAGTCTTCGGTGCTAGCCGGTGCAACGTAGTCTGGGACGAACCTACCACGACCCCCTCCACGGAGCCATTTCCCTTAGTTGGGCGGATCCCACAGAAGCCCTGCTGATCCGGTTAATTGACACCCCAGCCTTTCAGCGACTGCGGCGGATTCGCCAGCTTGGTCCGGCGAGTCTCACCTTTCATGGTGCAGAGGCATCACGTTTTACCCATTCCTTAGGAGTGATGGCAATTGCTCGTCGTGCCTTCGATCAACTGCTGAGTCAATGTCCTGAGCTGCAACCTCATCGAGCAACCGTACTCTGCGCAGCATTACTGCACGACATTGGGCATGGTCCCTTTAGTCATACCTGCGAAGAGCTATTTGGCAGTCAGCACGAGCATTGGACAGAACGGATTCTGCGCGAGTCTGCTCCGGTACGCGATCTACTCGATGCCTACGATCCTACGTTGCTACAGCAAATTGAACAGGTCTACCGGAAGCAGCACCCGTTTGCCTGCGTGTGGCAGCTCGTTACCAGTCAGCTCGACTGTGATCGGCTCGATTACCTGATGCGAGATAGCTATTTTACCGGCGCGTCCTACGGCAAGCTAGATCTCGACCGCATCATGCTAGCGATGCGCTATGACCCTGAAGGCAAACAGCTCGTGATTGCCCAGAAAGGGGTTTCGGCAATTGAACACTATTTGATCGTCCGCTACCTGATGTATGCCCAAATCTATAACCATCCCAAGAATATTGCGGCAACTTGGGTTCTGGAACAGGCGTTTCGGCGGGCCCGGATCTTGCTGGCGGAAGGCAGCCTACCCGTTGATGAAACCGTCGAAGCTTGGTTGCAGCACGAGAGCAATCACCTAACGTTAGACCAATACCTTGCGGCTGATGACGGGGTTTTCCTCTATCACCTGCAGCGGTGGCAACGGCATCCCGACCCTGTTCTTGCCGACTTAAGCCGCCGGTTTATCGACCGAGACCTATTCAAAACATGGGATATCACAACCCTATCATCCGAACAGCAGCAAGACCTGCTGCACCGCATTCAGAACTGGCTGCAGCAGGCCGGTTTTATTGCTCCCTATTACACAGGCATCCGCACAGTCTTTAGCCGGGGCTACACCCTCTATCACCAAGGCATTAAGGTGCAAACGCTGTCTGGAGTCCAGGAAATCAGTGAGTTGTCGCCCTTGGTGCAAACCCTGACTAGCTCCCGTCATCGCAGCTGGTTGATCTACCCGCGTGAGGCAGAAGAATGGCTGTTAGCCCTATCCCTGGGTGCATCTGGGTGAGCTGACGCCCTATTGAGAGTACTGATACTCAGACACTCATTGGTGAGCATTCAACGCAGATCAGCCGGAGCAGATAAGCTATACCTTTCTCAGCCAACTTCCTAGCGGACTAGAAAACCCCTTGCACCTAGCCGCCTTAAACCTTAAACAAAGTAATTGCTAACCCGCAAGGTGCCGGCTCGGGCATCGGCTGGTCTAGCAAACTGAATGCCGGTCACATCTACCAGCAGGTCATTGGTGGGCGAGAAAGGGGCACGGTTATCATTTACCGAGAGGTAGGTGCGAGACCCCACCTGGAAGAAAACCGCTTCATTGGCTCGTAGCGCTTGGTTGCCGCGTTTCCTTTGGTTTTTGTCAGCGTAAGCCGAGCGGGCTGCTCGTAGGAGATTCCGGCCGGCTTGTCTTCCCGCGTTGAACAGTCCGCGTGGCCGTTGCGAGGTCGCCAGATTATTATCAAAATCAAGCTGCACCCGATCTCCTTCTCGGGCATTGAAATCGGTGATGCGATCCAGATTGCGCAGAGTCGATTGTCTCAACGCTTGCGCTCGATTTGCCCCTCGAAACACGAAGCGATCGGCACCTGCCCCACCTGTAATCACATCTGTTCCACTGCCGCCGATGATAATATCATTCCCTGTCGTACCCTGAAGCTGACTGGGAGTATTAACCCCAGGGGTGGTGCCACTCTGATCGGCAACAATCAGCAAGTCGGCAGTAAAGTTGCCGGGTAGGGGAGTGCCATCGAATGTCGTGACGTTGAAGTTATCAACTTCGTGTACATTTGTACTGGCTCCGGTCGCCGCCGTGAAGCCAAACTTCAGCGAGCTAGGTAGGGCGGAATTCCCTCGTTCGATAACGTTGAAGTTGAGCAGGGTTTCATTAGCGTCAAGCACGTCTCCATCACCATTGAGGTCTAGGCGCACGGTCAGTTGCCCTTGCGGATCGAGCGAGACTTGGGCACGCCGCCTCGAGGCTTCCCGCGTCGGTTGGCTCAAGCTGACTGGCAATGTTTGCGTTCCGCCCAAGTAGGCATATTGAACGACCTCACTGCCGCGAACTGCCACTGAGCTTGGGGTACGACCGATCCCCCCAATTCGCCCTTCCGAACCATCAGAATAAAGACCGAATTCATCAAAGCCAATCCCAAGATAGCCTCCTTGGATGCCAGGCACCTCAAACCGGGGAGCATAGCCCAGGGAGGCACCGAAGCCACCTGCCCGGATCGGCGATTGGGCACCATCCACGAAGAAGAAAGCAATCCCATCGCCACCGCTGCCGCCGTAGGCAAACAGATCAAAGCTGACCGAAAGCCCTTGCGCTACGCTGACAGGCTGCGTAAACAGAACCAGGGGAGATGATTGAGTGGGAACAGCATCCGTTAATTTAATAGTCATTAAACCTCACAACTGCAAACAATAAGACTGCAAACTCAGACGAATATTTCAAGCTGTACGTTGGCGTGAAAATGAGCTGTACTCAGAAGTCAGCAAAATTCAATCCCTGCAGACTTCATTAAACTAGTAAGCTCAGTCAGAAACTTTGATCGGATTAATGAGATGACTAAGTCTCATCGCTTCAAGTGCAGAAACGCTCAGTCAATCCAGCAAAAAGGATCGTTCAATAGGCAGGTTAGAACGAGAGTACTGAAGCCACTCCAAAGAGCTTCATTCTATACTGACGGGCAAACACAGAAGAGGTCGTGCCTCTCGGATTACAGTTCATTGAAGATTAATCTGCCTTCAGTATTGAATGAGCGCTTAATGAAGGTATCTCTGGCGAGGTCAGTAAATCTACGGGGGGTACAAAGAGATTGATTGTTACATCCGAACGGATGGCAAGTCTTTTCTTTTTAATCTTCAATTCTTTTTAACTTTATTAAACAGATGCCTGCTGACGTTGATAGAGCGACCAATACAGCCCTTTTTGCTGAATCAACGACTTGTGGGTTCCACGTTCGACCAGCATTCCTTTCTCCATTGTCAGGATCAGATCGGCCTGTTTCAGCGGCGCAAAGCGGTGAGCAATCAAAAACATAGTCCGTCCACGAGCCACGCGCTTGAGGTTCTCTAGCACCTGCTGCTCGGTTTCGGCATCAAGGTGACTCGTAGCCTCATCGAGAATCAGGATAGGAGCATTGGACAGAAACAGGCGTGCTAGCGTAATGCGTTGCCGCTGCCCCCCCGAAAGCGCCGTACCGCGCTCACCAACGTTAGTTTCGTACCCGTCCGGCAAATCGCAGATAAAGTCATGGGCAACCGCTAGCCGTGCCGCTTCCACGACTTGCTCAGCCGTGACATCCGGATTACCAAGGGTAATGTTTTCCAAAATCGAGCCATTAAAGAGAAAGTCTTCTTGCAGCACCACGGCAATTTGCGGCCGCAGCGAGGCTAGATCGGCACTTTTGATGTCGAACCCATCGATCAAAATTCGCCCCGATTCAGCCTGATAAAGCCGCTGGATCAGCTTCGACAGCGTACTTTTGCCCGAGCCACTGCGCCCGACAATGCCGACAAATTGTCCTGGTTCTACCTCAAAGGAAATGCCGCGCAGAATCGGCTCCTGGTTCTCTTTGTAGCGAAAGAACACCTGGTCAAAGGTGATTTGACCCCGTAGCGGCGGCAGCATCAGTCCAGTACCCGGTTCCGCCTCTGGGGCAACGTTGAGGATATCACCGATTCGGTCTACGGCCAGCAGCACTTCCTGTAAGGTTTGCCAGAGCTGAATTAAGCGCAGCAGCGGACCCGTCACATGCCCCGACAGCATCTGAAAGGCGACGAGTTGCCCGATCGTCAGCTCTTGCTGGATCACGAGTTGCGCCCCGAACCACAGAATCAGCAGCGACGACAGACTAGTGAGAAAATCGCCGAGGTGATTGCTGATATTGGCAGTGGTGCTAGCTTTGAAGCCAGTGCGGACAAAGCGAGCGTAGAGGCCTTCCCAGCGGTCCCGAGACGGCTTTTCGGCGGCATGGGCTTTCACCGAATGGATGCCCGTTACTGTTTCTACTAGAAATGACTGGCTATCGGCACTGCGGTTAAAGGTTTCGTTCAGCCAGTAGCGCAAAATCGGCGTGGCCAGCAGCGTCAGAATTGCGAACAGAGGAATTACCGCCAACGCCACCAAGGTGAGCTTGACGCTGTAATAAAACATCATTCCCAGATAGACCACCGAGAAGATGCTATCCAGCACCACCGTCAGCGCCGTACTCGTAAGAAACTGACGAATTTCTTCCAGCTCCTGCACCCGCGCTACAGTATCTCCAACCCGCCGCGCCTCGAAGTAGGACAGGGGCAGCCGCAGCAAATGGCGAAACAACTGCGCCGACAGGGCCATATCGAGGCGGTTTGTGGTGTGGGTAAAAATAAACATCCGTAGGATGCCCAGGATTGCCTCGAACACGGCCGCGGCAATCAGAGCCACCGCCATCACATGCAGCGTCGGCAGGCTTTCCTGCACCATCACTTTGTCGATGATTACCTGGGTGATGATCGGGCTGGCCAAACCGAGAAGTTGTAGCGTAAAAGACGCCAGCAGTACCTCGGTCAGCAAATTGCGGAAGCGCCAGACCGCTGGCAGAAACCAGCTGAGGTTAAACTGCTCCCGCTTCTGGATCAGCTCGACCTGCCAGAGTTGCCCATCCCAAGACTGCTCCACCAAGGCTCGCGGCACACTCTCGCAGGTTTGGCTGGGGTTCATTGGGTCGGCAATCACCAAGCGGTCGCCTCGCAGCCCGTAGGCCACCACCCAATGCTCGGGCTGCTGCCACTGCAACAACGCCGGAAAGGTGATTTGCCGCAGATCAGTCCAGGTAGCAATCAGCAACCGCCGCATCTGTAGACCGACTTTTTCGCCAGCATCTACGACTTGCTTAGGACGCTGCCCCCGGAGCTGCCGCTGCACCCAGTCGAACTGTACCGGTGTTTCCAGATACTGTGCCAGCATCGTCAGACAGGCAGCAGCCGTATTCATCCCCGAGACGAATGGATAGCCAGTTACAGGACGCGGGGCGGTCGAAAAATCCGGCTGATAGCGCGACCGAACCGACGCCCAGAACTGCTGCACGTCCGGACCGCTGACATCTTTCCAGTCGGTTGTTGCCCACTCCAGCAGCACTACCTCTTTGCTCGCAGCTCGCGCCTTCCACTGATCAGTGAGTTCTAGCAAATCCCCAAACCAATCTCCTGGCTGCAGCAGCATGGATTTGCCGTCAGTGTTGACCAAGCGAACATTGCCGCTCACCACCAGAAACTGACTGCCGAGCGTGTCGGTCGACCAAATCACCTCGCCCATGCTGTGCCGCCGGGCTGTGGCTCGATCTTGAAGGTGGAGCTGCTGCGCCGGCGTTAACCAGCAGAGTGGCGGACTATCCCACGCGATGCGGGACAGGAGATCGTTCGTAATCATTCACTCACCTGCAACCGGATGGGCAGCGACTGCATCTTCTCGCCGAGCCACTGTTCAAACAACTCGTCTTCTAAGCTCTGCTGCACCTGCGGGTCATCGAGGGTGGCCGGCAAGACTGCCTCTAGGCGAAATAACCCCCAACGATCGTCCATACCCAACGGTCCGACAACCTCACCGGGTTGGGCAAGATCGATAGCCGCCCGCAGCATGTCGGGCATGGTACCGCGACTCACAGGACCCACCATGCCATTCATAACGCGATCGTCCGTTAACGAGTAGTCGCGAGCCAGCAACTCGAAGCTTGCGCCTTCCTGGAGCTGACTTTTCAATTCCTCGGCGAGTTCCTTGTCGTCCACAATAATCCGCGAGAGTACGACCCGATCGAGGTAAACCTTACGCTCAATAAAGTATTCTTGCAGCTTCGGAGCCGTGATGTCCTCTTTCAGCTTGTTCAGTTTGAAGCTGACGCTAACTTGGCTGTGGAACGCTTCATAGGTCAACCCATTGCTAGCCAGCCATTCTTGGAATTGGGCTGCATCGGTGAGCTGATTTTGCAGTCGAAAGTCGATGATGGCCTGCTCGATCAGCGCCGAATTGACCTTCAGGGAACTGTCTCGCTCCTGTAGCTCGCGCTCAATTACAAATTGCCGCACAATATCCCCGATAAATGCATCGAGCTTGCGCGTGGCCTGTAGATATCTGAACACTTGTCCAGCAGAAATGGGCTGCTCATCAATGGTCAAGAACGGTTCAGACGTCATGAGCTATCTCGATAGACTTCAGCACCCTCATTATGCCCAAACTCTTTGGAGCTTTATCCAAATTTTACGGAGTCGTTAAGTAAGATTACGAGATTAAACAAAGCCGACAGAAGCGGCAAAACTCACCCATGGCTGTAGCGGCAAGATAGGCGGACGCTCCTAGATTAGACCCTCTTAGATTCTCCTAGATTCTCCTAGATTAAAGACTATGTCAGCAGCAAATCTTGACTTAACCAGAACCCAAATACCCTTAAAATAATGAAACCAATTTTTCATCTACAGTCCTCAGTCCCTACCGCTGCCCGGAGGAATCATGACCCAACGCCCCATCATCCTCGGCATTGTTGGCGATAGCGCCGCTGGTAAAACCACTCTCACCAAAGGCATTGCTCAGGTTTTGGGCGAGGAGCATGTAACCGTCATTTGTACAGATGATTACCATCGCTACGATCGCAAACAGCGGGCAGAGCTAGGAATTTCTGCTCTCCATCCCGATTGCAACTATCTGGATATCATTCAGCAACACCTATCGCTGCTGCGGACCGGGCAGTCGATTCTGAAGCCAATTTATAACCACAGCACAGGAACCTTCGATCCGCCTGAATACGTCAAGCCGAATCGGTTCGTGATTGTGGAAGGCTTGCTAGGCTACTCGACTCGCGGTATGCGCGACAGCTACGACGTTAAGGTGTTTCTTGCTCCCCCAGAAGAGCTGCGCACCGCCTGGAAGATTAAGCGCGATACCCGCAAGCGCGGCTACACCGAAGCCGAGGTGCTGGAACAAATGCGGAAACGCGAAAACGATTCTGAGGCTTACATTCGCCCCCAGCGGCAGTGGGCCGATGTTGTGGTGACCTTCTACCCTCCCAACGGCGGCTCCGGCAAAGACGATCTGCTGCTAAACGCTCGCCTAGTGTTGCGCCCCACGATTCCGCATCCCGAGCTAAGCCACATTCTTGATTCCAATGGCAACCATCTGGGATCCGCCATTCGTTTAGAACTCGGTCGCGACATGGGTAAGCCCGTAGATGTCCTTGAAATTGATGGGCAAGCTACTAGTGAGCAGGTCAAGGAGCTAGAGCGGGTGCTGTGCAACGAAATTCCCTATCTTGGCAAATTCTGCACCCTAGAAGGCAACGAAGACATTGGTAAGGTGGTGGGCACAACGGGTGAAACGCTGCAAAGCTATCCCTTAGCGCTGACGCAATTGCTCATCACGTATCACATCCTCAAGGCGTCGAACGTGGCGAGCATCATCTAATCAGCTGACTGACTGCCCATCCGCTGATTCATTTAGTTCATTGTTAGACTCGCTAGATTTAAAAGCTACAGAGAAGAACTGGGTGAATTCTCGCAGTCTCTCTACCTCCGCATGCCCTGATGGAGGGCGCTTGTGCTCATCGAAGTTTCATAGTTGCCTCAGTAATTGCGCGATAGGAATTCTAAAACTGCGTAGCCTATCATACTGAGCATGCACTGCCTTCGGAAAAATCGGCTGTTAGATGGCTGTCAGATTGATAGCCTCATGTGTCCCTGAATGAGCAATTTCGGCTGAATCGACAGCTGAACGATTCCGGTGGTTGGTGCGAAGACCTAGATCCATATTGCAAAGCCTGCCGTGCTGAGGCAGGAATGAAGCACCTATTCTCATCAGAACCTAGAGAGGATTTGTATCAGATGCTGACTGTCTCATTTCGGAAACGTTTAATGTCCGCTATTGGAATTGGTTTGCTCTCAGCAGGTGCCGTTGTTGCTTCCACCGATCGAGCTAGCGCCGTCAGTTTTGGCACATCTTGGGATCGGGACTGCGTTGGTGGTCGAGGAGCAGGCTCCTGCTCGCTGCAGAACTTGCTGGATAGCCAGGGTATTAAAGTGGATACCACCAAGCCAACCCCCATTAGCCTGTTTCAGCGAGGCAGAATCACGGGCGAAGTGCTATTTTCAGTGGCTAGCTTTGCACCGCGCAATATTTTTGGCATCTACGATGCTACGACGGGGCAGCAAACCGTTTTAACCAACGGAACCCCAAACTCGAAGAACGCTCTGAAAACGTTCAAGCCCTCGAAGAATCAGCCTCTGCCGACCCTCACCTTCAGCATGATGGCTAACAATTTGTTTGGCTTTTTCTTGACAACTCCGCAAAACAGCACTTTCTACAGTCAGAACTCGCTCAATCCTAATGGTGCCACTCAGTTCTTGGCCTATGAGTTAAGTTCCAGCACTGCCCGTCGTAGAGACTACATTATTGCTTTTGAAGATCTCCTGGTTCGCCGCAATCGCAACGGCAGCCTAAACGGCACCGATGCTGACTATAACGACCTAGTAGCTAGGGTGTCGATCGAGCAAGTGCCCGAACCAGCTGCTGTGCTTGGTCTGGGGGCTGTAGCCGGAATGGCTGCCCTCTCTCGCCGCAAGAAGAAGGAGGCTATGGGCTAGGTGATGCTCTGAGCGCTCGTAGAGGTGTTTCGGTTCAGATAGTCATCCTTGACTGAATTGATTACAAATCGATTACAGATTGTTCTCAATACAGGCTATTACCGACAAATTGTTGCAGGCTGTCTCTCGTTCGTGAGGAGGCAGTCTGTTTTGCTTGGATTCAGTCCACATAAAACCCCGGTCAGCAGACTGATCGGGGCGATGGAGCATAAGGTATGGCCAACATATCAGAAGCACAGAACAAGCATGGCACTCTTACAGAAATTGAAACGGGAGCAGACCATAGACACGGGCATGGACGGGCATGATTCGATGAGACAGTGACGGTACAACGGCGGGTTAGCAGGTGTCGCGCAGATGCAGCAGAACTGCTTCTGAGATCCCTGCCCAGAGAGGAGTATTGAGACCGGCCGCTCTCAGCCCGTCGGCAGTCCAGGAATTGCTGTTATTCAAAAGATTGTAGTGTCCTTGTGCCATATAGAAATTCGCCTGCTCTTCTGGTCTACGCATCACAAGCATCAGCTGATCAACCGCGTTGCGTTGGAAGGAAGCCTGTAGAAAAGCCATCAGGGCTTGGTACTGCTCGGCATTCACTCCCATGCATTTCAGTTCACTAGCTTGGGGCAATTCAACATGCTTCTGAACGCGCAGAATTGCTTCATTTGACTGGAGAAGTGCTTGTAAGCCGCGATAAAGAGCATCGCCCGTGGCTTGAGGTGGATTCAAGTACCAATCGCGTTCGCCTCTACCAAACCCTAGGTAACGGTAATTTGAGGATAGCCCATCCATCCCATCTTGATTAGCGAAGAAGGTTCTCCAATCAAACTGGTCATTGTAAACGGGTACAATGATGTTAGTGTGAATATCATAGCGAGCTACACAGATTTTTAAGTTGCACTGATTTTGAGACTGTGACTGAGATGTATCTGAGAAAGGAGACTGCCACTGTCGAGGAATCAAGAGAGCAGCAACAAGAGAAATTGGAATAAATCCAGCAGCACTTACCCAATAAGCTAACCGGCGAGAAAACAATCGTTTCCAAATTGCTCTAAGCATCATAGAACACCTCTATGGAGAGAGATGGAAGGGAGATAAGCTTGCCGTCTATAAATTTGAGCGCAGCAGGCGACTGAAAATATTGAAATTTCGGTCGAGCCAGCCCAGCAAGCTCAGGCCGCTAGCAAGCGCTTTGGGTGGGTTAGAAATCAGCGTATCTTGCTGAATCAGACGGACAAAGTCGATTTGGATTGGACCGGTGCGCTGCGTCTTACCGTCGGGTTCATAGAATGGCACTCCAGCTAGCTGCATGATATTAATCAACTCCTGCGCCATCACTCCGTAGGCAATAGTCGTAGGGTGAATGCCATCAAGCGAGAAAATGCCGCCTTGCAGTCGTCCACTGCGGTTCGATTGAAAAAAACGGGAATCGGGAGGAAGCGAAAGCAATTGCAGTGCTGCCGGTAATGGGTAGGCACCTCCCACCTGCTCCCACCAAGAAGGGCGTGCCGCTGGATCTTCTAGATAGCGCCGAAAGGCAACCCGGTCGAGCAACCCTGCCAGTTCGAATAGGTACCAGTCTCTGCCTTCCTGACGGGCCTGCCGAACAGATGCGGTAATCAGGTCATTGTATTGGTCAATGGCACTATCAATCGCTCGGGCTTGCTGTCCGGTGAGGGTGGGATGTTTCTTGGGGTCAAAACTGGAATTATCTAGCCAAGGATAGGTGTAATACGGGAAGTATCGCGAGCCTGGTGCTGTCTTTTTTCCCACGCCTCGCGCCAATGGAGCAATAGAGACATGGGGCACCGTGCTGATAATCACGTGACGCGCCCGAATGCGCTTGATTTCTACCACTAACCGCTCCCACTCGGCTTGAAAGTGAATGGGTCGCCAGACTGTGTAAACATCATTGCGCGACATATCATCGTAGCCGGGACCGCTCCAGACTACATTGAAGGTTAGGATACTGCCCAAGGCATTGTTGGCACCAATCATCACAATCAGAGTTTCGATGCCGTCTCCTTCTCCAGTTTCCTGAGTACCTTCAGCTCCCAGAGCCGCGGCAGCATGAACGGGGGATAGCGAGCGGCCTTGACGATCTCGAGCTGAATTCAAGACACGCAGTGCCGCACGCTCATTGGCATTTTCCACAATTTGCTGCAGAAAATCATCGTTGGGCGGGTTAGCGGCAATCACATCTTGACAAAGATCGGCATTACGCGACAAAGTGTTGCGCAGATCCCAACCGTAGACCGCTAGATTGTGCTGGATAGGTGCGGACGGATCTGGCGCAATCGACCCCGCTTGGCGCTCCCAGTAGTCTTCCACTTGGTCTAGGAATTCCCGCACAACAACCAAGCCAGGGGCAAATTCCCACCAGTCCAAGGTATCGCCAAATCGCTCTGCCAGCAGTCGCACCAACTTTTCCAAGTTCAGCGGCAGCCCGTCGCCCGGTCCGCCGTAGGTAGGATAGCGGAACTGCTGCTGCCATCCCAGTTCTTGGGCGATCAACATGGGATAGGACAGGGATGTATTGAAAATCGCTCCACTCTGGAAGCCCTGCGTTAGAGAGTCTCCCAGCGTTACCAGGCGATGCCGTGGTCTGCCCGTTGATTGCAGGTTGACCGGAATGCCCAGCGTAGGATCCATCTCGGGGCGACGCGCCTCCGCCCGAATTACCACATCTGCAGGCGTATTCGGATCGAGCATATCAGGCGTAACCGAGCGCAGCATGGTGCCTCCCAGGAGTGAAACGCAATCTGACCCTACTATCCCTACTGTAGTATGGAGCGACGATAGACGGCGACAGTAGGGCGACGGTAGACGGTCAGACCTTGTGATTCCAGAGGTAGGGCTAAGAGTTAGGCGAATCATTTCATTAGAGGAAAATCAACTGGATACTCGTTGGACACCTAGCGACAAAGCATGGGCAACAAGGCACGGGTAATCCCAAAATCGGTTGACCCTAGATGCAGCTCGCCATCACCCAGCCCTTCGAAATTGCTGTTCATTGGTTGCCAGTGGTCCTGACGCTCAGCCTGCGGATCTGGAGAGGCGTGCAGCGAAGAGTTTCAGTGAAGATTTTTAAATTAAGGTTTGCAGTGAAGACGTTTTTTAGCTGCTTAGGGGAGTGCTAGAAATACCTGCCAAAATGACACCTTGTTCTTTCATTGTTCGTTTACTATGGCTCAAATAGGTAAAAGCAACTTGTAGGGCATAGCGAAATGATCATTCATGATTTAGCATTTTGGGATGATCTCTTTCAGGAGATCGTTGGAGGCAATTTTATTGCTTATTCTCAATCCAAAGGTCACGCTATCTCCTATGCCTACGCAGAAGGATGGAATACGAAAACATCGACTTATGTGCGCATTCAAGTTGCTTCTATAACCTCGGTTGAGACCTTGGTCCCATCCAACACCCTATTTAAACGACCGGAGAAGCATGTGAACGAATTTTGGAGCTAAGTTGAGCAACGCCCGTCTGCAAGAGCAATGTGGCAGGCATAAGGAGCTTGATTCAAATCAAAAAGAGGCTGTTGCTGGTTGCTGACTGGCAACAATGTCTTCCCTTTTAAAAGCTTCGTTTTGCGGTTGATCATCACTCATTTTAATTGTTTCTTAATAAAGCATTGATGAATTAAAACTTGATTCAGAGTCAAATCTGATTTTCTCCTAGTTGAATTTCTGCCACTATGGCAACAATTTATCTAAAAGCAGTGCTATCTTCCTATCAGCAAAGGCGAGTTCATTGCTCACATAATAGGAGAAGAAAGATGATTATTGCAGACCTGAACTATCTGGAAGTTGCTGAAGAAACGTCAGTTGTTGGTGCCGATGGCTGGGGTCGTCGTCGCCTGCCTTCTGCCAAGGCCCACGCTGTTGCTCTTGCAGATGCAATCGGGTTTAGAACCAAAACCTTCACTGGCACCGATGCTCAAGCTGTAGCAGGTTTATTCTCTAGCTCAGCCTCTGAATCTTCGGCATCGGCCATAGGGCTGCCCATCAAAGCATAAGCTCGCTTCATCAGCAAGTATAAACCGATGCAAGGTTGCCGTTGCTGTGCTGCTCGCTTGGGCGGTTTAGGCAGCGGTGAACGTGCGTTCTCAATGACCAGACTCATGCTGCAAGGAGAAATTTTATGAGTCGAGTTGCAATTACTGACCTCCATTTTGTTGAGGCAGTGTCCTGCGAGCCTGTCCTGATGGGAGGAGGGCGACGCATCACTCCTAGGGTATCGACGGCAGCAGCAACGGCTTCAGATACGCTGCTCATCACCCATGCCAGCGTAGAGGGTAATCTGCTGAGCGGGTTCAAGACCAAGCGATTTGCCCGTGGTAGCGCGGCGGCGGCGGCGGCAGCGGCAGTCTCGATTGGTGGTACGGCCTCTGCAGAAGCCTATGCCTCTGCAGACGGCTGATGGCTCAGTCGTGCCGGTCAATTGCCGAATTATCAACCTTTGGAGAAGCGGTTTGTTTGCGAACGGCTGATTTATCTCGAAACACATGTTTTGATTAGGAGAAAAAACCTATGCTGATTTGCGATCTCAGCTATCTTGAAGAAGCCTCTGCCTCAGTTGATGGGATGGGTGGCGGACGATGGGCTTCCCCTTTTGCCATTAACCAAAGTAATACTGCCATTGTGCTGCAGTCGGCGTATTCTAACGCAAAAGCATTCGCCTATAAAGGTAATGCTCATGCCGTTGCGATTTCCACGAATGTAGCAGTCATTGGCCAAGACAACGGTGTAGGCTAATTGAGCACCCTCGCGAGGAGGAATGAGTCAAAAGCACAGACTCGATGCTAAGCCTAAACTGAACGGTTTTAGCTTTGACTCAAAGAATCAGATCGCCTGCGTGTTGTAATGCGCAGGCATTTCTCATTTAGAACGTGATTCCCATGGAACCAAAGGCTATGAGGAAGCGAGTTCGGGAGGATATTGGAGTCGAGCAAATTACGGAACTGTACCGCAAAGAGAAGCATGGTCGAATTAAGGAACGATTGTTGGCGATTAAACTGATCTATGAAGGTAAAAAAATCTCTGAAATTGCAGCTGAACTTGGAATTTGTCAGAAGACGATTTATAACTGGATTGACCGCTGGAATGCTGATGGCTACGAAGGATTACAGCTCAAAAGCGAACGAGCGGGACGAAAAGGGCACCTGACGCCGCAAGAGTGGCAGGAAATCATGCAGGAAATTGGCAATAAGCAGTACACTGTGCAGGAAATCTTAGACTACATTCGAGATACCCGAGGTGAACACTATAGCTATCAGGGTGTGTGGAGAGTTTTGAATAAATATTTAGGCACAAAGCGAAAATCGTAGTTCAGCTAGTATTTAGGTTTACTGCTCCTCTACTAGATGACAGGCAACATAATGTCCAGAACGATGTTCTGAACTCTGATCAGAATTGACTTCGCGAAATGCTGGCTCTTCGTGGCGGCAGCGATCCATAACAAATGGGCAGCGAGTGTGAAACCGGCAGCCGGAGGGCGGATGAGTGGGGCTAGGAACGTCTCCCTGTAAGACAATACGCTGTCGCTGCGCTTCGATGGCGGGATCGGGAATTGGAATTGCAGAGAGGAGAGCCTGCGTGTAGGGGTGCAGCGGTGTTTCATACAGCGAGACGCGATCCGCTAGCTCGACGATTTTGCCGAGGTACATGACGGCAATGCGATCCGAGATGTGGCGGACAACGCTGAGGTCATGGGCGATGAATAGGTAGGTAAGTCCGAGTTCCTCCTGAAGCGACTGCATTAGGTTGATTACCTGCGCTTGAATCGAGACATCCAGGGCGGCGATCGGCTCATCACAGACCACAAAATCTGGATTCACGGCCAGAGCACGGGCAATCACGATTCGCTGCCGCTGCCCGCCTGAAAACTCGTGGGGATAGCGACTGACAAATCCCGGATTCAAGCCGACGACTTCCAGCAGTTCCTGCACTCGCGCCTGCTTACTGCTGCCGCTCTTGATCTGAAAAATCTCCAGCGGTTCAGCAACAATTTCGCCCACGGTCATGCGGGGGTTGAGCGAAGCGTAGGGGTCTTGAAAGATCATCTGCATCCGCTGCCGCATTTGCCGTAGCGGTTCCCCGGTAAGGGTGGTGAGTTCAATGTCCTCAAACTGCACCTGCCCTGCCGTTGGGCGCAAGAGCTGTAGGATAGCGCGGCCGGTGGTGCTTTTGCCGCAGCCAGATTCGCCGACAAGTCCCAAGGTTTCGCCGCGCTGGATGTCGAAGGTCAGTCCGTCCACCGCTTTCACCCAACCCGTGCGGCGCTGTAAGATCAGCCCTTGATAGACAGGAAAATAAACCTGAAGATCGCGGATTTGCAGCAGCGGTGGGCGAGGCTGCGGGATAGAGATAGAACTAAGCTGCGGTTGCACCATGGAATGTCGAGAAGTACAGCAGAGACAATTCAGTTGCAATCATTTGCAATCATTGGGTGATGATCAGAAAAGATCATCAAAGATCATCGATCATCAGGCAGTCGTGGTTTGAGTGGCAGACAGCACCTCTGCCCCCATCGGCTGCACCCAGCAGGCCACCCGATGCTGTGTTCCCACAGATTCCAGCGGCGGATCTTCTTCGTGGCAGCGATCGATAGCAAAGGCGCAGCGGCCAGCAAAAGGGCAACCTCTGGGATAGTGGACCAAGCTTGGGGGCAGTCCGTCGATTGGTCTTAGCCGCTGCTGACGAACTGCATCGAGGCGAGGAATGCTTTGCAACAGGCCGATGGTGTAGGGGTGGCGGGGGTTCTGGTAGAGCGTGTGCAGCGACGCTTCTTCAACGATTTGCCCGGCGTACATCACCAGGATGCGATTGGCAAGTCCGGCTAGCAGGGAGAGATCGTGGGTAATCCAAATCACCGCCATGCCCAGTTCCGCCTTGAGCTGCTTCACCAGATCCACAATTTGCGCCTGAATCGTCACGTCCAGGGCGGTCGTCGGCTCATCGGCAATCAGCAGTTTGGGGTTGCAGGCCAGCCCCATGGCAATCATGACTCGCTGACGCATACCGCCGGAAAACTGGTGCGGGTAGTTGCGAATGCGGGCTTCAGCGGCGGGAATGCCGACTCGCTGTAGCAGCTCGATGGCTCGCGCCTTGGCGTCAGTGGCAGACAGGCCTAGATGCAGCCGGATTGCTTCAGTCATTTGCTTCTCGATCCGCAGCACCGGATTCAGCGAAGTCATCGGGTCTTGGAAAATCATGGCAATCTGGTTGCCGCGAATTTGCCGCATCTCGGCATCGTTGAGCTGTAGCAAATCTCGCTGCTCGAACCAGACCTCACCAGCGGTAATCTTGCCGGGCGGCGAAGGAATTAGCCGCATCACCGACAGCATCGTAATGCTCTTGCCCGACCCAGACTCGCCGACAATGCCAACCGTTTCCCCTTCCTGCACCTGAAAGGACACTCGATTCACCGCCTGCACCGTACCGCTGTCGGTAAAGAAGCGCGTCTCTAGATTGCGAACGTCAAGGAGAGCCATAGGGTGATCGTAGACGACAATGGGAACCAGGGGATGGTTTAGGAGCGGCGCTGTTGCGGATCAAGGGCTTCCCGCAGTCCGTCGCCCAGCAAATTGAAGCCAAGCACGGTGATTGCAATCGCCAGACCGGGAAAGGTCGTGATCCAGGGAGCTCGCTTGAAATAATCTCGTCCCGCCGCCAGAATCGCGCCCCACTCGGGCGAAGGGGGTTGAGCACCCAGTCCCAGAAACGACAGTGCAGACGCCGACAGCACCGCCACCGAGACGCCAACCGTGGCAATCACGATAATCGGCGACAGAATGTTGGGAAACAAATGGCGGATAATCAAGCGCACGGGCTTGGCACCTACGGCTTGGGCCGCTTTGAAATACTCTTTGTTTTTCTCCACCAGCACCGCACCATAGGTAACGCGAGCGTAGAAGGGAATTGAGCTGATGCCAACGGCGATCATCGCATTCGTCAGACTGGGACCGAGCACCGCCACCGCCGCTAGAGCAATCAGGGTTTCGGTAAAGGAGAACAGCACATCCATTGCCCGCATCAGCACCGCTTCGAGCCAGCCGCCCGCGTAGCCCGCCACCATACCGATCAGCACGCCTGCCGTCATCGAAATACACACCGCGATCACGCCGATCATCAGCGTTAGACGCGAGCCATACACAATGCGGCTAAACAGATCGCGCCCAAATTCATCAGTGCCAAACCAGTGGGCGGCGCTCGGGGGTTTCAGGATCGGGCCGGCTCCCATTGCGGTCGGGTCAAAAGGGGCAATCACCGGAGCCAAGAGCGCCACGGTAATCAGCACCAGCAGAATAACGCCGCCAATCTTAGCGCCAGGACTGCGAAACAGCACCCGCAGAAATTGACGAAATTCGCTGCGTTGAGTAGGCAGCGGTGCGGTAGAGGGAGGAGAAGTGAGCGGTGGAGTCATGAAGAACTAAAGGCATGAGGCAATCCAGATTGACAAGACTAGCTATACGTAATCCGGGGATCAATCCAGACATAGAGAATATCGAGCAGAATTGAAACGAGAACCACAACCGTAGCAAAGATCAGAATAAAGCCTTGAATTGTGGGATAATCGCGCTGAAAGATCGACTGAATTGCCAAGCGACCAATGCCGTTCCAGGCAAACACATTCTCGACAACAATGGCACCGCCCATCATGTAGGTAAATTGCAGCCCCAGCATGTTGACCACGTTGATCATGCCGTTGCGAAAAGCATGCCGCGACAGCACGATATTTTCGCCCAATCCCTTAGCGCGAGCGGTGCGCATGTAGTCTTGCGACAGCACATCCAACATCGAGGAGCGGGTGAGCCGCGACACCGACGCCGCATTGGCCAGACCTAACGTAATAGCCGGCAAAATCAGGTTTTTCAGATCGGTGCCCGAGACCGGCAGCCAGCCCAAGCGAATCGAGAAGACGTAGATTAGCATCAGCCCCAACCAAAAGCTAGGAATCGAGATGCCCAGAATCGCGCCGGTCATCAGGGTTGTGTCGATCCAGGTGCCGCGTTTGTAGGCAGCAAAAAAGCCCGCCGTCACTCCCACCAGCATCGTGACCAGCAAACTGCTGACCGCCAGCAGCAGCGTATTCGGCAGACGCACTAGCAGCAGATCCAGGACAGGCTGGTTGCCGCGAATCGTGGTGCCAAAATCGCCGCGCAGAATTCGCCCCATGTACATCAAGTATTGCTCATAGATCGGGCGATCTAAGCCGAGATTGCGGCGGATTTGCTCCAACTGTTCCGGCGTGGTGGATTGGGACTGGGCATACATGATCTGCACCGGATCGCCCGGCACCAGATGGATCAGCAGCGTCACAGCAATCGTGGTAATCCAGATCGTGAGTAAGCCGCCGAGAATGCGTTTGATTAAATAGCGAGTCATGGAAATTACACCGCGTGTTCGTCACAGCATCAACCGGAAGAGAACCGGAAAATAATCAAGGGCACCGTAATTCGATGCCCCAGACTGCTCCTATTGCACCAGCTTCACGTCGTTAAATACGGGACGGTTGAAGGGGCCGATCTTGTAGCCCTGCACCTCGCGTCGTGTCGCGTAGACCCAGAGCGAACCAGGCGTATAGAGCGGCACGTGAACCGCATTCTCTAGCAGATACCTCATGGCGGCATTCACGGCTTCTTTCCGCTGCTCGGGATTCACCGTGGTGCGGGTTTTTTGTAGCAGCGCATCCAGTTCTGGACTCTGATAGCCGCTGTAGGCTCCCGGCGAATGCCAGAGCTGGTGCAGAATGTCGGGATCGAACCAGGCCCAGTCCATCATGTCGAAGGTGCTGATGCCGGAGGTTTTCTGGTTCTCTTGCTTAACGCGGGCATTCAAGGTGCCAATATCCATGGTTTCCAGCTTCGCGTTGATACCCACCTGCTGGAGCTGGCTTTGGAAGATCTGCACCATCTTTTCACGATTGTCGCCGGTTGAGGTCATCAGAATCACCTCCATCGGTCTATCGGGACCGTAGCCCATTTCCGCCAGCAATTGCTTCGCTCGTTCCGGATCGTGCTTGTAGGTGTACTGGTCGCAGAAGGTCTGATCGTTGCCAAACACACCGCGGCTGATCGGGCATTTCTCCCGCTCTACCAGCCCCTCACCAAAGGCTGCCTGAATCGCAGCATCGACATCCACGGCATGGGCCACCGCCTGCCGCGCCCGAACATCGTTGAACGGCGGTCGCGAAATTGTGAACTCGAAGAAGAAATTCTGCCCGGTGTTTTTGGCGACATGCAGCTCTAGGTTCTCGTCGTTGCGCACCGAGTCGAGGTCATCCAGCGGCGGATTGACGATTAGCTGCACTTCGCCGGTTTGCAGACCCGCTAGGCGCGTCTGGGCTTCGGGAATCTGGCGCACCACAAGCCGGTCGAGGTAGGGTGCTCCCGGATTCTCTACCGGCCGCCCAAACTTCTGGTAGTCCGGGTTTTTCTCCAGCACAATTTCGTCGCCCTTCGTCCAGCTCACCAGCTTCCAAGGGCCGGTGCCAATGGCCGAGCTGACGCCAAACTGATTCCCCGCCGCCTCGTTGCTGTCGCACAACATGCTGGCGAAGGGGTCCGCCATGAAGGAGGCAAAGGCCCCAAAGGGCGTCTCAAACTGGAAGCGCACGGTTTGCGGATCGACCACCTCGACTTGGGAAATTGGGCCCCACGCGCCTTTGGTGACGCTGGGATTGGCATCGTCGATGGCCCGCTCTGCGGTGTATTTCACGTCGGTGGCGTCGAAGGGGGTGCCGTCGTGGCAGGTAATGCCTTCGTTGAGTGTAAAGGTGATTGATTGACCGTCCGGGGCAATTTCATAGGATTGAGCCAAGTTCGGCACTACGTTGCCCTGATCGTCGAAGGCCAGCAGTGTGTCGTAGAGCTGGTCAAAAATCTGCCAGGACAGAGTTGTGGTGGTGCGGTGCGGGTCGAGGGAGTCGGCGTCGCCGTAGCGGGCCCAAACCAGCGTGCCCCCTTCCTGAGCTGTCCCGGCTCCGGTGGCAGAATCGGCAGTCGTCTGCTGCGAGGAGTTGCCGCCACAGGCCGCTAGCATTACTGCCGTAACGACCACAACCCCGAGCGAGCGCTGAACGGGTTTTGTGATTCGTGGATTCAGCGATTTCAGTGTCTTAAAAAATAGCCAAGTCATCTCTGTTTTCTACCTCGAACTTGCTTTGAATTGTTTTGAAAAAGACGCCCGCTCGTTCAGCGTTAGCAGCGTCGCTGAGCGGACCTCGATATCTCCTTAAAAACTGCTCTCAAAAGGGGGCTGCCTATCTTGCGGCTTCTCGGGTGCCGATGAGGATGGAATCAGGAGCGCGGCAGCGGAATCGGCTTTATGATGGCGAAATTGGCACCAAGGAAACGTATCCTAAATCACATTCTGACGGGCTGCACCAGTGGAGGCTGACCCTAAAGGCAGGGCCTGACGCCTAAACGGCTAAGACCGGCTCACTGACCTGCCACCCCAGATCGGTTGCCCGCTGACGAGCCTGCTGCGGCACATTCGTGTGAATGTACTGCTCGTGCAAAATCTGGACGCTAAGCAGATGGTTGACCACCGCATCGAGCTGGACTCGCTCGGCCACGGGCGTGGCTTCGTCTGCATGGCGTTGCAACAACTGCTGCACGGCCGCATGGTCCAGCAGACCTGCCTCAGCAACTGCCTGCCGCGATAGGTAGGTGTCGGCCAATGCCCGCATGGCTCGCTGCTCTTCGGGGTTGGTGTGAGCCGGAGGGGCCATAAAGGCAAACTTTTGCCGCTCATAGAGTGCCTTGGGCAGCAGCGAGCGCATCGTTTCCCGCAGGATGTACTTATCCTGGCGACCTCGCAACCGCATTAGCGGCGGCAAGGTGACGGCAAACTCTACTAGCGGATGATCTAAAAACGGTGGTCGCGCCTCCATGGAGTTGGCCATATCCACTCGGTCGCCTGCCCAGCCCAGCACCTGCGACTCGAACTGAGTTTTGATCCAGACATATTGGGCTTTGTCGAGGGGATGCCGTCCTTGAAGCTGATTGGAGTCGAGGGTTGCAGCTACAGCGGCTCCCGGAGAATAACCCTGTGTCGCGGCGCGGTGGTCGGGGTGCAGCAATTTTGGCACATGGGCGGATGCCGATAGCCAGGACTGCAAGCAGCTCGGCGTAAAGCCAATCCGCTCGGTCAGGGCTGGGTCATCGAGCGGCATAGACGCCAGCAGATTGCCCTTAAACAGCCGGTTGCTTTCCTGGAGCCAGGCTTCTAGATCGGCGCGTTCGGCGGGCGTCGCGTCCTGCATGCCGTGGCGAATCATATCGAGGCGGAGCTGGGGATAGCCGGCAAACAGCTCGTCGGAGCCTTCGCCGGTCAGCACGACTCGATAGCCCGAGTCATGAACATGCTGACTCAGCAGCAGCTTGGCCACCGTGAAGGTGTTGTAGATACTGCGCTCGGTGTGCCAGATCGTGCGGGCAAAATGGTCGTAGAGCTGGGTGCCATCGACGCGGATGATGTCCTGCTCGGCGGCCACGGCCCGCGCCATTTCCTGCGAGATCGCAGCTTCATCGTAGTCGGCATCCTCAAAGCCGACGGTAAAAGCTTTGATTGGCGACTGCTGACAGGCGGCCGCCACGCCCAGAATTGTGCAGGAGTCGATGCCACCCGAAAGATAACAAGCCACCGGCACATCGGCTTCTAGCTTCAGCTGGATCGCCTCCACAAATCGCTGCCGCAATTCTTCGATGTAGTCTTCATCGGCTCGCGGCGACTGGCGCTCGGATAGCAGCGGAAAGTTGAGGTCCCAGTAGGTCTGGGTGCGAATCCGCAACTGCCCGTCGCGCCGCTCGGCAATTACCATCTGCCCCGGCTGCACGGCATGAATGCCCGCAAAGGCGCTAGTTCCCGGCACCATAAGCTGCATCAGTTGGTGGTACAGCCCCTGCGACGAAAAGCGCCGCTGCACCGCCGGATGGGCAAACAGCACTTTGATTTCCGAGCCAAACACCAGTCCCTCGGGGGTCAGCGTCCAGTACAGCGGCTTGATGCCAAAGCGGTCACGTACCAGCGTCAGTCGCTCGTCCTGCTGGTCATACACGGCAAAGGCAAATTCGCCGCGCAGGTGTGGTAGGGCTGCCTCTAGCCCCCAGCGGTGCGTCAGGTGTAGCACCAGTTCCGTGTCGCTTTTGGTTTTGAAGGCATAGCCCCGCGAGGTGAGGTCGGCGCGAATCCGCTTGTAGTCGTAGAATTCGCCGTTGTGGGTAATCATGAAGCGACCGTCGGCCGAGATAAACGGCTGCCGCGCCCGTTCGGCGTTTAGATCAATAATTGCCAGCCGGGCATGGGCAAAGCCGACGCCCCGGTCTAGAGTTTTCCAGCCGAACCCATCGGGACCGCGATGATGCTGAATCGCCGCCATCGCGACCAGCACTTCGGGGTCAACAGGATGAGCGGGGTCGCAATGCAGGACGCCAGCAATGCCGCACATATTGAACTACTCCTAAAATCTGGGCAACCTGAGGAAGACGGACCCTAACGGTCCATCACCCTATTGCTCGAGCCGTCGATAAGGACGGGCTTCGGCAACTTCAGGGGATTAAACCATGGGATTAAAGCCTCGTTAAAACCATGTCGCTCAAGCTAGGGGAACTATCTTAGTTTCTCCGTACTGCGCTTTGAACAACCGCTTTAGAAAACGCGAAATTTCTTCAGTAAACTTCAGTTCGGCTGATTATCTACTACTGACCTGGCCCACGGCGTCTATCTTAGGTAAACCTTAGATTCAAAAGCGTTACATCGAAAACAGTACGCCGTAGGGTATAGATGGTATACGTAACATTTCTACATTATTTCTTGACACTGATTAGGAAAACGCAGGGAATCATGACCTTCTCGATTGTGGCCTGGGATCCGACAACGCAGATGACGGGAGTAGCAGTTTCAACGAAGCATTTGGCAGTGGGCGCTCTGGTTCCCCATGCCAGAGCCTCCGTGGGCGCCATCGCTACCCAAGGACAAACCAACCCGCTGCTGGGAATCTATGGTCTACAGCTTCTAGAAAAACGGGCGACGAGCAGCTCTAGCACCGTTGACCTGTCGGTGGAAGACATTATCCATCTGGTGCTGAAGGACGACCCCGATCGCCACCATCGCCAGTTTCACTTGGTCGATCATCAGGGACACACGGCAGCCTGGACCGGCAAGGACTGCGTCGGCTGGGCAGGGCACTTCACCTTTCCTTATTTTTCTGTGGCGGGCAATATGCTGGTGGGCGAAGCGACCCTCACCGCTATGGCAGATGCTTACCGCACCAAAGAAGGCATGGAATTCTGCGAACGGCTGCTGCAATCCCTAGAAGCTGGGGAGCACGCTGGGGGCGACAAGCGGGGACGGCAATCGGCTGCCCTATATGTTGCCTATCGCGATGCCTACCCCTATCTCGATCTGCGTGTCGATCACCACCACAACCCGATCGCCGAGCTGCGCCACCTGTTCGAGGAGTCGCGCAAAGAGTACTATCAGTCGTTTCGCCAGTCGATGCCGAGCCAGCATCCCCGCACCGCCTACTCGATGATGGCCAACTACCTCGCCGATGAGCCAACCAACGCTTGGGCTGCCGAATTAGCCTCTGCCGCCGACCGCTTGCCCCCTGAGTCACTTTCTGCTCCGGTCAATCCTGAGCGTCAAGAAGCCCTGACCGAGGCTTAGTTCCCTCGCTGTTCAGGGAAGCGACGAGTTAAACGCTACTCGGCTTTACTCCGTTCTCGAAACTCGACTTCTGCAGCACGAATCGTCACATCATAGTGTCCAAAAAAGTCGTGTCCGAGCAGCCCGATATCCAGCTCTGGTCCTGCCACCGCCACGAGGACATTCGTTGCCACAGCCCCACCTACTTCCATCTGGCGCACATAACCCAGCGGAAAAGAGACACCTCGCTCGCTAGCGGTATCCACGCTCGTTTGAGCCACCGGCACGACCCCTAGCGCTGCGGCCATCTGCCGCGTGATCAAGGTGCCACTTGCGCCCGTGTCTACAATCATGTCGAAGCGTTGATTGTCATTAAACAGGACGCTAATCACCGGCGTATTGCCTTCCCGGCGAATAATCGGAGCATAGAAGACTCGCGGGGTATTGGGTGACGGGGTAGCTGGCAACGGTGACGCTACAGGTGCTGCAACCGGAGTCGGTGAAGCGGTAGTGACCGGAGTAATCGGAGTAACCGGAGTCGCTGGACGAGACACCGGCGGCAGCACAATCACGCCATTGGAGTTGGCAGGAGCCGTCTGCCGGTTGGCTTGCTGCTGAGCAAAGGTCAGGTTGCGGCGGTATTCTCCTAGCTTCTGCTGGGATTGGCGGTATTGAGGGTGGGTCGGCGGCACAGTCTGCAGCAAGTCCATAGCCTGTTGCCAGCGACTAGCAACGAGCCGCCAATCATCGCGCGATTGAGCAGACTGACTAAACCGATAGGCACTGGAAGCCCGCTCAATTGCCATCTCGTAGGGATTGGCAGCCGCTGGCGAGTGCGGAACCGATGCAGGGACCGATGCAGGGACCGGCGGAGTCTCTATCGACGGCGGCGATGCGTTATCCAACCTATCCGTGACGTCAGATACACTGCTAGTACAAGCTGACACAATGCTGGCTAGAGTGCAGGTCAGCATTAACATCGGAAAAATAGGCTTAGGCATGACGACCCTCGCTGCATAGAACCAGAAGAGCGTGTTTCGGCAAGCACCTTGCCAGTCGGGCATTTAGAAGACAGTAGACGCATCAGCGTTTTCAGGTTCAGATTGACTCCAGAGCTGCACCTGCGTAACAGCAATATGCCCAGAGAAGCAAACCTCAACATCAGAGCCAGGATCACGCCAGCGCTGGCTGTAATCTCCAGCATAGTGCAGCAACCCTGACTCAAGCACCTGATAGGTCGTTGGCAGAGGTTGGGTGCATAGCGGGCAAAACACAATTGCCGGATCGGGAGCATCCGGCTCTAAATGCGGCAAATTGACGTTCCAAAAGCTGCCAGGAGCAATTGGCAGATGCAGCAGCTTATCGAGCACCATCGCTGCTAGGGCGGTGGCTCGTTGCCAGTCAATAGGACGACGGCGATGGATGTAGTGAGAAATCGCAATGCCCGGCACCCGATGCAGAGCTGCCTCCCGAACCGCCGCCACGGTTCCCGAAATATACACATCTGCTCCTAGGTTGCCGCCAGCATTAATTCCCGACAATACCCACTCCACTTCATCGCCTGCATCACAGAGATGGCTGAGGGCAATGCGCGTGCAGTCTACCGGCGTTCCGTCAATGGCAAACTCAGTGCTAGAACGCTGTTCAATCTGAATTGGACGATGGGTAGTGACCTGATGGCTACAGCCAGAATGGGGCAATCGAGGAGCAACAACGACCCCCTGCTGCCCAACGGCCTGCCAGAGCGCCTCTAGTCCAGGGGCATCAATGCCATCATCGTTCGTTAAAATCAAGGTCATGGTGCCGCTGCGGAGTTTGATGCTCTCATCGCCTGCCCTGACGAGTGAGTAGCGCCCTAGCCCGTTCAAGATTCGGCTTCCGAACCCAACGACCTAGTGCCTACAATGACTACACAGGACTTGGCGCATCTTCCGCATATTAGCAGGTAAATCAAGCCTCATGCCCTCCTGAATCAACTGAGTCGGCACCGGGATAGAAGGGGTGGCTTGCACCGCATAGGTGAGCAAAGTGCCGCACTGGTAATCCTGCAGCTTTAGCTGAGCCGCAAAATCATGAAAGCTGCCCTTTTCTAGCTGGAAGTAGATATGCTGCCAGGTTTGATGAACGGTTTCAAACGCCTTCAAGTAGATTTCTACTTGCGCTGAGAAGAGAAACAGCGCTTTACTCGCAACCTGATACAGGCGCGTGTAGCTGCGGGACGTTTCATCGGCAGCAGTTACCCGAGATAGCAACTCACTTCGACTCAGGCTAGGAAAGTACTGGACCCAGCGCGGATAGTCCGTGAGCTGCTGCCACACCTGTGATCGCTGTAGAGGCAAATACATTTGCGCGGTCACAGCTCCTCCCCAAGCCGAGTGTGCTCGGGTATGCAGCAAAATCTCGCCCTCTCGCAGACGCTCTTCGTCGCTCTTGCCACAACCGCTACCGAGGGCGGGTTCAACTAATGTTAGTGTCATTAGGCTATTCAACATCGCTCTCCACCTCCACTCCTGCACCAATCACCACGATAAATTGCTGCACATTGCTGCACATGCTTCATTCGGAATCGAACTCACTACTGGCCCATTCTGGAATCTACATCTAGCCGGGTCTTACCGATCGTCCTCTTACCGATCGTCCTATTGAAGCTTTCGAGCTGGTGCTGTTGGGCAACAGGGATGGCAGCCAGAGTTGTCTGAAGTCAATCGGCAATGTAGCCCATACGCTATCCCTGTTGTAGACAGCCTTAGCTTAAGATACAACCCGTAATACGGACCTTTTCTTTAAAGTTCTAAAGAATTTCGTTCCTTTGCCTCGGTAGATCTGCAGATCTGCGGCGAATGAGGGATGCGCCCAAGGAGGGAGGTTGACTGATCAATCCTTTCCCTTACTCCTCTAGCAATCGTCAGAGGACTGCACCCGCAATCTTGTTCTGCCGTGGCACAATAGGTCTGCCCACTGCTATTCCAGGACCCATTCCGTTCGGGATGGTTTTGAGCAAGAGGTGCGCTGGGTAGCCCATACCTTACATGTATTCCTGCAGAGGGCAATAAAGCGCTCTTCCCGGTCCTGATGTTTCGTTTCTCAAGGAGGCCCTGTGTGACCCAATCTCCTAACCTCGGTATTCGAATTTTCCTGTATAGCGCCGGTATTCTGCTGGTGGTGATGGCAGTCGTTCTATTTCTGCAAGCGTTTGGTATCCTGACTAACATCCCTCGATTAGCAATCTGGGCATTGGTGCTATTGGCGATTGGGTCAGGCATTTTGGCAGGAATGCGGAGTCGCTGAAGGCACTGCCCTCATTTGCGGTTTCCCGGGTTAGAGTGCGGCGTGGCCCTGTTGTAGTTCTGTTAGCGTAAAAGCCACTGTTCCTGCTGTGTACCTGCCGCCAGCCAGTTGAGACGCTGCACCAACCTGACCTAGTCCAACCCTTGCGGCGATGCGCTGCTGATGTTCTGAGTGGTTCTCTTCTCCTATGCGTCGATCCCTCCGTCCGGAAACTAATTTGTTCCTATTCACGTTGGCAGTGACTATTGTCGTATGGGTGCTGCGCGGTCTAGGCGTGCTGACCTTTATCCCCGGCGGGTTGCTCTGGCTGCTGATCCTTTTATCCGTGGGGACGGGGGTAGTCAACGGACTGTTGGGGACGCGCCGTTGAAAGAGTTGAAAGAGTTGCAAGAACTGTTTTAGAGAAGCGAGACCAGCCGATCATGCCAATGATACAGATTACCTCCCAGGAAATTGCCCGTTACCGCTCTGAGCTGTCTGACAATCCTTCAGCCCTGCAAGCCTTGGACATGATTGAAGACTGCGAGGGTGACCTCGAAGATGCTGCCATTGCCCTAGGGCTGCATGTCGGGCAAGAGCCTGATCGTTCCGATCAGTGGCTTGATGGGTTGGCCAAGCGCTGGCGGGTATCCCTATGTCAGGCTGAGATCCAGGCTGCCCTGAAAGCTGGCTCCATTGCCAGTGCGGTGGCGCTGCTGACCAGTGAAACCTCCATTCCAGATGTTTTGGCAACGCCAGTCGTGCTGTATGCCATCAAAAGCGGTATTGAAGATTTCTGTAAGCCATTGCAAGAGAAGCTGCAAAGCAATTTGCCATGAGTCAGTTTCCGCCCGCCTCAAGCCACATTCGGGCCCATGTGCTGGTTTCCGGTCGCGTTCAGGGCGTTGGCTATCGGGCCGCCACGTGGGATATGGCGCAACTGCTGCGGCTCAATGGCTGGGTACGCAACTTGCGCGATGGTCGAGTCGAAGCCGTATTTGAGGGTCCGTCGGCTCAGGTGGAAGAGATAGTTCGCTGGTGTCATGAGGGGCCGCCTGCAGCCGTTGTCCGTGAGGTGATTGTAGAATATGAGGCACCAGAGGGAATTCAAGGGTTTGAGGTGGCTCGTTCGCGATAAGACCGCGATAAGGCCCAGCTAGCCGGTTTACAAGCACAGGCACCTGGGAACCCTACCGTAAACGCCCTACACCAATAGCTTATGGACTCGTCCCAACCTACAGCCTCTGCTCAAGCTCGCCAGACTCGTCAGCAGTTTGCCTCCCCAGAAGATTATCTCTCCTACGAGCTAGGAAAAGCCGTACGGGAGCTACCGCCGCTCTACACACGACTGCTAGCAGGTACAGTGTCGCTGCTGGTGTTTGGAACCCTTGGTTGGGCCCACTTCAGCCAAGTCGATGAAGTCGCTACAACCCAGGGGGAGCTGATTCCCTCAGAACAGGTGCGCCCAGTTCAGGCTTCGGAAGGGGGCATCATCAGCGCCATTCGCGTGAAGGAAGGCGACCAAGTCCAGAAAGGCGATGTGCTGATTGTGCAAGATCCGTCCCTGCCGCAAGCTGAAATGGCTCGCCTACAAACGATTGCAGACGCTGTGCGGCAAGATATTGCTCGTCTAGAAGCGGAGAGTGCCGGTAAAACGGCGACGGGAACACCCTTGCAAGATCAACTCCTGGCCGTCCGTCTCCAGGAGTTTGACACCCGCCAAGCTGCCGCTAACGCCGAAGCCCAACGCCAACAGGCAGCCATTGCCGAAGCCGAAGCCCAACTCAGCAAATTGCAGGGAAATTTAGACAACGCCCGCACGGCCTTGGCAAATGCCCAGGAGCGGGAGGCTAGCCTGCGTAGCTTGGTAGAGGGGGCAATTCCTCGCTTTGACTACTTAGAAGCCAAAGATCGACTGACGGAAGCCCAAGACCGGGTAGCATCTTTGACCCAAGAAATTGCCGCTCAGCGACAAATCATTCGGCAAGCCGAGCAAGCTTTTCAGGCAGCTCAGCAGGCGTCCAATCGCCTGACCTCAGAGCGGCAGAGCGAAATTCTCAGCCAGCTCAAGCAGCGGCAGGAGGAGCTAGCTAATGTGGAAGGCCAGTTGGCGCAGGCGCGGCTGCGTACCGAAGGGCAAACCATTACCGCCCCGATCAGCGGCAAAATTTATAATATCCAGGTCAGTTTAGGCGAGCGCTCGGTGGAGCCGGGGCAAGAGCTGCTGTCGATTTTGCCGGACGAAGAAGAACTGCTGCTGGAAGTGAAGGTGTTGAATCGCGATATTGGCTTCATCTCGAAAGGGATGCGGGCTAAGGTGAAGCTAGCAACCTTCCCGTTTCAGGAATTTGGCACGATCGATGGAGAAGTGATCCAAATTAGCCCCAATGCCACCCTCGATCGGGACTTGGGACTGGTGTTTACGGCGAAAGTCAAGCTTAGCCGCGACAGCGTCAACGTAAATGGCAAGACAGTGGATCTAGTGCCGGGCATGGCTGCCACTGCCGAAATTGTCACTCGCCAGCGCTCAATCCTGACCTTCCTACTTGAGCCAATTACCCGTCGCTTCAGCGAGGCCTTCTCTACGCGCTGATTCCTGAACTGCTCAATGACTGTCCAATGGGCTAAGCCTAAGTCGGTGGGACTAGATGCTGACGAGCAACACACCGAATCAGCAAAGGTGCCGCTCACGCGAATTTTATTTGATAAGTAAATAATCGTAAATCAACCGTGTTGTTCTAAAAAACCTGCTCTATAACTAAACCGTGTTCCTTCAGCCGACCCAAGCTCAAATCACCCTATGAGGTTGGAGGCGGTACGGAGCCTGAAGTTGGGAATGTAAGATTGGGACTATTCAATGGTTCACCGCGTGTCTAGCCATTTGATGGTTTGATGTTCATTCAGGTCATGTTTAGACAGGTTAGAAAAGTCATGCCCGTCAGCAGAGATCTAGTCCATTTGCTGCGTTAGTTCGTTCGGCTCACCAGGTTAACCCCAGCAGTTGCCAACGCTTGCCAAGTCAGCATCGCGGTTGGACCAGCCCTCAACGTAAGGGGCATAGGGATCACGCCAGTAGGCCCGCTCATCAATGACACGGCAGGCCATTTCCTCTTCGGGGAGATGGGCATACAGGCTAGAAAAATACTCCCAGGCGCTGAGTCCGTGTAGGTAGGCGGTGTCTAGGCAAACAACTTGAGCTGAATAGCTATAGTACTGATCGCAGCCAGCGGGCAGCCAGTAGTCGTAGTAAGCCCATGAGGCAGCTTCCCCCTCGGAAGTGGGTAAGTTGCTGTGGTAGACCTCAGCATAACCATGTACGGTATAGCCGCCGTATTCAGGTTCAAATAGCGCCTCACCGCATTCCCAGCCGCAGACAAACTCCCATGAGTCTTCGTAGTAGGCTTGCGCCTGTTCTGCTCCTAAAACGGTAACTGCTCCCACGAATCCCGATAGCGCAGCAATCGTTAGCCTTTTCATGCGTGTTCACCCATTACGAGAAAGGCTCGAGGTTCCTTGAAGAACTCCGAAACGCTTGGTTTCTAAAAATTATACTTAAAGAGAAAAATAAGTTTCAAATAAATTTATTTTGTAGAAGAAATTTTGAGCTATGCTGATCAATCCCATTTTGGCTGGAATGGGAGACCCCCGCCGAGGGCACAGTTTGTCTGTCTATGTGTTGTCTATTGTTGTCTATTGCCGCACAATTCTCCCTTAGCTGCACAGCTAGCAGCATAGAAGTGGAACCAACCCCCTTTCATCGCGAAAGTTCGCCGTGACGATGCAGAAGCACAGAGGCACTACGGTCCTCCAGCAGGGCCCCGACTGCGGTAAGCTGATGAAGCGGCTGAATGCACCGCACTGTTAACATCTCGCAGTTTTTTGAAACATCGCTTCACAAATGGTTGCCAGTCTCCCTCGTCCCGTCCGTATCGGCTCTCGCAAAAGCCAGCTCGCTCTGGTGCAAACCTACTGGGTGCAAGAGCAATTGCAGCAGCGTTTTTCAGAGAAACAGTTTGAAGTGCATACCATGAGCACCCAGGGCGACAAAATCCTGGATGTGGCTCTGGCTAAAATCGGCGATAAAGGGTTATTTACCAAAGAGCTGGAGCTGGGGATGCTTCAGGGAGAAATCGACTTTGCTGTGCATTCCCTCAAGGATTTGCCAACGCGCCTGCCCGAGGGGTTGATTCTGGGCTGCGTCACCGAGCGAGAAGATCCGGCCGATGCCCTGGTGGTGCATGCCCAACATCTCGACAAGCAGATCGACACCTTGCCCGAAGGAGCGGTGGTAGGAACCTCGTCGCTGCGGCGGTTGGCCCAACTGCGGCACCACTATCCCCATTTGTCGTTCAAAGACATTCGCGGCAACCTGAACACGCGGCTGCAAAAGCTGGATGCAGGCGAATATGACGCAATTATTCTGGCGGTGGCCGGGCTGCGGCGCTTGGGCATGGGCGAGCGCATTCACCAAATTTTGCCTGCTGAGGTATCGCTGCATGCCGTCGGTCAGGGGGCGCTGGGTATCGAATGCCGTGCCGAAGACGCCGACATCCTGGAGCTGCTCAAAGCCCTAGAACACCAACCAACAGCCTACCGCTGCTATGCCGAACGTGCATTTCTGCGGGAGCTGGAGGGCGGCTGTCAGGTGCCGATTGGCGTCAACACAACCCTAGAGGGCGATACGCTGACGCTGGTTGGCATGGTGGCTAGCGTTGACGGGCAAAAGATGGTGAAGGGCACCGTTTCGGGAGCCGCCACCGAGGCCGAAGCACTCGGGATGCAACTCGCCCACGATCTGCGTGCCCAAGGAGCAACCGAAATTCTGGAGGAAATCTTCAAAGTCGTGCAGCGGTAATCTTGGGGCTGAGCGCCAGCAAATTAATCAGTTCATAGGTGACGGTCGCGGCAGCAAGGGAGGTAATCTCGGCATGGTCGTAGGCTGGGGCAACCTCTACGACATCTGCGCTAATAACCGAAAGACCGGCCAGTCCGCGCAGCACACCCAACAACTCACGACTCGTCATTCCAGCCAATTCAGGCGTTCCGGTGCCCGGTGCATGGGCAGGATCCAGCACATCGATGTCGATCGATAGGTAGAGCGGATGATCGCCAACCCGTTCACGAATGCGGTTCACCACACCCTCAATACCAATCGTTTCAAATTCATCGCAGTGAACAATGCGGAATCCCAGTTCCTGGTCTTGGGTCAAGTCATTGCGGCTATAGAGGGGACCACGAATGCCAACATGCATCGAGGCATCATCCCGGAATAAGCCGGCTTCGGCGGCGCGACGAAAGGGGGTGCCGTGGGTGTAGGGTGCGCCAAAGTAGGTGTCCCAAGTGTCGAGATGGGCATCGAAGTGAACTAAGGCAACGGGACCATAGCGCTGATGGATCGCCTTCAGCAGCGGATAGGCGATTGTGTGATCGCCCCCCAAGCTAATGATGGCTTGACACTGTTGCAGCAGTTCCGTTGCAGCAGCTTCAATTTGCTCGATCGCCTGATTGATGTGAAACGGATTGCAGGCAATATCCCCAGCGTCGGCAACCTGCTGCACCATAAACGGCTCCACATTATAGGCAGGATGGTATTGGGTCCGCAAATGCCGCGATGCCTGACGAATGGCCTGCGGTCCAAAGCGTGCCCCCGGACGAAAACTGGTTCCCGCATCAAAGGGAATGCCGACGATCGCCACATCACAGGAGGGCACATCGCGCAGTTCCGGTAACCGGGCAAAGGTAGAAGCCCCAGCGTAGCGAGGCAGAATAGTGCCGTTAATAGGCTGAATGGGAACAAAATCAGGATTTTGCATGGCTAAAATTCAATTGCAACTAGAGAAGAATGATTGCCAACGATAACGCTTAGGGATAGGTGTATTTACCTGCCCATGAGAATGGCTGCTACCTTTATAGAGAATTTAATTGAAAGGATTTAATTGAAAAATTCAATTTAACACCTTAGTGAGGTGCAGCAACTCCATTGCCAAAAGCAATCGCTGAACGTTGAAACTCCTGCTGAATAGCGGCGGCAATCCCTTGGGTAATGTGATTAGACATCATCCTGCCCTTCTCGGCCGTTGCCGCTTTAGCCGAAGAAAGGACGCCGGATGCCGGAACCCATTCGGGGCGCAAAGGAAAGACATCGTAGCTGGGAAATTCTACCGGAGGCACATCGGGAATTAAATCTAGCCTGACCAGCTTGGGATGATAGTGCGCCATCAGGGAAGTTTCGATCACAGCAGCGTGTTCTAGGGCAAAGCCTGGAAATCCGTCTGGAAAGACCTGATTGAGAATGTCTTCTGTTAGAAAATCCCAGTATTCTAGCCGCATGACCCGCAGATTAGACGCCGCACCCACATCCCGAATTGCCAGTTCAATCCCTTCGGTGAGGAACCACTGATTCTCATAGTGACCATTCACAACCACAACTTGTTTTGCCCCCTGACGCGCTAGTTCTCGCACGACATCGCGCAAGAGCTGAATTAAGCTATTGCCATCCAGGCTAGTGGTTCCGGGAAAGTGCTGTCCGCCGCCGGACTTGGGCTGGGATTTGTAGCCATAGCTAAACGTCGGGGCGACAATGCCGTTGATCTGCTCGGCAACGCTCTGAGCAACCGAGGTACTCAGCAGGGCATCCGTACCCAGCGGTAAATGGGGACCATGCTGCTCTAAGGCACCACAGGGAATCAAGACAACCGCATTTTCATCCTGGAGTCGCTGCTGATATTCAACCCAACTTAACGAACCCATCATTAGTGGATGCATAGAATACTCGCTCATTTACAAAAGATCTGTGGATGTGGAACGGAACACTAGGCAGTACAGGTACAGACATTACAATTGTTCTGAATCTCTATCTGAATTTCTGTTTGAATCTCTAATGGTGCCGAGGCGGCAGAACTGAAGTGCTCAAACCAGATCAGAGTAGCGCGGCGGGCAATCCATTGGCTATGCCTTACAATTCTGCATGACCTCGCTCCTTAAGAGCGACAACGCATGGGCTGATGTAGCTAATCCTACAAAATGTAGTCTCGTATTGCTAAATTCTTAGCTAATATTACTCTAGCATCAACAAAAGAAATATTTTTGTGCTTCACTCTAAATAATTCAGCAATAATTTAGAAACGAGTTGCGAATATCCTAAAGTTAGAAAAAGATCCGGATAAATGTGAGCATCTTCTGACATAGATCTGGCATGGGTTTGACATGGGTTTGACATGGGTCTCAGAAATCAACTTGAGTCATCTCTGTAGTCAGCATTTCAGCGGATAGTGAACATGCTACACTTCTAGCTCAGCACGTATTTATACTCCGCTTTCAGCAGCTTCATCACGACCTGGGATTCGTAGCGGATCACCCCCGGAATTTGATGGAGCTTGTCATAAAAGGCAAGCAGCTCATCGTGGGTACCGAAACAAACGTCGATCACAATATTGTGATGTCCAGCGGTAATCGCCACAAATTGCACTTCGTCAATTTCAACCAAGGCGGCGGCAACGGCATCAATCTTGCCATTCTCGACAAAGAGTTGCACGATCATGACGCGGGGGGTTCCCAGATGCTCTGGATTCGGCGTGGCATGAATTTTGACCACTTTGGACTGGAGGAGACGCTGCACCCGGTAACGCGCCGTCGCTTCGGGAAGATTCAGGCGTTTGGCAACTTCCGTAAAGGACATGCGCCCATCGGTCTTCAGTAATCCAATAATTGCCAGATCCAGATCATCTAGGGCAATCGGAGAAAAGGGAATTGTGTTGGCTCGGGTCATGGCGTCTCGAAAAACACAGCTTTGAGCAGGTTTGATTGCCAAAATAGTAACCGAAAAGCTAGTAATTGTGATTGTATTAGAAATAACTTTTTTGTGTTGCTACTTTCTTTAGAGTACTGGCGGGGAATTGAGATTTTAGCAGTTTGAAGGACTGACCCCTGCCAAACCAGCTGATTCTTGGCAGACGGCAACGCTGGTTAAGAGCACCTGCTCAACCTAGCGAAGCCAGCCTGAAATGTATCTCTATCGCCCTACCGCCAGCTCATTGTCCTCACTCTAGGAGGTAATTTATGTTAGATACCGCAAATCGCTCCATCCATGACCCCGTACTTTACAATGCGTGGCACGTTGTGGCGCTGGCGGAGCATGTCAAAGCCAATCAACCGCTGCAAGTACACCTCCTGGGAGAAGCCATTGTCCTCTGGCGAGTCAACGACCGGATTGTGGCTTGTCAAGATCGCTGCCCGCACCGGGGCGTTTCGCTCTCGATGGGCTGGGTTGACTGCAAAGGGGAAATTGTCTGTCCCTATCATGCGATGTCGTTTAATGCAGAGGGACACTGCACCCGCATTCCGGCAGATCTGAAGATTACAACGTTTCCTCAGGCGGCTAACCTTCGCAGCTATAACGTGGCGGAGAAGTATGGCTTTGTCTGGATTGCCCTCGGTGAACCGGCTCAAGACATTCCCGTATTTCCAGAGTGGGAGCAGGCAGAAACCATCGCCTTTCAGTGCGGTCCCTACTCTATCAACGCCAGTGCGCCCCGCATCATCGAGAATTTTATCGATATTGCCCACTTCCCCTTCACCCATCAGCAGCTCTTGGGCGATCCAGAATTCCCAGAGGTGTCGAACTATCATGTATCGAGCGAGAATGGGGAAATTTGCGCCAGCGATATTCACTTTTATCAGCCCAATCCGGAGGGCACGGGTGAAGCCAAATCGGTGTCGTATATCTATAAGGTCGTGCGGCCGCTGGTGGCCTGGTTTCGCAAAGGAGACAACGACAGACAGTTTTCAATTTTCATGGTGGTGACTCCGATCGAAGAAACGCACAGCATTGCCTGGTTAGGCGTCGCACGCAACTATTCCTCCGACGTGTCTAACGACGATCTCCGCGCTTTTCAAGATAGCGTCATGGCTCAAGACATACCCATGGTGGAATCGCAGCGGCCACAGAAATTACCGCTCAACCTCCAGCAGGAATTCCATTTCCCCTGCGATAAGATGTCAATTGCCTATCGCAAGTGGCTAAAACAACTGGGTCTTCAGTTTGGTACCTGCTGAGGTTTCTGCTTTTGTAGACAGCTACCCTAGGCGTATTCCCTTCCAATAAACGCTTAGGTTACTAGACTGACACAGAAATCTGGAGAGCACTGAGAGGATGCTGAAGTAGTTAGCGAAGATGCGCCCCTGCTGTTTCGTTTACGCCAGACCTGCTGCAGTGGTCGTGGGGGCTTCAGTTTTTCGGAAATGCCTGCCTCAGCGGGCACGCCACAATCTGAACAATCTGAACAATCTGATTCAAATTCTTAACCTGGCCCTCAGCCGTTCTGCCCTGCAAGTCCTTCGCACTAAAACGGGCATGGGCTATGGCGGTAGACTAGGGCTACATTCTCTACCAGGTCCTGAATCCTTTGTCGAGCTGCATCACAGGTTGAGGCTGGGCTATAGGACTCTGACCAAGAAATGGTTTACTTTGAGTAGAGTGTCTTGAATTTAGCGTCGAGAGAGGAAGAAGATGCGTGAACCTGCAACGAGTGACCTTGCCGCCAACTATGCGAGTTAAGAGCAGTCAAGACTAGTTTAGCTTTGGCTGCACTAGCCATCGATCTACCTCCGCAAACACTTACTGCAAGGCTTATCTGTGCGTAAAAATCATAGGGCATTTTTGGGTCAGAGCAATGGCAGATAAAGGTAGGAACGAGGAAACCACCAACGGAGAGAACAGTAAACTCAATCTCTCTCTACTTGAAGCATCAATTCTCAAAGTGCTAAAAACTGCCCATATAAACCATCCTGAAGGGCTGAGTGGTTATGTAATAGGTCAAGGTATCAACAGTGCAAGCAAAGATGCCGGCAAACGTGAGACTGGAGTTGGGGCGTTGTATCCAGCTCTTGAACGCCTTGAAAAATTGAAACTAATCGAGGGTAGGTTTGATCCCAAAGATGAGGGAAAAAAAATCCGTCCCTATTACTACAAAATTACAGGTGCAGGATTTTCTGCTTTAGAAAGTGCAGAAAAGTATTGGAGTCTGCTGGAAAGCCATGCTGCCAATCTTGGTTCAGATGGCAGAAAACATCCCAGACGACAACCTAAAGCTCGCAGACGAACTGAGCCGTCTACTTTAGCTGACTTTGTCTATCTTCCGACCAATCTATCGTAGAGTTGCGAGGAGCTGACAATGCGATATGGGCCCCCATCTTCTCAACCTTCATGCCTTGAAAGGCTGATGACGTTGATCGTTTACTGTTTTATTTTTAATATCACTCTTAGATTGACAGTATCTATATTACAAGTCTTACCTCAACTCTTCAACAATATTGTCAACTATCCACTCAGATGGTTGTTTATGCTGTGTGGTTTTATTTTACTTACTATTGTCTTTGCCAATGCAAATCAAATCTGGGCATCTTCTGTTTCGTGGCTAAGGACGTTACAAAATAACACACAGCATTATTCTCAAATTTCCATAGAACACATTGCTTTATGGTTGCCTGAAAAGTATCAGGCTGACTTTCTAGAAAGATATCAACACTGGCAGCATAGTGATTCTTGGTTGGTTGTTCAGCTGAAAACAGTCATGTATTTGGTGCAACTTTGCTGGGCGCTATTAGTCATTAGATTGAGACGCTGACCTTATTTGACTGAGAACTCTTCTGTAGGCTTATGCAGAGCGATTTAAATTTTTAAAAAATAAGTGTTTTAAAAAATAAGTGGCGTTGCCGAACAGCGCCTACAATGACTTCTTCTAAGGAAGCCGCAATTCTAGCTCTCTTCTCCCTAAAAGGACTGGGGGATGGGGGTAATCATCTAAGTTAAGTTTTCTGAACTTGCAATAATAGTCCGAAAAACGTAGTATTCTGAGTTTAGAATACTATTGGCGACGACTAGAGTTCTGAATCGTCTAGTGAGGAGTGCCGATCTTTACTCAGACCTAGGAGATTGGCTATGTCACCCTCTGATCTTTTAAGGATCTTGATTACGACTGCTAGAGCTGTTTTGCCGATTCTTGCTCCCTTATGTTTGCTGAACAGCCCGCTTTTGCTTCTTCTTTTGGTGCCAGATACTCACATCTATTTATACACGCTCCTGTACATCTGTAATATCTTTCCCATCCTATGGGGAGCATCTTTTTTCTTTAGCTATAGGTATCTAGGACATCAATCTGTCAGTCTCAGAGCAGCCTTTGATCGCAGTATCCGCCGGGCAAACAGACTAATCATTAGCATGTTGACGCTGATGCTTCTGTGCGCTCCATTTGGTTTCTTTTTTCTTAGCCTATCATCATCTAGACCGTTTTGGATATTACTTTTTGCAGGAGTATTTTTGCTGTCCAAAAGTGTGTTCTGCCTTGCCAAGATCGTTCTAGATGATACGAGTGCTGTGTTTACTGGAGTTAATGCCAGCTGGGATTTTGTTGGTCAACGATGGTTGTTTGTCTTCATAGCTCTCCTCGTAGAGTTTTTAGTTCTATTTTTGTTTGGAGGCTATGTGGTTGATTCGCTAGCAGGCTTCCTTGAACTGTTAGGTAGCCGAGGCTTTGCTCAAATCATTGCAGCTCTACTCAGCATAGCTTTTCCAGCAATCGATGCTATCTACTGGGCGAATGTTCATTTGGCACTGGAAGGAAGATTATCTTCGCGTCTATGAATGAGTCTGCATTTTTTAGAGCATTGCATTCATGTACTGACGCTCTTGCTCCCCTCCAATTCTGGCATTGTTGCATGAAGAGGGGTTGACGATGTTTCCATTCAATTGGTTTCCCCAGCGAGTGGGGACTCCACTGGTTTGGGTTCCTCGGGTTGCTTAGCCGCAACCGTTTCCATTCAATTGGTTTCCCCAGCGAGTGGGGACTTCGCCAAGGTCTGGAATGACCCCAACCACCGGGTTAATCGTGGGTTTCCATTCAATTGGTTTCCCCAGCGAGTGGGGACGGCTGGCACGTCACCATCCCAGTCTATGTTGCTCAAATGTTTCCATTCAATTGGTTTCCCCAGCGAGTGGGGACAGATGGTGAAAATACCTCGTTGTTGTCACTAAGAGCCGAGTTTCCATTCAATTGGTTTCCCCAGCGAGTGGGGACAGGATGACACCATCAAACAGGAGAATGAAGCATTGGAACAATTAGTTTCCATTCAATTGGTTTCCCCAGCGAGTGGGGACAAAGAGGGAGCGTAACCGAAACTCCCTCTGTTTGAGCGTTTCCATTCAATTGGTTTCCCCAGCGAGTGGGGACGTTGCGCAGGCGCAAGTTAGGCGCGGGGATTTCGCCAAAAATGTTTCCATTCAATTGGTTTCCCCAGCGAGTGGGGACTCGCCGCCCTAATTTGCTCAGGAGTTACTTCAACGTAGGTTTCCATTCAATTGGTTTCCCCAGCGAGTGGGGACCTGAGGAGATGATCAGAAAAATTGCAGACATCCGTGATAAGTTTCCATTCAATTGGTTTCCCCAGCGAGTGGGGACTAAAAACAGGTCAGCATAACCCACGAATCTCCGGATACAGGTTTCCATTCAATTGGTTTCCCCAGCGAGTGGGGACGAGTAGTCTAACTGGTCAGCAGCATCTTCCGTTAATTCGTTTCCATTCAATTGGTTTCCCCAGCGAGTGGGGACTTTTACAATTGGCTCGCGCTCCTCGAGGAGCCTGCGTTTCCATTCAATTGGTTTCCCCAGCGAGTGGGGACTTTGGCAACTGCCCGATTGTGCTGGCACGCCAGGCGAGTTTCCATTCAATTGGTTTCCCCAGCGAGTGGGGACGCTGGAATAATCGTACCGTTGTTGCAGTATCTTAGTCACGTTTCCATTCAATTGGTTTCCCCAGCGAGTGGGGACCTCTTGTTCAGCCGCTTCACCATAGAATTGATACCAGTATTGTTTCCATTCAATTGGTTTCCCCAGCGAGTGGGGACTTAATCAAAGTACCGGAGGATAAAGACATGGCGAAACCGTTTCCATTCAATTGGTTTCCCCAGCGAGTGGGGACTATGTCAACAATACTCCTTCGCCCATATCATATCTTCCGGGTTTCCATTCAATTGGTTTCCCCAGCGAGTGGGGACGCGGTAGCGGAAGCTATGACGCGCTGGGGAGTAGAGTTTCCATTCAATTGGTTTCCCCAGCGAGTGGGGACTGGAGGTACCCAATGAAGGTTGAACGGTTTGCTCCCACTTCGTTTCCATTCAATTGGTTTCCCCAGCGAGTGGGGACCATTGCAATCTTGAATGAAATGTTGCTTAGCTTTCAACAGTTTCCATTCAATTGGTTTCCCCAGCGAGTGGGGACTGCTATATTGAAGGTGTTCTGACTCAGGTAACTACCGTTTCCATTCAATTGGTTTCCCCAGCGAGTGGGGACACGCCGAGTCAATTGAGCGACTATCAATTGAGCTGATGGTTGGTTTCCATTCAATTGGTTTCCCCAGCGAGTGGGGACTGATTTTGTTTAGGGACAGGGATGCTATTTTCAACGGGTTTCCATTCAATTGGTTTCCCCAGCGAGTGGGGACGATCCTAGCAGTCGGAACTAAAGGGAGAGGCGGAAAAGAGTTTCCATTCAATTGGTTTCCCCAGCGAGTGGGGACAGCAATGTTAGCTGCAAATAGGTCTAGGTTAGCCTGGTCAGTTTCCATTCAATTGGTTTCCCCAGCGAGTGGGGACGCTGGTAAGTCTGACCCTTTAGGCGGATATTGTTGCAGTTACTGTTTCCATTTAATTGGTTTCCCCAGCGAGTGGGGACTTCCCCTCTGTTCGAACACACTAAGGAGTAGGCTATGCTAAGTTTCCATTCAATTGGTTTCCCCAGCGAGTGGGGACTTGAAATGCTTTTTAATGTCCTCAAAGATTGAGGACAGTTTCCATTCAATTGGTTTCCCCAGCGAGTGGGGACCTACCTGGAGACTAAGGGTTTGAAGTTGTACAACTCCCAGGTTTCCATTCAATTGGTTTCCCCAGCGAGTGGGGACACACTGTGCCGGAGTTTACACCCGGCGCACACTCGATTGTTTCCATTCAATTGGTTTCCCCAGCGAGTGGGGACTACCCTGTGAAATACTACGATGAAGTGTTTCTTGTCAGGTTTCCATTCAATTGGTTTCCCCAGCGAGTGGGGACTTTTCATACCCAGGCTTGGGTGCCCAATTGGACACCTTTGTTTCCATTCAATTGGTTTCCCCAGCGAGTGGGGACGTAGTTAACGAAGCATTGAAACTTATTCCTAATGGCGTTTCCATTCAATTGGTTTCCCCAGCGAGTGGGGACCAAGTGCTGTCTGTTACGTACGGTAACTTGCTCTGTTTCCATTCAATTGGTTTCCCCAGCGAGTGGGGACTCGATCAAGAAAATTTTCTCACCTCTTTCGAGTCATTCGTGTTTCCATTCAATTGGTTTCCCCAGCGAGTGGGGACAATGCTGATGACGCCAATCCAATAACGTCTGTGACAAAGTTTCCATTCAATTGGTTTCCCCAGCGAGTGGGGACTATACGACCTTTATTTAATTCAACGTTGTCACCTCAATTGTTTCCATTCAATTGGTTTCCCCAGCGAGTGGGGACCCGATCACTGTCCGATCACTCGAAAACGGGCTTGTTGATCCTGTTTCCATTCAATTGGTTTCCCCAGCGAGTGGGGACACTCCAGTTGCCGATGACCCGATAGCGGACGTCGCAGCATTGTTTCCATTCAATTGGTTTCCCCAGCGAGTGGGGACTGAACCCCTGGAACCTCACCGACTCTCCCATCGGCTGGAAGTTTCCATTCAATTGGTTTCCCCAGCGAGTGGGGACTCGTTACAAAAAATGACGGCTAGCACACCTGCTCGGGTAGTTGTTTCCATTCAATTGGTTTCCCCAGCGAGTGGGGACCCGAGATGGATTTGACGGATGCTTTCATCAACACGATGACGTTTCCATTCAATTGGTTTCCCCAGCGAGTGGGGACGCTAACGACGAATCATTTTGACAAAATTCAAAGCGCGGTTTCCATTCAATTGGTTTCCCCAGCGAGTGGGGACACGTTCCCGGTAGCTCATAGTATTTCACCGCTGCGGGGTTTCCATTCAATTGGTTTCCCCAGCGAGTGGGGACGTCGGGTAGCGGTGTTAAGGTGCACCTAGCCCTAGAAGTTTCCATTCAATTGGTTTCCCCAGCGAGTGGGGACGAATAACGACACAGCAGATGAGGTTCATATCACTGGTGCAGTTTCCATTCAATTGGTTTCCCCAGCGAGTGGGGACGTCACAGTCAAGTTACCCACATTGCTGTTTCGGATGTACAGTTTCCATTCAATTGGTTTCCCCAGCGAGTGGGGACTTAGCTGTGGCTTTTTAGACACCTTTGGCTTGGCTGGGGCGGTTTCCATTCAATTGGTTTCCCCAGCGAGTGGGGACCTGTTTGTGTATCCGCCCACCAGAACGTAGACGATGTGTTTCCATTCAATTGGTTTCCCCAGCGAGTGGGGACTCCCCCCTATTGAAACCCAGAATTCATGCGCTGTCCAGACGCCATTTGCGAGGGATCGATGAGCTGGCTCAATTTTACCATGAATTCGCTCCTCAAAAATCGCTGAAACCCGCTCCTAGTCCACTATCGAGGGATCGAACGAGAAACCGTCGTTTCGGCGATTTTGCCGATCCCTCGCAGCGACACACCCTACACAGCACCCTACACAATCGTCGAACCCGGCATCGGCGTCACGGGCGGTTCTCCCCACACCACGATTTGTCCCAGCGTATGCCCCGACAGCGGATAAAACCGCACGCTATCTTCTCCGAGTTTAATCCGCGACCGCAGCCGGAGTTGCAACTCTTCATACTTCGCCACCGGCAGTACACATTCAAACACACTGTATTGCACCCGTCGCCCGTAGCCCTCCAGCAGATCGGCAACCCGCTTGCGGCGCTTATTGCAGGGAATATCGTAGGTGACCACATACAGCAGCATTGCTCTACCAAAATTAGCGAATCAGATACGGCTGATAGCCCAGACTGGGGTTATAGACAAACCGCTTAAACGCCTTCACCTGCTGCATTAGCAGATCCCAGCGCGGCTGCACCCCATCCTCGGTCGAGATCGGCTCCTCCATGCGCCCCACAAACGCCCGCAGATACGTCTTGCGCCCCGACTCACTCAAAAAACAGCCGCCGTCGCGATACTCAAAATCCTGCGGCTGCACCACACCGCGATTGACCAGGTATAGCACCAGCGAATCCACAATGGGCGCTCGAAATTCCTCGATCAGATCCGACGCTAGGGCCGCATGTCGCTCACTGCCCTGATGCAGACAGGCATAGTAAGGGTCTAGCCCTTGCAGCTCAATCAAGCTCAGGAGGTGGTTCCACAGCACCTGATAGCCAAAACTGAGCAGCGCATTGACTGGGTCCGCCGGCGGCCGGCGCGAGCGAGCCGTAAAGGTAAACTCAGACCGCATCAGGCAATCCCCAAATGCCCCAAAATAGCTGGCTGCCCCTGCCCCCTCCAGCCCCAGAAGCTGCTCTAGCGTTGCCACCCGATTCACCTGCGCCATCACCTGTTCAAGCTGCACCACCGCCGCCTGAATGCGAGCCGTGCCCCGCTGCCGCTGCTGCCGCTGCAACATCACCCGGCTATTCTTCAGCTTTGCCAGCACAATCGCCCGCGCCATCACGATCCGCTCGCCAAAGGCCAACTCCTGCTGATAGCGCCCCAACTGGCGATAGCCGCGACTAATCGGCAGCACCCGCCCATAGCACCAGCCCAGCCGCGATAGATACACAATCGGAATCTCGCGCCACAAGCACGCCCGAATCGCCTGCGTCGTCACCTGCGACTTGCCAAAAATCAACACCTGCTCTAGCAGCGGCAGTTGCACCTCTTCCAGCAGCGTTTCCCCCTGCTTAATCAGCAGCGCCTCCTGCCGCAGCGCCACAAAACAGCCCTGCTGAGACACATACAGCGTTCGCATTGCCTACTCGCCTTGGCGCTCAATCTCGCCATCCGGCTGAATTTGCCGCACCCGACTCGTCGCCCGATCGGACTCGGCCACGGGATCCACTAGCTCAGCCCGCAGCGGCGTATCGGCCTGCAAATACCGCAACACCCGATCGCCAATGGTCGCTGTGGCGTAGGTCGCAATCACCACCAATAGGGTATTTATCCACACCGCCGCCAGCCCCAGCGGCGCAATCAGCAAAATCACCAGCGTCACCGCGCCATTCACTAGCGCCAGCGCCACATTCCGCACGAAAGCAGCTCGCGTTGAAATATACATATCAGGTCCACCTCAGAGAAACACAGCACAATACGTCACAATACGTCAACCGTTATCAGTCAACTGCTCTCAGTCAACTGTTATCAATCAACTACCAATCAACTGTTCTCGACGATGCACCCCATCTAGCCCAATCTAGCCCAATCTAATGAGCAGCCTCACCAACCAGACTCAAGCGCCGCCCCGCGCCGTTCGCACCCACTCTCGCAGCCGTCGCTCCGCTTCCACCTCATCCTGCTGCGCCTGCACCAAAAACTCATACAGCTTCTGCTTGGGCACAAACTCAAACGTCGGGCTGGACTCCACTTCTTGATATTTCCCATCCCGCAGCGTATAAATTCGCCACAGATCACCGTTATAGCGCCAGAATTCCGGGACTCCTATACTGGCATACAGTCCGAGCTTGTCGATATCCGTATGCGTAATATCCACCTCCACCACCAGATCTGGCGGCGGGTCCGTTTTCAAATCCACTATTTTGCCCGCTACCAACGGCTGATTCTGAATGTAGTAAGCCTTATCCGGCTCAGGACTGCGATCCAGATCGTCCCGCTCCAGCGTCGTTGAACCCATCGTCTTAATTTTCAGCCCCAGTTCGGCAACCAGGAGGTAGATAAATCGCCCAATCAGCTCAGCTGCAAACTCGTGGATTTCTAGCGGCATGGTAATTTCCAGCACTCCCCGGTCATACGTCAAATGAGCAGTGCGGCACTCCCCCAATGCCTGCTGAATTGCCTTATACTCCTGCCACTTCAACCCACGAAACACGACCCGCTTTTCTCCTACAGGCAGCGGAACAGGCTGAGCCACAATCGGGCGAATTGCATTCACCATATGCTGTTCCTACCCATAGCCGCGATTACAATAACCAAGTTATTTCTACTTTAGCCCGCTGTAGACGGTCCTGAAGACAACCGCTGCTCTAGCCGCTCGCAAATCTGCCGGTTCAAATCATCAAAAGGATTGGCTTCAGGCAAACCCGTGACCCGCTTCATTAAGGTTCTAAGCATAGACAGCAGTTTCTGCTGATCTGGAATCTCGGACACTCCAGCAAACTCATGCACCGCACGATTGCGTAAATCGCAATAGTCATTCAAATCGTTGATCAACGGCATCACCGACGTGAACTGCGGTGAATACTCTAAGATGGCAATCATGACATAGCGACTGACGGATTCGCCCAGTCTCAGCGATCCTCCTTTGGGCAATCTGTAGTTCTGCAAATGCCGATAGAGCTTGCCCTGATCCAGCTGCTGGAGCCGCTCCCAAAACGAGGGTGTTTGCGCTCGATCCGGCACGGGCAGCCCTACAGAGTGCTCTACCAGATACTTCAAGAGGCTCTCCTGCAACCCAAAGACATCAATCAAAAAATCAGCATACTTCTGATTCTTCAACCGAATCTGAGCATTAAAATATGCCTCTTGCAGCCGCGCTTTCCCATCCTTTTGCCGCAGCCGCGCAATCTCCTGACTCCAGCGGCTATCGATCTGCCCCTTTACTGACCCCAAACTCGCATCCGCGCGATCAAAATCCCGAGAACTGCGGTAATAGCCATAATGCAGCAAGGCGGCAATTTCATCAGTCAATAGCTGGCTAGATGCCAGAGTCATCAACGCGCCGCTATAGTTGTAATCCTGAACCTGCTGCTTGGCAACCTTCAGATCAAATTCCCGCTTCAAAAAATCTACATTCGATGGAAATATCCGCTCCTGTCCTGCCCGAACCTCGTTGGGATTCCTCACCTGCCACACTTGGCTATTGGGCGCATATCCAGCCGCCTGCAAAATACTCCAAGCCGTCTTCATCGCTGGCGTACCTGATGAGGCATTGAACGCTAGCATATCAGATCCGGTTTGCAAGGCCTTGGCCCGTTCCACTGCCCGACGCGCCTCCTGAATTGCCAAAAGCGCATTGACGGGATCATGGGAGAGGGAATCACTGACCGCCATCAGCTCAATCGCCTCTTCAGCCAACACTTGCTCCGACAATAGCCAATCCCTCGTATCAATGGCATTTTGCCTCGTGCCGACAGTATACAACAGCAAAACAGCGTTGATGGGCTGATGCATTGTCTGAAAATGCCAAACTAAGCTAACAATCGAACCCGGCTGCTGAGTGGTGTTGGAATAGGGATCTTGGCTGCCCACGAAGGAGAGAAGGATATTTGACATACTGAGGTAAAATCCAGCGATCTAGTTCATCAGTTGGACTAGAGAGCATCACTTTCTCTAATCAAAGAATCTAATCCCCACTGGTATAGCAAACGCAATCCAGACGGCTCTGGAATTTGCCAGTCAGGGTGACACACTTCTCGGAGTAGCTCATGCATCGCTTCACACACTGCATTTGCATCTACAGCTACATCTGAGCTTGATAATCCGGAAAAGAGCTTGCTTTTCAAATCCGTAAGCGTCAACGGTTCGCCTTTGTGGACAGCACTGTTGCGTAACTCGTTAATCTGCTTGAACTGTTGCATAATCAGCGCCCGTTCATCTAGTCCATTCATCTTCTGCCACGCCATCCGCAAGTCTCCAAAGGTTGCCTTATAGTTTGTGCCCCAGCTTTTCTTGTCTTCTGGCAGCGTGATGTATCCCAAAGAGATCCAATCCTCTGTCCGATAACGCAAAAATAGCAGTCTTTCTAGGGTTTGGCTAAAGTAAATAAACGCCATAGAAGAGCGTTCGCGCTTCAGCTCTAGCCAGATCAGAAAAGTCGATTCCCAGATTTTGAGAAATTTAGACCGAACTGGAATTTGTCCAGTGGCGCAGAGTTGATGGATATGATGTTGAATGTGCGCCTGTTGATCAATCGGGATAATCTGCTTAGCGCTTTTGGTCACAACCCAATTCCTCAACCCTTTTAATGCCGCTTCAATTTCCCAGTTCGTTGCGAGTGCCAAATATTCGGTTAGCTCGTAAAGCGACTTACGCTGAGTTCGATGCGCATTCAGCCAGAGTCGAGCTTCCTGGAAGTCGCCACGCTGCCATGCCGAAATAATTCGCGAGCGCTCCAACGGCCAGAAATAGTGACTCAAGTTGACTGCTCGGTAGGCTACAGAAGGGCAGGCTGCCTGGGTCTGGGCATCATCGAGTCGATGAAACAAAGGGCGGGGTTCAATCGGGCTGACGTTGACGATTTCACAGTCTCGCACCAACCCCATTAAGTTACCTGCTTGGGAACTCGCGCCCGTATGCAGTGGAGTGAGTAGATAGCTATAGGTTAAGTAGTTCATGATAGTTTCTGTGAATGCAAAACAATACGTTGGCGAGCGCTTCACGAAGCTGCAATTCAATCACTGCATCTGTTGACGCACCCAACTGCGGAACTGGCGAATTACGGTGGTATCGTTGGTGGTTTCTGCCAGGGTGATAAACTGGGTCAAATCAGAGGGCTGAATCATCGGGAACGTGGCGCTGCGGGTCAGCCGTTCGTAATGATCGTCCTGTCGCTTGAAAAATTCCAGCGTTGTACCATCAAACCGCCAGATTTCGGGAATGCCCAGAGCGGCGTAGATCGCCATCCGGTTGAGAGAACTGCTGGTCATGTCAATTTCGATCGCCAAATCGGGAGGGGGATCGTGCGCCAGATCGATCGCCTGTTTCCCTCGCACGGCAGGTTCATGCTCAATGTAAAAACATTCGTCTGGTTCTAATCCCCGTTCTAAATCTTGACGTTTGAATGTGGTTGAGCCACCTCCTGCAATTGGAATATCTAACTCTTCAGTCAGAGTTTCGACACATCGCGCCAGCAGCTTCTTGTAGCGTTCATGCTGATAGAACAGAATCATCAGCTCCACTACCCCTTGGCTATAGGTCGTGCGAACAGGGCGATCGCCCAGCACATTCAGCAGGGTTTCATACCCCTCCCAACTGATGTCATACAGCGTCAATCGTTCGGTAATTGCGGCTGGGGTCGAAATCATGAAGCACCCTCCACATGAGGCACGTAGGGCATCCATAATAATTCAGAGTAACCTAGCTGCCTGATCCGCCTAGCTCTGGCAAGGGCTTTGCCTTGAGAGCCTGGTTTAGCTTCAGGATCATCTGCATACAACGGCTGGGGTTGCTCTAGGTAATACACACTGCCTGGAGGAGCAGCAAATACCTGGGGGGCGGGAATACTGCTCTGAGCGTCTTCTCGATCCCGCAATCGCCCTCCAATGGGCAGAGCTTTGGCAGTGGCTACGCTGACCAGATTGCCTGCCGTCTGGTTGCTGTTGACGGGATGGGCGAGCTTCCATTCCCACGGATAAGCCCGACACAATGCCTGACCGTTGCTGACCCGCTCAAACACCCCAGGCGTGACCAGATAGGCAAGCGAGCGACCGCCTTGAGCAAAATTGGCTTGTGATTGTTGCTGTAATTTTTGCCATTGGTCATCAAGTTCCTGACAGCGTTCTAGCAAAGCACGGTGTCCTTCCCCACCCAGCCGCAACGTTGTGGGACAGTCGATGAGTTGATCAACAGCAACGGCCAAACTCCAGCCCGAATGCAGCCGAATCGCATTCTCGACAAAATAGCCGTCTGTGTCTTTCACCTGGCGGGTTCCCGTCTCCAGAGAATTGTGCGAGCGTGTTTCAACCGTCCAGGGCTGTGGAGATTCCGGTTCAGGGCAGGACAGATCTTGAGTAGTCAGAGCCTCTCCAGCGAGCAGTTTAAATACCACATCAGCAGGAAGATGTTGGCGGTACTCTGGCTCTGTTTTTGTCTGGTCAGGATTGTCAGATTGACGATGCGCCACCACAAGAGGAGCCGGATTCCTCCGATTCCACACCATCTGATGGCAAGGATGATTGTCTTCCAGCCAAGGCACGGGCGTGAGCGGTCGTTGACCCACATAATTCAGCGGTCGCGGCAAGTACAATGTCCGCTCTCGACATAAAAACACGCCCCGCAGTGTCAGATCAACCTTGGATTGCAGCAGTCCGCGTAATGCCCCAGCAATTGTATGTCCGTTTGGGGGAAAAGTGCTGCCAGCCCAAGCTCGTTCACTTGGTGTAAAGGGTTTGGCATCTTACTGTCCTTGCGCCATGACAAGCCTTGCCATTGTAGATGCCTTCTCAAACTTGTCTGACCCTCGCCGCAGAGCCGGACAACGGCACCAGCAAGCCCTCTGCTTAGCACTGTTTACCTTGGCAGTGACGGGCGGATGTCGTGGCTTTTTGGCAATCGGGGATTGGCTGAGCGTTTATCGAGAGGAGTTGGTGGAATTGTTTGCACCGGCAAAAGGGTGCTTGCCGTCGTACAGCACGATCGACGGGTGTTATTGGATTTGAACTACGAGCAATATGCCGAGTGTCTGGCACAGTTTTTTCAAATCACACCGCGTGCAGGCGAGATGTTAGCCGTGGATGGTAAATGTGGATGGTAAATATTTACAGGGGTCTTATCAGGTGGCATCGGAGCATTCCACCACCGAGCCCCATCCAGCCATTCAGTTGGTGAGTGTGTATTTGGTTGAGCGGGGCTTGATTCTGGAACCTTACGAGGTTGAGCGCAAGAGCAACGAGGTTAAGGTGTTGCCACAGTTGGTCAAACAATTTGCTCAATATGGTGTGGTGTTTGGTTTTGATGCCATCAACACCCCAAAAAACTTGTGCGGCGATTGTTGAGAGCGGCAATCACTATCTGGGAGCGCTCAAACACAATCAACCGGTGCCACAGGTGCGGGCAACCGCTCGTAATTTAGCGTTCAACTTGTATCGAGATTTAGGGTTCGACAACATAGCGCAGGCGCAGCGTCGTTGTGGGTTCAGTCTCAATCAATTGAAAGCAATTTTTAGAATGAAATAGCCCTGACTACCCATCACTGACTCATCGCAAAAACTTGTGCAGCCGTTAAAGGAATATTGGGAAACAAGCTAGACTCGATTCGCTCCTGCCCCCGAAACACCTTCCCCGGCAAATATTCTCCATCTTCAAGCTCATAGATAGTAATCGTAGGCTGCTTGGGAGAACCAATGAAGCGAATCCCACCCAAAGCCGCATAGTCCACAATCATATACTCCAAAACGCCCAGATCTTCATATTCAGCTAGCTTCGTCAGGTAGTCATCCTTCCAGTTGCCGCTCACTACTTCAATCACTCCAGGCGGCGGGACATAAGCCGCAGCAGAGCTAGAACTCGCTTTCATCCGCTGCCATTCGTCTTTGGCAAAAATCACGATGTCTGCTTTCCGGCTTTTCTCCCTTTCCCCATCTGCTGTCTTGAGCCGGACTTGCTTGGACTGGCGGCAGACGTAGGGTAGATCGTTGTCACTACAATAGGCTTCCAGATAAGCACAGAGCCGCTGAATCAAATCTTCATGGTTGGCATTGGGTTCTGATAACGGCACAGGAATTCCATCCACTAGCTCAAACGCTCTGCCCGACCCATCATCCCAGTCCAGAAACTCTTCAAAGGTCAGGGGTTGCGTGACGGCTGCATACATAGCCTTTGCCTCTGCTTCTGACAAGTCTTTAACTTAATCTTACCAAGCTTTCCAAAGTCGTCTTTGCACCCTGCCCAGCTCTGTCACTCTAGAGGTCCGCGATTGCCTTTTCTAATTTCTGATGCACCTGCGACATTAAACTTGCGTCTTCTACAGTTTCGAATACTTTAGGCAAATCTTCTTTAGCAACAAAATTGAGGCAGTTAAGAATTCTCTTCTTCCATTTACCTTCAGAATCTTGTTTCCATTGCGGTTCATTTGGCGATCGCCAATTTTCAAATACTGCTTCCTTACCTTGCAATCCTTTTAACTGATGAAACAAGTCATTCCTCTTCCTAAAGATTTGACTGCCGAAAACGAAGATATCAGGGGTTGTATTTTGTTTAATATCCTTGGTCTGGTCAACTTCTTTCTTCAGGGTCAGAAACCAATACAAATCTTCTCCATAAGTATTTAGATTTCTATTCCGTCTTTCATTTCCTTTTGATTTAGGGTGTTTGGTTTGTTTGATTTCTTCTGAATGGAACTCATCAACCCATCGACGAAGTAACCCTTCCACCGAACGGAAGGTATGAAACATTGCCTCAACCGTATTACCTTGCTTTAATAACCGTATAACCCCTAAATATGCCGCTTCGTAAGCTTCCCACCACCAATTTTTTCTGCGATCTTTTGCTGCCTGAACCAAACTCTGAAGATCTTGACTTGATAGCTTTTCAACTTCATTCGCAAACTCCTCAAATTTAGCGAAATTCCATTGAATCGCAGCGTCTAGCAAGATATTTTCTTCATCGCTTAAGTATCTGGAGAAAACCTCCTTTACACCAGAGTAATCATGTTGTTCTAAAAGCTTTTCTGCCTGTTGTCTCTTCAATGCAACCAAGTAATTGGAGCTAGGGAGGATGCCAGTCAGGTTTTGATTATATTCATTGCTAACAAGAAATTTGACGTGCTCGCCAAATTTCTCTAAGCTGCAAAATTGTACAGCCGAAGAAATGGCGAGCGTTCCGGCTTGATGGCTCACATAAACGTTATCATCTTTGGAAGTAAGCTGGACTGCTTGACCTGCAATCCTAAGATCACGAAACTTTTCACGCACACAGTTAAGAACATCATTCCAGTTATCTAAACCGCGCTCCTGGGTTTCTGCTTGAAGAAGCAGCCACTCACAAGGAATGCCTGAAAACTTAGACGCGAAATAGCGTTGCAGAATTGTCTTTAACTCACAAGTATCCTGCCAGTAGGGACTTTTGGGTTTACGCCTCTGAGCATCAGCAAAAATGGCGGATTGATCCGTCAGTAGAACCGCGATTGCTTCTGGCGTTGGATAGGTTTCCAATGCTTGCACAAAATTATCCAACAGTGGAAACGTCAAGTAACTCCAGATTTCCTGCTGAACTAGCTCGGAACTAGAGTTGTAAACCATTCCTAGAATTCTAGGAGCAACGCGATACGTCTCGTCCTTGTCTTTAAACGCTGGTTGAGGTACAAAGTCAATATCGTGGCATTCCGCTTTCAACTCATCGGTATACCAGTAATTCCAAATCTTGTCACTCCGCTGTTTCTCAGTTCTCCCTTTCTCATGATTAGTTTTGTCGCTGTCTAGCTGAACGTCACTACTGCCAATCGTTACAATCCATAAATGCATAACTATTTGTCTCCCCAAAGTTGTTCAAATCCCTCAGGCTTGGTATTCAAAAATTCTAAGAAATCATTCGATTCCTGCGAGCCATCTGGAAAAATGGTTAATAGCTCTAGGAATCGATCAGTTTTCTCTAGCTTCGGTTTCTCTGAATTCTTAGCGACCAGGCGTACTTTGGGTGGATACATCCGGTGCCATAAACGCCCAATCCGATTAATTTGTCCGGTTACAGAGGTTGCCTTAATGGTCTTTTCTTTATCAGTATTAGAAATTTTTTTCTGGTAAGGCTCATGTAGCCAGTCAATTGCAGCACAGTCGTCTCTGGTTTTAGCAATTCGCCCAAAAATGCGTACACGTGAAGGGTGCCATGCCTCTCGCCAGTCAGCGTGGCAATCAGGATTAGGATTGATATTTCGTCGCAACTGCATCCATACTTTTGCTGTTTCCCGCACTGAATCAATAAATTCACCCACTTTAGTTGGCTTCCAGACTCGCAGTGCATTCCTGCGATCAATTTCCCCTGCCCATTGCCAGTGACAACCAATCAGTTTTTCGTAATTCTCTTCCCTGTAGAACAATCGATGATCAGCTCGTCGCCAAGATTTACCAAAACCACCAAATACCATTGCAAACCACATGAGATCGCTCACAAGCTTTTGCAGCACCTCTGTTTGTTCAGTTGACAATGACTGTGTAAGAAGCCAGGTAATTTCGCCTTCCACGTTATAGGTAGGTTGTTCATAGCCATTATTACCAAACAGCTTCTGTTCTAACTTATCTACCCGAAATGCTAGACCGAGAAGCCCAACTTCTCCCCTTCCCCGAACTCCACCAAACAGATCTTCGACTAGCTGTTCGGCATTGTCTGCTTCAGTCAGTCCACCAAAGATACGCAAAGCATGTCCTCGCAAGGCAGCACGGAACATACTGGGGCGAAATTCTCCAGTGCCATCAATTAGCTTAGAAGCTTGTCCCTGACCTTTGAGTTTAACTCGATAGATGATTGGATAAGAGGTTTGCTTAATTTGCCCATAGCCCGTAGAAACTTTTGACCCCAACCCAGATGCGATCGCTCGTTCCCAAATCTGCCAAATTTGTTGCCATTGCTCAGAAGGCAAAGGTTTAGAGCTAGAAATGGCGAACCTCAAAGTTGGTTGATAAAGAGAGACCTGAGCATAGGCACTCTCTCCTTGCGGCTTTGCTTGAGTATCAACCGTCTTAACCTGCCAACCTTGCTGGGGATGAACCAGATCCAACAAACCTTCGGTCCAATCATTTGTTGGATAGGCACCCAAAAACCTTAATGCTCCTGGGGTCACTTCTGTCTCACTACCGCAGTAGTAATCGCAGGTTCCTTGGGGTACTTCTCCTGCTGCTTCGAGCACCTGACAAGCTTGGCGAAACGCTCCTTTCATGCTGCTGCCCGGATAGAATGGAATGCCGCGAGCACCAATGACCGGACGAATCATGCCATCATCCTGTCCTCCATTGGTTACGAAACGCCAAGAAATGCGGTAAGATTTTGCCCCGTAGGTGTCTGTTTGAATATCTTCTGCATCCTCCGCAGCGATAAGTTCTGCCTTATCGATCCATTCATCAGCCCATAATTCTACATCTTGTAAATTGCTTTCTTTTTTTCTTTGAGGATCGAGATATTGTAGCTGCGATCGTCCTTGTACTTGTGCCCGAAACATCATTGGCACTTTTTGGTGAGCATCAGGAATCGATGTCATCTGCTAACCTCCCAATCTTATAGCGTTGTGTCCACCAGACAAGACAATCACAGAGTTGTGTTAGCACTGCAATCGCCACTCGTTGATCCTCTACCGGCAATTCCCATAGCTGCTTAGAAATATCTTGGATCTTTTTGGTTTCTTTAGCTTCAACCTTATCTTTGGGTAGCTGAATTCCTGTTTGCAGTACCACGTCACAGAAAGCATCCCATGTAGCTTTCCAATAGTTTGATTTTGCTTCTTCCTTGCCTTGAAGCCGCAAATGTTCGCCCCAAAATCGTTCTAACCCATAGGCAACCGCCATTCGCATTTTGTGTGATTGATTAAGAGATTTTGGATCGCGTTCTCGGGCATCCAACACCAGCTTTTGAGCAATGCGATCAAGTTTATAAGAATGCCAAGCCATTATTGATAATCTCCCGCGAGCAAAACACGACAGCGACCAAAACCAATCGATTCCAAACCGCCAAAGTACAGCTCAGATGATTGACCATTACCGAAAGGTTTCCAGCCGGATTCTTTTAAGGCAATCGGAAATACCATGATGCTCCCTTCTGGCAATGCTTCAGTATTAAAAAAGGCACCGCGATCAGTATCTACTTTTTTCATGTCATCCAACAGCTTGACCCGGCTCTGGCGGTAGAGTGCCATATCATGCAGCATAGAAATATCGTTATCATGAACCACAACTAGCTTGTTTGCATCTAGATCAGTTCCTGTTGGAATCCAGGCTGATAAATCTGCTTCGTGTTCAATTTCAAGAAAGCCCAGGTTAAAAAAGAGAATCTTGCCACGGTTCGGCACTTGCCTGCCTTGTAACCCTTTTGGGGCAGTATAAGGAGCTGGTACATTAGCATTAATACCTGCAATGCGCTTGAATCGCTTCAACAGCATGGGACAACTCACCCATACAACCGGCTGACCAGGACAGAAAACCGGAAACCAGACTAAAGAGGCATATTCAAATTTCACTAGTGCTTCGCTAGTACCTCCGTCAGGGCGACCATCGACGGCTTCATGTCCATACCACCGTTGTTCCTCGCCCAATTCTTTACCTCGCATATCAGCCCGAAATCGTCCTCGAATTGAACTGCCAGGGATGATTCCAGTTTGGGTGAATTGATCACGAAAAATCAAATTGAGGTTGCCTGTTTCTTCTCCAGCGGTCGCTCCTACATGAACTGGAGCTAGAGCTTCAATTATGCCGTAAGCTTTTCGGTACATTTCGGTATTCCTTGAATATCAATCGGTAAACACAAACCACAACCTAGATGCTTCAGACAGAATCCTTCTCTGGGAAACCATTCATCTGGAAAATCCCACCAAGTCATATCGAGTGGTTCTCTGAAAACATAGACGCTGCCAGCAGGCACCGCATAACGTCCCCGACTCAGACGTCCTGTGTTCTTGGGATTGTAAAGATTATCAGTTTCTGCATTCGCATCTTTTCGAGACTGTCCAATCCGATAGCGATAGGACACAGCTTTATCGGTTAGCAATTTAAGATCTCGACTTGGAAAGCTAGAGTGTTGCGGGTAACGATAGGATAGTTTATTAGATCCCCAAACGCCCGGTGTAATTGAGGCAAAAGCGTAGTCGATTTTCTGCTGTAACAATCTATTAATCTTATGCTTGTCTGACAGCTCGTGATTTTCAATCTCTACCAGATGCCCTTCACCACTAAAGCGATACCACCCGCTAAAGTGACCAAGATCCAGGTTTGTCAAATAGACTAAACAGTAATCTTCTCTCAGTTGCACAGCATTTTCCAAAAATAGCCCATCTTGTTCAACGACATGCCGCTCATCTAGTTTAATCTTGGGGTGCAAAAAAGGAACAGCTTCCCAGGGAACTTTAGCAACTGCCTCTCTAGATCTGATCTCATCGGCTGGTAAACCCCACGCATCGATAGTTTGCCAAAAGTAAGCAGGTTCTAGGTGCCGCTTCTGGCGATGCCATACATACTGGTTGAGATACCATTGATTGTTACCCAATTCAGAGTTTTGCTGGGTGGAAATGGACTTTTCTTTTTTCTTCAATAGCCATTCATCCTCTTCCTTTTCGGCAATAATCTGATGTCTGGGAATAGGGACATAAAACTTCTTAGGTTGATCTCGCTTCGCCCAAAACGGACCTGCAACTACTAATTCCTGCTTCAGACGCTGGGGATCAGTGAACTGCTGTTCCCGATTAGCATTAAGCAATAAGCCAGCAATTGCGGCGGCGTCAGGCGGAAATTTGGTGTTGGAGCGACCAACTAGGTTTTCTGGAGACAGAAAACCACCAGCACTGCCGTACATCAACCCCAAGGGTGAAACCGTGATTAAGGTTCGGAATTGCGACATAATTGCCACCCTACTTGTATTAAGTCATCAATCCAGTTCACAATTGCAACAGCCGTATTATCTTCAGTGAGCTTGTCCCAAAGCCGCGCTGCCTCAAATTGCTTACCAGCATCATCAAAGTAGAGATTAAAAATGGTGACTGCAATTTCTTTGTTGATTGTTACCTCTTCTATTTCTTTCAACTGCACAGCGTGTCGAGCTTTCAAGGTTGCCCAATCGCTATATAGATGATTCCAGTTTGCAGTTTTCTTAGTGCCCTTCTCAATTTCTTCTTGAGTATTAACGCCATTTCGATCACGATACTTCGTCAAAATATCTAAATAATTCCAGGGACAGGTCCACTGCACATACTGACCGCTATTGAATACAACTCGAATCGTAACTCGATCACGGCCCAAATTCTTTGAGCGTTTCTCAGCTTCACGACAATGTTGCAATACATCACGCTGAGGAACACTATGCGCCGCCCACACAAATCCAACACTGTAGGTAAAGTCAATATCTAGCTCTCGTTTTACCTCAGCCTGGAGATCTTTCCACTGTTCCGGTAGTTTCATTAACCAGTTCCAGGCTTCAATTGGTTTTAGCTTCTCAGGCTTTTCTTGAGTTTGAGTTTCCTCACTATACAATACACCTAGAAAGTCATCACCGCCTGCATAAATAACTCGTCCTTTTCCAGCAGGAAATAAATCTTGATTTTCTTTAAACTTACTGCCCCAGTCCCGCATCAGTTCAGTGAATCGGTTGAGCGATGCATCCCGTCGCTCTGGGTCATCAGGATTCTGTTCAGCTAGCGTTATAAGCTTATCACCAACTTGATCTCCGTCTCCTATGAACCAGCCTGTCCAGTAACCTTGCTCTCGAGCAATATCCTTAAATCCTTCTTCTAGCTCCGTCATACCAATGTGTTTGGCTAATCTTGGTAGCGTCACTAGACGTTTAACCAATTCTGGAATACTCAAACGCTCGTTAACAGCAATATATCTACCAATACCGTGCGGATTATCTTTATTTTTCTTCTCATAATCCTTCAGCTCATCCAACGACGGGTGAGAATTACTACTAACGTGCTTATCCGGATCATCGAGAAGCCAGGATAAGCGACGGTAGAAAAGCTCCTGTTCCTCTTTTAGCTGTAGTTTCTCTTCGGGTGTCAGGTCTTGATTCAAATCGCGTTTTTCCCCAAGCCGATGCCATGCGATTGCGTCTGTCCCTGACAAACTCGAACTCTCTCCCAGCCAATTAATTGCAGTCCAATCGCGTTTCAACTTACGGGTTTCTAGATCTTCCATCGCTGCTCGTGGACTATCACCACTGCCCCAGAAAACCTCCCAAGTATATTCACCCCAGCGTTCCCACTCACCTTTTTCCTTGCCAGTCTGTCCTTCCGTCTGCGCCCAGCAATATTGCTCCTTTGGAATACCGATATTGTCCTCAATCCACTTTCGGCAGACTTTCAGAATTTTCTGCCATTCTTTTAACAACGTGTTTCGGACAATTTCTCGTGTCAAGTGTCCTCTTACCAGAATGCGGTGAGGCATTCCTTCCAGAACATGAACTAGCCCTGGGGAAATAACACTTCCTTCGCCGAGCCGCTGTTCGACTTCTTTAACTAGCTTGAAGCTCAAATAGGACAAGATTAACGACGCCCCATACAAATCTCTCAACTTACGCGACTTTTCGATGAATCCTTGCACTGGGGCAAAACTGATAGCGGTATAGCATCGTGAGTCAGTCAACTTACTCACCTCCAACAGGGTGCTTTTATGCAACTATAGCCAGAGTTTTCATCGGTTGGCTCGAAAATTACAATATCTATAAAAATATGGGCTTGCTGTGTAAATTGTTTAACTTTTGAGATTTTTAGCCACACTGATAGGCAGCAAATCAATATCATGATTTTGTTTATTGGTTCAATATGGCAAAGCAGCCTGTTATTCATCCCTACTCAGATCGGGCCAGTTTTGAGCGTCTGCTGCTGTTGCTGGCTACACTGGTCAAATACCCTGGAATTGGGGCGGGTGACAAAGCCGAACGTCTGGCTAGTGTGCAGCAGAAGATGCAGGCTGTTGCAGACGAATTACAAATCCCCTTACCTTGGTATGCTGAGCCAACGCTTCAGAAGGATTTGGGAGTGCTGCGGCGCTATGGGCTGCTGGAGCGCCAGGTTTATCGACATGGCTACTATGTTGGCACTGGTGTGATGACTCAGTCTGAACTACGACTTGCCCTCAATGCCCTTGCCTCACAAGCAAAGTATCAGGGAGATGCCCAAGCACGACAGGTTTACCAAGCCATTGGTCAACGGTTGCAAGGACAGAACTTTGAATCAGAAGCGGCGTTTTATCCGGTGCGGCTGCAATTCAATCGTCCAACGACCTACACCGACCCAGACGAGATGATGCGCAAGCAGGCATTTCGCAATACGTTGTTTCATCAGCTCGAACAGGTCGAAGCCGCAATCTTACAGGGCTTACCAATAGAGGTTTATGCCCACAAACGCGGGCTGTATGAATCGATTTATCCACTCCAGCTTTTATATCAGGATGTGGCTTGGTATTTGCTTTGTGAGGATGTGACAACGGGACACTTCAAAACCTACCGCATGGATCGGCTTGCCAATTACGTGCGTCCGTTGGCTCAGGTGGGGCGAGGCATTGCAGCTCAACAAGAAAGTTTGCAGGTGGTTCACCATTTACTGAAAACAGGATGGGGATTATTTTTAGGAACGCCAGAAGAACAGCAGCAAGAGCGAGAAGGGTCATTGATATTTGAACAGATTAAAGTGAAATTTTATGATGAGGCGATACCGCTCATTTTAGAGGCAGAACGGCGGCATCCTAAACAGAAACTGCGGTTGGGGAAGCAAGATGCCGCTACGGGGCTGCCCAGCTATGTAGACTACAAGATTACCTTGCCACCTCGCTCGCTTCCCGAATTTGGACGCTGGTTAAATCGTTATATGGGCAATGTGCGGGTAGTGACTCCAGTCTCCCTCGCCGAGCAGCAGCAACAAGCCGCGAGACGGTTGCTAGAGCGATATTCTCATGACCGCTGATTGTGCTCTAGTCATGATCAGTTCAGGTTCAGCTCATGTTCAGCTCATGTTCAGCCAAAATAGTTGATCTCTAAAAGATAATCTATTGCGGAATATAGTTGCAAATTCAGCTTAGAACGCTATCGCACGCTATCTGCGAATACTATCAGCCAATATTAGTTGTAACCGATACAGCGCTGCATTTGTTGATTGCTTAGCAGAAATTAGATATTCTACCGGAGTAATCTACTCTAGATGAATCCATGATTTCCGCAGAAATGGCGTTTATTCTAGCAGGTGTATTCCTGTTTGCGGGCGTCTTGGCTAGCAAAGTCGCTTTCAAATTTGGTATTCCTGCTCTGTTTCTGTTTCTAGTTATCGGCATGGTAGCAGGCTCAGATGGACCAGGCGGTTGTACTTCAACAATCCAGCTTTGACGCGAAATATAGGAGATTTGGCGCTAGTGATTATCTTATTTGCTGGCGGCTTAGATGCAGCTTGGCAGCACATTCGTCCGGTTTTGAGAGTAGGGCTAACTCTGGCTACCGTGGGTGTGAGCCTAACCATGGTACTCTTGGGAACCTTCGCCTGGCTGATGTTAGGAACCTTTTCGACCTTCAACGTTGGTCCAACGGGGATCACCTGGGTTGAAGGGCTGCTAATTGGCGCGATTGTTTCCTCAACCGATGCCGCTGCCGTATTCTCTATTCTCAAATCTAGTAATCTAACGCTTAAAGGTCAGCTACAGCCGTTGCTGGAACTCGAATCGGGAAGTAACGATCCAATGGCCGTTTTGCTAACGAGTAGTATTGTGCAAATCTTGACTACTGCTCATTTCTCCCTATTCGGGCTAGTTGGCTTATTAATCCAGCAACTCAGCGTTGGTAGCATGATGGGCTATGGCGCTGGTAGAGTCATGGTTTGGGTCGTTAAGCGGCTTCACCTAACGGTTCCAGGGTTATACCCGATTTCAATACTGGCTTTATTGCTATTCAGTTTTGGGCTGACGAATGTGTTGGGAGGCAATGGCTTTTTGGCCGTCTATATTGCTGGCATTGTTTTGGGTAACGCCCACATCCCCTACCGAGAACCAATTATCAGCTTTCACGATGGATTGAGTTGGCTCATGTCGATTGCGATGTTTTTGTTGCTGGGGTTATTGGTCTTCCCGTCACAGCTTCCTGAGATTGCTGCTGTTGGCTTTGCTATCGCCTTGTTTTTAATGTTCGTTGCTCGACCCATCAGCGTTTTTCTATGTCTCTTGCCAACCCAAATGCCCCTACGCGAAAAAACGTTTGTTGCCTGGGTGGGTCTACGAGGAGCGGTACCGATTATTCTGGCGACCTTGCCTTTGACCGCAGGCATGGCTGGAGCAAACCAGATTTTTAATGTTGTCTTTTTTACGGTGCTAGTCTCAGTTTTGTTGCAGGGGCTGTCGCTGCCCAAAGTAGCTCGTTGGCTAAATCTCGCCACGGTCGATTGAGCCAATTGCTCCACACGATTTTATTGCTCAATAAGTCCACTGGAAGTCCACTCGGTACATCGCCTATCTTGAGATAGATCCCATCTGAGTAAACCGCGCTAAACTGGCCAGTAAGGATTTCGGTTGGCTTTAAGTCCCCATATCTATATGATTGATTGGTATGATCGAGCATGGGGATGTGCCCCTTAGATTTGCTGGTTGCCAGCCTTGGAAACCTCAGAGCTTACTAAAGCGAGACCTGAAACGTCTGACAACGTACATCTCGATACAACTACTGCATTCCTAGAAACATGTTTCAAGGCAGATTTTAAACCGGCTCTTCTCCTTAAACAATGAGCACGCTATATGAATTAGCGATTATTTAGAGTCATTTTTTTAAGCAAGATGGAGTAAATCACCATGAGATTGAGAATCGCTTTGCATATGCTTGAGATCTGATAATTCACGTTGATTGACCTGCTTAATTGATCTGTTAATTGATCTGTTGATGCAAAAACGATGTGGACATTCTGCTGAGGTTGTTATGAGCTTCTACACCAATCCCTACGCAGAGGAACTGCGGAAAACTGCTCGAGCAATGATGGCTCCCAATAAGGGCATCCTAGCAATGGATGAAAGCCACGGCACTTGCAATAAACGCTTTCAAAAACTGGGCATTCCGACAACGGAAGAGCGGCGTCGCGCCTATCGTCAACTGATTGTTACCACGCCTGGATTGCACCAATTCATCAGCGGCGCCATCCTGTTTGACGAAACCATTCGCCAATCAACTGACTCTGGGACGCCGTTTGTGCAGGTACTGCAAGAAGCAGGCATTATTCCAGGCATCAAGCTGGACCAAGGTGCCAAGGATCTGGCCGGGCATCCGGGCGAGAAAGTGACGGAAGGGCTAGACAATCTGCGCGAGCGCATCGCGGAGTACTACCAAATGGGTGCCCGGTTTGCAAAATGGCGAGCGGTAATTGCTATCGGCGAAGCCATTCCTAGCCGTGCCTGCTTGGATGCCAACGCCCATGCTCTGGCACGTTATGCTGCTCTGTGTCAGGAAGGGGGGCTAGTGCCCATCGTTGAGCCGGAAGTGTTGATCGACGGCGACCATTCGATCGAGCGCTGCTACGATGTCACCCAAGAAACGCTGCATACCGTCTTTGACCAGCTCTATCGTCAGGAAGTTGCCTTTGATCAGATGATCCTTAAGCCGAGCATGGTGATCTCGGGACTGGAAAGCCCTGCCCCTGCCAGCGTGGAGCAGGTTGCCGAAATGACGATTCGCTGCTTGCTAAATACCGTGCCTGCAAGTGTACCAGGGGTAGCTTTCCTGTCGGGTGGGCAAAGTAATGAGCAGGCCTCGGCCCACCTTAATGAGATGAACGCTAAGTATGGTGACCGCTGCCCCTGGAGAGTCACCTTCTCCTATGCTCGCGCCATTCAGCAGCCCGCGTTAGACTATTGGCGCGGTAACGATGCCAACGTACCTCACGCCCAGCAACTGCTCCTGCATCGGGCACGCTGCAACAGTGCCGCCAGCATGGGGCAATACAGCCCTGACATGGAGAAACAGCCGGCGCTAGTGTAAGGTGCTAGAATCCCACACTTTACTGCTCGTCCACTCCCATGCCACAGCCGCTGATTTGGACTCCGCAACTCACCCAAGACGGTTCCTATACGTTTTTCTCGCTCCAGTTTGAGGAGTCTTTCCACAGTGTTCAGGGAGCACGAGCGGAAGCCTTCGCCAAGTTTGCAGATGCTACCCATCTAGCAGAGCAAGCTGCTCGGGCGTCTGTCCAAGCGTCAGTGAAGCTGTTGGATATTTGCTATGGGCTGGGATACAACACAGCAGCGGCTCTGGAAACCCTGTGGAGCCTCAACCCCGATTGTCGGGTAGAACTCTACGGCTTAGAACTAGATGCCTCGGTGCCGCGAGCAGCTAGCGTGTCGCCGTTGATTGAGAGCTGGTCTGCTGAGGTACAACCGGTGCTGCAGGCACTAGCCACCGATCAAATCTACCAGAGTGATCGGCTACAGGCGCAACTGCTAATTGGTGATGCTCGCCAAACCATCCAGGATCTAGCAAATCGGGGATTCCAAGCCGACGCGATTTTCTTCGATCCGTTTTCACCGCGCCGCTGTCCACAGCTCTGGACGGTGGATTTCTTGCGGTGGGTAGCTCGTTGCCTCACTCCGACGGGCAAACTGGCTACCTACTCACGGGCAGCTGCCGTCCGGGCAGCCCTGATAGAAGCAGGATTTGCTATTGGCACCATTCCGCTGTCGAGGACCCTGGAGACTCCTAGCCATGAGTGGTCCCAAGGAACTGTCGCCAGTTTTGCCGCTGAGTCGCTGCCTCCTCTGTCTTTGCTGGAGCAGGAACATCTGCGCACTCGTGCCGCCATTCCCTATCGCGACCCAACCCTAGCGGACTCTGCTGAGGTGATTCGGCAGCGGCAACAGCAGGAGCAGCAGCAGTCTACGCTGGAATCGACCTCTAGCTGGCGACGCCGCTGGGGAATTTGCTAGCAGTCCCATCCGAATCACACACTAGATCATCAGCTCGCAAGCAATAAGAAAAAACCAAAAAAGGCAACGGAGCTAAAATGCCCTCATTGCCTTCAACGGACTCAGCTTAGACCGCAATCATCAACTCAAGCTACCTATAGACCTGATCCACGGCCAACTTAGCCCAGGTTCACCTTCACGACCTTGTTTTTCTCTTCTTCTACTTTCGGCAACATCAGCGACAGGATACCGTCTTTGTACTCTGCTTGCACATTCTGATTGTTAATACGGACAGGCAACGGAATCACACGCTGGAACTTGCCATAGCGGAATTCGCTGCGGAAGACCCCTTTTTCTTCAGTTTTGGTTTCGGTCTTGCGCTCACCGCTCACGGAAACCGAATCTGCCGTGACCTGCACATCCAGATCTTTAGCGTCGAGACCCGGAATTTCCAGGCGCAGGTGAATCGCGTCAGGAGTTTCTTCTAGCTCTGCCGCAGGAGCAAAGCTAAAGGCGCTGCTTCGTCCGTCCCCGCGTCGCATCATCGAAGGAGTCAAGAATTCATCAAAGAGCTGATTCATTTCGCGCTGCAGAGCATCGATTTCGCGAAACGGTTGCCAGCGAACAAGAGACATAACAGTGACCTCCTAAATCAATTGATGAGAATTGATGGAAATAACCATAACGGATGAACAAAACGATCCCTTGAATGATCTATTACCGATCACGCTGTCATCGTGTTATTCAACCTGTCCGAATCGATTACGGAGAAGCAGTGATGGACATCAGTCACAGAAATCAGGTGAAGCTAGATCGCAACTTTTCTTGCTTCTCTCTATTCACCAGAATAATCATTCTGTGGACGATGGATACCCCATTTGGAGTTCGGTTTCGAGAACCTTTGTAGCAGCAGTTCCCGTACATGCGCGATAGCGGGACCGCTGTTAGGTGTTGGTTCTCCCAGGCTTCACCTTCATCGCCATCGGCAGATCTTTCGTCAGTTTATAAAGTAAATCTTTAAATCATTCGCCGAGCTGCATGAGTCGAGGATGCGTGCCGCTAATACCCTTCATAATCTATGAATGGGCATTGATGAGCAATTCATCGGTGAACTGTGCCGCTTATCTCCCCCGCTTATCCCCCCAGAGAGGATTGAACTTGCAGGAGGCTGTCAGGTTTACTAGGTTTACTAGGTTTACTAAGAGTTTAAATCCTCTATGCTTCGAGTAGCGTAGACCGTTTTAACCCTGGCTCGATTCTCTTCTGCGCCAAGTCTACCCAGAGCACTCCAATGAAACACCCACTTGTTCTGCTATCCACGCTGGCGCTTCTAGTGCCCCTAACCCTCCAGAGTTGTGCACCCAACGCTACAGCGCCCTCCCAAACCGATGCTTCCCAAAGCGAATCGACGACGGAGCCAGCCGCTACAGTATCCTCAGCTCCATCCGGCGAAACCGGCACGCTGCAAGTTCGCGCCAATGGTGAAGACTTCATTCGACAGGGATTTGTCTCCAAAGATGGTTGGCAGCTCGACTTTGAGCATGTGTATGTGACCTTAGCCGATGTCACAGCCTACCAGACTGATCCCCCCTTTGATCCAGAAGCTGGGCAGCCGCTGGAACCTAAAGCGGAAGTGAAATTAGTAGATATCAAGACGGTCGATCTAGCCGAGGGCGGAGAAACGGCAGAACCGATTGTTGTTGGCGAAACTGAAGCCCCAGCCGGACGGTTTAATGCCCTCTCCTGGCAGATGGTGAAGCCCACAAGTGGGGCAGCGGCAGGCTATCCGCTTATGCTGGTTGGCACCGCTACGAAAGACGGCGAAACGGTGAACTTCACCCTCAGGCTCGATGAAGAGCTAGCCTTTACTTGCGGCGACTTTGTGGGCGAGCAGCGCAAAGGAATTCTGACGGCAGGCGGCACTGCCGATCTAGAAGCCACGTTCCACTTCGATCACCTGTTTGGCGATGCCGATACACCAGCCAATGACTCGCTCAATACAGGCGCTCTTGGCTTTGCCCCCTTGGCCGCCATTGCCCAAAACGGTGAACTTGACGCCGATACCGCTACCCTGAGACAGCAGCTAGCACCCGAGGACTTTGAAAAACTGATGGGAATCCTACCTTCCCTAGGGCATGTTGGCGAAGGACATTGTGAGGAGACAGCTACATCATGATCATCATGATCAGGACATTACTGGCGCGGCTCGTTGCACTGGCGTTGCCTGCGGTCCTATTGCCCTCTGCCGCTTGGGCCCATGGCGTCAAGCTAGAGTATCAGGTTACCCAGGCAATTCAGATTACCGCCGCCTACGATACGGGCGAACCAATGGATAACGCTCAGGTAGTAGTGTTCTCGCCGACAGACCCGAGCCAGCCTTGGCTGACGGGCACGACAGACCAGCAAGGGCGGTTCACCTTTACTCCCGACTCCACACAGCCGGGGACTTGGGAAGTGCAGGTGCGGCAAGCTGGCCATGGCGATATCCTGGCCATTCCCATCGAGGGAGAAGCCGCAACCCCTGGATCCACAACCAGTGGAGCCGCTGATACCGTAACAGAGGCCCCAGCAACGGTCGCTCCGGCCGCATCGGGTCCTAGCTATACGGCCTTGCAGCAAGGGCTACTGGTTGGCTCTGTGGTCTGGGGGTGCGTCGGCACTGCCTTTTTCTTCGCTCGTCCTAAGAAATAATCCTCTTGGTCAAGGAGTTCTTGACTTCTAACTTTGTTGATGCTTGTCTCCGTTCTGTTTATTCTATTTTCCACCCATGCACCTTCCTGATGGTCTTCTGCCTGCCCCAGTTTGTATAGCAGGCTTCGCTGTTACGGGTCTCACGACCTGGTATAGCCTGAAGCAAATTAACCGTTTCTCCAACCCCACCGAAAGCATTCCCAAAGCCTCTCTGCTAACAGCTGCTTTTTTTGTGGCATCGTCGATTCATATTCCTATTCCTCCAGCGAGCGTTCATCTCATCCTCAATGGGCTAATGGGAACCCTCTTGGGATATTACGCTTTTCCTGCCGTTTTAATTGGGTTATTTTTGCAGGCGGTTGTGTTTGGGCATGGTGGACTGACCACTCTAGGCGTCAACGCCGCGATGATGGGCATTCCTGCTTTGCTGGCGTATCACTTGTTTGGCTGGAGTCAGAGGGCTACACGCCACTGGTCAACCAACTGGAGTCTGGGCAGCAGTGCTTTTCTTGCCGGAGCTGTAGGACTGGGATTAGCCGTACTGGTCTTCCTGACGCTGACGCTCTCGTTTCTACCGGCCGGGCTAGATGCCAACCTAGAGCGGGCTGCAATTCTGGGTTTAGCCTTGGCGCACATTCCGCTGATGCTGATTGAGGGCGCGTTCACAGCTATCTTGGTCCTGTTTTTGAACCGAGTTAAACCGCAACTGCTGAAGCAGACATGAGACGATATGAGCTGGACGAATTTGCCGGCCTCGATTCCCTGATTCACCGCTGGGAACCACGCTGCAAACTTGTGGGGCTATTGTCCCTAATCTTTGCCTTTGCCTGGGTCGAAAATCTGCGTCTGGTGCCGCTGATGCTCGGCGTTACTGCAGCGCTCTATCTCCTCTCACGATTGCCGCTGACGTTTCTGACCACTCGCCTGCAATACCCTGGGCTGTTTATTTTGGCGGTCGTGGGGCTGCTGCCATTTCTCTCAGGCTCTACGGTGATCTGGCAGTGGGGCATGCTGTCGCTGCGGCAGGAAGGCATCGAGGCAATGCTGCTGATTGCTGGGCGCTTTTTGGCTATTGTGGTGCTGAGCTTGATCCTGTTTGGTACCACCCCTTTCCTAAACACAGTGCGTGCTCTACAATCCTTGGGGTTGCCGGTGATTCTCGCAGATATGCTGCTGCTGTCCTATCGTTATTTATTCGAGATTGCCGCTATGGTAACTACCATGCAGCAAGCCATGCAGTTGCGCGGCTTTCGGCAGACAGGGAGGTTTCCTTTTTTGCCCAGCGGCAAAACCCTGCGCCAGTTGGCTGCCTTGGTCGGAACGCTGCTGATTCGCAGCTACGAGCAGTCAGAGCGGCTCTACAAAGCGATGCGGCTGCGGGGGTATGGTCGTCGCCCAGTCGGTCCACAATCGGTCTTGCCTCAGCACGCTCTAACTTGGCGCTGGCATTTGCTGGGGCTGCTGTTGTCTGGGTTGACCGCCGCTGGATTTGTGTTGGCTGAGCTGCAGTATATTTCATGACCTCCACCTCGATTATTACCATTCGCCAGCTCTGCTTTTCCTACCCCGACCATCCAAACGTGCTGCAATCCCTGTCGCTGCAGATCCACGCTGGCGATCGTCTTGGTATTGTCGGCAATAATGGCTGCGGTAAGACAACCCTGTTTCTGCTGATCTGCGGCGTCCTCACTCCCACGGCAGGCGAGATTCAGGTGCTAGGCGCTCCGGTGCAGCCGGGGCAGTTTCGCTCCGAGGTGGGCCTAGTGTTTCAAAATCCAGACGATCAGCTGTTCTCTGCCTCGGTTTGGGAAGATGTCGCCTTCGCACCCCAAAATTTAGGGCTACCGCCTGAGGAAGTCGAACAGCGCGTCAGCCGTGCCCTGACCCTCACCGGCACCGAAGCCCTAGCCCAGCGACCGCCTCACCACCTCTCGGGCGGCGAAAAGCGCATGGTAGCGATTGCCGGCATTCTGGCGATGCAGCCCCAGGTGATTATCTACGATGAGCCATCGGCTAATCTAGATCTGCGCACCCGCCGCCGCCTGATTCGCTTTTTGCAGCAATCACCCGATACGCTGCTGATCTCATCTCACGACCTGGAATTTGTCCTAGAAGTCTGCAACCGTGTCGTACTGATGGATCAGGGCACCATTGCCGCCGACGGACCACCCGCCTGTATTTTAGGAGACGCTGCACTGATGGCACAGCATGATCTCGAGGTGCCGCAATCGCTGCGTTACATCCTCAAAACCTCACCGCAGCCTTCCCAGAGCACTCCTAGCGAATCGGGATATTAATGAAATTACTGTGGTCCGCCGCCTGCACCCGCACTGTCCACAGACCCCGCTGAGCCGGATCTGGGGTAAAGCTGAAGCGCCCCTGAGCGTCGCAGTTGCCCGTTTGCCATGGCGTTGAGCGGTCGCTAGGAGCAAACACCTTCACCTGCGCTCCCGACATCGGCTCTCCAGTTGAGTAGCGGGCCTGGATCTGCACCGAAGACACCTGCGCCCCGGCAGGCAGAGTATCGACACTATAGCTAGTACGACCGCTGCCGGTTTGCGCCTGAATCGTAGCAGAGAGTTCTACCCCATGAGCTAGGGTCAGAGTGACCGAGGTCAACAGGGCAGCACTCGCTAGAGCCAGAGATTTTAGCAATCGCACCCATCGCGAAAAAGACATGAATCGCCTCTCCTCGCACCGAGGTTAGTTTACAAAGCCAGTCTTAACCAGTCTGGAAGTTAGGGAGCTGAGAGAGTTCAGCAATCAGAAACCATCACAGCGAATCCGGGTCAACTCCCAATTCCCGCAATCGGGCTGCCAGACGATCGGCTCGCTGTTTTTCCCGTTCGGCTCGCTCATCACCGTTCAACAGCAAATTGCCATCCTTATCCCACCAGCGCAGCCAGGGTAAATCCTGATTTAGGTACTGCCCCTGCCAGATACCCAACTCGACCCCCATTGGCGGAATTGGGTAGTGCCCTCGTTCATTCGGCGTGCACCGCTGATACTGATTTGCCACCAGCTCATAAACCTCAACCGAGGCTTTTGCAACTTCGTAAATGGCATAAAACGGCACCCGAATCGCCTGCTCATAGACCCAGAATTTTCCCGCTTTTGATTCATCTCCCGCAAAGGGTGAGGTCGTATCTCGCTCTTCAGAGCCATCGCCAGATGCGAATTCAATGACAATCAACGGTGCCACAATCTCCTGCCACATCACATAGGAGCGGCGCATTTTCCCGTTCAGCAGCGGTGGCACGTTCGGTACATAAAACCAATCAGGAGCCGCAGCCCCCCGCTCTGGTGGTTCGGTCAATCGCCAGTAGATACCGCAGTCTTGCCCGATTGCGTACTGCCCATCGGGGTGGAGCACATCCAGCACTGGTCGAATCGAATCCGTGAGCAGCAAACTCTGGGGATGCTCCTGAAAGTTTTTCACAAACGTCCCGTCAGTTTCTGGTAACTGCGTATGGTCAGGCAGCGTTAAAGCAGGCTCGGAAAAAGCAATCGCCATAAAAACACACCATCAACCAGACTGCTTCGATCCTAACCCATCGCTTTCTCTTCTCCTCAGGTCGATTCAACTCCCTTTGAATGCACCCCAACCTGATCTAAGGCAGCTCGAAGGTGAGGGTGGTTGAGTGATAGATCTGATCGGTATCGGGGTTATTTTCCACCGGCAGGCGTACACTTGCCTCGATATGCTGCAAGCCCGGCTCCGACAAAGTGAGCGTCACCATACCATTGGCGTCGGTTTTCACCGGCGACTCTTCAGCAAAAGCATAGACAACATCGACATCAGCAGCAGGCTGTCCGTCATAGAGCACCTGCACTTGCAAATCGTCGCCAAGCTGTAGCTCAAAGGGGTTGCTCATGGGCACAATTTCTAGCGGCAGCCCTACGGGTTCTGCCATCGCCGGCGACCAGCGATAGAGCGCCTTGGTATATTTCAGCGGATGTGACGATGCGGTGTATTCGCTAACCTCGCGCTTAGACACATTCTGCCATTCGCCGTTTGTTTCCACCCAGAAGCCATTATCAAAGGTGACGGTGATTAGGGCGGCCTCTGGATTGGGCATTACCGCTACTCGTTCGGCTTCTCGGTCGAGCTGCACCTCAATAGGGTTGCCCTGCAGGTCGTAGGCCTGCACCGTTTCGACTTTTGTCGGTTCGTAGGCTTCGGTCTCCGCCTTGTGTCCGTACATGATGGCTAGCTCACCACCATCGGACTGCAACCAAATGCTGTGGGCCAAGAGCGGCTGAGCAATCAGCCAGGACAGTGATGCAATCCCAATTAACCAACGCTTATGCATGAGCTACGGCTCCATAAATTTGCTAAGTTCACTGAATTCGCTTCTCAAGTCAGGGCAATCACGGCTCAATGCCCTTTCTTGAAGCAGTGTACAGAGCCAGTTTCCAGGTTCCAATCCCCTTAGTGGGGATAAATCGCCCAACTATCGGTTAGAATCGTCACAATTTCAGCTTTTTTTCCAATGAGCGCTAGGGCTTATCGTGGCAGCGCAGTTTATCAGAATTGAGCTGAAACTGCACGCTGGTAATTTTTTTCTTGCCAGGAAGTTCCTGTGCTCCCAGAATATAGCCTTCCTGCCGCAGCTCCTCCACGGTGCGCCAAAAAATCTGATTATTGCGCGAGGAATTGCTGCCCAGCAGATCCAAATTCTTTAGCAAATATTGCTTAGAGACAATCAGGTATTGCCCGTCCTGTGGTGCATCCCACTTCAGGCGGCTTGCCAGATAAATCAGCAGCTTGGTCTTATAGTCACATCTAGCATTGCTGCCCAGCTTCTGACTAATGTCAAGATCGCTGGCAAACAGCACATAGTCGCCGCTGCGCCCCGGACCGTCAAAAAACTCCAGCGACACAGTGTAGGCATCCGCCAGCTCGTAGGTGTAGTCAGCGGCTTTGGCTAGGTCAAAATCGCGGGGCACATTGTCGATTTCGTAATCCCTGATTCGCAAAATGCTTTTGATCATCACCTTTGCGCCCATTGCGTTGCCCTTGCGCAGCGATTGTGCCAGAACTAACTCCGTGCGGTGCAGCGCCACCAGATCGCGGTTAAGCTGCGAGCGCAATTTTGAGGCAAAGCCGCCATCCTTGGTGCGGGTATAGCCCAAACTAGACAACAAATCATTGGAGCGAAAGCTAACTAGTGGCCCATTATCTTGCTGGGCAGCGAGCTTGTAGAGATACAGCACAATCGAGACCTGCCGAGGGTTGAGGAAGGTCAACAATGCCATAAACAAGCGCTGAATCTTGCGGTCATGGATCTTTTCGAGTCCTCTGCTGATGCCGCGATCGGCGCAGGCTTGCAGATCAAGGTTGGCATACTGGGTCTTCAGCTCTTGCCATTCTTCGGCGGAAAGATGGTCAAGCGGCACACGCCGGGTAACGGCGACTTCGCTAGAATCCTGAGGGTCTGCTTCAACCCGCATCTCCAGATAATAGCCGTCTTCATCGGCCCGCAGAATTGGCAAGCGGATATCTGGATGTTTGATCGACGCTGCCGCTCGGGGCAACACCATCAGGAGCTGCCCATCGACTGGAAAACTCGTCCGCTGCTCTAGCCCTTTTGCTTGTACTGCCCTTTGCATGGCTTGTTTACGCTCTTACGACTCCTAGATAAACCACACCAGATGTGGTGAGCTAATCATACCAGACGGACAGCAACGCTACATATAGCGTAATAGCCTGTAACTCGCCCGTATGATTTTAGGGATAGAGCTGTAACTTTGGCGGCAGATTTTAGCTGTAACTCCAGCGGATTTTTGCGGCATTGACCTATAACTCCGGCGGCAAACTTCAAGTTCTACCACGACCACTATCACCGGATTTCACCCATAACTCCGGCGGCAAGCTGGAAGTTGACCCATAACTCCGGCGGCAAATTTCAGCCTATAACTCCGGCGGCGATGGCATCTGTAACTCCCTCGTATCGAGGCAAATCCACCCTTGAGATCAAAATTTTTCGGTGCTACCCTCTCATCATTCGATTCACACCTGTCATTCATTGCAAGGAGGAGAACCACCAGCAATTACTCGCAGCATTGCCAATCCCGAATCTTCTGGACCGAGAACATTTCACCCAAACTAAAGTCAAGGTCTCGCCAGGAGAGAAGCAGACGGATCGAAGTCCAGCTTTAGCTATCCTGACCTACCACCGGGAACCGCTGGAGTGGAGATTTTGTGCCGTTGCACGTATCGTTACGCAGCAAAAAACCCCTCGCTTCCCTACCACAGTTAGCCAAAGGGGTCATTTTTGATGATCTGCCTCACCTCGAGGACTGGTGAGGAGTCAATTTGTATGTCTGAAAATTCTATCAGGTTTTTCGGCCCTGTCACGGGGTCGGAGTGTTTTTTGCGCCTAAATTTTGGCGGCGAGGAATGTTGCGGCAGGCAAGCCAGCGTGTTTAGCACGGGGGCTGAGCGATGACCAAAACAGCCCTGCAGCCATTTTGCTATGTGCCCGAGAGCGACGATGCTTTTCTGGGTTTATTTCCCTATCGGTTTGATTATATCTATGCCGAACATCCGCCCTGGGGAGAGCGGCCCCGCTGGCAAACCGAGCGTCGCTATCCGCTCAGCGATCGGCTACTGCGACAGCCAACTCGGTTATACGGCGTTCGCTTCGGCAGCCAAACTCGCTATTGTCTGCTGGATCTAGATCGCGGTAGTCCCTACCATCCGCACACCGATCCACTGGCGACAGGCCGCCTGTTAGCTGCCCTAGAAGGGATTGGACTAGTGACTCCGGTGGCTTGTACCTCTAGCTACAGTGGCGGCATTCATCTCTACTTTCCTCTGGCAGCGGCTCAACCGTCCTGGGAACTAGCGCAGGCAGTTGCCACAACCTTGGAAAAGGCTGGCTTTCTGCTGCGTCCCGGACAACTAGAACTGTTTCCCAATCCCAAACCCTACCGAGTGGGCGAACCGCCTAGTCTGTTCAATGCCCATCGGTTGCCGATGCAGGCAGGCTCCTATTTGCTAAATGCCGATTGGCAGCCCCTCTGGAGTGATCGAAGCCGCTTTGTACGGCAATGGCAGCTCGCGCAATCTCGCAACGCCCTTGATTGGGATATTTTGCACCGCCTTGTTCAACAGGCACTATCCAAACCGCGACAACTCTCTCGTAAAGCTAGCCAGTTCTTGGCCGACCTCAACGCCGACATTGAACCGGGGTGGACAGGATTTGGGCAAACAAACTACCTGCTAGGGCGGATTGCCATGCGGTCCTATATCTTCCACCCAGCCTTGACAGGAGAACCACCACTGACCGGAAAAGCCCTGGTAGCAGCAATCGTCGAGACAGCCCGCTCGCTGCCTGGATACACCCAGTGGTGCCGCCATCAACACGAGATAGTCAACCGAGCGGAAGCCTGGGCATCCTGCATCGAGAATAGCCACTACTTTCCCTATGGAAGCAGTAAATCCCAACCCTCCCCAGATAATACAAGCGCCGAATCTAGAGAATCCTGGAACCAGAAACAATCGGCTGCCAGTCGCCACCGCATCCAAGCCGCCATGGCCGACTTAGTCGCCCAAAACGCCCTGCCCGAAGGAGCAACGGCTCGCTTCCAGAAGCTCGTGCAGTACGGCATTGGCGGCGGAACACTCTACAAGCACCGCGATCTCTGGCACCCCAATCACCTAGGCAATGCTGAGCCAAGTGATTTACCCAGCTCCAATCAATCAACGGCTTTAACTCCTGTCACCCAACCGACAAGCTTATTACCCGCAACAGCCCGTAATAGCTTGAAGGATGGGGCGTTGACCGACTTTGCGGCAGAGGTTTCCTTTCAGTCAGGTCGTAATGAGGCGGGGGTGTTGCTGAATCCTCTAGAACAGGTGGTCGAAGATGCAGTGACAACATCACCGAAGCAGTCTACTCGGAACGACTCTCAGATCTCGTTTGGAGCTGCTCTTTCTGGCAGGGTGAGGGTGCTACTTGGGAAGATCACTGCTGGAGGTGCTGTTCAAGGGTCGAGATCTCAAGCGTCGAGATGGCGGTGCTGGTTCGTTCGGTTTGGCAGACAGGAACCGCCGTAGCGGTTGAGGTCCTAGGGCAACGAGTTGCAGTCATCAGCTGTGGTGCCGGTGACTAAATCTGCCAAGGCTCGCTAATTTAATAGCGTGGTGAGATGGTCGCGGATCACGGGAACAGAAATTGAGGCGGTGGAGGCGTCGGGCGGCAGACTGGGGTTGATCTCGGTATTGATGCCAATGACTTCTCCTCGCTGATTCAGCAGTGGACCCCCGGAGTTGCCTGGATGCACTTCCGTGTTGGTGAGGATAATGCCATCGAGGGTGATTGTGCGTAGAGTGCCCTGGGTGATGACTTCGGCTTGGGCATAGGGAGCACCGATTGCCCATACCGCTTCTCCCTCCTGGGGATCGCTCGTCGCAAACCGGGCTACGGGCAGGTTGGTAGCCCCCTCGATCTGCACCAGCGCGATGTCTTGAAAAATGCCGGCGGCTCGATTGCCAGTGCGCACAACGCGGGCAGGCAGTTCCCGTTCATCTGCCAAGCGAGCGGTCCACGGTCCAGATCCGTTCTCGACCACATGACTGTTTGTCAGCACGAGTCCCTCTGGTGTCAAAATAATGCCTGACCCCACCGAGTCTCGGCTCCGCAGCATGACTACCGTCTGGTTGGCATCTAGTACTGGAGAGGGAGTGCCGGGAGGTGTGCGCAGATTGTGGTTATCGGCTGAAATTGCAATCCGCGACCCTCGGCCAATGGCTTGCCGTAGTACATCGGTCGGCGAGATGCCGTTAAAGACCATCCGGCTGCTAATGACTAGCACCGCCGCAACCAACGTCACTCTGAAAAACTCGCCAAAGTTCATGGCTGTTGAAGCGTTGCCGAAGAATTACATCCGGTGAAAGCAACATTCCTAGCATAGGTTGGAAGCGGATTGTCTTGCAACCTTCATACAACCTGCCTTGACCCGTTCCATCATCGATATTCTTGATATCTGACCTCAGCGGAAGCTTGCCACCGGCTGCTCGCTAGTTTGTGTCTAGACCGCAGATCCAACCCACTCCGCAACCGAATTCGGACTGCCGTAAATTCAGCGACAACCCTCAGGGCGTCTTGCTTTGACGCAGCTGTATCCCTCCAGACCCAGGAACAGGTTGGCTAGGATTGAGCTGACTCAAACAGCAGGGACCTCTCCCAGGTTCACAGAGTTAGCTTCATAACAATTGTTTTGCAGATTTTAGGAGAACTTCGATGACAAAAGATTTACCGTCTCTCAAACAAGGCGATCGCGGTCCGGCGGTGGCACTGCTGCAGCGCTTGCTAGTGCTCTATGGCTATCCCAATTTAGTGGGTGCAGTCGATGGCGTGTTTGGCAGCCGAACCCAGAGTGCTGTGCTGCAATTTCAGCGCGATCAAAATCTAATCAAAAAGGATGGCGTTGTCGGCGACGAAACTTGGCAGCAGCTTACCTATCCGACAGGAACCCAGCGCCCGTAGGATTTAGGATTGCTTTGGTTTGGGTTGAACCGTCTGGGAGGTGGTTGAAGGTCCATCTCCCTGGCTAACAGCCAGTCACATTACCTAGGGCTACTGCTGCCGCAATTGTCAGAACTACACCTGCAGGGGCTGGTGCATCAAGGTTCATCTCAGGAGAAGCATAACTCCTCCTGCTGTTGAGATCTATTGAAATCTAAATCTGTCTCTTGAGATCTGTCTCTGCTTGACCAGGCACCATGCACATCACTGCGCATCATTGTTTCCCATCCCTGCTGAGTACCCTCAGGGGTACTGCGGATGCTTCGAGCAATTAGATAAAGTGCTCCCAGGTAGGGCTGGGGTAATTCGGTCGGGTGTTCGAGAGAGGAAATTGACCTGCGGAACACTGTAGAAGAACGATAGAAGAACGCTAGATAGGATATCGCCGCAAAATTTATCGAGGAAGGAAATGAATAATAAATGAATAATATTAATGCAGTGCAAAACATCAATAATGAAGCGATCGAGGAAGGAAATGAATAATAAATGAATAATATTAATGCAGTGCAAAACATCAATAATGAAGCGCAAAACGCACCACAATCAGAACAACTTTTGCAATCGCCTTTACAGCCGTTGCCACCCTCTGTACAACCGTTGGCACAGACATCTATAAGTATTTATGAGTACAACTATACCTATATTGAACCAGCGGCCATGGTAGCAGCTTTGCCGCCCAATGAGACCTTTTCTCAGTCCTGGCTGGTGCTAACGGGCATGCAAATCATCAAATTGGCGATTAACATGCTGATTGCCAATCAAGGCGATCGCGGTCAGCCGGGAGCAACAGACGATGTGCAGGCGTTCTTGCGGCGTATGCTGCTGAAAACGCTGCAGGAGGAAGGTCCAGAATTTCAGTTGAAGCTGGTTGCCGCGCTCAAAAGTTTGCTGCCGCCGTGGGTCCAGCAGATGTTGGATCCCCAGAAGGCGACTCGGGGGATGGGCGCGGCTAATCCTGCTGCTCCGATGGCGACTCCTGCGGTGGGGGAGGTGACTCAGAAAGTCAAGGAGGCTCTCGAGAAGCTGCTGCAGAGTGGCTCTTCCCCAGAGATGGCGGTGGCAGTGGCGGCCTCTCAAAGCGTCGGGATGGCGGTTGCAGCGGTGCCGCCGGCAATTGTGGCTCCAGGAACAGACATTCAGGTGCAGGTGACCCCAATTCGGACTGATCCAGATGCTCCATCGCAGCCGGTCGTGCCGATGCAGGTTGATGTTGAGGTGGCAACAAGCGATCTCGCAATCGAAATTGAACGGGCACTGAAACAGCCGCTCCGAGGTATTCCCTCGAATGAAGCCGAAGTGCAGCCGTTTGTAGCGTCGAATCTGCTCAAGGTGCTGGGCGAAGGCTTTCTGCAACCGTTTGCCCAAAATATTGTTGAAGGGCTGAAGGAGAAAGCTCCCGCCGGTCGCCCCAGCAGCCTAGAGGACTACCGCAAGCTGTTTGCCTATGTGGATCTCCCCGAAATTGCCGACACCTTTCAAGACGATGTGGTGTTTGCCTATCTGCGGGTGGCCGGTCCTAACCCAATAATGATTCAACGGCTGACTACTCCCGATCCCCGCTTCCCCGTCACCGAAGAGCAGTATCAGGCAGTTATGGGCCCGGCAGATTCGCTGCAAACCGCCATGGACGAGGGGCGAGTCTACCTGGCAGATTTTGCGATTCTAGATGGAGCCTTGGGCGGCACCTACGGCACCCAGCCTCAAACCCAGAAATACCTCTACGCGCCGCTGGCTCTATTTGCAGTTCCGGCGGCCGGAGCGGTGGATCGACTGCTGCGCCCGGTGGCCATCCAGTGCGGACAATCCCCTGCTGAGTATCCAGTGATTACCCCAGCTACAGGGGCGAACGCTTGGCTGATGGCGAAAACGGTTGTTCAGATTGCCGACACTAATGTCCACGAAGCGGTGTCTCACTTTGCTCGCACCCACCTGCTAATTGAGCCGTTTGTAATCGCTACCCATCGGCAGCTCGCCCCGACCCATCCGTTGTTTCAGCTCTTGGTGCCGCACTTTCAAGGCACGCTCGCCATCAACAATTCTGCCCATCAGTTTCTTGTGGCTCCCCAAGGCGGCGTCAATGGGCTGCTGTCCTCTACGATTGATAATTCCCGCGTTCTGATTGTGCGCGGCTTCCAGGCTCGCGGATTTAATGCCGACATGCTGCCGCGACGCTTGCAGGATCGCGGTGTTGCTGATTCCGAAGGGTTGCCAGTCTACCCCTACCGCGATGATGGGTTGCTGATCTGGAAGGCAATTCATGACTGGGTCGAGGCGTATCTACGGCTGTTCTACGACTCGGATCAGGCCGTGCAGAGCGATCAATCCGTGCAGCAGTGGGCGGCGGAACTCGTCGCCTTTGACGGCGGACGACTCACGGATTTTGGCGATGCGGGTGATGGCCAGATTGCCACATTCGCCTATCTCGTGGACGCGGTGACGATGGTGATTTTCACTGGCAGCGCCCAACATGCCGCCGTCAATTTTCCCCAAAGTGGCATCATGAGTTTTGCGCCTGCTGTGCCCACTGCCGGCTACCGATCCGCCAAGGGCATTGGTCCTGACAGCACCTATCAGGACTGGCTCGATCTGCTGCCGCCGCTGGATCAAGCCCAGCATCAGTTAAATCTGCTGACTCTCCTGGGATCGGTGTACTTTACCAAGCTAGGAGACTATGAAGAGAATCACTTTAGCGATGCCCGAGTGAACAAGCCGCTACAGGCATTCCAGCAGCGCTTGCAGGAAATAAATCAAATTATCGATCGGCGCAATCAGGAACGCCCTGTATACGAGTATTTGAAGCCAGCGAAGATTCCTCAGAGTATTAACATCTGACGAGTTGCAGAATGCACCGTTTAGGAGAACACTACATTTCATGAATTTCAATTTGGATGACCCAGCCGGGATTGCCCCCTTTCTCGATCAGGCCTTTCATAAATTTCACATCTGGGCGTTGCAGCACCCCGAAGCGGAGATGAGTAAAGCGCTGCTGCCGATCATCAGCTTTGCGGAAGGTATTGTGGCCAATGAGCCGACCTATCTGGATACCAAGCGACGCATCTTTGGACCTAATTTCTGCTGTGCTGGGCAGGTGGTACTGGGCGAGTTCGCAACGCTGGAAGCGGCCCTCACCTCACCGCAGGCCCGCACGTGGCGATTGGGAACATCGGTGCTGGACGCCAACCATGCCCCTAACCTGGATGTAGGTGGGAGGAACGTCTTTCTGCTGGCCCTGTCGGATCAGGCGGCCGGAGGCACAGGCGATCACGAAGCGTTTCGGTCCTGTATGCAGCGCTACGTGCTGAATGAAGCTGCTAGCGACCGTCAACAAGACGACATAGCGCAACGCTTACTCGATCAGCTCGCGGCAGACTATCGCCAGATGCCCCACGATGCCGGCGGCGCTTTCTTTACCGACGTGCAGCGCGGTTGGATGGGCTTTCTGGTCCGCTATCTGCACTATGTGATGTTTGGCATCCATCCTGACGATCAGGACGCCATTCACCTGCTCACCGAATTGCACTACACGCGCCTCAGCCCGCTGCACTATTTGGCAGGAATTGGCAGTCTGCTGCGGCAGAGCAATGCCTTGGGGCACGCTGAGCTGCCGGATTTAATCGAGCAAGCCGCCACGATCTACGAGCAGTCGCCGGCTTTGGCGAAGTTTGAGGAGAATCATCCTGACTATCACCAGATGACGCGGCGCGAACTAGCCAAGCTGATGACCGCAATTATGGGTATTGCCGCACTACAAGGACCGCTGCATCTCGGCTACACCGCCATGGGCTACCGACCGCTGCCTGCCTATCGCCATCAAAACACCGCCAAGATCGATCTTGTGCAGCACTGGGACGCCCTCGATTTAGACGATCGGCAAGCCGTGCGGCTGTATTTGCTGGAGTGTGCTCGCCTCTGGGCCCCCGTCAGCGCCACCCACCGCATCGCCACCGAACCCTTTACAGCCTCGATGGCCGGCAGCGACTACACTTTTCCGGCGGGCACCAAAATCCTGATTCCCATGAGTCTGGGTCTACTCGACGAGAGCTTCTGGGGAGCTACCACTTACGAGTTCGATGCTCAGCGGCAAAACCTCTGCCCTTACCACATGGGCTTTCACTCGGTTGGTGAGCGCCACGCCGGACGAATCTGCCCCGGCAAAGAGATTGCCCTAGACATGCTGGTAGAAGTGCTGCGTACCGTGGGTCGGGTGCGCCGCCAAGGATAGGCTGCGAGTCGCCTGATGTCCGGCACTCAAACCTATCAGGCAGTCGGAGAAGTTTGATTGCGCAAAATCGTCATGCCGCCCCGCAGCACAACTGCTACTACAATCAGCCCAATGACTAGATCAGGCCATCGCGATCCAGTCAGGCTGACTAAGAAGCCAGCCGCAATCACGCCCAAATTCGCAATCACATCATTCTTGGAGAAGATCCAACTCGCCCGCATGTGAACTTCTCCCTGACGATGTTGGGCAATCAGCAGCAGACACACTACATTCGCTACCAAGGCGAGCAACCCAATGCCGACCATCCAACTCGGCTCCGGATCGCTGCCCCCTAAAACGCGCCGCAGCACATCGGCAAACACCAGCAGCGCCAAGCCCACCTGAAAGATACCGCTCAAGAAAGCAGCCCGCTGTTTGGCGGTAACGGATCGCCCCACGGCATAGAGGGCAATTCCGTAGACGGTAGCATCTGCAAACATATCCAGCGAATCAGCCACGAGCGCCGTTGACCCAGCGAACCACCCGGTTCCTAGTTCTAGCAGAAACATCAGAGCATTGATTGCCAGCAACATCCCCAGAGTCCGACGCTGTGCCCCATTTTTAGCCTCGACCTCACCGCACCCACAGTCCGACATGGTTCACTCCTGACGAGCAATCGAGAGATGTAATGAGCCAGCAGTATTCTATCTCGATATATTTCTCGATTATTTCCCCCTATGGTTAATCCCAGAGGCGAGACAAGTTGTTGGAATGACCCCTGCACTGAGCAAATGTTCCTCTAATGCCTCCGAATTATTTGCATTGAGTTCAACGATGACAATTACCGGGGTTGCGTTTTCAGGCGCAGGGATGGATGGCGGATGGTTGCTAAGAACGCTGGTCGGTTGCGTGGTCATGTCTGTTGTCTCTACTGCTTGAGCAAATATTTCTGAATGGTGAACCAGTATGTTTTCTGCGATCGTTGCGAAGAACCCACTTCCAACAAGTAGTCCCAATCGAAGCGCATGGCGGCGAGTCAAATTACTCATGTTGAGGCTATCCTCATGCCGATACGGAAACCGAAGCATTCCAATCTGAGAATTGCTGCTTGAGAAGCATAACCATCTGTTCGGCAACTCCTGCGGCAGATGCCGGATTTTGTCCAGTGACTAGCCGATCGCTCACAACCACTTTCTCTTGAAAGTTTGGGGCTTTTGCTACCGTCGCTCCTCGCTCAATCAGTTTGTCTTCTAGGAGAAACGGCACCACATCTGCTAGCTCTACCGCCACTTCTTCTTCATTGGTAAAGCAAGCAACCACTTTGCCTGCAACCAGATAATCGCCATTGGTCAGTTGGATGTTGACCAATCCTGCAGGACCATGACAGACGGCACCCACGACCCCACCCTGTTCATAAATGTGGGCAGCAATCCGATCCAGGTCAGGGGTTTTAGGAAAGTCCCACATTGTACCGTGTCCACCGGCATAAAACATAGCGGCGTACTCCGATGGGTTCACCTGAGAAGGATGCAAGGTATTTTCAATCTGCGCCATTTTGGCAGGGTTGTCGAGAAATGCAGCATTGAGCGGATCGGCACGATCAATCCCAATCATGGGTGCTTTGCCACCTTTAGGACTAACATACTCAACTGTTAAGCCAGCACGATCGAACACATCAACCGGATGGCTGACTTCGGGCAGGTAAAATCCAGTGTCTCGGCCCGTTTCGCCTAAGGTGTTATGGCTTGTCAGAACAACAAGAACTGTCTGAGACATAGAGGTTAGCTCCAATGAAATCAAGATAATTGGAGATCAGCATTTACGCTTCGTCACTTGACACTTTCATCCTAAAAGCCAATTATCTAAAATACAAATAATAAATATTTGAGATTTGCATAATTATATTTATGGTTAATTTGGAATGGTATCGCAGCTTCGTAGAGGTCTATCGGGTGGGCACTGTTTCGGGTGCAGCAGAGGTTTTACATTTAACGCAGCCTGCTGTTAGCCAGCATATTGCTGCATTAGAATCAAATTTGGGAATTTCTTTATTTCAGCGAATGCCCCGTCGCATGTTACCAACAGAGGCTGGAAAACGCCTTTACAATCGCGTTGTGGTTGCAATCGAAGCGTTGGAAGCTATTTCCACTCAAATGACACTAGTCGATACGCCTCTGTTGATTCGTCTAGGAACACCGACTGACTTTTTTAGCGAATATATCTTGCAGCAGTTACCGACCGACGGGAAGTGTCTGTTAAAAGTCCAATTTGGACTGGCCCATGAATTAATTCAACAACTGCTGGACAATCAAATTGATGGTGCGATTGCTACGCAAAAAATTGCTAGACCAGAACTGGAATATCAGCCGATTTTTGAGGAAAGCTTTTGGCTGGTCGGACCCCCTGAAGACAAGATGCCGCTGCCTCAAGATCAACGACAGAAAGATTTGACCACCCTTGCTCAGTGGCTCAAACTCCAACCCTGGATTGCTTACAGCGAAGAGTTGCCAATTATCCGAAGGTTCTGGCGCGTGATTTTTGGTCAGCGATTAGAGGTCAATCCTCAATTTGTCATTCCAGACCTACGCAGTATTCGAGGGGCGATCGCTCAAGGATTGGGGTACAGCGTATTACCAGATTACCTCTGTGAAAATTGGGTTCTTAATCAGCAACTCACCCTTATTCTCAAACCAACTCAAGCTGTGACTAATCAAATTTGGCTCGCTTATCGCAAGAAAGAACGCCAATCCCAAGCTGTCATATCGCTTCTTAACTGGTTAAAGCCTCATCATCAAAGTAAAAGCGGTTAACGGCAACCGATGTTGCTGAGAGTGACCCATTATGCCAATCCATTGTGCCAATCCATTATGCCAATAATGATTTCTCTCTGTTCTGCGTTCATCTACGAAATGAGCCTCATCGAAGGGGGTGACGAGCGGGCATGAAAAGCAGATTTGATGCGAGTTCAGGCGCAATGTGGTAAAAAATATCAGTCTTGCTTGATCAACAAAACTCACATCACAAATCACATAACAAAAAGTTTCAACCGTCTGCCGTGATTCGTGTATCTTTGTTCGTGTATCTTTGCACGCTTACTCAGAAAGTACAGTCTGGAAGTACAGTCTGGTAATCCGATGAACTAGCTGCTGAGTAGCGCCTCGACGAACTCGTAGCTAGAAAACGGGCGCAAATCCTCGATGCCTTCGCCCGCTCCGATGAAGCGAATTGGCAAACCGAGCTGCTGCACCACAGCAAGAGCAATGCCGCCTTTAGCTGTACCGTCTAGCTTGGTGAGCACGACACCGCTGAGCTTGGCCACCTCCGAAAAAACTTCCGCCTGCCGCAACCCGTTTTGCCCTAGGGTGGCATCAAGAACCAGCAGCGATTCCACATGAGCATTGGGCGCTTTTTTATCGATAATGCGACGAATTTTGCCGAGTTCGTCCATCAGGTTTTTCTTGTTTTGCAAGCGGCCGGCAGTGTCGATTAGCAGCAGCTCGGTGTTGCGCGACTGGGCAGCGGTGATGGCGTCAAACACAACAGCGGCAGGATCGGTGTTTTTGCCGGGGTTCGCAATCACCTCGACTTGGCTGCGTTCGCCCCAGACTTTCACCTGCTGCACGGCCGCGGCTCGGAAGGTGTCGGCGGCAGCAATCAGGCAGCGATAGCCGGATTTTCGGGCGATGTGGGCCAGCTTGCCGATGGTGGTGGTTTTGCCCGCTCCGTTGACGCCGGTAATCAGCCAGATGTTGAGCTGGTTGCGTTCCGGCACAAAGGAGAGCGTGTGGGACTCTCCGAGCGGCTCATCGAGCATGTCCCGCAAGAGCTGCTTCAGGTAAGAAATGGCCTCCTGGGGCGGCAGTGCTTCTTGCCGCAGGCGGGTTTGCAGCGCCTCAATAATGCGATCGGTGGCTTCAATACCGACATCGGACTGCAGCAGCAGCGCCTCGATCTCCATCACTGCGTCTTGGTTCAGTGGCCCCTGCCCAACAATGGCACGGAGCTGGTTGACCAAATTGCGCCGAGTTTTGCCCAACCCCTGCCGCAGGCGCTTTAGCCAGGTAATTTCCTCAATTGAGACTTCATCGGGACGCCGCCCCTGGGCTGCCAATACTTCTGCCGACCAGAGGAACGCCTCGTCTAATACCACCTCCGGAATGGCTGGAGCGGCTGGTGGGGCAGCAGGAACTGTGGTCGCCGTTTCGGCCGCTTCTGCTGCTTCGGCCGCTTTTGCCGCTTCTACTGCCTCTATTTTCAACCGCTGCAAGCGTTCGAGTCGCTCAGCCTCGGCTTGGGCCCAAAAGGGCAGCGGGGCAGCCGCCTCCGATGGCGCAACGGCAGGTTTCGGTGCTTCTTCCGGTGCTTCTAGAACAGGCATTTCTGAAGCCTCTGCCTCGGCAGCAGTGGTTTCTAGGGTTTCCGAGTCGGTAGATGCTGCGGTGGATGAGATCTCGGCAGCCTCTTCCGGAATCTCCTCTTCGACAGTCGGTTCAGCCACCGTCGGCGCAGCGAGAGCTTCTTCCTCCTGGCGTTTGCGGATGGCGGCGTAGGCGGTCTTTGCCCAAGTCAAATAATCCTGGTTTACTGCAGGCTGAGCAGGTGCCGCAGCGATTTCTTCTGGCGGAGCAGGCGGCGTAGCCTCAGGTGATTCTGCCGCTTTGGATTGCTCAGCATTGGATTTATCGTCGTACTGGCGGTTGAACCAATTGAAAGATCCCATAGACCCTGCCTACTCGTCTGCCGATGACCACTAAACCTATTACAACTCATTACCACCCTTACCGCTCACTATAGAGCCACAGAAGAGCCACAGAGTTACAGCTCATCGAGTTACGGTCTGATGGCGTCTGCCCGAGCCGATGTCAGGCAGTGCTTCAGCTCAGAAGCCAACTCGCTTCCCTGTTGTGTCTCTAAGCCGGTGAGGAATTCGCGGCTAGCTGCTCGCTCACTCGCCGCAGCACGCCATTGATAAATCGGTGACCTTCCTCGCCGCTGTAGCGTTTGGCAAGTTCCACGGCTTCGTTGATGGCTACCTGCTCTGGGACGCCCATAAACCACATCTCGGTCACGGCAATCCGCAGAATGTCTTGATCGATGCGTGCCAGCCGGTGCATTTGCCAATCCACCATGGTCTGATTCAGCAGTGCATCTACCTCGTCGCGGTGAGCCTGCGTTTGGCTGAGCAGCTCGGTAACATAGGCGCGGACCTCTTTCTGGTTCGCAAGCTGAATAAATTCTGGCAGTTCTAGCGCCGCCCCCAAGCGGTTGATCGCGGTTTGGGTCAGCTCCAGCGCTTCGGTCACCATCATCTTGGCGCTCTGGACATCGCTAGCCCGCGTTTCGCTGCTGAGCAGGCGTTCGTTGCCCCGACTCACCTCGGCGGCTGCCGTTTCTAGGGTATCTTGGGCTTCGCTGGTGAGGGTGCGCACGGCAGCGAGAAGCACATCCTGAAGGGGCTGCGCCTGCAAGCGGTCCTGCTTGGGGGAAAGTTGACCAATGCTTAAGAGAGCCAATTCACGAGCAATTCGACGAGCTTGCATACGCAGTTGAGTTGACGAGGTGCAGAGCAAACTCGGTTATTCTAACAAGCTTTGCAGAGCAATCACAATTTCAGGCAAGGCGCTGCCGCAGGTCAATTCATCAATCTTCCGCTTGTAGCCGCAGGGGTGGGCTTCCCGGCGGAAATTCCATACGGGCTAAGCGAAAGACGCCTGCCTCTGCCAGGGTTTGGTAATGCTGAGGCTGGATGCCGGCTTCTTGCCACTTCACCGGGCGTCCTATGATCAGCAGCGAGTTCACATTGGCATTGCGCCGCGATAGCCGTCGCGACAGCCGGAAGATCTCCTCAGCAACTTCACTGGGGGCAGAAATAAAGGTTACCGGACGCTGGGCGTAGAAGACAACACTCGGCTTGCGGAAGCCAATCATTAGCAGCCGCTCCTCCGGCTTTTGTACCTGCACGATGGTCGCCGAGAGCTGTCGCAGAGGCAGCTGCCGCTCCACATCAACAATATGCAGCACCGGCAGAATCGTCAGCAGTGTGAACGCCATGAAGCCGATCAAGGTAGTGCTCCAAATCCAGCGTCCTTGCTGTCGCAGCATCAAAACCAGGGCAGCAATTCCCATACTCAGCCAGATGGCACCGCCCCAGAGGGTAACGCCCGATTGCCGCACCACCTCGGGCAGATTTGGCATTTCGGGTTCGTTGCCGAGCCAATTGGGGCTATAAAACAGAACGGCTGCCAGCAGCAGCATCAGAACACTATTGGCGATATGGCTGATCCGCACGCCACGCCCCTCAGCCGTGGACTGAGGAGACTGAGTCATTTGATCGCTCCAGAAGAGTGCAACCAGAATGGCAGCTGCCGGCAGCAGCGGAATCGTGTAGCTCGGCAGTTTGGTAGCGGCAATGGTAAAAAAGCCGAAGATGACGGCGAACCAGATCAGCGCGAATAGCCCCAAATGAGCCGATCGGGGCTGCTGCTGCCACATCCGCCAGCGCCAGAATCGCAGACGCGCCATCGCCACCGGCAAATAGGCCGACCAAGGCAAAAACGCCAGCGGCACAATCACCAAATAAAACCAGATGGGGGCCCAGTGGTTGTTGACGACGCGGGTAAAGCGCTCGACGTTGTGGTAGCCAAAAAACGATTCGATGTAATCTTCGCCGTTGGCCCAGATCACCAGAATGTACCAGGGCAGGGTAATTGCTAGAAAAATCAAACTCCCCCGCAGCAGCCGCATCTCCGAGAGCACGGAACGCAGATTGCCCAGGTAAATCAAAAACGCTAGGACAATCAGCCCCGGCAGCACCACGCCAACGGGACCCTTTGCCAAAACTGCCAACGCACTGAAAATATAAGACGCCAGATACCAGCGGTCTTTAGCAGACGGCTTGGCATGGGCATAGCCCCAAAAAAACGCCAGCAGTGTCGCGCCAATACAACTGCTCAGCAGCATATCCGAGACGCCAATTCTCCCCCAGGCGATAGTTTGCAGATTCAGCGCCATGCAGGCAGCCCCGATCCAAGCCGAGAGCCGTAGCGGGGTTTGCTGACTCGCCGCAGTCTGAGTTTGTCCGGGTCGCGGGAAGCCAAAGTAACGCAGGGTATAGAAGCCGAAGGCGGTGAGTACCGTTGCCGCCAGCGCCGAGGGAAACCGCACCGCCCATTCGTTGACCCCCACAACCGAGTAGGCAAGCGCCATGATCCAGTAGACAAGGGGTGGCTTATCGAAGCGGGTTTGCTCGTTGAAATAGGGCGTGATCCAGTCGCCGGTGAGCTGCATCTGACGTGCGGCTTCCGCAAATAGAGGTTCGGTTTCATCAACCAGTCCAGTACTGCCGAGCTGGAGCCAAACCGCGATTCCCGTCAGCAGCAGCACCCAGGCCACCGGAAGGATCCAGTGCGGCTGTTTTGCCCAATTGTGCCAACGGTCCAACCAATTCTTGAAGGAAGTCATTCGCAGTCCCATGCTGTCATTCCGCGTTCATTCAGCACTCATTCCGCTCATTCAGATTACTTTACCTGGAAAGCGCTCGTCTCTGGCAGTGGGTGGCTGGAGTGTCGCCGATGGTCCTCCAGATGGGTCCTCCAGAAGAGTCTGGGTCAGGCGGCTAAGGCAGAGCGACAGCGGTCTACGGCTGTAGAATCAACAGCCATTCTTTAGTCTCGGCATTCCAGGTAGGAACTGGGGTTTTGCCAACCACATAGGGACCCCAATAGCGGCGCGAACCATCCTGGGCAAAGGCAACCAGCACATCACCCTCCTGAAGCTGTAACTTGCTCGTCGGCAGTGACAAAATCAGCCCCTTAGTCTTACCTTCGCCAGGGGCAAAATCCCAGTGGACCGGCTGAGCGTAGGATGTCTGATCCGCCCCAGTCGGCTGAGCCAGCAGGGCGACCCGTACCGGATGCTCGCTTTGATTACTAACGCGGAGATTACCATCGCCGACATTGCCTGCTGGAGTGGTTGTAGGGAGGGGCGACGGCGTGATCGCAGGTGTGGGAATCACTGCAGATGGCGATGGGCTAAGAGTTGGTGACGGACTAGGCGCAAGCGGGCGTTCGGAGACGGTTGGTTCGGGAGCAGGTGTCTGAGGTGGATTGGATTCGGTCCACACCCTGATTTCCAGTCGCGATAGCAGCAGCGCTACGACCAGCGCTCCCAAAACGGTCACCACTACCGGGTATAGTCGGAGTTTCACATCTCTAGCCACTGCTGCCCTTCCCTAGCCGCTTTCCTTCTACTGTAGACAGTCCTGCCAATTCTTGGGGTAGCATTCAAGTTGAGTTTTGTACGACGTTGTTGTCACTGCTTTCGGGGATCACGGGGGATCAGCCGCTATGCAAAATACTCGCCTCAGTACCCTGGTCGACAGGGCGTTTGCTCAATTTACACGATTTGCCCGCAACCCATGGCGGCGGCTGTCGCTGCTGTTGATTAGCATCCTGGGCGGCAATTTTTTGGCGACGACTGTTTCCACTGTCGCGGGGCAACGAGCCAGTCTAGACGTCGTCGAAGCCCTGTTCTTGGTGATCCTGGCCGAAGGCATTAGCTGGCTGGTGTACACAACGGACCGGCGACGCACGGCACCCCAGCGGTGGCTGCTGCTGGAATCACTGAACGGTCTCAAGATTGGACTGATCTACGGGCTATTTGTGGAAGCCTTCAAGCTTGGAAGCTGACCCCATGGCAGCCGCTCGCTCCTCTGACTCTTCCAGGCTTCCCGAATCGGCGGGGGATCTCACGATGTTGCTGTCGCCCTTGGCGGCTGGGCAGTCAGTTTCAGTTGCCGTCCAGAATCAGCTTGCCGCCCATTTGCTAAGCGATTCGCGTCGGGCTTACGCCTTTGGCATCACGGATGAGAATGTGTCTGCCCGAGTTGCTGCCCGGCTGCAATACTACCAGACGATCTACCCCACGCTGGAGCAGTTCTGCCAGCAAGAGCTGGGCTGGTCGGGCTGTCCTGCGGACCTGCTGTGGGATCTGTGGCTGCCGCTGGCGGAACAGCTTGTGAACTGGCGTCAGCGACTCGGGCGACCCTTGATTCAAGGGATTCTGGGCGGTCAGGGCACCGGCAAAACGACGCTGACCCGGATTCTCAGCCCTATCCTGACCCAGATGGGTTGTCCGGTTTGCCGTCTGTCGATTGACGACCTCTACAAGCCCTATGCCGAGCGATTGCAGCTCCAGCAGCAGGATCCCCGGTTTCGCTGGCGAGGACCACCGGGCACCCATGATGTGAACCTAGGACTAGCTGTGCTGCGGCAGTTGCGCCAACCCGATTTAACTCAACCTGTGGCTGTACCTCGCTTCGACAAATCTGCCTACGACGGCGCGGGCGATCGCACTCAGCCGGAGTGGGTGATCGGAGCCGAGATTGTGCTCTTTGAGGGCTGGTTTGTGGGGGTGCGTCCGATAGAGCCTACCGCGTTTGATGATGCGCCTCCACCCATTGTGAATGATGCCGATCGCGCCTTTGCCCGCGCCGTGAACGAGCGATTACGGGATTATTTGCCTCTGTGGGACCAGCTCGATCGCCTGATTCTGCTCCATCCGCAAGACTACCGCCTCAGTCAGCAGTGGCGATGGCAAGCCGAGCAGCAGATGATGGCTTCTGGGCGTGCGGGCATGGACGCGGCGGAAGTGAATGCCTTTGTGGAGTATTTTTGGCGAGCGCTTCACCCCGATCTGTTTATTACACCGCTGCTGCAGGATGCTGAGCACGTAGACCTAGTGATTGAACTAGATGTCAACCATCAGCCGCAAGCCATCTATTGCCCGGAATCGAGCAGCTCATTCGGCGGAGTGCAGACGCTGCATTAGGGTTTGAGCTGCCTGGGTTACCGCTTGCCAATTCTGCTGCTGAACCGCCGCCTTGGGAAAGAGTTGACCGGCTAAACCGACCGCAATTGCGCCCGCATTGATCAGGGCACGGGCATTTTCCAGGGTCACACCGCCGGTTGGAATCATTGGAATTGCTCCTAGCGGTCCTTGCAGGTGCCGCAGGTAATCTGCACCGCCAACCGATTGAATCGGAAACACCTTGACGCAGGTGGCACCCGCCTGCCAAGCCGTCAGAATTTCGGTCGGGGTTAGGGCACCGGGAATCACCGGAAGGTGGTGTTGCTGCGCTGTTTGGATAAAGGGCAACGAGGTATGGGGCGAAAAGACAAATTCGGCACCGGCAGTAATGGCTGCCTGTAGGTCAGTCAGAGTCAGCAGCGTTCCGGCTCCGATGGTGCAAGTGGGTAATTCATTCTGGAGTTGATGCAGCAGTTTGGCGGGTTCGGTGCTATTCCAGGTGACTTCGATCAATCTCATACCGCCGGCGGCAACGGCTCGGGCCATTTGCACTCCCGTCTCTACATCCTTGGCACGAATGACAGCAATGGCACGCTGTTGCTGGAGTTGAGACAGCCATGTGTCAGTCCTGTTCACAGCAGATACCTGGAACCCAATGGGATTTCCATCTTGCCACGGGATGTGGATTTCGACATTTTGAGATTTAAAAGATTTAGAGATTTAAGAGGATATTTGAAAAGTAGCAACAAGCACCCGTAGAAAAAGCGCAGCGGTTTCATTTTGAGCGGGATCGTCTCCAGTTTGTAGCTTGTCGAGGGATTCTGCGCTGTTTGCTCGGGCAGTATCTTGGATTGGAACCAGCTCACCTGCGTTTTTGCTATGGTCCGCAAGGTAAGCCAACTCTCGAGAGTTCTGCCGATAGTGTCTCTGTAGTTTCTACAGTAGTTTCTACAGTGCAGTTCAATCTGTCTCATTCGCAAGGGCTGGCCCTATACGCTATCACTCGGCAGGCTCCAATTGGTATTGATCTGGAATACTGCCAGCCGCTAGAACTTGACACGATAGCAAAATCCTACTTCTCATCTCGAGAGTATGCTCAGCTCAGCGCCCTACCTCCTTGGGAACAACGCACCGCCTTCTTTCAGCTCTGGACCTGCAAGGAGGCATATCTGAAAGCAACGGGACAGGGCTTGTCCGGACTAGAAGACGCTGAGCTATCGTTTCAGTGCAACCAACCGATCTTAAAAACAACTGGTACCGAGTGCTGGCAGCTACAGTCGCTGATTCCTGCTCCTCGCTATATAGCTGCATGGGCTGTGGCTCGACAATCGTGGGCGGTCCAATTCTACAACCTAGACTTGTAGCAGGATGTCCAGCTCACAACCATTCTCCCGATCGAGGGCTAGGATGCCTTTAGGGGATTGCGTTGCGGCTCTCGCAGCAGGTTCTGCCGATCGCGCTGTCCATAGTTCTCCAAAAAGTTCTCCAAAAAGTATTGAACCGGATCAAGCGCATCGATAATAGACGTAGGATTCACAGAAACCAAGTGCCGTTCCAGTCGGGCTGGTCCAGTTTGGCTAACGGGCAGTGATTCCCAGAGCAGATCGGAGTGGGGTTCATCGAGATCAAACTCAGACAGAAGCTGCGAAGCTGGAATCGGTGCAGCCCCCCTATTCGATGCATCGCTCTGCACACAATCGATGAGAAGCTGAACCGCATAGAAATAGCGTTGCAGCAACTGCAGTTGATCCACATCCCAGGAGAGGTTTTCCTGTGAGGTAGAGGAATGAAGCAATCGCTGAAACGACTCCAGCCACGCGAGGTTCTCCTGCGCCGGGCTGACTGTTACCAGTCGATCCTGACGCTGCTTGAGCTGCTCCTGGAGGGCTGCCAGTTCCGTAGCCAAGCTCGCATGCTCAATGCTGGTTGCCAAACCGATCGCTTGCGTTAGCAGCAGTTGGATTGTTTCGCAGGATGTAGCTTGTCTGGGAATGACTAACCACAGCAGCAAACGACCCAGCAGCGTTTCCAGCAGCAGCGATTGAGCCAGGATGCTGATTTGGGTCATGTGACCTGCAAAACAAACGAGCAGCTCAGGGGTTCGCATTAGCTGTCGGAGCAAGGTGTGAATTGCCAGGACTTGGCGGTAGAGAGTAAGCTCCTCGCATTTTTGCCTGAGCTGATTTAGGATATCCACCAAGCTGGGGTGCTGAGCCACCAGAGCGCCAATTTCCTGCCGCATTGGGCAGAGCAGCCCATCTTTATTAGGCAGCATGGCGTAGACGAGCAGAATACCCGTTCGCCAACGGAGGTCGGTGATGTGGGTCAGCAGCTTGAGCACGGCATGGCTGACATTTGGGCTAGTCACGATCTGGTAAGCCACACCATAGTCCTGAAAAGCCGTTTGAGCAAAGGAAAAAATGCCTCGGGCCTGTTCGAGCAGCAGCCCTTGCTGCAGTGCCAGAGCAATCAGTAGCGAGGCCGCCTCACGCCAAGTGCCGCAGGGTGCCACTGTCAAGGTTGGGCAGTTCTGGAGGCTGCTGATCATCCACCGCTCCAAATCGCTGCCGGCAAACAAGGGAGTGCCGTGCTCTTGTACTTGGATGGCCAGATGACTCAGGAGCTGAAGCTGCTGATCCAGCGTGAGCGGCAACTCGTGAGGCAGCCGTTGTAGCCCCCGCTTTTCGTCCCATTCTCTCAACAGGAGATGCAGGCACTCCTGGTAAATCAGCAGGCGATTTTCCGAAAGATTACCTTTACCTTGGTAGGTTTGGCTAATCCGGTTGAAGAACAGGGGCACCCTAGACAGCTCCAAAATGCCTTGATTCTGAGGAGCATGGAGTTGCCGCCAAAACTCATCTGCTGCTGCCAAGCTTGCCTCGGGGCGAGCAAAGTGAGTAAACCACCGCTGAGTTAGCGCAAAAAGCTGCTCGTCGTTGAAGTCGGCTATCTCTAAATCGGTAAAGTAGGAAAACTCAACCCCCGGACAGCCCAGGCGAGTAGTTAGGATCGCCGGGGTTTTGTAGTACCGCTCGAAGAATTTGGCAATGCCTCGGGAAACAATGCTGTTGCTCGGAGGCGGAATTTGATCCAGCTCATCGAGCAGGAGAAGGACTCGCCCTTCATTCAGCAAGGTTTCCACAAGCTGCATATCCGTTGTTCCCGAACTCAGGAACTCCTGCTGGATACAGGTCAGGATGTTAAATTCACCCTGGGAATTCACCAAATCTCTGTAGTTACCCAACCGGACCAGCACCGGCACCCGATCAGGGTAGTAGCAGCCCTGCTGGCATTGCAGCATGATGAACTGGAGGAGTGTTGTTTTACCGCTGCCGGGTTTACCTAGAAGGCGCAGCTTCGGGTATTTTGCTAGCGCAGTTTCCAGAGGAACTACCGATTCCGCTAGCCGCTGTGTATTTAAATTGCTAAGCGCCGTCAGTCCAGACTGACCAGACTGACCAAACTGATTGGATGGATCTAACTCAGCAAGACAGACATAATCTTGACTGGCAAGCCGCGTCACGAGATACGGTGCCACAAACAGGTCATCGAGCGGTACAGGGTAATTGGTGCCGAGTATCCGCACCGTGCTGCACTGATGCTCGACCCGCTCCTGCCGCAGCAGGCGCAACTGCTCGACCAAGTGATTCACGTTCGGTGAGGAGCTAGGTGGGCTGGAAGAGGCTGCAGTTTCAGCGCCCTCTCGTCCCAACAGCGATTCTGGAGGGTGGTCTGCAATCTCCCACCAGTTGAGATCCAGAATGGTACAGAGTTCGACAAAGATGTGTCGCTCAATCGGGCGGCAGGTAAAAAACCGCCAGATCGGTTGACGCGTCCTCAAATCCAGCTCTGTCGCTAATCCTTCCTGGGTCCAACCCCGGCGATCAAAAATTTTTCGAGCTAATCTCGCACCCTCGGGGGATGCTTGCAACGAACGTTTAGCCATAATTTCAACAGAGAACTCGGTAGATGATAGACATATCAACCTTGACCTCCCTGACAGGTGAGAAGGAATGCCATCCCTGAAAGCCATCAACTCAGATGGATCGCCTTAGCAGTCGTTAAAAACTGCACTGATCCAAGGAGAACCGCTACCGTTTCACCGAATACTCAACCCCAAACTCAAAACTGAAGGCGGCGGGAGCGCAGAGCAACTTGGAGAAAGCGCCCGCACCTTCAACGGCAGCTATGACTAAAGCATCATAGGTCATAACCGCTCAAGATATCCCAGAACTTTGCCTACGGCATACACTCAACTTGTCCGGGTCAATCCCATTTCGATCCTTAAGATCAAAACAGAACAGTAGCTAGACCATTAAACTCAGCTTGCAACTGAAGTTACCGTTGCCTTCGCTACAAATCGATGTCAATGTCAGTCAATGTCAATGAATATAGGGTTAATACGGAATTTGCACAACATGCGTACCATCCAAGACCGTACAAGAGATAGGCTAGCCCATCAACTTTCCATCAACTTTACTAAACTGCAACGACTCAACTCTATATTTTTATAGCCCGTTGAAACTAATTGAACCGATCGAACCGAAGTTCACCTAAACAAGTTAATCCTAAAGTTGAATCAAAAAGTCAAATCAAACAGTCGTATCTAGGCAAACTGCGTAGTGCTACAAGATGGAACTCAATCTAGGTAGATGTAGTTGGAAATAATGTTTGATTTTATGTCTAAAAATCCGTTGGTTTGTATAATTTATCTGGAAAGTAGCAGATTTCATTGAATCTACACACAGAGCGTTACCGGGTGAGACAAAATCCCTAGTGGAATGTCCGTGCTTTAGGTCTAGGGCAGCGGCATTGTGACTTGATCAGGACTCTACAAGCAACCTGAAATGTCCGGAATAGAATTGTAATTTTTTGGTAAAGTTGGCAGACGATCCGTAGAGTTACTTAGATAATTGAGGTCTAAACTAACCGTCTACCCTATGGCGAGCGGATTCAGCCTATGCGATCAGCTTCATTGGCAGCCATTCTCGTGATCAGTGCTGGTGTTGCTGACTCTTCTGCCGGTCTGGCTACACCGTCACCGCTGACCCTCTCTCAAATACCCGCTCCTTCGACTATTCAACCCCTGCCTCCTCCACCCGGAGCAGCCTACCAAGAAGATGCCTACACCCTAGGTGCGGGTGACCAGATTCGGATTGATATTTTTCGGATTGAGCGCTATGGCGGTGAGAGTACGGTTCTGGTAGACGGGACACTGAATTTGCCGGTGGTGGGCAGTGTTTTAGTACAGGGAATGACCCTTGAGCAGGCGGCCGAAGCCGTGGCGCAGAAGTACTCCCGCATTCTTAGGCAACCCCGAGTCACCATTTCCCTGATCCAGCCCCGCCCTGTGAAAGTTGGCATTGCCGGCGAGATCCAGCAGCCGGGGCTATACACTCTCGATCGTCAGGGGCAACTTCCCAGTCTGGCTCAGGTGTTGGAAGCGGCAGGCGGAATTCGCCAGTCTGCCGATCTGCGGCAGGTGCAGGTGCGCCGTCCTCAGGCGTCTGGAGCAGAGACTGTGATTACGGTGGATCTCTGGCAATTTTTGCAGACCGGAGATCAGCGCTATGATTTGACGCTGCGCGACGGAGACTCAGTATTTGTCCCGGCTGCCGCTGTAGTCAACCGTGAAGAAGCCTCCCAATTGGCAGCGGCAAGCTTTGCAGCGGATGAAACCTTGCCAATCAATATTGCCGTAGTTGGGGAGGTGTTTCGTCCGGGACCCCACACCGTGACGGGAAGCACTCGCACGGCGCAAGAGGCAGGTGTAGCGGGAGGGGTCAATCAGCTCGGCACTTCTCCCACGGTGACTCGGGCGATTCAGGTGGCAGGCGGCATTACCCCCACGGCCGACATTCGGCAGATCCAGATTCGCCGCAAAACTCGCACCGGAACCGAACAATCCTTTTCGGTCGATCTATGGCAGCTGTTACAGGGCGATCTCAGCCAAGATGCAATTTTACAGGAAGGTGATACGATCGTCGTGCCCACCGCCACTGCCATTGATCCCAGCGAAGCACCGCAGATTGCAGCAGCCAGTTTTTCGCCCGATTCGATTAAGGTCAATGTTGTTGGCGAGGTGGTGCGTCCGGGCGTGGTTGAAGTTCCTCCCAATACGCCCTTTAATCAAGCTCTACTTGCTGCAGGAGGAGCCAATAATCGGGCTAACACGAACGCAGTGCAGCTGATCCGGCTGAATCCAGATGGCAGCGTCAGCCGTCAGGAAATTGATGTTGATTTTACCAGCGGCATCAACAGCGATACCAACCCAGCCCTGCGTAATAATGATGTGATCGTGGTTGGACGTTCTGGCATTGCCAGTCTCTCTGATATTCTCAGCACCGCTGCAGATCCATTAACCCGCTTCTTTACCTTGTTTAGTGTACCGCTCAACTTCTTCCGTTTGTTTTAAGTCCTGAAGTGCGTCAAACCTGAATGGGTTGGCAATTCTTACTAGACATGTATTAATTGGGTTAAACAACCCACCACCTTCATCACAGATGGTCATTGCCTTTATTGTTTCGTCGCTGTCAATGGTTGTATTTCACGTCCAACTTAAACCGTTGATCCCATGAAAGTTCCCTTTATTTCTCAATCGGTTGTATCACAGGCAGCATCACCGAGCATCAATCCATTTTCTGCCGGAGATGAGGGTGGGCTGGAACTGGGTCGCGTGTTGGCTATCCTGCGGCGGCGGGTCCTGCTGATTGTCAGCGTGACCACGATGATGATGGCGGTGGCTGTCCTGAAGGCCCTAACGGATACTCCTATCTACAAAGCCGGGTTTGAGATTTTGACGCGAGCAGTCACCGTGGAAACTGAAGTGCTGTCGTCGCTGCCGCAAACCCTAACGAGTCGCCAGGAGCAAAACCAACCTCCTGAAAGCCTAGACGCCACCAAAATTAAAGTGTTGCGTAGCCCCAGTCTTCTGTCGCCGGTGGTGGAGCAGCTCAGGGTTCGCTATCCAGATATAACCTACGCTGCGTTTGTGCAAAGCCTGGGCATTCAGGCGGATGGTCAAAATATTCTCGTCGTTTCCTACAGCCATCCCGATCCAGAGGTTGTTGAATTTGCGCTTGAGCTGCTCTCGGATGCCTACCTACAATACAGCCTACAAGAGCGGCAGAAAGACATCCGCCAAGGCATCGAGTTTGTGGAGCAGCAGTTACCCAATGTGCAGCGACAGGTCGAGGTGCAGCAAGAGCGGCTGCAAACCTTTCGCCAAAAATACAATTTGATCGATCCCCAAAGCCAAGCCGAGCAGCTCACGGATCAAATTGGGGAAGTCACTCAGGAGCTGATCCGAACCGAGACGCAGTTGAATGAGGCCCGGTTGCTCTATCAGGGGCTACGGCGGGAACTGTCTCAACCCTCACTAGAAATTACGGGCACTTCGTCGCTCAACGCTAGCCCCCGCTATCAAAAATTGCTCGACCAACTCCTTGCCATTGACAGCCAGTTGGCGGAAGACTCTACGCTGTATCTTCCGGAAAGCCCAGAGGTTGATGTCTTGCTAGAACAGCGCCAAAATTTGCTGCCGCTGCTGCAGCAGGAGGGCGTGCGCGTAGAACGGCAGGTGTCCGGGCAAATCCAGGAGTTGGAGAATCGACGGCAGTCTTTGAATGCCACGTTGAGTGCGCTGAATCAGCAGATTAGGCAACTTTCAGCGATCACCCGCGAGTACACCGACATCCAGCGCGAACTGGAGATTGCCACGGCGAACCTGAACCAGTTTCTCGCTAAGCGGGAGGGGCTACGCATTGATGCTGCCCAGCGCCAAGTGCCCTGGCAGCTCTTGACGGCTCCCGGTGACCCCATCCCGAACTCGGCCAGTCTCAAACGCACTCTAGCCCTGGGCACGATCCTGGGCTTACTGCTAGGAATCGGGATCGCCTTAATGGTCGATAAGCTGAGTAGCGTGATCCATAGCGTTAAGGAGCTAAAGGGAATTACCAAGCTGCCGATTTTGGGGGTGATCCCCACCCATAAACAGTTGAATCAGCCTGGGTATGTCCAGCCGTTTGTAGCATTCTCGGCAGGTGACCATTTGAGTGATAGCGCCGGCGATCGCCAGTTTTCGCAGCATTCGCAGCAGATGTCTGGTCCCTTTCGAGAAGCCTTTCGGTCGCTATATGCCAATATCCGCTTGGTGAGTCCCGATCAGCCCCTTCGCGTACTGGCGATCAGCTCTGCGGTGCCAGCCAGCGGCAAGACCACGATTTCGCTCTACTTGGCTCAGGCGGCAGCCGGTATGGGGCAGCGGGTATTGCTGCTCGACGCCGATTTACGACGCTCCAGCCTCCACGACCAACTGAATCTGGTCAACCCCTATGGTTTAACCGACGTGGTCTCGGGCACGGTTGAGTTTGACCAGGCCATTCAGAAAACCGCCTTCGCTAATCTATTTGTGATGACGGCGGGAGCACGCCCCCCCGATCCCACCCGCATCCTCTCCTCCCGGACCCTGCAGCACATCTTGGAAAAAGGGCGCGAGCAGTTTGATCTGATCATCTGCGATACCCCTCCATTGCTCGGCTTTGCCGATACCTATCTGCTCTCGGTTCACACCGACGGCATACTGCTGGTGACTCGCCTCGGTCACTTGAAGCGGTCATTGTTTGAACAAACCTTGGAAGATCTGTCAGTCGCCTCCGCACCAGTGATGGGTATTGTGGCGAACGATTCTAAAGAAAAGCTGTCCTCGGCTTACAGCTACTACCTGTCCTAAAGACTAACAGCGTTCTGCTGCTCCTGCTGCCCCCCTCGGCAACATTGAAGTCGGGGCAACTGAGATTAAAGGATCTAATCTCTTTTTGCACTGACACCATTAGTCGCCAGAATAAGATAGTCGCCAGAATAAGGTTGAACCAGTTTTGCTATATGCCCATGCAAGAGCGAATCTCTCCTAGACCGGGTGATTGATTTTCTCTGGCTCTGTATACTTTATACTTTTGTGAAGGTTCTGGTGTCAGTGTTGCTCTGAATGGGGAGTAAAAATGTACGTCGTACAAATTGCCTCTGAATGTGCTCCGGTGATCAAAGCTGGAGGCTTGGGCGATGTCGTGTATGGATTGAGTCGTGAGCTAGAAATCCGCGGTCACAGCGTCGAGATCATTTTGCCGAAGTACGACTGCATGCGGTACGACCACATTTGGGGGCTGCATGAAGCCTATCGCGACCTGACGGTGCCTTGGTATGGTGGGGCGATTCGCTGCTGCGTCTACTGCGGCTGGGTGCATGGCCGCCTCTGCTTTTTCATTGAACCGCAGTCGGAAGATAATTTTTTTAATCGCGGTTGCTACTACGGCGCTCTTGACGACCACATGCGGTTTGCCTTTTTCAGCAAAGCAGCCCTGGAGTTTCTGCTGCGAACGAACAAGCGCCCCGACGTGATCCACTGCCACGACTGGCAAACCGGTTTGGTGCCGGTACTGCTGTATGAAATCTACCAGTACCACGGCATGGGCAACCAGCGCGTCTGTTATACGATTCACAACTTTAAGCACCAGGGCATTGCCGGAGCGAATGTGCTGGAAGCGACTGGGCTGAATAACCCCCCATATTACTTCGAGTACGACCGGATGCGGGATAACTTTAACCCCTTTGCCCTCAACTTCATGAAGGGCGGTATTGTCTACTCCAACTTTGTGACGACGGTGTCGCCGCACCATGCCTGGGAAGCCCACTACGGAGAATTTGGCTACGGCTTGGGGCACACGCTGCACCTGCATCAACACAAATTTGGCGGTGTCCTCAACGGTATAGACTACGACGTCTGGAATCCCGAAATCGACCACTACATCCCCTATCCCTACTCAGCAGATGCCATTGAAGACAAGCTACGCAACAAGAAAGCCCTGCGCGAACGGCTGTGGTTGGCTCACAGCGAGAAGCCGCTGATTTGCTATATCGGGCGGTTGGATGAGCAGAAGGGCGTACATTTGGTGCATCACGCCATCTACTACGCCCTGCATCGCAACGCTCAGTTTGTGCTCTTGGGAACCGCTACCGAACCGGGCCTCAATTCCTGGTTCTGGCACGAGAAGCAGTTTCTCAACAGCAACCCGGATGTGCATCTCGAACTCAGCTTCAATGAAGAACTGTCTCACTTGATCTACGCTGGAGCCGACATGATCGTGGTGCCCAGCAACTACGAACCCTGCGGGTTGACGCAGATGATTGGCTTGAAGTACGGCACGGTCCCGATTGTGCGCGGCGTTGGTGGCTTGGTTAATACCGTCTTTGACCGCGACTACGACCAAACCCATCCGCCGGAAGAACGCAACGGCTACGTCTTCTATCAGACGGATAGCCAGGCGATAGAGTCAGCGATGGATCGGGCTATTGGGCTGTGGCAGTACTACCCGAAAGAATTTCGCAAGCTCGTGCTGCAAGGCATGGCCTACGACTATTCCTGGAATCATCCCGGCGCAGATTACCTGCAGATCTACGAGTACATTCGCCACAAGTAGCGGCTAGATGATTCCAATGACAGATTTGAACCGCACCTACGCTTCTGCTGCCAGAACCGGCCGCGCCAGAAAAAAGCTGCAAATGGATTTGGCATCAATCGGATCGCCCCGGTGGATTGCGGCCTCTAGCTCTTGGGGCGTCATCAGCACAATTTCCAGGTCTTCGTCCTCGTCTTGACCCGGCGGAGTAGCGAGTTTTTCCAGATCCCGCGCCAGAAAAGCGTAGATGATTTCATCAGAGTAGCCAGGAGCGAGAAAAAACTTGCCCAGGGTCTGCCAGCGGTGGGCGCGGTACCCGGTTTCTTCTTCGATTTCACGTTGAATGGTGGTGGCAGGGTCTTCGTGTAGCTCTACCGTCCCTGCCGGAAATTCCAGGAGCCGCCCCTGCGCCGCAAAGCGATATTGCCGCACTAGCACGAGCTGCCCTTCGGCTGTTACCGGCACCGCCAGCGCTCCGCCCGGATGTCGTACGCATTCCCATTCGCCCTCAGCTCGGTTGGGCAACCGCAACCGGGCCACCTCAAAGTCAAATTTTCGGCCTTTGTAAACCAGCTTTTGGCGAATCAGCTGCGGCGGCTCAAACCCCGTAGACATAGCAATTCCTTCCCATTCAAGCAAGATGGACGATGAACGTGGTCCCGATGCGGCTACCGAAGACCTCTGCGGGTGCGCCCACGCATTAGTCAGCACTATAGGGCTTTACTCCAGAACAGTCTACCCGCTGCACCAGATCCAAAATTGTCATACCGGAGACGGGTTCGCGCCAATCGGGAGCAATATCGGACAATGGCACCAGCACAAAGGCGCGTTCGGTGAGGTGGGGATGGGGCAGCGTCAGGTTGGGATGATTCAGGATGACCTGATCAAACAGCAGCAAATCAAGATCCAAAAGACGCGGTCCCCAGCGTTCGCGGCGCACTCGCCCAAAGTCGGCTTCGATGGACAGTAGCGTTGCCAACAGGTCCTGAGGAGTTAGGGTCGTTCCCAGGAGCGCACAGGCGTTGAGATAGTCGGGTTGTGGGGGTCCCACGGCCACGGTTTGGTAGAACGGGGATTGCGCCTGTAGGATTAAGCCAGGTGTCTGAGCCAATTGCTTCAGCGCCAGTTTGAGGATCACGGCCGGCTCGCCTAAGTTGCTGCCCAAGGCAATAGCGGCGCGATGGGTGGTGCTACCCTCAGCCGGAGAATGGATCGCCGGCTGTTCCAATTTAGAAAACGATACAGACATGCACAGGAACCCCCAGTAAGGCAGCCTTTATCCTAAAGGATCCGCCGGCAAGACTGGAGCTACCAGGTGGGGTCCACAAATAAGTTAATTGTCAACTCCTGACAGCCTGCCGGTACTGAGCTAATGCAGGCGCAAATCGTTTTCCCGTCTTCCAGTTCTACCTCACAGGCATGGCAAGAACCCATGAGGCAGCCGGTAGGAATCGACAGTCCAGCGCGACTGGCCACCCGCAGCAGGGGTTCTCCCACTTCGGCAGCAACGGTGACATCATCAGGCAGAAAGCGAATTTGCACAGTCATGGCTGAACTCGCGAGATAATTGTATTACGCTATATTACGCATTCTAGCGATCCAACTAGCGGTCCAAGTAACTGAGGATTCGCGGCAGATCGAGATACTTCCCCACGGATTCTGCCACGGCGTCTAGCATTGCCTCTCGCTCCTCGCGGTAGTTGGGGATGCCCGTCGGCAAAGACTTCAAGCCGCGCTGCTGCCGCAACCGATTCAGCCAGGCTCGCCGCCAAGGGCCATTGTCAAAAATGCCGTGCAGGTAGGTGCCCCAGATCGACTGGGTGGCATCTACCACACCCAAATTGGTATCGTCAAATAAGGCATGGTAGAGTGGCTTGCCGTCTTCAGATTGCGCTTCTACGAGATGGCTGCGACCCTGATGCAGCTCATATCCCGACACCGGCAGCCCGGTTTGGGGATAGTTGGAGGTGACGAGCCGCTGCCGCGCCACTTTCTGCCCGGTAATCACAGTTTTCAGCGGCAGTAGCCCCAGCCCCTTGTAGCGCCCTTCTTGCCCTTCTACACCTTCGGGGTCCGCCAGCACTTTGCCCATCATCTGGAAGCCGCCACAGATGCCGAGAATAGTGCCGCCCGCCGCCGCGTAGTTCTGGATCGCCTCCGCCATGCCGGTGCGCTGCATTGCCAGCAGATCGGCAATTGTAGTCTTTGAGCCGGGCAGAATCAGGGCATCCGGGTAGCCGAGGGAATCGCGCAGGCTGAGGTACTTGACATTGACACTCGGCTCTGCTTCCAGGGGGTCAAAGTCCGTAAAGTTGGAAATGCGCGGCAGCCGCACGACCGCCACGGTGATTTCGCTGGTTGCATTTGCCGATTTTGGTTCTAGCAGCGACAGCGAATCTTCAGCGGGCAGTCCGTTCTCGAACCAGGGCACCACACCCACGACTGGAATCCCCGTCCGCTCTTGCAGCCAGTCAATGCCGGGTTGCAGCAGCGCTTTGTGCCCGCGAAACTTGTTGATGATGATCCCTTTCACTAGCTCCCGCTCGTCGGGATCGAGCAGCTCTAAGGTGCCCACCACATGAGCAAAGGCTCCACCTCGGTCAATATCTACCACCAGCAGCGTCGGCGCGTTGAGATACTTCGCCACCCGCATATTCGTCAGGTCGCGGTGCTTCAGGTTTACCTCCGCTGGGCTGCCGGCTCCCTCGCAGATTAGCAAATCAAACTCTTCGCTCAGTCGCTGCAACGATTCTTCGATGGCCTGCCAGCCGGTGTCAAAAAACTGCTTGTAATAATCGGTGGCGCTGAGTTTACCCACCGCTCGCCCCTTAAGGATCACCTGTGAAGTCATGTCGCCTTGGGGTTTGAGCAGAATCGGATTCATCTCGACGCGAGGAGCAATCCCCGCTGCCCAAGCTTGCACGGCCTGCGCATGCCCGATCTCTCCGCCGGTGGCCGTGACGTAAGCATTCAGCGCCATGTTTTGCCCCTTAAAGGGAGCCACCCGCCAGCCGCGACGACTTAACAAGCGGCAGAGCGCCGTGGTCATCAGAGACTTTCCGGCATGGGATGTCGTTCCTACAACCATGATGGCTTTCATGCAAAACCTCCGAGAGAGCGCAGATAGAAAAAACAGGGACCGAGGCAAACGAGAAGCAACGAACGTCAGCGATGTGTATATCGCTCTCACCCATCACTTAAACCGGAGGTAACCAGTCGGGCAGACGCCCCCAACGACTGAGAGCATTGACCACGCGGTCGCGCCAGGTAGCTGCCGGCAACGATTCCCCTTGCTGCTGCCACTGCTCCACTAAGAGATGCCCCAGCGGAGTCAGCCGGAAGCTGTTCGTCAAACCCTGCCCGTCTACTTCTCGCCGCAGCAGCCCAACTTGAATCAACCACAGCAGCTCATTTTCCACAGCAACCTCCGATAGGGGCTTGCAGGTGTAGCCTCGCTCTACGCCGGTTTGGTCGATCATTGCTCGCAGGTCAACGCTCTGCCAGCGCATTGTGGTGAACAGCGGCAGCCGGAACGGAGTACAGCGCACAGCACGGTCAGCCCGCTGCACGGTAGCTGCAGAATACTGAATTGAAGATTGAAGGGCGGGGGCGGAGGAGGGATCAGGCGTCGTCGAGGTCATAGGAGACTAGCAGATTTACGGAAACGGGACAAATCTTAAAGAAAAATTTATGTATTGCCCTCTATATTATGATCTTTCCCCTAAGGAGGGGGAATTCATAGATCAGGTTTGGCTGTGACGCCGATCACCCGAGTGGGACCTATCCAAGACCGAGTCAGAAAAGGGTGTAAAAATTCTGGCTCACTGGCTGAACGTCGTTTCTCCAAGCTAGCTAAGACTTTGGCATCTGCAAAACCGTTCCCTAGGCAGTCGATTTTCACCGTCTCCCCCTGATGCCCGGCCCCTGCTAACCTGAGCAATCAAATTCAAAAAATCGAATTTCGTAGCCGTCACTACAGCGTTCCCGCAGCGCCATTGCTATTCATGAGTCAGTGCTACACAGTCGATGTCTAAGCCTGAGTGCGTTAGGAAAAGCACTGAGTGAGCACTTGAAAACTTGGCGCTTCTAGGGTTCCGGTTTGGCCCAATCGGTAACTAGGTTGACCGATGGGCGAAGCGGCTGGTCCGAGAGAAGCAAGCTGGCGCTATGGTTCGGTGCATTATTCGCTAGCCACACGGCGGGAGAAAAGCCCGGGAGAGACCTCAGCGGATCGCAATCGATCTCGCTAACGGGGTGTGCTGCCGGGTTTTTCTCTGCTTGCGTTTGAAAGGTTTGCACCGTTTTGCTTGTTAGACCGTTCTGCTCGTTAGTTGAATTGTTAGTCTGCTCGTTAGGAGGTATCGATGACCAGCGACTCATCCGAAAATCCGGTTTTTCAACGTCCTGATGCCAACGGCAATGGACAGGTTCCTACCGAAGCCCAGCGAGCCTTGGACCGGGAAGCCCGTCTGCCGCTAACTGGCTGGCAGCAGGAAGTATCCCACGGCTTGATGTACGGGCTGGAAGCCGCCGACAGCATCCGCGACCGCACGATTCCCACTTTCTCGCGAGGGGAACTACCCCACTACGCCGGCATCAACACTTTCCTGAAAGCGCCTTACCTGGAAGATGTGCGGCAGGTGGGCAACTACGATGTGGCCATTGTCGGCGTACCCCACGATTCGGGCACCACCTATCGCCCCGGCACCCGCTTTGGTCCCCAGGGGATTCGTCGCATCTCGGCACTCTATACACCCTACAACTTTGAGTTAGGGATTGACCTGCGCGAGCAAATCACCCTCTGCGACGTGGGTGACATCTTCACCATTCCCGCCAACAACGAAAAGTCGTTTGATCAGATTTCTAAAGGCATTGCCCATATTTTCAGCTCGGGTGCTTTCCCAATAGTGTTGGGCGGCGACCACTCGATTGGCTTCCCGACGGTGCGAGGCATTTGCCGTCACTTGGGCGACAAGAAAGTCGGCATCATTCACTTTGATCGCCATGTGGATACCCAAGAAACCGACCTCGACGAGCGGATGCACACCTGCCCTTGGTTCCACGCCACCAACATGGTCAACGCGCCTGCCCAAAATTTGGTGCAGCTCGGGATCGGCGGCTGGCAGGTACCACGTCAGGGGGTGAAGATCTGCCGCGAACGCGCCACCAACATTCTCACCGTCACCGACATCACGGAAATGGGGCTGGATGCCGCTGCCGATTTTGCCATTGAACGTGCTACCGACGGCACCGACTGCGTCTGGATCAGCTTTGATATTGACTGCATCGACGCCGGCTTCGTCCCCGGTACAGGCTGGCCAGAACCCGGAGGATTGCTGCCTCGGGAAGCCCTCTATCTGCTGGGCAAAATTGTGCAGCGGGCACCGATTTGCGGCTTAGAAGTCGTAGAAGTGTCGCCGCCCTACGACATCAGCGATATCACGGCGCTTATGGCTACCCGCGTCATCTGCGACACAATGGCCCATCTGGTGCTGTCGGGGCAGTTGCCGCGGTCGCAGAAACCCGCCTATATCAATTCTGAGGCCAACCTGCAGGTCGATATCGCGTGGGTCTAAAACGAGGGCAGCACCATGCATGAAACTGATATGACCAAGGCGTTGATTCTCACCGTCCGCGACTGGTGGCTTTCCCAGCCTGAGCGGCCGCAGATTTCCCAGATTCATCTGATTGTGGGACAGTTCACCTGCGTCGAGCCGGCGAGCTTGCAATTTGCCTTTGAGGTGCAAACCCGCGACACTTTTTTGGCGGGAGCCAAGCTGGTGATTCAAGAAACGCCGCTGATTGCCTTCTGCCATTGCTGCCAGCAAGAGTATCGTCCCGAGATCGGCATTCGCTATGCCTGCCCGAGCTGCGGCTCACCCATGGACGACATTCGTTCTGGGCGAGAACTCAAGATTGACCGCATCGAGTATGCTGCCCAGCCGGCCCCAGCGACAGTGGAATCTTGAACGAATGCCCTAAACCGCTGATTCCAGCTGATTTCAGCGCATTATTTAACTTGCACCCTTCGTTATTGCTTCGGATTGAGCTATGCACCAAACCTTCGACGCCGCTCTAGAGATCAACCTGCTCCATGCCAACCAGGAAGGAGCCGACCACAACCGCGCCCATTTCGACGACTGGGGCATTACCTGCTTCAACGTCATGAGCAGCCCCGGTGCCGGCAAAACAGCCCTTTTAGAACGCACCCTCGCCGCTCTCACCCACGACCTGACGATTGCCGTGATTGAAGGCGACATGACCACCGAACTCGACGCCGACCGGCTGCGGCAGTATGGCGTTCCGGTGATTGCGATCAATACTGGGCGCTCCTGTCATCTCGATTCCAAAATGGTGTCCGGCGGCATTCATCGCTTGGCTCACGAGTACAATCCCGCTGAATTCGATTTGGTGTTCGTCGAAAATGTAGGGAATCTGGTTTGTCCGGCGGAATTTGAAGTCGGCGAACATGCCAAAGTGGCTCTGCTCAGCATCACCGAAGGCGACGATAAGCCTTTGAAATACCCGGTGATGTTCCAGGAAGCCGATTGCTTGCTGCTGACCAAAATGGATCTCGCGCCCCATCTCGATATTGATGTAGAGCAAATCGTGGCGAACGTACGGCAGATCAATACCCATGTGCCGATCCTGCCTGTTTCTGCCAAAACTGGAGCTGGCTTAGAAGACTGGTTTCACTGGGTGCGGGCGCAGGTTCATCTGAGGCAATCTCAGCCATCCTTGTCTGGAGTTCTCTAGCTCTGCCTCCACTACAGAACGGGCGCGCTTCTGCAGTTCTTTTCTGTAGCAAGGGCGACAGATTCCGCATCCAACCATCCGTTACATCCAAGACAGCCCGACGGACAACGCTCGAACCGACATCGCAAACTATCAGCATTATCTTTCCAGCATTCTGCTCACTCTGCGGTTTAACAGTGCATCTGCTTGCGTTTGATCGACCTCTACCTAGCCCGTCGTAATGCCGTTTATTGACAATTCAGACTCCTATGAAACGACGATCGCTGATTTTTCACGGGCTGCTGTGCCTGCTGACTGCGGTATTCATTATTGGCTGCAATCCCGCCGCAAACATCCAAACCACGAACGAAACTGCCGCAACGGCTACTGGATCGGTACGGCTGGGGTTTAGCGCCTGGCCGGGCTGGTTTCCCTGGCAGGTAGCCCAAGACGCCGGCATTTTTGAAGCCAACAACGTGGCGGTGGATTTGAAATGGTTTGATGGCTATCTGGAATCCATTAACGCCCTGACCGCTGAGCAGATCGACGCCAATAGCCAAACCCTGGGAGATACGGTGAGTTCGGTGGCTGGAGGGGCTGATCAGGTTGTGGTGCTCGTGAACGACAACTCCACCGGCAACGATAAGGTGATCGTCCGCGAAGGCATCAACTCGATTACCGATTTGAAAGGCAAGAAAGTGGCTGCCGAAGAAGGCACCGTGGATCATTTCTTGCTGCTGTTGGGCTTGCGCAAAGCGGGTATGACGGCGCAAGACATTGAGTTTGTGCCGCTGGAAACCGGCAAAGCCGCAGCAGCGTTTGTAGCCGAACAGGTGGATGCTGTGGCGGTGTTTGCTCCTTTTACCACTCAGGCGCTCAAGCGACCGGGCAGCAAAGAACTCTTTAGCTCTAGAGACTTTCCTGGCGCGATTTCCGATCACCTTGTTTTTACTCGCAAGTTTGTAGACGAGAACCCCGATCAGGTACAGGCTGTGGTTAATTCCTGGTTCGCTACATTGGATCATATTGAGAAGAATCCCGATCAATCCTATGACATCATGGCTAGACGAGCTGGAGTAAGCGTCGAGGAATACAAACAGTACGCTGACGGGACGCGCATTTTCACTGTCGAAGAAAACCTGAAAGCTTTTCAACCCGGCACCGATAGAACCTCGCTGCTTTATGCCGCTGAAGAAATGGCGAATTTCTTGACGGAAGTCGGCTTGACTGCTCAAAAACCCGACACGAGCCGCATTTTCGACGACCGCTTTGTTAGAGCTTACGCCGAGAGAGTGGGTAAAACCTGAGCGGCAGATCCCCATACAGGGATTGTCAACATCGTCGATATCGTCAATAGCACATTTCCCAGCATCCAACGCTATGTCCCCATCTGCTCCTCGCTCGATTCAGCCTTACATCAAACCAAAGACAATGCGCCCTACGGTGTTCTGGCGGTTGGCGGAAGATATTCCCAAATCGCTGCAAACCGGGCTGATGATCACCTCGATTGTGCTGCCGCTCTTGCTTTGGTGGACCGTTACGACCTTTAGCTCGATCGATCCGAAATTTTTGCCGTCGCCTGCCATGGTCATGGAGGCTTTTGGGCGGCTTTGGGGCACTCGCGAGCTATTGAAAGACACGGTAGCCAGCCTGTGGCGGGTTGGCGTCGGTTTTTCGCTGGCGGCTCTCTGTTCGATTCCCATTGGCATCCTCATGGGCAGCTTTCCCAGCATTCGCGCCCTGCTGGAGCCGATTTTTGGTTTGATGCGCTACATGCCAGCACCCGCATTCATTCCGCTGCTGATTCTCTATTTGGGCATTGGCGAAGAACCTAAGATTGCTCTGATTTTCATCGGTGTTTTCTTCTTCAACGCCCTGATGGTGATGGACACGGTGAAGTTTGTTCCCAAGGATCTGATCGAGTCCACCTACATTCTGGGCGGCACCCGTTGGCAAACTCTGACGCAGGTGATTCTGCCGCATGTGCTGCCCGGCATTATCGATGCTTGCCGCATTAACTTGGCAGCCGCTTGGCAGCTCGTGATTGTCTCCGAGCTGATTGCCGCCACCGAAGGCTTGGGACGCCGCATCAGCGTGGCTGGTCGCTTTCTCAGAACCGACGAAATCTTTGTTGGCTTGATTGTCATTGGGTTGATCGGTCTTGCGTTCGATCTGTTCTTCCAGTATCTGTTACGCATATCATGCCAATGGGCTAACCAGAAGCGATAAACCTGCTCGATTATTCTGCCATCAGTCCTTATTGCCTGGGAGCATGACTTTTATGTTTCTGCAAATCCACAATCTCAATAAACATTTCTCGACCTCTGAGGGAACGTTGGTCGTTCTCAAAGACATCAATATGGACATCGAGCAGGGGGAGTTTGTTTGCGCGGTCGGAGCCTCTGGTTCCGGCAAATCGACGCTGCTACGGCAGATTGCAGGACTCGACAGCCCCACCAGCGGCGAAGTCAAAATCGACGGCAAGCGGATCACCGGCCCTGGACCCGATCGCGGCATGGTGTTTCAGCACTACACTCTCTACCCCTGGATGACCGTGCAGCAAAACACCGAGTTTGGCTTGAAGCTACAGGGCGTGCCCAAATCGGTGCGGCGCGAGCAGGCCAGCTACTACCTGAATGTAGTCGGACTGACGAACTTTGCCCAGGCATTGCCGAAAGCCTTGTCGGGCGGTATGAAGCAGCGAGTCGCGATCGCCCGGGCCCTGGCCTCGGAACCCAAGGTGCTATTGATGGATGAACCCTTTGGTGCACTGGATATCCACACCAAAGAATCAATGCACGAATTTATGCTCGATCTCTGGCAGCGCACCGGCATCACGATTTTCATGATCACCCACGATGTCGAGGAGGCTGTCTTCCTGTCCAACCGGATTTTTGCCCTAGGAGCACGTCCCGGCACAATCCGCAAAGTGGTTAACGTGAATCTGCCGCATCGCACTCACACGATCAAACGGCAGACTGTGTTTCACGACTACCGTGATGAGCTGATGGATCTGCTGCGCCAGCACGGACAAGAAGCCCTGGCAGTGGTTTAGCGCTGCGGCAATGGATGGCTTTACCCCATCGGGCTTTACCCCATCGGCAGTTTAGTCTGCATTGGGGGAATTGGTGTTGACGGCTGAGTGCGACGGTCTCTATGCTCCCTTCATGACCATAGTCTGCAACGGAGCAGCGTACATGAAAGAGCTTTTATTTGATCAAATCAATTCCCCGATTGGCACAATTTTACTGATCAGCGACGGTGAACACCTGTGTGCATTAGAATTTGCTGCCCATGAAGCCCGCACCCTGTCTTTCCTCAAGAAGCGATACGGAAATTTTGCACTGAAACTTGTTCAGAATCCGCTGGGAATCAGCGAGCGAATTCAGGCGTACCTCAACGGTGACTATCACAGTGTTGATGAAATTCCGGTGAGCACGGGCGGCACTGCCTTTCAGCAGCAGGTCTGGCAAACATTGCGGACAATTCCGGTGGGCACCGTGATCACCTACGGTCAGTTGGCAGAACAGCTCGGCAAACCTACCGCCTCGCGGGCCGTTGGCATGGCTAACTCCCAAAATCCAGTGTCGATTGTGCTGCCCTGCCATCGCGTGATTGGCAGCAATGGTCAACTCACAGGCTACGCTGGCGGACTAGATCGCAAATGCTGGCTGCTGGAGCATGAAGGCGCAATTCTGCCGTTGCATGTCAATTCATCATCACGAACGCTGACCAGAGAATCAAGAGGGCATGATTCACAGCGTGATGATTCGGCTGATGTTACGTCGTCTGGAAAACAATCGACGAACCTGAAAAGATGACGCTTAACTCTTGTTTACAAACAGTTTCTTAGACCTGGATATTCAGACTCAGAGGTGAAATTCATCGAATCGGCGCTAACAGTGCCTTGAGTTCAGCCGACTCCAGTTCACGCCAATCGCCTGGAGCAAGTCCATCTAGCCGCAGGGGACCAATGCCTACCCGCACGAGGCGCAGTGTGGGGAAACCAACGGCAGCAGTCATGCGACGAACCTGACGGTTTTTCCCTTCAGTGAGCGTCATTTCTAGCCAAGCTGTAGGCACCGATTTCCGGTAGCGAATAGGAGGATTGCGGGGTGGCAGTTCCGGTTCCATCGCTAGCAGACGTACCTGCGCCGGACGAGTGCGGTAACTCTGAATCGCCACGCCACTGCGAAGCTGCTGTAGAGCGGCAGCATCTGGAATACGCTCAACCTGTACCCAGTAGGTCCGAGGATGCTCAAACCGGGGATCGCTCAAGATGTGCTGCACTCGCCCGTTATTTGTCAACAGCATCAGCCCTTCGCTGTCGCGGTCCAACCGACCAACCGGATACACACCTGCCACCGTGATATAGTCCTTCAGCGTCGGGCGGCGAGTCCCATCGGGCAGTGGGTCTTCACTAAACTGAGACAAGACATCATAGGGTTTATAAAACAGAAGATACCGGTAGGGCATAGGCAAAGCAATCCGCTGGCATTGCACTGACATTGAGCAAGGGCGAAGCGCAGGAATGTTAAGTTTTAAGTGAATAATGCTGAGATTTAATTGAAATTCGTTAATTTAAAAAACAAATATGAGAAAACATGAGATAGACCCCTGGTTTTATCGCCGCTATTTCACAGTTCTTGTAAAGAAAAATTTCAACCCTTTAGAAAGGTTTAGATCCCACCTCTATTCTCACCTGTGTGACTTACTGTAAAACATTAATAAGCAATTTGCTGGGGTATTGATATGGACATGCAAAAGTATCGCGTGGTTTGCACGCTCACCTTTGGAGATATCTACGGTCAAATCATTGTTTGGCTGGTGGTGCTGTTCCTGAGTTTGGCATCCGCATTAGCTCTGATGGGAGCAAGCCGCCCGATTTACGCACTGGCTACCGTGGGCTTGATTTTGGTGCTCTCACTGCCGTTTCTGCTGTTTGCCTTTGTCACCACGCTGCTGAACCACATTGAATTTTTCTCGGTCGATCCAGCCACCGAAACTAAATCCCGACCGCAGTCTGCTGTTTCCCCGCAAAAGCCTGCCCAAGCCGCGAGCTAACCTGGAGTAAAGCAATCTCGCCGCTGGTAGTGCCGTTGGGAGGGCATATCACAACATTAGCAATCAGGGGTGCAATGGTGCGCCCCTATTGTTTTTCTTGTTGTTTTTCTTGTGTTTTTTTGCCGGGCTACCACTTGAATCACGTATTGACACTTATTGAACTTTGAACTTGAACTCCTCGGGCAAGTCACCCGACTCCTGGTTCGCTACTTCGATTAAATTTAAATCTGGGTCGCGAAAATACACCGACAGCAGTGGACCGACCGCTCCGGTTCGCCGAACAGGACCATCGATAATCGCCACATTACAGGCTTGCAGATGCGCGATGACTTCGGGTAACGGCTGCGAGGTGAGGAAGCAGAGATCCGCAGAGCCTGGTATGGGTATCTGCGCGTGCGGCTCAATCTCTTGCCCATGCTGATGCAAGTTAATTTTCTGCTGCCCAACCTTCAAGGCTTTTCTGCCCGCACCAAAGGTGATGATCTCCATGCCCAGCACTCGCGAGTAGAATTCACAGCTCGCATCAATATCGCGCACGGTCAAGACGAGATGATCGAGGGAAGTGATTTTCATATCAAATAAGTTTTGATCCATATTTTTCCCGACAGTTGACCAGACTTTTTCCGACTGACAATTAATCTGTAATTTCATACTCTTAAGTCATCGAGACAGAGATCGAGACAAACATCGAGAAAAGAATTGCGAGCGACATGAACGTGCTCCGATTGTTCTTTTCATCTGTTCTCTTTGTCTTCCGCTTCAGATCACCCCCTCCAATTGTTACATCAACCCACTGTATTCACTCGTTGTATTCATTTAGCATTAACTCATTGTCAGGAAACAATCATGACCGAACGAAATCTTGGCTTTATTCGCCTAGGCTCATCTCAGACCGTCAATGCTTTCTTTCCGGGCGCACTTGTAACGCAGACCGACACCTATGCCTTCCGTACAGGCAGTGTTGCCGCGAATGTAGCTATATCCACCTCGGCTTCTGGCGGCAGCGGTGTGTTTGCACTAGCGCTGTTTAGAGACAACGATGCCAGCGGCACGCTCAACGTGGGCGATACATTTCTGCCGCCCGGCGATAATAGCATCGGCAGCTTTCACTCGTTGAATCGGGTTTTGTCTCAAGGCAACTACATCGCCAGAGCGCAGACATTTTCTGGCACAGATACACCTTATACCTTCCGCATTGCCCGTGCCTCCACAGGCGGTGCCAATCCTCTGACCACTCCAGAAATTCAACTGGGCACGATCGAGCAGGATTTGACTAAACGTGGCAGCATCAGCAACGACAACAGTGCTGATAACTACGCCTTCTCGCTCGATCAAGGCGATCGCCTTAATATCAAAGTCAAAGAGTTGGGCAATCTGTCGGGCGATGTCAACATTCGCGTAGTGCGCGATCTAGATGCTGACGGCATCGTAGACAGAAATGAAATCCTGGTGAAAGGAACTAGCACGGTTCAAGGCAATATAGACGCCCTATCGGTTGGTGGCAGAGGGGACTACCTGCTTCAGATTTGCCAGGGGCAGGGCAACGTCCGCTACACGGCAGATTTTGACCTAGTAACCGCAAATCAATAGCTCTAACAATAGTTCTAACATTTCTCTAGGTTCAATCGCGGTGTTGGTGGTTAGCCATGCATCAGCACCGCTTTTCTATGCCTTTTTTTGATGCATCTTTCAGAGAATATAGACAGCATAAAGTATGATCAGCTCTCCTCAATCGATCGATTCCACAACAGTTTCCACTTTAGTTTCCGACCATTTTCATCCTGTTGATTCTAAAATCTCCGAGTTTGCAATTGCCTATCCTCATTTAATGCCGCTGCTGGTCCAGTATCACCTGATTCCTAATTTAATTTATGAATCTATTATCGATCGCGCTATCGAGCCGTTCTCCTGTACTGTTGCAGAAACCACTGCTGCGGTTCAACAATTCTACGCTCTGCGGGAACTGACCAGCGCGGACAGCCAACAAGCCTGGCGATCGCATTACGGATTATCTGCGGCAGCCATTGCACAGATGGCAACGCGACCGCTCCGCATCGAGAAATTCAAACAGGCAACTTGGGGACACAAGCTAGAATCCTATTTTCTTCAGCGCAAGCCCGATTTAGATCGAGCAATCTACTCGCTGCTGCGAACGAAACAGCAAGACATTGCCCACGAGCTGTATTTTCGTCTTTCTGAGCAAGAGCAGTCCTTTGCCGAAGCAGTGCAGCTCTACTCAGAAGGGGTAGAGACAGAAACAGGTGGGCTTTTGGGTCCGGTGGAGCTGGGCAGACTGCATCCCAAGCTAGCTAAGTTGCTCAGTGTTAGTGCGATTGGCAGCGTCGAGCCGCTTGCGGTGGGCGACTGGTACCTGTTGGTGAGATTGGAGAAAATTATCCCTGCTCGGTTTGAGCAGGAGATGCAGCAACGGCTGCTTCAGGAACAATTCGAGGCTTGGTTAGCAACTCAATTGCAGCAGTTGCCTCAGCCCGATCGAGTCTGGCTCGGACAGATAGCTTGAACTGGCTCAGACTGGCTTGAGTTGCTTGGAGTGATCTAGGAGTGATCTACTGGACGCAGTACAAAATCGATCAAGGATGATGAATCATCTTTACATTGGATTGCTCATCACCCTTATGATTTGCTCGTGATCATTCGCTAGCGAATCAACGTGCTGGCTCGCTGGATGAGGGCGTCGGCGGTAATACCGTTCACAGACAGCAGTTCTCCAGGAGAGGCGGTTGTTTCGCCGCGCTTCCAGGCAAAGGTGTCGCGCTGACAGGTGCTGCGCAGCATGACTGGCTCGAGCATACCGCTGGCTCCACCCGTAACGCCAATCAGGGCATCGCCATCAAACAGTCGCTGGAAGCCAGCATCATCGAGGAACTCGCCGTCGGGTTCCGAGCAAATATCCCACAGCACATCCGTCGGGCGATACAGCCGTCGCGGACTGATTACCGAAACAATCCGGCTGCCGATGCCTTGCGCTTGCAGTTGAGCGGCTGCTTCGTAGACCGGCAGCAGCACCATATCACCCACGACTGCAAACACAACGGTCTTTTCGCCAGGGGTTTCCTGCAGCACAATCGCGCCGTCGCGCAGCGCCTGCCGAGTCTGTTCAAAGCGGGTGCGGATTGGCAACGGCGACTTGCTGGCGGTAATCACTACCCCTTTGTTGACTGTAGATAAGCCCCACTCGTAGCAAACCTGAATGCTATTGGCATCCGGCGGGAAGAGCGGGAAAACATTGCCGTTGCGCATCATGGCGGCAAAGTAGGCTTCGATTTCCGGGCGCTGGTGGGTCCAGCCGTTGCGTCCTTGCTCTAGAGCACCCGCCGTGAAGAGGGTGATTGTTGAAGGGGTAGGACGGCGCAGCTCGGCCATGGCTTGAGTCACGGTCTGCCAGATGGGTAACCCATTGACGGCAAAAGACTCGTAGGAACACCAGAGAGCACGACCGCCCATCAAAGCTAGCCCCGCCGCCAAGCCGGCGCAAGCATCTTCGCTCAGGGGTTCGTAGACTTGTCCGCCGGGAGCCTGGTTGTAGAGTGGGTCAGGCGTGGGGTGGTTGATCTTGAGCGCCTGGTTAATATTGGCAATACCGGAGGCTTCGTTGCCGTCGGCATTGGTGACCAAGTAATTGCGATCCTGCTGCCCCACATGGGCGACCAAGCGCCCCATCGCGGTGGTAGAGACTTTTTTCTCGCCATCGATGGTGTACTCTTCCAGCGGCAGTGATCCCAAATCCGGTAGCGGCAGCACCGACTCAGTGACCACCGTTTGGCTGGCCGGACCACCGCCCGCTCGCTCGCAGTTCGTTCGCACCAGTTCCCAGGCTTCGGGAGGTAGAGCATTGGCTTGCAACCCCGCCACAATATCGGGATTGTCGAGGGTGTGATGGGCATAGAGGTTGTGCGATTTTGCCCCTCGGGCATGCACCCCTGCACCCTTAAGCTGCTTGATGATGAAGACCGTCAGCTTGCCCTCCAAAGCCGAACGAGCCGCCTCATCTATCCCCATCAGCACAGCTTTTGTGAAGGCTAGCCGCTGCTCAAAGGAGAAGGCAGTGCTGTCCACAAAGGCTCCGGGTTGATCTTGATCATCAAAATCCTTGGCGTCTACCAGCACCACCTCATCAAACCCGTTGCCGTGCCAGTAAACAATCATCTGATCGTTGGATTGCAGCGACACCATGCTGTGGTGCTCTTGCGAGAAGCCGTTCCACACCAGCACTGGCAAAAAGTTGGTGACCTCGGGATAGGCCGTGTGAAAGTGGACCATGCTGCTCATTGGGTAGGGTTCGCCCATGCCGCCATCGCCCAAGGTGAAGGGGAAGAGGGTGTCGCGGTGCAGCAGAGCCGCCGCCATCGCAAAGTGCTGCCCCTGCCCCAAGGGGCCCGCAGGAGCCAGAATCCCCGGAATGTATCCCGACAGGTGACCCAGCAGCCCGTGCTGTTCGCGGAAGCGGTCGCGGAGTTGCTGCACGGTGTGGATGCCCATGGCTTCCAAAGAGCGATCGAGAAACATGGCGCTGTAGAAGCCAGGAGCGTGGTGCCCAACTTCGGTGATGATGTTTTTGTAGCCCTGCATGACCAGCGCGGCGTAGGCTTCGGCTTGGCTGGCAAACCCGCCGGGGTGCCCTGAAGCTTTGCTGCCGGTAATTTGCAGCGTCAGGTAGCGCAAGGCATCAGCGTAGAGCAACGTCTGATAGGCGGCTGCGGTATCGGTGGGGTCGGCAATGGCACGATTGCCCGCCGCAATAACAGGCGTTTTGCCGTAGGTGTCGAAGTGGGGCGGCAGATCGCCAAAATACTGGATACCGTCACAGAACGCAGGAACCTGAGTCACAGCAGCCATGAATTCAGAAGCCTCTCGTAGTAAGGGTGCAAAGGGAGAAATCAGCCCAGGTTAAGACTTTATCATTGTTTAATCTTTTGATCCTACCGTCTGTCGTGGTTCGCTTCCAATACCAGAAATTTATTGTTGCCATAATCCTAGAACGGATGGGTGCAGCGAGCGACGGCAGACACCGACCCACCCTCCTCAAGCCTCCGTTTGCAATAGCTCGTAACCGCTACGGGCATCGCATTACACCGAGCCATCCAACATGTTATTCAACGAGCTAACACAAAGAGGCGCTGAAACCAACGCCTCTTCTAATCTGAAACCTCTCTAATCTGAACCTAAAGATGGGTAAAAGACAGGACAATCGGACATCCGAGTTGACTGTTCAGGTCACGATTAGGTCACTACATCATGCCCATACCGCCCATACCGCCCATACCACCCATGCCGCCCATATCGGGAGCACCGCCGGGTGCTTTCTTCTCGGGTTTCTCGACTACGAGGGCTTCGGTCGTCAGCACCATGCCAGCAATTGAGCCAGCGTCTTGCAGAGCAGAACGCACGACCTTAGCTGGATCGATAATTCCCGACTCAATCAAATTCTCAAACTGATCCGTCAGGGCATTGTAGCCGTAGGCAAAGTCCATTGGCTTCACCTTTTCGACAATGACCGAACCTTCTACGCCGGAATTCTCAGCAATCTGGCGCAGAGGAGCTTCCGCCGCTCGGATCACAATATCAACGCCGATTTGCTCCTCCGGGTCCAAGCTCTGCTTAAAGTCGTGGAGCCGCTGCGCCAAGTGAATGAGCGTGGTGCCACCTCCCGGCACAATCCCTTCTTCGACGGCTGCCTTTGTAGCATTGAGCGCGTCTTCTAGCCGCAGCTTGCGGTCTTTGAGTTCGGTTTCGGTCGCTGCGCCTACTTTGATCACGGCAACCCCGCCCACCAAGCGAGCCAACCGCTCCTGCAGTTTTTCGGCGTCGTACTCGGAGTCGGTTTCGGCCAGTTCGCGCCGGATTTGAGCGATGCGGGTTTCTAGAGCCACCTTGTCGGGTGCTTCCGCCACAATCGTGGTGGTGTCTTTGGTGATCGTGACATTGCGAGCCGTACCCAGCATTTCTGTCGTCACCATGTCTAGGCTCAGCCCGATATCTTCTGAGATCATTTGACCGCCGGTGAGCACGGCGATATCTTGCAGCACCGCCTTCCGCCGTTCGCCAAAGGAGGGAGCCTTCACTGCCACAGCATTGAGCACCCCCCGCAGCTTGTTGACCACCAGCGTTGCTAGGGCTTCTCCTTCCACATCTTCTGCGATGATCAACAGCGGCTGCCCGGCGCGAGCAATTTTCTCCAGAACAGGCACCAGATCTTGAATGTTGCTGATTTTCTTGTCGGTTAGCAGGATGAAGGGCTTCTCTAACTCGCAGATCATCCGCTCGGCATCGGTCACAAAATACGGAGAGACATAGCCACGGTCGAACTGCATCCCTTCCACAATTTCCATTTCGGTTGAGAGCGACTTGGACTCCTCAACTGTGATCACGCCGTCGCGACCAACTTTTTCCATCGCTTCGGCAATCATTGCTCCCACTTCAGGGTCGCTGCCCGCAGCCACCGTGGCCACCTGCTCAATTTCTTTGCCTTCAATGGGCTTAGCAGCAGCCGCAATTTGTTCCAACATAAAAATTACGGCCTTCTCGATGCCGCGCCGTAGGCTCACCGGGTTGGTGCCAGCCGCCACGTTCTTCATGCCTTCCCGGATCATGGCCTGCGCTAGCACGGTAGCGGTGGTGGTGCCATCGCCAGCCAAATCTTTCGTTTTAGAGGCAACTTCTTGAATCAGGCGAGCTCCTGCGTTTTCCAGCGGATCGTCTAGCTCGATTTCCTTGGCGATGGTAATGCCGTCGTTGACAATTTGCGGCGCGCCATACTTGGACTCCAGAACCACGTTGCGTCCCTTCGGTCCTAGGGTGATGCGAACAGCGTCGGCAAGGGCATTCACCCCTCGCTCTAGCGCCTGACGCGACTCCTCATCGAAGACAACTATCTTAGGCATAGGATTTTGTGTACATCTCTCCACTGTTGACTCTAGCACTCGATGCGCTAGAGTGCTAAAACCGCTGTGGAGGGATCCCCGAACTCAAATGCTCTGCATTATGGGGCAGCCAATCTCCAGGTAGGATAACAATGGAATTGGCTGTTGTCCTCCCGCACGATTCATCTAAACTCATCTAAACCATTGTTCAGCTAAACGATGCTTCATGACTAATTCGTCCATTGGTGTGGCGGTCGTCGGCACTGGCTTCGGGCAAAAAGTGCATATTCCTGGCTTACAAGCTCACCACCGCACGCAGGTGGTTGCGGTTTACCATCGCCATCTTGAAAAAGCTCAGGCCGTTGCCGCGACCCATCAGATTCCCCATGCCTGCTCAACGCTAGAGGCGATCGTTGCCCTGCCGGAGGTGCAGGCAGTCGCAATTTCAACGCCACCATTTTTGCATTACGACATGGCAACGGTCGTGCTGCAAGCCGGCAAACACCTGCTGCTCGAAAAGCCAACCACGCTGAATGTGAGAGAGGCGGTCGATCTCTATCGGCTGGCTCAGGATCAGAACCGAGTGGCAACCATGGACTTCGAGTTTCGCTTTGTGCCCGCATGGCAGCGCTTTGCTGAACTGCTGGCTGAAGGATATGTTGGTGAAAAGCGGCTGATTACCATCAACTGGTTGGTTTCTGGTCGTGCCGATGCTAGTCGCCCCTGGAATTGGTATGCTCGCAAAGACCAAGGCGGCGGTGCTCTCGGAGCGATTGGCTCCCATGTGTTTGACTATGTGGCGTGGCTGTTTGCTCCGGTGCGGCGGCTCTCTGGTCGGCTCAGCACCACGATTCCGGTTCGTCCTGATCCTACCACTGGCGAGATGAAGCCAGTTGATGCTGACGATACCTGCTGCCTGCTGCTTGAATTGGCCGACGGCACACCCTGTCAAGCCACCCTCAGCGCCGTGACCTATCAGGGACGAGGGCACTGGATTGAAGTCTACGGCGATCGCGGCACTCTCGTTCTCGGCAGCGATCATCAAACCGACTATGTGCATGGCTTTCGGCTTTGGGGTAGCTCTGCTGGTCAGCCCCTCAGCGAACTGGCCATTCCCGACCGCCTGCAATTTCCTCAAACCTACTCCGACGGTCGCATTGCCCCCTTCATTCGCGTTGTGGATCGCTGGGTGCAGGGCATTGACTGTGGAGAATCTCTAACGCCCTCCTTGCGTGAAGGGGTGTACTCGCAGCTCTTGATGGACCTGACCCACGAATCCAACGCAACAAATGCTTGGGTGGAGGTGCCTGACCTCGATCAGGTCTTGGAGCGTAGCTGAACAAAATCCAGACCCATTGAACGGGTAAGGGTATCACCAATTCCAAACATTTTGCAGATCAGGTGTTAGGATAGAAGACGAGAATAAGTTATCGGTTGCAGTGTTTGTTTCTAGTATTGACACGTTTTTCACGGGTTTTATTAGCAGGCTTCTCTCCGAAATCTCACTCTCTACACCCTCTGATTTTGGAGATCCTCTATGTCGATTTACATTGGTAACCTGTCCTATGAGGTTACAGAAGCTGATCTGAATGCTGTGTTTGCAGAATATGGCGGCGTTAAGCGCGTGCATCTGCCCACAGATCGCGAAACTGGCCGCGTTCGTGGCTTTGCCTTCGTGGAAATGATCAGCGATACTGAAGAGCAAGCGGCTATTGATGCTCTAGATGGAGCAGAATGGATGGGTCGCGATCTAAAGGTCAACAAAGCCAAGCCTCGCGAAGACCGCAATTCTTTTAGCGGTGGCGGCAGCCGTAACGGCAGCTTTTCCCGTCGCTATTAAGGTTGAAGCTTGTTGAAACAAAGGTTTGATCTCAGGCTCCCTCTCTGCTGATGCTGATCTAGTGATCTGGAAGCGGATGGAGATAGCCGATAACCTCCAATACCCGTTTGGGTTGGCTGAATTGGTTCAAGCCGTAGCCCTGGCTGTAGAGCTGGGGCTATTGCTATTGGAGTTCAATCTCGCTGCAAAACTTCGCCGCGTGACGGTTGCAGCGCTCCATCAAATTCATTCTCGTACTGGGCATCTTGGGTGCCAAACAGCTTGTCCCAGAAGGTGAAGTACAACCCATAGTGCACGGTATATTTCCGATGATGAATGGAATGATGGGTGGGACCAATTAACCATTTGCTGAACCAGTGCCGGGCAAAAGCCGCAGGAAACAGTTCAAAGCCCAGATGATTCCACACAGACCAAACCGACATGGTCATCAGAACTGCAATCAAGGCGATAAAATGCAGCGGCATCACAAACACAATGCCCACGAAAAAGAGGGCTTGAGCAATCGCTTCCGCCGGATCAAAGGCGAACGAAGTCCAAGGGGTCGGATCTCCCGAGCGATGATGGCCTCGATGCACCCAGCGAAACAGCAGCGGGCGATGAAACAGACGATGCACGATGTAGAAGTAGGCATCTTGCAGCAGCAGCACTAGCCCAAAACTGGCTCCTAGATACCCCAGCCCATCGCGATCGAGGTCAGTATAGAGCCGCGTAAGTCCCTGATCGTATGCCACCATGATCGCAGCGGCGGCAAAGGCAAAGATCACGGCAGAGAGCAGTGACAGCTCCACATCCTTTTGAATGGACTGAGGCGAAGGCGGCGAGCGACGCAGGCTGCGGCTCACAAAGAACTCACGTACTATCGTTTTTCCAAGGGCGTTTTTTCCAACGATTGTTTTTTCTAAAAGGGTCTTTGAAAGGGCCTGTCCCCCAGCCGTGTAGCAAGCCCAGTAAATTCCTCCTGCAATTAGGAAATAGCGACTCGGAATAATGCCCAAAAAAGCAAAGAGATAAAACCAAAATGAGTGATCCGGCAATTCAACGTTCCTTGGTTAAGGTCAGATGCAGTGTAACTGTTCCATTCCGCCCAGCAGGTGCGGTAGCCCTTGCGATTCCTTTCTAATTTTGAACCCAGCTATCGATACCAGACTCTCTCCTCGGGTAGGGGTGCCGTAAGAGATTCTACCAGGCTTCTTCCAGTGGCGCGAGTTCATCAGTCTTAACCTGTTGACTGGTTTGTGGCCGCGAGCAGACAGATACAATGGGCCTAGTAAGCCTATATTCGACCATACTTGCGATTTTTCGCATTCGGTCACTTAACCCCACGCTGTGATTCAGAATTATTCAAAAGGGCTATATGTCTAAAGAAAACGTTTTTACACTATTTGCCAGAGCCTCCACGAATAAACAGCTCAAGCATCAACTCGAAGCTGCATCCAGCTTTAACGAACTCGTGGAATTGGGGAAAGCGCAGGGATTGGCGTTTTCATCCGACCAAGTGAAAGAAGCGATTGCTGAGGTGGCCGTGAAGAAACCAGGATTTCTAGCTGAGCTTGCTCAGGCGGTGCTAGAACTTTTTAGCCCCAGCCACGATGACTATCCAGCAATCGGGGTGCAGCCCTTTAGCGGCGATCCTCATTCAGCTAGCGAAGACTAAGAAGACTAAAGAGAACGACTAGAAATAGGTCGATGCTCGTTGCGAACTACCCGTAAGGATCTGGGGTCGGGCCAGGTGATCGAGCGTGCACCCTGCGGCAGCGTCACCCGGCAAATAGGTATTGCTCCAGCACTCAGGCACTTTGGCGGATTCAGCATCTGGAATGTCTGGTGCTGTTGGGGGCGGGGCTTCATCGTCGAAAAAAGAATATTTAAAGTATTTAAAGCCAGCATTAAGTCCAGGATTAAGGGATACGCTGCCAGTTTAGTCAATCCTGAGTTTGTGCTGATGAGTTTGAAGGGAGCACTAGTTGCGGGTTTGCTGCACCCAAAGTGCACAGAGGACTAGACAGAGGACTAGATAGAGAACGCTGTTTAATCACATAGACCTCGAGCACATTCCAGCAGGTCGAGTTAAGGATATGGCGACAGACGGGACATGGCACCTGTTGTTCCACCTGAGCCAAATTCGCCATTTGGATCTTGAAGATTTTGCGACAGCGCTGACATTCAACCAGATCAGCAGTGCTGGGGGATGCCAGATCGGGTGAGAATGCGGCGAGTGCTTCCGCTTCTGGCACTGCTCCATTCCCGGTGAGATGAACAATATTCATGCCGCCTGAGAAGACCGTCACCAAGCCATCGCTCGACACGGCAAACACCACCGTTTCGGAAAAATCAAACGAAAAGCGTTTGGCTGAGGTGTGACGCGTGCCGCGATAAGCCGGAATCAGGCTGCGGCTAGTTTCAGAATACTTCAAATGAGCGCCACCGCCGGCTACAATCCCCTCGGGCGTCAGAAACACCGCTCCGTCAGTGTAGGTAAGAATATGGCAGAGAATCGATCGGTCTACGCCTTCGCGAACGTCAAGCTGAATTTGTTCCTGAAGGCTACCCGTACTGGAATTGGGAAGAAGTCGCTGCACATCCGTCGGGTTCAAGTCCTCCAAACACCAGACCAGCGTCGCTCCAATCTTCTGGGGACTCAACTCATAAACACAAAACGCCAGAATCGCCTGTAGAATCTCGGTATTGATCCGCCAATTTGCGAGCCACCTGCAGCTCAAACGTCGTGTCTTGAGCAAACTTATGATAGAGCGGCGAATCCGTGCAGTTGCAAACCATAGCCCATAGGCATAATCCCATAACACAAAGGATTGCGAAACCGACAAGTGCTCAGTGCCAACTCTATCTGCTCTGTTCTAAGAATCTCTGCCATCCCGAGTCCGTATGCTCCTTTCCCATTGTGAATCGGGAGGCAAGCGTGTGGTTCTTCAGCCCATAAGCACGAGATGATACGCTCTGACGTATGGACTGAAAACCATACAGCTCATTTGTGTTCTCATTTGCGTTTTATCGAATCACAGTTCAGGAAGAGATCCTCTGAATAACCAGACGCGATTGTTGGAGAAGATCGTTGGAGAAATAGATGTTAAAGAAAGTCACACACTTGCTGCGCTGTAAAATCAGCCGTTCCAGCCCGCTCGTTGCCGGAGCAATTGTGATGCTGAGCGGAGTGATGAGCTGCGCGGCTGCCAATCAGCAGCAAACCAGCACTGCCCCTAGTTCGCCAATTCGCCAACTTGATAGGGTCAAACAACGCGGGCAGTTGATTTGCGGAACCAGCGGCAAGGTTCCCGGCTTTAGCTTTGTCGATCCGCAGGGGCAGTACAGCGGCTTGGATGTGGATATCTGTCGAGCGGTGGCAGTGGCGGTTTTGAATGATTCCAACAAAGTCGAGTTTCGGCAGCTCGGCGCGACGCAGCGATTTACCTCGATTCAAACCGGCAGCATTGACGTGATCAGCCAGATGGTGACGGTGACGATTAGCCGCCAAGCGGCAGTAGGTGTGGCGTTTGGTCCCATTGTGCTCTATGACGGGCAAGGCATCATGGTGAAGCAACGCTCGGGCATCACCGATTTAGCCAGCTTGTCCGGCAAATCCATTTGCGTACAAACCGGCTCCACCACCGAACTGAATTTAGCGGACCAGTTCCGAAAGCGCAACATTCCCTACCAACCCGTCGTGTTTGAAAGCCGTGATGCCACTTTTACTGCCTATGAGCAGGGGCGCTGTGATGCCGTCACCACCGATCGATCTGGTTTGGTGGCACAACGATCGAAACTGGCGAATCCGACCGAGCATGTGATTTTCGCAGACGTGCTCTCCAAAGAACCGCTCGCTCCCGGCGTCAAGGGTGGCGATCATCAGTGGCACAGCATCCTGACTTGGACTGTGAACGCACTGATTCAAGCAGAGGAATACGGGATCACGTCGCAGAACGTCGATCAGATTGCCGCCAGTAGCCAAGACCCGGATGTGCGTCGGTTTCTGGGCGTTGAGGGCAACATCGGTGACGGGCTGGGACTTAGCCATGACTTTGCGCGGCGCGTCATCAAGCAGGTGGGCAACTATGCTGAAATTTACGATCGCAACTTGGGAGCCGATTCGCCGCTGCAGATCGAGCGTGGTCCCAACCAGCTTTGGACGAAAGGCGGCTTGCTGTACTCTCCCCCCTTTCGGTAAATGCTAATCAGGATTCTGTTCAATCGCCTGCCGCTGCTGCGCGACGTCCGCTTCTGGCCCATTGCTGGACAGGCTGGATTGGTGCTGCTGCTCGTTGGAGTCGGAACCCTGCTGGGGCGTAACCTGACGCAAAACCTGCACCAAGCCGGAATCCCAATCGGATTTGATTTTCTCAGCGCGCCCGCCTCCTTTGCCATTGGTGAATATCTAATTCCCTACAGCCCCAGCGACAGCATTGCTCAGGCGCTGCTCGTCGGACTCGCGAATACCCTGCGCGTGACGATCATCGGCATCATCTTCGCGACCTTAGTCGGGTTCATGATCGGCATCGCTCGCCTGTCCGCCAACCCACTTCTGCATCAGGCTGCCACGCTGTATATCGAGATCTGCCGCAACACGCCACTGCTGCTACAGCTCTTGTTCTGGTATTTCGTCGGCTTCGCCCAGTTGCCCCACATCGAAACCCAACCGAGCGCCATTGCCGGCAGCTACATCACTAATCGCGGCATCGCCATTCCCTGGTTTACCCTGACCTCGGGCAGCGTTACCTGGTTGCTGCTGCTGAGTTTAGGACTGCTTGCAGGCATAGGGCTGCGGCGATTCCGGCAAGGTGACCGACCGCAGTGGTGGGTTGCAACTATCGCGATCGCCATTCTGCTCGCTGCTGTTCTGACGCAAACGGGACCCTTGGCCATCGATTTGCCGCGCATCAGCGATACCAATCAGCTAGAAGGCGGCTTGCAGTTCAGCCCCGAATTTACCTCGCTGCTGGTGGGTCTGACGTTGTTTATCGGCAGCTTCATCGCGGAAATTGTGCGGGCGGGCATTCAGTCGGTTCCGCAAGGGCAATGGGAAGCGGCTCAAGCCCTGGGACTGAAGTCGCCGATCGCGCTTTTGACAGTCATTGTCCCACAGGCGCTGCCAGCGATCGTGCCGCCTTTAACGAATCAATATCTGAATTTACTCAAAGGAACGAGCTTGGCGATCGCCATCGGCTATCCCGATCTCTACTTCGTTGCCAACACCACCTTCAACCGAGCCGGACGCGCCGTAGAGACAATGCTAATTTTGATAATCACCTATCTGAGTACCAATCTCAGCATTTCGCTGTTAATGAATGCATTCAACCGTTCGCTGCAAATTCACGATCGTTAGTGGTTACAGTTTTTTCACTTCTTACCTGCTTAGTCTCCGATGTCTCTCGATCCCCCGCCCCTTTGCCGCAGCCCTCGCTGGACGCAGAAGCTGTTCGACACCCCGTTGAATAGCCTCTTATCGGTTGTGTTCCTGATGGCAATTGTGCCGGGAATAACAGCCGTTCTGATCTGGGCCACAACTCAAGCTCAGTGGTCCGTGTTAGCAGCCAACGTCAAGCTATTTCTTGTGGGTCGCTACCCAGTCGAATGGCTGTGGCGACTGCGGATCGCCGTGGCCCTGCTAGCGCTAGTGGGCGGTATGGCGTGGGGCAGCGTGCAAAGACCGCAGCAACCGTGGCAGCCGTTGCGGAATCGATCATTCCTGATTGGCGTAGCTGTTGCCGTTGGGATTGCCGTGATGCCAATGGTGCTGGTTGCCAAGCTGAGCCTGATGTTGCCTATTCTGCTGGTTTTGCTGGGTGACGGGCTGGGGCGTAATCTACCACTGCTGCGCTGGCTGCCGCTGCTGGGAGTTGTATCCGGTGCTAGCCTCCTCTGGCTGATTCGCGGAGGTCTCGGCTTGCAGCAGGTTGCAACTGCAAACTGGGGCGGGCTGCTGCTGACGCTATTCACCGCTGCCGTCAGTCTGGTGCTGTCGTTTCCGCTGGGGGTGTTGCTAGCCTTCGGACGGCAAAGTTCGCTGCCCGTGCTCCGCCTGACCTCGACGATCTACATCGAAGTGCTGCGCGGTTTGCCGCTGATTGGGGTGTTGTTCATGGCGCTGGTAATGCTGCCGCTGCTGCTGCCGCCAGACTGGACCCGTCCCGATCCCCTAATCGCCGCGACACTTGGACTGGCAATGACTGCTGCGGCATACCTTGCCGAAGTTGTGCGGGGTGGCTTGCAGGCGATTCCCCGAGGTCAACTCGAAGCCGCTCGCGCCCTTGGCTTGCATCCCGTCCTGACGATCGCGCTGGTTCTGCTTCCCCAAGCACTACGGCTGGTCCTTCCGGCACTGGCCGGCGAAGCGATTACCCTATTCAAAACCACAACCCTACTGTCGGTCTTTGGCTTCATGGAACTCCTCGGCATCTCCTCGTCAGTCTTGGCCAACCCCGACTTCATTGGACGCCATGCCGAAGTGTATTTATTTATAGGCGCGATTTACTGGGCATTTTGCTACCTGATTTCACGAGTCAGCCAGTCGTTAGAGAACCGTTTGCTCGACAGTCGGTAGCTCTGCGAGTTGAACTGGACCTAAAGCCAAGTTGGAGAGCAGGGTGAGCAACGAACCACCCTACCCCTCTGCCTATCGGCGCCGCAGGTTTTCAAGTTGTGCTTCAAGCGACTCAATCTTCTCCTGTTGCTGCTTGATCTGCGAATGTTGCTCAACGAAGAGATGGTGCAACGCTTGAATCGATGCCAACGTCACTCCATGCATATCAACATGTTTGATTTGCCGCTCGTCGCTTCCCAAACCAAAAGCGGCAAGGAAATCTTGTGAAGTTGGGCCAATATGAACAACGCTAGGGTCTTCATTCTTCCAATTCCACTGGTTGATCCGCAGCGTACTCAACTTCTCCAGCACGCGCAGCGAATTAATAGCCTGGAAATTGGTCTTCAATGCCTGATCGCTAACCTGACCATCGATAGGAAGGGACTGAACAACAGTTCCGTCAGCGTTGATCATCTGAATGGCTCGGTTGACGTCCGCGGCTTGCCAAACGCGAGCCTGAGTCGTTGTAAAATCCACTATTCCTGGCGGACCGGGTTCTCCTTGGGGTCCCTGTGGTCCTTGGGGCCCTCGCTCTCCTTCGGGTCCCCGTAGCTGAGCTGTGGTTTGGAGCGTGCCGTCGCCAAATCTGACTCCTGATACCTGGATATTGCCAGTCTCGCCGTTGAGAAAAATTGGGGCTTGAGAGGGGTCACCAAACTCGGTTGCACTCGCCGGAAAAATTGCCAAAAATCCGTTTCGTTCGTGCCCACCACTGCGAATACCACCTGTGTTTGCATCCAAACGAATTCGGTCTCTAGTATCACTACTCCTCAGCGCAATCACACCATTTGTACCATTGCCTCCCAGAGTGAGGGCACCCGTGTCACCGTTCAAACGGATCGAAGCTTGAGATGGATCGCTAGGATTGGTTGTGCTAGACGCAAAGATTGAGATGTCCCCGTCTCGGTCGAACCCACCGATCCAGATATTGGCGTTCTCTGCATCTAGGTGAATGCGGTTTTGCGGAGAGTCGGCTGTCCCCCTCAGGAAAATGCTGCCGCTGGTACCCCGTCCACCGAGGATCAGATCTGCATTTGCGCCACTTATAAACGCGGTTTGATTGTTGTTAGCGTCTAGCCAAACCGATTGCCCAGCCGTTGCGTTGCCGCCAATTCGCACGCTACCCGCGCCAGTATTGACATGAAACGTTGCCTGATTAACATCTTGTAGATTAGCTACATTTCCTTTAAACATGACGAGATCAGCATCAGCATTGGAGTTGGCATTGCCAATGCCACCAAAGCGCAGATTATTGCCTGGCATTTCCCATTGAAAGACAATTTGTCCCTCGTTGTTATGGGCAAAGATGCTGCCTGTCTCTCTATCTAAACGGATGCGGGTTCGACGACCATTTCTAACTACAACATCACCCTCAACGGTTAAATCATTGGGTGCCGCTTGCTCAAGATCAGTAGGTCCTTGTACCATCTTCTATCTCCTTTGCAGGGGTTGAATGAAACAGAATTTGGAAAACTCAAAAGCCTATCGAGCGATAAAATATCCGAAGAGCCAGGAATGATTCCTATTGCGCATTGAATGTGATTGATAATTCAAGGAAGGCGGGCAATACAGTCAGATAATGGACTTCACAAGCACAATCAGCAAGAGACCCGCAGAAGCATCAACAAGATAATAAACAGAACATACTTGTGAATTGATGAAGTTGAAGCCTAACGGGTGACAACAACTAAATTTTGAACTTTCTTTGGTAGCCAAAACACAGTCAACCAATTACCTTGCTCAGACTGCAATGAGCAATACCGGCAATCTTCATCTAGGTCAACCCCGCTGTCCGTTGTTGTATGAACAGATAGAACATTGCAGTGTTCTGGTAAGGATACCAGAATCCAACCGCCCCCTTCATTGACCATTCTGAGCTTGAGCGCCTTGGGAAGGACGGTGTAATCGATTAGAGAAAAGCCAACTCCCTGCTGTGCAGAACCTACTACCAACGGTGAGAAATTTTGGATTTCTGAAGCGGTTGGTGGGTACACAGCAATTTGACTCACAAACTCTTTTCTGGTGTCAATTGGGAACTTTAACTCCATAACCTTGCGTAGGGTTCGCTCTGCCGGGACTTGAACTAGCAGATCATAGTAACCCGGTGAAACAATCCAAATCGGCATCAATGGGCGGTCGATGCAGTAGCCATTAGCTCCAAGGAGTTGGAGATTCGCTGTTGGGATCCTGGCTCCATTGCGAAACGCGCCCGCAAAAGCAACTTCTCTCTCATCGGGTTCTAAGGCACGGGCTTGTGTCTCCAGCACGAGCCGACCAGTAGGTGGCAGGATGACGGCATAGTTTACATCACAGGAATTTCCTCCCTCGCTCGTTGAGGAATTCGGCTGTCCGCTACCGCCATCTGAAGGTTCAGGAGGATCAGGAACACCACCACTGCCGCCCGGCGGATTCCGTAACACAGGCTCACTTCCAGGGCTGTTTGGTCCTGGCGGCTTCAGGTTGCAACAGATGATCTCACCTGTGGGTTGCTCCGGAGCGACGAATACACCTCTTGGAAAACTGCCGTCTCTAGTGGGTAAATTCCTAGCGGCACCAATCGTATCGAGCAGTACGTATCTATTGGGTGTACCCTCAATGGTCGTTACCAGCGTCACTGTTCGTTTATATGATGATTCTCGTTTCAGCTCATTAGATATTTTGGCATTCGTTCCTGGTTCTTGCGCCAGAATGACGGGATCAAGCAAATACATCTTTGCGGGATCAAAAAGGCTAAATTCTAGCTGTGCGTGGCTGCCAGAACCAATAACCACATCAGAAATGACATCTCGAACTCCTCGATCGTCTGAAGAACTTGGGGAAGGAGCAGCTGAAGCTGTATCGGAAACAGACCAGTCTAAAATATAGGTTGCATGGCTAGGAACAAGTTCAGAAATCTCGGTAATTCCAGAAAACGAAAGACAGCAATCACCATTTGATATCTGTAAATGAACGGGATGGGGTTTGCCGTCTAGGCTAAACTTAGCCGAGAATTCACCATAGGTATCACAAACTCCCAATACGTTTAACTGAATTGCTCCATCCCCTACGATCGGCATATCCTGGGGTAGCGATCCGGATAATGTAGCGACCAGAGTGGAACCACGCACCTTTGCTTCAAAGCGAACCAATGTCGGGAACGTGAGATACTCAAAATCAGCATTGGACTGTAGAAAACCAATCATGATGGTTATATCAGCAGTCAGTTTGCCGTTTTCACGCCGGAGTGGGGCAACAAACTTGTCTAAGCGAACAAAAAGATTCCCCAATTTAGTTCCTTCAGGATCGATCTGCGTAGAGGAAAGCTCGAAACGGCTGATTAGAGGTGGGAACTCGCTATTGTCAACTTCAAGAATGCCTAATATAGGCAGGATGTAGCTTTTACCTGTTACCGAAGTTAGCTGGATGTTGTTGCGACGATTGATACGATCCACAACATAGGACTTTATCGATTCAGATGGGTTGTGTAACGTAGAGTTCATTTGAGTTTTCCTCGTTTCATACAATAGTTGACTTGAGGCGTTATTATTCAGATACTTACAGTCCTTGTAGTCCCCGACCCCCCAACCCTGAAGACGCTGAAGATCACTTGCTAATCCGCTTCAGAATTGGGGTTAGGGGAGCTAGGGGGCTAGGGCGCGCGTTAAAAGACGCTGGTGCTGAAGTGACTCGCTCTCTGCCTAAATCACCTCGTCCTCTTACTTCCCTACCTTGCTTCTGATCAAACCACGTTATTTACCGAGTTCCAGACTGAGAATTGACCGACTTGTGACGGATTTGTGACGGATTTATACTGCACTCAAGGCGATACTGAGTTGCGCCCCCCGCTGATATTGCCCTGAGGACGAAGCCATGCCGCGATCGCTCAAAGTTCGGGTTGACTGCCTCGAAGTAGTCAGATTGGCTGTTCAGCACGCGGCCTTTCCTAGCCAAAGAGCCTTAGCCGAAGATCGAGGACTGGCATTATCCACCGTCAGCAAATTCCTCACGGGGAAGCCCGTTGACTACGCCACCTTTGTCGATCTATGTCAGCGACTCTCGCTAGAGTGGCAGGAAATCGCCGACTTGGGTGAGTTGGCTGCAACCCAACCCAGCCGCAAGCAGTTTGAGCCAACACTAACGAGCCAGCGCATCCACTGGGGAGAAGCCGTGGATGTTTCGGTATTCTTTGGGCGCACTAAAGAACTGACCACGCTAGCACAATGGATTGTAGATGATCGCTGTCGTTTAATCACCGTGTCGGGGATCGGTGGAATTGGCAAAACATCGCTGGTCGCTACGCTGGTTGGTCACCTTCAGGGTGAATTCGAGGGTCTAATTTGGCAATCGATACGCAATGCTCCCCCTTTAGAAGAAGTGCTGGCGACTTGGATACCTATCCTCTCGGGTCAGCAGAACACCCCGCTGCCCACTTCGTTTGAGGCTCAGATGGTTCAGCTCATGGAGTGTCTGCGCGCCTATCGCTGCCTGTTGGTGTTAGATAACTTTGATACCATCCTCAGCAGCAGCGAGGCGGTTACATCGTTGCATCGTCTACCCATAGGGCAATACCGAGACGGCTACGAGGGCTATGGTGAGCTGCTGCGTCGAGTGGCAACCGAACACCACAGGAGCTGCCTCGTGCTGACTAGTCGCGAGAAGCCGAAAATGCTGACGCTGCTGGAAGGTCCCTCTCTGCCGGTGCGATCGCTGCACTTGAGTGGACTGGAGACACCAGAGGCGCAGGCCATGCTGCAAACCAGTGGTTCCCTAGCGGCCTCTGCGGCCGAATGGAGCCAACTCACAACCCTTTACGACGGTAATCCTCTGGCGCTGAAAGTGGTTGCAACCACGGTGCAAGAGCTGTTTGAAGGTGACGTTGCCCAATTTCTGCAGCAGGGAGCGATTGCGTTTGGTGACATCAATCTGCTGCTAGATGAGCAATTTCGGCGACTATCCCTGCTGGAAAAGCAAATCATGTATTGGCTTGCTATTCATCGAGAAGGGATGTCCTGGATGGAATTACAACATGATTTTGTACTCAAACCCCTACAATCCAATTTGATAGATGCTCTGCAATCCCTGAGGCGACGCTCGCTGGTAGAAAAAAATGCTGCGGAGTTTACGCTGCAAAACGTGGTAATGGAATATGTGACCGATTACGTGATCGCGCAAATGAGCAGCGAGCTGCAGAATCAAACGCTGGATCTGTTTCATACTCATGCCTTAATCAAAGCCACGGCAAAAGACTACGTTCGTCAGTCCCAAACTCGCTTAATTCTGCGCCCGATTCTGAATGACCTAGTTCATGCGAAAGCACAGCTAGCAGAAGTGCTGCAACTCGTCAGAAATCAACCCCAGTTTGCTTCAGGATATGCTGCCGGAAATCTCTTAAACCTCCTCTGTCATTTAGAGGCTGAGGTCAGCCACTATGATTTTTCTCGGTTAACCATCCGGCAAGCCTATCTCAAGAGTCAGCAGTTGCATCACATCAATTTTGCCAACGCCCATTTCACGAACGCGGTATTAACGTACAATTTTGGTTCGATTCTTACAGTTGCTTTTAGCCCCGATGGCACGCTGTTGGCAACGGGAGGTAGCCATCAAACCATCAATCTTTGGCGAGTAACAGACGGACAATTTTTAGCGAGCTACCAAGGGCATACCGATTGGGTCTGGTCGGTGGCTTTTAGCCCGGATGGCACGATGCTAGCCAGCGGCAGTGATGATCACACCGTGCGGCTCTGGAATGTGCGAACTCATCAATGTCTGCAGGTACTGCAAGGGCATACAGGTCAGGTTTGGTGTGTCGCCTTTGCGCCGCAAGGGGAAATGCTGGCCAGTGGAGCGGATGATCACACCGTGCGGCTCTGGAATGTGAAAACGGGTGACTGCCGGCAGGTGCTGCAGGACCACACAAACGGAGTCTGGTCGTTAGCCTTCGCGCCACAGGACAAGATGCTGGTCAGTGGCAGTGCCGATCAAACGATTCGGCTCTGGGATGTGGAAACGGGCCAATGCTTGCAGGTCCTTCAGGGACATACTCGCTGGGTGCGATCTGTTGCCTTTGCGCCGCAGGGCAAGATCGTGGCGAGCGGCAGCACCGATCAAACGATTCGACTGTGGGACGTCCAAACCGGAGAATGTCGGCAGGTGCTCCAGGGTCATACCGATCAAGTTTTGTCTGTAGCGTTTGCGCCGGGTTATGAGGCAAGTCCTGATAGAGGAATGATCGCGAGCGGCAGTGACGATCAGACCGTGCGGCTCTGGGACGTGAAGTCTCAGCAATGTCTACATGTGCTGCAAGGGCACACCAATCGAGTTGGAGCCGTGGCATTTAGTCCGGATGGCACGATGCTAGTCAGCGGCAGCGAAGACCAAACCGTACGCCTCTGGGATGCGAAGACTCGCCAATGCCTGCATGTCTTTCAGGGCTATACCAATCGAATTGGGTCTGTAGCGTTTAGCCCGGATGGCGCGCTGCTAGCCAGCGGCAGTGATGATCACACCGTGCGGATTTGGGATGGGCAGACGGGTGAATGCTTGCATGTGCTCTCAGGACATACGAATCGAGTCCGGTCGGTGGTATTTAGTGGGGATGGCACGCTGCTGGCGAGTGGAGCGGACGATCGAACGGTGCGACTCTGGGATGTGCGCAGTCATCAATGCCTACATGTCTTCCACGGACATACAAGCTGGGTCTGGTCTATTGCCTTTAGCCCGAATGGAGCACTGCTAGCCAGCAGCAGCGATAACCAAACCGTGCGAATTTGGGACGTGAAAACTCGGCAATGCCTGCATCGTCTGCAAGAGCATGAAAGCTGGGTCTGGTCTATTGCGTTTAGCCCGGACGGTACGCTGCTAGCCAGCGGCAGTGATGATCACACCGTGCGGATTTGGGATGGGCAGACTTGGCAATGCCTGCGGGTGCTGCGGGGGCATACTTGCTGGGTGCGGTCCGTCACCTTTAGCCCCAATGGAGAACGGCTTGTTAGCGGCAGTGGAGATCACACCATTCGACTGTGGGACGTGGAGACGGGTGAATGCCAGCAGGTGCTCCAAGGCCATAGGAATCAGATCCGATCTGTAGCCGTTGCACCGCAGTCCAATCTGTTGGCGAGCGGCAGTGATGATCACACCGTGCGGCTTTGGGATGGGCGGACAGGACAATGCCTGCAGGTGCTCCAGGGCCATAGCCGTTGGGTACGATCGGTGACCTTTAGCCCGAATGGAGAACTCCTAATCAGCAGTAGCGATGACGAAACGATGAAATTGTGGGATGTGAAATCCGGTCATTGTCTGGCAACGCTGAGAGCACCCAGACCGTACGAAGGAACCAATATCGCTGGGGTTAGCGGCTTAACCCATGCTCAACGGGCTTCGCTGGTGGCGTTAGGTGCCGTAGAGGACAGAAGGACACTAAATGAGGAGGCTCAATGAAATGCTCCCCCCTTTATTGAGATCCTCTCAGAACATGAAGCTACAACAGTCTAAAGACGCTCTGCTGCCAGCACCATCAACTGACATCAAAAACCCCCGCTGAATTGATCAACGGGGAGGCGGTTGCATCTGAGCGCTTAGGATATTGTCTGCAAGCTCTTAGCTGGAGAACTAGCGGTTCTGGACATCCTGACGAGAGTCGTTAAACCGCTGATTGAGTTTGTTGAGCGTATTCTGATGTTCTTTGTCAAAGCGTTCATTTAGTTTGTTCATTTGCTGCTCACGAGCATTGCTGAAGCGTTCATTGATCTTATTCATGGTTTGCTCGCGGGCTGCATCAAAGCGAGAAGTGAGGGCTGCTGCCGGTAGTGTTGCGGCTGTAACTAAGATCATTGCTGATAGACCAACAAGAATAAACCGTTTCATGGTTCTAGCTCCTTTCAATTCATTCGTCAATCAATCGTTTAATTCATTTTGGCGTCGGGAAGTGAGTAGAGGTTTGTCAAGCACCTGTCAATTCACTGTCAATCAACATCTCACTTCCGATAATGATTAGGATGCACCGGCAAGCTGAGCTAGGTCTGACACGACTCTGAGCCGAGAATAACGATCTCCTGAGAAAGCTGAGAAAGAATGGGAGGAGAGGGCAGGCAAGTGGCTGGACGCGGCGTCACCCGCTCGTTACAATGGGGTGTTGCTGACCGTGTCCGCTGCTGACGATCTACCTAAAGCCAAAGCGTCTTCAGGTTTCGCAATCTTCATTCTCTCTACCCAACGCCGCATGAGTTCAACTGTATAGGTGTAATGATTACCTTCCTGCTCGATGACATCATGTCGTTTCAAGGCTTCCAAAGCGCTGTGCACCGCTTCACTGCTAAGAATGCCGTCTTCAACAAGGTTTGGTAGCGATAGTTTGGCACAGCAAAGTTTACAGAGAATGCCTAATTGTCCATGGGGTTGACTTATCTCTGCTCGCCTCCAAATTCCAGCAAAATAGGCATCTCCATCCCGATAAAATTCTGGAGAATTAACGACAGCCTCCAGATCTTCTAACTTAAAGCGCTTCTCACCTTGCCTTCCTTCCGCAAAGACCCGCTGATTAAAGCGAGTGACTAGCGCATGTCCGATCAATTGGACTAGGTAAGGTTGGCCATTCGTAAGATGATAAATGGCTTGTACGACTTCAGGATCATACTCAATGTCGAAATCAGGAGATGGCTGAGTAACAAGTTTTTGAACCGCACTGTTTGATAGAAAGCTGACTGGAACTGCGGTAATGCTGCTAAACAGAGGAGACCAATAGTTTTCTCGCATTTCATCGAGTGTATGCAGCCCAGCAAAAATCATAATAAACCAGGGATAGGTTTGAATGAGACCTCGCCAGAACCCGATGAGTCTCTGCTCGATAATCTGCTCCTCAATTAACTCTTCAAGTAGCTCAAACTCATCTATTGCAATAATGAAGCGGTAATGATCGCGAATTCTATCAAGTTGCTTCAGAAAACGCCATAGGGCATGATACGGATTGCGAGTTGTAAATTGAGTATGCTGCGGTTCCTCTAAATCGGACTGCTGTGCGGATGGCAGACTGTCATAAAGCTCTATAGCCAACGCATAAAGTAATTCGTTAGTGCTATTCACACTTCCGATCACCTGCATATTAAAATCTATTACAACTGTTTGTTCTCCTAAGTGCCTATCGAGATTATGTAGGATAGAGGATTTACCCATGCGCCGGTGTCCGTACAGAATAATAGAAGGTGGCTGAGGGGTTGACCACAATTCCTCTAGGCGTTGAATGATATCTTCACGTCCTACAAAGATAGTACCAATCACTGGATTGCCAACCACGTACGGATTCGGCACAGTACTGAATGTCTCAACTCGCCCAATTTCGCCACCCGCCTCACTAATCAGGCGATGCCAATGGTGAATGATATGGCTGAGAATGATTTGCTCTGGGATGATGACTTCGCCAACCACATAGGCTTCTAGCTCATCCAGTGCCTTGTTGGCTCTTAACAGTGCAGCTTGCTTATTCACCCGACTAGCCGCTGTCAGATAGGTGATCATATCGGAGCCAATAGCTTGTAGGCGGCTCAGCGCCTCTAAGAGTTGGGGGCGAATTGATCCCTCTACTGCGGGAAGCCGAGATGCGACGGCAATGATCTGGGGCAATCCAGAAAGGCTATCGCAGGCTAGAAAACCGAGCATCACCTCAAACGAGTATTGAATTTCTGGTCCCTCTGGCTCGTTGGCTAGGTAGGAATAAATGAAATGGTGGTTGGATAGTAGAGCTAGCATCTCTTCTCTCGAATCAGAGGTGCTGCAATTGAGCAGTTTGAATAGCAGCCCTGCAAACTGAGTCAGAGCGGTGGGTTGGGGATAGCGTAGGAGCGAAGTCAGGCGATAAATCAGACGCTCAATTAAGCTGCTAGTTAGATCAATAGTGCAATCGACCCATTGACCGTTGAGTTCGCCTAATAAAACTTGCTGGATGGTTGGCAGTCGTTCCCATCCCAGTTGAGTTACAGGAGCAAAAATATAGGTGTCTGCTACGGGATGCAGCAGCAAGGCATACAAACTGCGAAAGGGAGAGGGCTGCTGGTGTAAGTACGCTTTGAGGACGCGCTGAGCCTGCCATCGCTGAAAGGGATTGCAAGCCAAATTTCCTAAAACAGAAAAACCCAGCGATTCATTTTGTTGAAGCTGCTGCGCCAATTTTTTCTGGGTGCCGGGTAGACAAACGATCAAAAATTCATCCCACTCCGAAGGGTGGCTCAGCGATGAATTGAAACTGAGCACACTCCAGAGTAACTCTATTCCAAATAAAGGCAACCGCAAGGTGCAGAAAATGGACACAACAGCAGTCAGCAATCCTAACTGTCCCCCAAAGCAGAACCCGAAAGCGGTACTCACTGCTCCACAGATAGTTATTCCATTGACGACGTTTCGAGCTGGATTCATATCTGCACCGCCTGCCGAGCTAGCTGCGATGCCAATAGTCAATCCAAATGCGATACCAGTAATAGCCCTCGCAGCCGCGATGGCTGGCATAGTTCCAATGATGAGACTAAACACGATGCCAATAATGAGGCTGCCCGCGCTACCGAGAGTCAGCGCAACGACAACCCCAATGGCTCCTCCAATAGCCATACCAACGGCCACACCAATTGCCAGACCAAATGCCAATGCAATCGCGATAATGGCACCAGACTGATTCTTGATATCGAGTAACTGTAAGTTCTCGGACATCCCGAGTACCGTGCTGAATAGCAGCCCATTAGGAACTCCGCTGGCAATCCCAACAATTGAACCAGTCACCAATCCTCGGGCAATACTAACCGCAGCACCAAATACCGTCAGAAACAAAATAAAAAACAAGATGCCAACAGTAACGCCGATCAGCGATCCCCACCCCCATCCTAACCAGTTGATCGATCGTCGAGTTTGCCAACCCAGAACCCCTAGAAACAGTAACCCCAATGGGCTAGCTAACCCTAACCCAACTAGGGGAATCATTAGATAAAGATTGCGGTAGGGTGGGATGCCTAGCGAGCGAAAGATTTGCAGTCCAGGATTCGCACTGTAAAACTCGGGGTCGATTTGATACAGATAAGACTTCAGGGCGGTTGGACGAAAATAGACCCAGTAAGCAAGAAGAAAGTAATGACGAAGATTCAGGAGATCAAGGCAATCCGGTACTTCCCCTAAATAAAAATAAATGGATTGGTAAACAGAGAAGTTGGGCATAAGAACCTCTACTGTCCGCTAAGACGATCGTAAAGCTCGGCAGCATATTCTTGCAGGCGGGCAGGGTGACCTTGGCTTCTATCGAGTAAGTCATTAATCTGTTCTTCGCTGAAGGTCACAGGGGACCCACGTAAACGATGCTCTATAAATGCCTTGGCGACCGTGGGCGAAAATGCCCCAACATCAATAGGATGACAGATGCCTGCTAGGGGCGATGTTTTCTCAGGTGAGTCTGGAAACAGTTGTGGCAAGGGTGAGCGGCTAGCAATCACTAAAGTAAACGGTGCCGTCGGATGACTCGCTAGACCGCGCAATTCGCTGCGCTCATCACCGCTAAATTTTTCGGGGTGAGTCATCTTCTCAACTTCATCGAGACAAACAATGTAGTGCTGATTGCGCAATTTTCGCCGCAACTCGTAGCCCCGGCAAGGGGGATCAATCCCTAACTCATCACAGAGAGCAGTGAACAGATCTTTCTCATCGTAAATGCACTGCATATCCAACAGAACAAAGGACTGTTGAGGAAGCTGAAGTTGCTGAGGCCCTTGGATACAGATCATCGATAAAATGGAAGACTTCCCTATTTGAGTCTCGCCCACAAGAGACTGACTACAACCAAGCCGCAGCCCTTCAAATACTCGTTGCAAGATCTCTTCGCGGTCAAAAAAACGCAATGGATCGGTAATACAACCCCGATCGCCAAACGGATGATGAGATGAAGAAAATCCCGCTGCCTGCATGATAGGAATGATGGGTTGTGCAACACCGCTGTAGCGCGGATCTTGAGAAAGCCGAGTCAGGGCGGATTGAAAGGTAGATTTGCTCACCCTGATCTGCCCACCGAGTGCCTGCTCGAAACATTTCCATAGGCGAGCTCCTGTATCCTTTAAAGTCTTTTCTGCCCAGCCCTCCATATCTTGAAATTTTTTCCCATTGCAGCACTCTTGCAAGACATGCCGCTCACAGTCGTTCAAAGGTCGTCCCAATTGGGTTGAAACAACCGCGTCAGCAATTCTAACGAGTTCGTCTATATCCATCGCTGATAAGGCAAAGTGTACCCTGAGACTGGCAAACTGACCTGATTATCAGAAATATACGACTTTTACCGGCTTTTCGCGACTTTCTGCAGCTAGGTGTTAGAGCAAACTTGTCTGAAGTAACGGCTTTGTAGCACTGACAAAGATGCGACTAGGAACGCATAATTTTGGTGAAATGCAGACTGGGATAAAGTGCATCGAACCTTTGTGCCAATTATCAGGAAATTGCTATGTCTCTGTATCAATTTACGCTCAAGATCGACGAGATTATTGTCCGAGATGTCACCGAACGAAGAATTGCAAGAAACACTGGAAGGAATAAAGGCGATGAGGTTTCTTTTACAACAATCTATGCTAGTTCTAACGATACTGAGCCATCTCGTGAAAAGAAGCCGGTTTACGAAGATTTCATTCGCCTTAGGAAAGGTGACGTAAAATATGACATTGACGTGCTGTCAACTACAATCGATCTTGATGCCAATGAAACAGTCGCTGCCACAATTAATGTGAGCGATGATGATGATATCAATTGGTTTAATTTTCTGGAGGGTTCGGGGAAGCTGGGAAAAGCAATTATTGATGGCGTACGAGGTATTATTGCCCGTGATCCTACAGCCATTGTGCAAGCTATCGAGGGAGCAATCAAGGGTTCTATTGAACTTGCCGATGCACTGAACGAGGAGGGCGCAGAAACAATTGCAAGCATGAACTTGGCAATCCAGGTGACAGATGGCAAGCCTCAGTTTCGCTGGGAAGGTGCCTCTGATCCAGAGAATAAGGTTCAGACTTGGGTATCAACTCGATTCTCCGAGGATAATTCAGTTTGGTTTCTTGCTAAAGGCCAACGTAGCGAGTATAGGATTCGGGTCACTGCCCAGTTTGATCCAGCAACACGCCAATCCTACATAACCAGCAGCCTAGAAGACTCAAGCCAGACAAAGCTATTGCTATATGGCACTGAGGCAATCGATGGCATTGGCAACAGCTTCGACAATGCATTAATAGGAAATGAGGCGAGTAATCGATTGATTGGTCTTATGGGGCAGGACCTGCTCAATGGTGATGGCGGTAATGATTATCTTAATGGTGGTGAAGGCATAGACTCCATGTTTGGAGGAGCAGGAGATGACAGTTACGAAGTGGATCACGTCGAAGACATTGTAGTGGAATATTTTGATCAAGGCATTGACACAATTAATTCTACTATAAACTATACGCTTGGTGAAAATTTAGAAAACTTATCCCTTATCGTTCCTGAAGCGGTTATTGGTATAGGTAATCGTGCAGATAATAGGATTCTAGGAAGTGATGCTGACAATCAATTAAGCGGCTTAGAAGGAGACGATCATCTCATCGGTGGTAATGGCAATGATTTGTTGCTAGGAGATAGCGGTATAGATATCTTGGATGGTGGTGCAGGCATTGACACAATCCATATACCGGCTAATGAAATTAGCGCAACGGCTGATCTTCGCACAGGCACACTAACCTACCTTGATGCAGCTAACAATGTGGTCACGGAGGAACTGCTCAATATTGAGAATGTCGTAGGAACACGAAATAATGATGTGCTCATTGGCAATGCAGCAAACAATCAGCTCGATGGTGGCGATGGCAACGATCGTCTCAGGGGCAATTCGGGTGATGATGTGCTCACTGGTGGAGCCGGAAACGACACCCTAGATGGGGGTGCAGGCATTGACTCTATAGACGGCGGTGAGGGCATTGACTCAGTAACTTTGAATGATTTAGAAACCGCAGCAGCAGTGGATCTGAAAGCTGGGATAGTGATGTATGCTGGCGAGGCAGGAAAAGAGATTACCGAGAGGATTCTCAATATTGAAGGGATTGCTGGAACGGCATTGAACGATACTCTGGTTGGGGACGACAAACCCAATTATTTGATAGGACGAGCAGGAAATGACACGCTCAAAGGTGGCGCGGGTGATGATGAGCTAGCAGGAGGTGATGGGATCGACCAATTGGATGGCGGTGAAGGCAGCGATATGGTGGTGCTGAGTGATATTGGTACGGATGCTGTTCCAGGTTTTCCAGTAGATGTTGTTGTCGATCTCAACCAAGACTATGTGGTCTACATCCAGAATGGCAGCGAAGTCAAAGAAACGATTCTCAGTATTGAACGGGTCCGAGGTACTGCGCTGAGAGATCAACTCCTAGGAGATGAGGGTGACAATCGGCTGGCAGGTGAGTCTGGGGACGATCGATTGAGCGGTGGTGCTGGAGATGATTGGTTAACTGGCGGCGATGGAGTTGATGATCTGGATGGTGGAGATGGCTATGATGTAGTGTTGCTAGGAGATAGCAAAGCCGGAGTCAAGGCAGACTTAAACACGGGTCGCATTACCTACGCCGATGCTGCCAACAAAGCGATTACTGAAACTATTCGCAACATTGAAAGCATATCAAGTACGCCATTTGCCGATGAACTAATTGGCAATGCAGATCATAACCGATTCGATGGTCAGGCAGGCGACGATAGACTTCAAGGTGGAAATGGCAATGATTATCTGATTGGTGGTGCAGGAATTGACTATCTAGATGGCGGCAGCGGATTCGATACTGTCAATCTGTCAGAAGAAGATGCGGCTATAGCTGCCGACTTGACGACTGGCATCATCACCTATATCAATGAAGCAGGTGAAACCGTTACGGAAATCATCCTCAACATTGAAGCAGTCATAGGAACCTCATTCGATGATGTGCTGATTGGAAATAGCGGTAATAACCGTCTGTATGGAAATGGTGGAAATGACCGATTTACCGGAGGAGAGGGGGCTGATGCATTTGGTTTTTCAAGCCCCATAGTCGGCACCAGTACAGTGACAGATTTTACCCAAGCCCAAGGAGACACGATTCTGATTTCTGCGAGAGGATTTGATCCAACCCTGACCGGCGGTGCACTGGCGGAAGCGTTATTCGCAGTTGGCAATGCTGCATCCACCGCTGATCACCGGATCATCTATGACCCAGCAACAGGCGCTTTATTCTTTGATGTCGATGGGAATGGCAGTGCAGCACAAGTTCAATTCGCTACGCTCTCACCTAATCTAGCGCTTACCCATTCTGATATAGGTGTGACAGTTTGATACATTCCACTCTGGTTTCCAGTTCAATACGAATTTGAAGTCAATCCGCCTCAGCAATTTCAACATACTCAACACGAACTCAGGAGAAATTCAATGAAACGCCTGCCATTTCTTTCGATGCTCTCGATGCTTTTTGCAAGCTCAATGCTTCTCCAGATGCCCGCTGACGCCCGTGAGCGCACATTTAGAAATCCAACTGTTGGCGGATATCATCTGGACTATTGCAGAGAATGGGCAGCCAATTGTGGCTGGCCTGCGGCTCATGCCTACTGTCGAGCAAGAGGGTATCGATCTGCCATTGACTTTGATTGGGAGGAGGACAATCAGGTCACTAGAGTGATTAATGGGGGGCAAGTTTGTGATGATGAGTTTTGCGATCGCATTACATGGGTAACTTGTAGAGACTAGGAAAAAATGTGTAACCGCATCTGCTACTCAATAAACTGCAACACTTCCACCTGGGCGTTTGGCACCGCCCGATACTGGGCGGCTCGCTCTTCGATCTGCTGGAGCTGACCCAATGCCAAGCCGCAGGGGTAGCCATATTTAGCCTGCACGCGGTCGCTGGCAATTTGCAGGGCGGTGCGGGCCCGCTGCACGAAGTCCTCTAGGTCATAGGTGTGATGTAGCTCAAAGTATTTTTTGACAACAAGAGACGGCGAGTAGCACAGTTCTTCAGTACCGTCGCACCAGCGAATCCGAAAGCGCATTTCAGGCATGGTTCAAAGGTTCAGTTCAAGAGTGCAAAAGTTGGCGATAGTGGTCTACATGCATTGTGGCAGACTTTTCCCAGGAAAATTGCTCGCAGAGGGGCTGGGCGTGATGTCGCAGGCTGGCCGCAATATCGGGGTCGAGGATCTGCTGCATGGCAGCGGCGATGGCGGCAACGGATTCTGGATCGACGAGGAGTGCCTGCTGGGATGTGAGAAATTCCGTGAAGGGCGGCTGATCCGAGGCGATTACCGGCAGTCCCGCAGCGATGGCTTCCAGCACCACCAAGCCCCAGCCTTCTTTCAGTGAGGGAAACACAAAGGCATCGGCTAGGTGATAAAGAGTCGGCAGATCAGCATCGGAGACTACTCCCGGCAGAATCAGCGATGGCTCCAGTCTGAGATCCCGCACGGCGGTCTGAAACTGCTCGCGGTAGGCGTGGTAATCGAACAGGGTAGCGCCGCCGGCAATCACGAGCTGCGCAGTTGGATAATGGAGCCGCACTTGGGCAAAGGCGTGCAGCAGCCGGATGGAATTTTTGCGAGGTTCGATGCCGCCTACGGTCAGGAAGATCGGGGAGCCGCTTATGCCATATTGTTTCTGTAGCCGTGCCTGGGCCGAAGCAGAGGGCTGCGCAAAGCGACTGAGGCGTACGCCGTTTGTCACCCGAGGGGCGTGGATGCCGTACTGCCGCTGTAGCTCGTGCTGCCAGTGTTGGCTGACGCAGAGACAGAGATCCGCCTCGCGAATCGAGCGGTCCTGACACTGCTGCAAGTAGGAGCTGGTGAACTCATCGATGTGGTGCACTGTCCGCACAAACTGGGGAATGTGCTGCTGCTGCCGCAAAATTGCTAAGGCGTTGGCGCTGAGGCAATCCTGGGCATGGTAGCAGTCGTAGGGCTGGCGGTGGAAATGCCCGTTGCCCAACTCATCGACCCATTCCTGAATGCGCTGCTGAATCAGCCGGTCTAGATCGGCGGGGGCAGGCTGCGCCGGAACCGGGTAATAGCGGCAACGGAGGCGGCGATCGAAACCGCGACCGTCTTTGTCGAGGGCATACACAGTAACGTCATGGCCCAAATCCTGCAGTGCCTCTGCTAACTCCAGCGTGTGGATGACACTGCCACGTGGCTTGGTGGAATAGGTGAACAGGGCAATTCGCAGGGGGTGCGTGGAGCGGTTCATGGGGCAGCCTCCGGTGCCGTGAAGCCGGTGAGTGGCGTTTGTGCCAGATCCCAAAACAGCAACCTATCTGTGTCGTCCTGTAGCCAGAGCTGCTGTGAGTTGGTGATCTGCCCGATGGCGGCGCAGGCAATCTGCTGTTGCTGGAAGTGCGCCTGTACGACGGCCACCTGCGAGGGGCGGACGCTAAGCAAAAACCCAAAGCTGGGGAAGCAAAGCAGCCAACGCTCGAGCGGCACCGAGTCGGGACGGGGAATCTGGGGCAGGTTCAGCACGGCTCCACAACCCGAGGTTTCCAGCAGCATCAGCAGCGTACCGACAATGCCGCCCATGCTGATGTCTTTGCCGGCATCGCAGAGACCAGCATCCGCCAGGGTAGGCAAAATCTGGACGGTTTGCCGGAGTCGTTGGGGGTCTGCCTCGGTTGCCGCATTCCAGAAAGAATATTGGCGATAGAGAGCGCCGTTGAGATCAACCGCCATCAGCAGCGTATCGCCGGGTCGGGCGGCAAAACTGGAAATTAGCCGCGTTGCTCGTCCCAAAATCGCCACTGACAGGGCGTTGTAGGGGCTATGGTGATTGGTATGACCGCCAACAATTGCCACACCGTAGGCTTGAGCTGCCGCCTGCATGCCCTGCCACAGCGGTTGCGTCATCTCGCTAGAGCCGCTCCAGATCGTGTCAACAAGGGCAATCGGGCGACCTCCCATTGCGGCAATATCGCTGAGATTCACCATAACGGCGCACCAGCCGGCAAACCAAGGTTCGTGCTCCACCAGAGCCGGCGACATGCCCTCGGCTGCCAGCAGCAAATAGCCCTCGCCATCGGGAATGGCTGCGCAATCGTCGCCCACGAGTACGTTGGATACCGGATAGTGGCGGGAGATGGCCTGGATATCCTGCTTGTAGAGAATGCCGGTTGCCTGGTGCAGGTGCTCGGCGAGGTGGTGTAGCACGGTGTCTGTGAGATGACTGAGATGACAGGTTAGATGCCAATTAAATCACAGACTTAGCCGCTTGGAATGCCGCAACGCGATCAGTAGCAGGATGGGCCACGCCAGCGGATTCCAGAACCGACGGCCCAACCGGGGGATAATAGTCCAAATCTGCCTGCATCAGATGGTGGGGACAGCCGCGAATCGTTAACTCCTCCAAGGACTGCCAGTGCAGGCGCTGAAAGAAGCGGACATTCTGCTGCTGCACGGTCGCCAAAAACTGATGACAGCCCCAGGCGTGGGCCGTCGTCACGGCTTTGTAGATCAGCCCCTTACCAATCTGCCAGCCCCGGCGGTGCTCGGGATGGGTGCCCAACCGGCCGCCATACCAAACGCCCGGCTCCACCTGGTAAATCCGCACTACGCCCACCACCGCACCCCGCCCCACGGCGATAATTGGATAGGCAATTTCATCGAACTCGTCCAAGTCATGGGTGGAGAAGAGCTGCTGCTCCTCGACGAAAATAGCGCGACGAAGCTGAAAATAGGCCTCTCGTTCCTCGGGGGTGATTGCTAGTTTGAATAGGTAGGATGATTGAGACATAGATGATTAGAAGAAACTGAAAAATAAATGAATTACCGCCTCCAGCTCATCAGTAGCTCCATTACCTGATCGGCGCGAGCAGCAGGAACAAACAAATGATCGTGATAGTAGGCAGACACCGGATTAACGCTAATCTGGTGAGCGGCGAGTTGATGGGTAACGGCGGCGAGAAAACCCACCGCTTCTAAGCTAGAGTGAATCGAGAGGGTAATCAGGCGATGAACTGAGGTGTAGTCCAGATTAGCGGCTTCGGCCTGCTGACGAGAGAGAATCAGAGTGAGTCCTTCGGTTTCTCGAAATAGCCCAATCGGATCGAGGGTGTGGGGAAGATCGCGCAACGAGCCTTCAGGAAGGGTACAGAACACATATTCGCCATCTTGCAGAATCGGCTGCATTGAGGAGAGCAGAATAGCAAGATCGGTTTCTCCAGCAGTTCGGGAGATGGGACAAGCTGTTTCTTCAGATCTATCTTCGACTCCTTCAGCCATGGCTTCACGCCTCCTCTGTCTCGGATTCTGGGTTAACCCAGGAGGACCTAGCGCTTCGATTCGAAGGTAGACAGCGCCGAGCATGCGCCGCACTTGGCACAGCCTGCCTTAATCGACTCGGACGACATGCCTGCCCGATTCAGCAGTGTCGCCACCTGCTGATACAGCTCATACATCCACTCGCTCGCTGGGGCCGGATGGTGCTGCAACGGCGTGCCGGTGATGGGCACAAAGGGCACCACAAACGGATACACCCCAAGCTGAATCAAGCGGTCGCACATCTCCACGATTGCCGGCATCTCGTCGCCTAGACCCGCCAGCAGGTAGGTGCTCACCTGCCCCCAGCCAAAGACAGGCACCGCCGCCGCAAAGGCCTCAAAGTAGGTTTCGATCGACACCGTGGCTTTTCCCGGCATAATCGCCGCCCGCACCTCTGGGGTCACAGCTTCTAGATGCATCCCCAGACTGTCTACGCCGGCTGCCTTCATCCGCTCAAACCACGCAAAGTCAGCAGGGGGTTCGCACTGCGCCTGAATGGGCAGATCCACGCGCTGTTTGACGGCAGCTGCACAGTCGGTGAGGTAGGCCGCGCCTCGGTCGGGCGTGTGGGGGGTGCCGGTGGTCATCACTAGATGCCGCACGCTATCTAGCCGCACGGCCGCTTCTGCCACTTCTGCCAACTGCGACGGCGTTTTGCGGGCAATCGTGCGTCCGGCCTCAAGCGACTGTCCAATGGCGCAGAACTGGCAGGCCGTTGCCGCATCGCTATAGCGCATGCAGGTTTGCAGCACGGTGGTGGCTAGCACGTCCCGGCTGTGCAGCAGGGCAATTTTCCAATAGGGAATGCCGTCGGTGGTGGTCAGGCTGTAGAACTGGGGCTGCGGCGGAAAGCTGATGGCAGCAATGGTGTCGTCGCCCAGATGCAGCGTTGCCTGCTGAGTTGCGGGATTGATGCGAGCGCTGTAGGGGGAAGCAGCGGCCGTATCGGTGTAGATAGGCACCATGATGGTGGTACCGGCAATCGTGATTGCCTTGTGATCCGACGGACCCGCGCCGCCTTTGCGTCCGGCTGCTCCTCCCTCGCTGACAATCTTCAAACCGTGGGACTGCAGTTCGGTAATGAGCTGTTGCGTGTTCATGGCAGTAGTGGCAAGCGGCGGCATAGGCAAGCGGGGTAGAGAGAAGCAGGATAGAGGCAAACTAGGGGTTCTGGGGTTCTAGCTCCAAGGCAGGCGGCAGCACTGAGGGCACAGGCGGCAGCACCACCGGATCGCTGAGCACCGACCCGACGCTAGGATTGTGTTTGAGTTGCAGCAAATCCGGGCGAGCATAATGACCGACACAGTCCATCATTCGCTTGCGTTTGGTGATCAGCGACAAATCGAGATCGGCAATCGCCATGCCTTCGCCATCGGTAATGGGCGGGCAGAGTAGCGATCCTTCTGGGCTGACGATGGCCGTGTAGCAGCCACCGCTGAGGACCCGCTGTAGCTTCTCGTCTGGCGTGATCTGCTGCACCTGCTCGGGCGTGAGCCAGCCCGTAGCGTTGATCACGAAGCAGCCGGCTTCCAGGGCATGATGGCGAATGGTCACCTCGATCTGCTCGCTGAAAATTTGCCCCACCATCGAACCGGGAAACTGGGCGCAATGGATCTGCTCGTGCTGGGTCATCAACGCGAATCGAGCCAGCGGATTGTAGTGCTCCCAGCAGGCCAGTGCTCCCACCCGCCCCACGCGAGTTTCCACCACCGCCAAGCCCGCTCCATCGCCCTGCCCCCAAACCATGCGCTCATGGAAGGTCGGCGTAATTTTGCGGCGCTTGAGCAACAGCGTCCCGTTGGCATCAAACACAAGCTGCGTGTTGTAGAGCGACCCGTGGTCCCGCTCGTTGACGCCTAGCACGACGACGACCTGATAGGAGCGAGCTGCCCGACTCACAGCATCGGTGACGGCACTCGGCACTTCTACCGCTTCGTCGTAAAGGCGCATGTGCTCTTTCCCCATCAGCACCGGCGGCTGCACAAACGAGAAATAGGGGTAGTAAGGAATGAAGGTTTCCGGAAATACAACCAGCTCTGCTCCCGCTTTAGCAGCATCGGCTATCGCTTGGAGCACTTTTTCGGTAGTGCCCTCCCGGCTAAATAGCACCGGGCTGATTTGCACTGCCGCCGCTCGAATCACTGAAGAATCCGCCATAGTTGCTGTCTAGATCCAGGATATTTAAGTCCAGTAGTAAGGTCGATGATCGCTCGTTGCCTGTGCCACAGCCGTCGGGCTGGTAGACTCGCTGGGTGGAGGCGGGAGTTTGCAGGAAATAAGCCCCTGTCGCTGAGCGAATTGGGTATTGCAGCAGCTCGCCACCGCAGTTTAGGCAGATGAAACTGAGGTGATGTTCAGCACAGTGTCAGCACAAGGTACACCCAAACGGGCAGATTACGGTCTCTCGCGATTCGGGCAGGCAAATCGCGGTTGCAGCATTCACAGCTCGGATGCAACTCTAACATCGCGCTGACTCGCAGAACTGGCTGGAGAATGGCTAGAAAATTTGAGATAGTCCGGTAGATAGCCCGGTAACCGGATAGGGAGTCGTAGGACCAAGGCAGGATGAGCCAAGCCCAGCGGACCCCATCGCAGCGATTCAAGGAATGAATAAGGGCAGCAGCCTCTTTGTCCATTTCCAGATCAGCGATCGACGAGTACAGCGATGCCTTTGCTCATCCTCCGTTTAACTACATTTTGACTACATTTTGACTACATTCTGCTTGCGTTTGACTGTCCCAGCCGTATCTATTCACTAAGCCGCTACAGCGTCCAGGTATCGAGAATAAACGCCCCATCCTTGCGGTGCATCAGCACCAGATCCAGTACATCCAGCGGGCTAATCGGGCGGATACCAGGCATCAGCGAGGGTTCGCCGTGACCGTAAAGGGCCTGCAGCGCAAAGCGACAGGCGTACACCTTGCCGCCTTCTTCCATGAATTTCTTGATCTGATTATTCATCGCCTGATGGCCGGGAAAGGCTTCGTCGCCGATCTTGGGGAACCCGCGCTGCACACCCAGGGTTACTCCGGGGCCATAGAGCAGAATCGAGGTTTCAAACCCTTTGCGCAACAGCCGCGTAGCTTGCAGCAAATTCACCAGACCGATTGAGCCTTCAAAGGCCACGGTATGAAACGTCACCAGAGCTTTCTCTCCCGGCTCTGCTTGCACATCGGGAAACACCTTCTCTTCGTAATCGACAAAGAAATCTCCCGCTTGATGGGCAGGCGCTGTAACTTCAGGCATGATAATCTCCTCGTTCCAAAAAACTAAACCCTAGGAAGCCGATGAAACCAAAAGTTGACGTAACCCAGCCGCTTCAACAATTCGGGGAACCCAATCTTCAGCGCCAATCGAGCGCATGTGCAGCCCACGGATGCCGTCGATCTGGCGAATGCCCTCAACTAGCTCTAGCGTGATCCGCAGGCTTTCGGCCTCACCGTCGGCACTGCGAATGCGAGTCAGCAGATCATCGGGGACGCTGAGGCCAGGAACCGACTGCAAAAATTCCAGCCGCTTAGCGCCGCTAAAGGGAAAAATCGCCGCAATGAAATGGGCCCGTTCGTGCAGCCCGCGCGCTCGCACTTCCGCCATCCACGCCTGCATTGGTGCCAGGTCAAAAATCGCCTGCACCTGAATATAGCGTGCTCCCGCCTCAATCTTGGCCGCCAGCCGGGCCATGCTGCTGTCGAGGTCGGCGGGATTGACACAGGGAAAGTCGATCGTGCCAACGAAGAAATCCGGTGCGGGGTCGATCGGATCGCCGTTGAAGAACTGACCTTCGCGGGTCAATCGAGTGATGCTAGCAATCGCTTCCACCGAGGATAGATCGCTGGCGTCCTTGGCATCTGGATCGGTGCCAATTGTGCAAGGGTAGCCTCCCAGCACCATCACATTGCGCACGCCCAGGGCCGCAAACCCCAGCAGATCGCTCTGCAGTGCAATTCGGTTGCGGTGGCGCAGTGTGAACTGAATCACCGGCTCTAGCCCGACCTGCTGCACCAGATGCGCGGCGACTAGATTCGACAAACGAGCCTGAGACAACAAATTATCATTAATCTGCACCACATCCACAAAGGGAGCAACGAGGTTTGCCGCCTCTACAAACTGGGTGGTGTCGTAATGGCGAGGTGGGGTAAGCTCAGCCGAAACAATGAACTCACCAGCCTTGAGCAACGTTTCTAAGCGAGCAGAGACCATGGGCATAGCTGAACCGCAGTTGAGTAGACACCGTATGTGCAGCGTAGAGGCAAGCGGACCCCCTTTCTGGTATTCGCTGCTACAAAATCCCAAAGTCTGCCGCTATGGACAGACCTCACCTCAAAAACAGTAGCAGATGTTGCAAATCGCTGGCTATCCCCCCTGTCAATTTTAATCAGCGTTATTGATGGGGCAATCGCAGGAGAGGATTGTAGATGGGTCAAAGCGAACTCGGATAGTGTTAGACTTGATTGTTAGGCTTGATTGTTAAACTTGGGTCATCCTCAAAATACATCTTACGTAAGTTGAATTTGAGACGCTAAGAAATGTATACTGCATGGCATCGTTGTACAGTATACAGAGGTATGGAACAGATTAACTATAAGCGTCCCCATCGGACAGTCATTCGCTGCAAGGCCAAAATGCGCCTGCTGCAGGCCGTTGAGCATCCCTTTGAGTGGTCAGAGTCGATTGATGATGCGCTACTCAAGGAATTATCGGCAGTTCTGTTCCAGTCTCATCAATATCAAGTACTGTTTCAACAGTGCTCAGTCTAAGCAAGAGGTTAGCCATATTGAGGACAAACTGGTTCGTGAACTAGTCGAAACCTACCAGCAAATCTCAAGTCGCCGACATGATCCGATTGTGCAAAGCCTGAATGCATTGTTGTAGTGGCTGTTCACAGATTAATTCATTATCCCAAGATCAGCCAAGATTGAGGGTTAAGTTTCTCAGAGCTATATTGCTCTATCGGTTGCAGACAGCTTCTATTCACCAGTCCAGAAGTGGCTGATAGTGTGTATTAGATTGCAATATTCGTGCCGAGATGGGTGCACCGCGCTGATCCTTAGACCACTTGAAGCATTGGAACTTTGAAGTAGCCTGGCGATGCGGTCATATTTTGCAGAGTTACCCAAATGGTCAGACGATAAATCCCGGGTTGATGCAAGGTTATCTCAGGGAAACGAGCCGTGTAGACAGGCTGATCTGCGATCGGAGCTTTTGTAATCACATCTCCCAAACAAGTTTTTATTTGCGTTGATAGATTGTGGGCGAAACATTGAGTCTGATAGACCAATTGCCGTTCTGCAAGGCTTACAGCAGTTGAACCCACTATATTCATCGAGACTTCTAACGTAAACGGTTCACCAATTGCAATGGGTGCAGAAAAGAGAGGATGTGCTCGATCGACCATCATTTCAGTTTCAGTTTGTGGAGCGCGAATCATTCGCAGTTGCGCGATCTCCAGGTCCACTGTTTCCTCTAGAGGTTGATTGATGATTACTTTTAACTGAGCTGATATCCAGCGTTGAACAGTTTTAGTATCTACATTGGGATAAATTGCGATGGTTTCTGTTTCTATATGACGAACAATAGTTCGTTGTTCTGAGTATTTTTCTCTATGCTTCGATTGAATTTCTACTGTAAATGAGGCAACTTTTCCCCATTCATCTGAGATTTCCAAAATGGGCTGAACATCATTCTTTTCAAAAGGCTTTTCAAAAGGTATTTCTAATCTTTTATTTGAGAAATTTTTCATATTTGAAGGAGTTGTTTTTGCTTGAGAGAGCATGTCAGAGGGAACAGAAAGGTTATTGCTCCGTTCCATGACTGCAGTTGACACCGGTACAGCAGGTGTTTCTCTCAGTTCTAAAAAGTTCTCATATTCTGCTTGCATCATGTCCTGAAACGATCGATAGCGATCCGCTCCGGGCAGCCAATCTCCCAGAAACCAAGCTTCCCACTCTCCTGCCTCGGTCACGATCTGAGGATTGAGCAAATAAATCGCAGCTTCTCCCCGTTGACTAATCTCCAGGGCAGTTTGGAGATATTCAACCCGAATTTTTCTGCAATCCTGTTCATCTCCATAGGCAAAATAATCTTCATCGGGAATCGAAGGAAGAGGGGAGCTGACATTCGGAGCAGTTGGGGAAAGATATCTCGATTTCTCTAATAGCGTGTCCAACCAGTCTGGATGTCTGACAGTAAACCAATCAATTTCCTCTGTAGACCATAAACGATAGATGAAAGGAGTCATCTGTCGCCAACCGTTGGTGACTTTGAGAAAGGCTCGATAAGAGGGAGGTAATGCTGTGCCTAGCCGAGTTTCAGCTTGCGCAATTTGTTCTTCTGTTGCCCCTGGATAACCCAACCAACCGGACTCAATCACCGCTGGCGGCAGTTTGTTGCGCTCGTTGCCCATCGACTCTATCATTTCCTGACTCCACCGTTTCAGGAAACATTTCCAATCGAAGTTACTCATGGTTGCAATCCCTATACGACTTGGAGCATCGGAACTTTGAAATATCCGGAAGCCGTTGGGCGATCAGCTGCTTGCGAATTCTGTAATGTAACAGATACTTTCAAACGGTAGATACCTGAATGAGACAGCATCAATTCTGGCAACAATGCTTTGTAAGTAATATTGGCTGTAGAGGAAATATTCAGAGTTGCGGTTCCTAGAATAGTAGTTGAACCCGTTGAAACATCATGAACAGTACATTGAATGCTATAAGGAATTTGTTTCTGCAAATTTGCATCGGATAGTCCTGTAAGCTGCACTGACGCTTCCAGCGCAAATGGCTCACTGGCCAAGATTGCTCCAGGAAAGAGGGGATGCGCGTGATCTGCTATCATGGGCTGCTCGATCTGATGGGACTGGATGACCTGTAGCTGAATAATTTCTGGCACAACAGGGTTTTCCGCTTCCGGTTGAGGCAATGTTGCTTCTATGCGATCGAGCATCCAGGGTTGAATCAGTTGCGTCTCAAAACCCGACCAAGTCTCAGTAGCGTTCGTTTCCAGATGATGGATAAGGGTTCGCTGCTCCACTTTTCCAGCTATCTGCCGAGTTTGATATTCTACTTTGAAAACCGCAACTGCAATCCAGTCTGTAGAAGCCGCTACGAGTGAAGAGGATGCGGGTTCTGTCTCTAACGGTTCTGTCTCTAACAATGGATCAGGCAGGGCACAAAACGATTCTGCTGGCTGATTTTGCAGGTCAACGGTTTTGGCTTGGGCAATCCATTCTTCTAACTCACCGCGGGATAATAACCGTCCACCGCTCTTTAGACTGGACTCAACCTCATCGACTGAAGCCTGGGATAGATCTGCGATGGTATAAATCCCGATTGAATTTAGCCACCGCTTCCGGCTCGCTCCAATTCCCCGAATATTAGTTAAATCACTGCGGTTTTCGTCATTACCACTAGCAGAGATTGTATGTGTTGATACTGCCATCATCTTCATTCCTTCTAATAGGAACCTGGTAGGCGCAGTGTCCTACCAGGCAGCTTAGACTCTTGGTAAAAACCAGGAGATCGTTGCGCGCAGACAATTATGGTGTCGATTTTGAAACGCCCTTACTCCTGTCCAGCTGGATAGACTTGGAGCAAGACTTCTTCGATGTATCCATGTCCCCAGATCTTGGTGGTACAGGGATTTTCAACGGGCCCGGTTGTCGCAACTGCGCCAATCTCATAAAGGCCAGGGTAAACGCATCAAAATTGAAGGACAAATTATGCCTCGTCGGAGGATAGGAG
>JACYLU010000011.1 GCA_015272325.1 Synechococcales cyanobacterium C42_A2020_086 | reverse complement strand
GATGGCTCCGTTAAGTCCAACCTGCGGTCCCTTTTTCATTCATGCAACAACGCCGACTGAATATCGAAATTTTCATTTTTGCGCTTTATCCATGAGATACCGCAATGATTTGCTGTTCTATGATGCTGTTGCCCCAGACTGGTGGAACAGAACCGCCAAAATCTATGCGCTGAATCATCTCAATCCTCTGCGGTTTGCCTACTTCGATCGCTACATTTCCGATTGGCGCGATCGGCAGGTACTCGATCTTGGCTGTGGCGGTGGCTATACCTGCGAGTTTCTGGCTCAGCGAGGTGCCCAAGTGTGGGGAATTGATCAATCGCAAGCCTGTATTAACGCCGCCAAGGCCCATGCCGCCAGTCAGCAGCTTGCGGTGGATTACCAACAGGGTGTGGCTGAGCAGTTACCCTACGCTGATGCCCAGTTCGATGTAGTGGTCTGTGTGGATGTTCTGGAACATGTCGCCAATTGGCAGCAAACCCTACAGGAAATTCATCGGGTCCTCAAGCCTGGGGGTTACTTTTGCTTCGACACCATCAATCGTACGTTGAAGTCAAAATTGGTGATGATTTGGTTGCTAGAAAATATATTACGGGAGATTCCTCAAGGAATTCATAACTGGAAGCAATTTATTACACCTAAGGAACTCACAGCACAAATGAAAAGTTTGAATTTTCAGGAAACAGAAATTAAAGGCTTTAGTTTATTTGGTGAATCGCTAGCCGATTACATTACGACCTACCGCTACTACAAACGCACCGGGCAATTTTGTGGCTCTATCAGCGAAGATACCTCAGTTATGTACATTGGCAAAGGCATGAAAGCGGTATGAAGGCGGCTAATCGATCAACTGAGCTTAAACCACTGCAAATGAATGATTCAAAAATGATTCAGAATAAATGCCGATGGGCACTGTAAGCAACACGAGCCGGCACAGAAGGGATTACCTCCATACCGGCTTCGGCTTACTGATAATATCGCTGTTCAATCCAGCAGCGGACCTCTGCCTCAGAGGCGAAAACATGGACTTGCTCAGTCATCGGATCATACACTTCCCACTGAACTTCCCCTGTACGGCTGCGAATCTGCTGAATTCTCAGCTCCGAACTGCTCAAGAAAGCAGATGCCAAGCGTTCAGCTATCCTCGATAGGATTTCTGCAAACGCTGATTGTTCTCTACCCTTGACAGGTTGGGTAGATTCTGGAGCAGATACAGAATAATGATTCAGATAGCTCGTGTTCGCTTTCATGATAGCTTCCTCCTAATGCTAAGATTCTTTGCTGTTCACTGCGCTTGAGAAATCGCGAGTTTAGGTGAAGCTAGAATAAATCTATGATTCAATTCACCATTTAACCTTTGCTCACTTGCCTCTCTTTTACATCCTCCTAACTTATAGAATAGGTGGTGGCTCAAGCTTGATCAAAAACAATCATGCAACCTATCCATGAAACAAATTCATAGAATGTCTTCATGGCATACACTAAAAGCACTAAATGGCTTCTAAATAACTTCAGCAGGTTTTCCAAAACAGCGAGTTATTCGTAATAGCGGCGCTCTAGCCATTCATACAGGTCTTCTGGTTCGGCGAAGACATGCCGCCGGCCAGTAGTTGGATCATAAACGTGCCAGCGCAGTTCGCCGTGGCGATTCTGTCGTTTCTGAATCTGCGGATCGCGATCAACGCTGAGCAAAGCTTTCCACAGGTACCCCAACCAAGCTAGGAACCAGACGGGCTGTGCTGCTGTAGAGCTGCCCCAATAGTCCACTAGGGGTTGCAGATGGCTCACGGTTCTGTCGCTTTGGGTTGACCGACCAGAGACAGGGTTAGGATTACTGTAGTGAATGGCAGGGTGATGCATTGTCATCGCTTTTCCTCCTAGACAGGCTCAGTTGAGAGACACTCGATCACTGCTACTCAGGGATCGACTGCTGTTGAGTCTGGGGAGTGGCAGCAGGACAAGTGACCGATGCTCTTCCGAGCCGCTTCATTTCTCTTAATCTTCTCTGCTCCAATTTAGTAACTTTAGATACAAAATTCCACCAATCATGCTCATCCGTTCTATGAACAGAATTCATATAATTAGCTAGGGAGGCGACAGATGTTTCGCCGAGAATGGAGTACATTGAGGTCGAGGTGGTAGCCCAGTAGAGTTAACGTCAAGTTAATTGCCAAGTTAATTGCACTGATTCCATCTCCTGCAGTTCCATTTCCTGCAGTCGGAAGGGTATGGCAGGAGCAATCCTAGCGAGCGGGATGAACGGCATGAGTTTAGAGAACATTAAGCTATCCCAACTACGAACTTTAGTCGCGGTCGCGGAGTCTGGTAATTTCAGCGAAGCGGCTCTGGAACTGGGTGTGTCTCAGTCAGCCGTCAGCCATGCCATTGCCACCCTAGAAGAGGAACTGGGTGTTGTGCTGATGGCTCGGGGGCGGCACGGAGCAACCCTGACTCCTGTGGGTGAACGGGTGCTGGGCTATGCCAGAGATATGCTGCGGCTGCTAGAAACCATTGGTAAGGAAGCCAATCTAGCAAAAGGGCTGCAATCTGGGCAGGTGCGCATCGCTTCTTTTCGCAGTGCGGCGACCCATGTTCTGCCAGGGGTGATTGCCGAATTTCACAAGCGTTATCCAGGGATTGCCATCACGATCATGGAGTATCGTGGCGACGATGGGGTAGAACAATCCTTGAAAGAAGGCCGCTCGGATATTGGATTATCCTGTACGCCCACGTCGATTGAGTTTGAATCATGGGAGCTGATGCGCGATGAGTATGTGGCTCTCTTTCCCCCTGATGCACCTATTCCAGAAGTGATTACGTGGGATGATTTGCGGCGCTATCCGCTGATCATGCCTCCTCCGACAGACTATTGCTCCATTTTGATTCGGGGGCATTTGACTAGCGTCAATCAGCCGCTGCAAGCCACCTACGAAATCATGGAAGATTCAACGATAGTCAGTATGGTGATGCAGGGGCTAGGTGCCACCATTATTGCTCGCTTAGCCGCTGAGCCACTGCCATCCGAGGTGCAGGTGCGCCGCCTGCCGGTGCCCCTGGAACGGATTATTCGCGTGGCGCTTCTGGCATCGGCGCTGCATCCGCCTGCGGTGTATGCCTTCCTCGATACGCTGCGTAGCATGACCGAATTCAGCCATCAAGAGCCGGCACCTGCGCGCTGAACGGCTTGAGCACCTCCATTAAGCGGGCTACCTTGTCCAAATCTTTGTCGCCCGGTGCTCGCTCGACGCCGCTGGAAAGATCAATGCCGTCGGGCTGCAGCTGCCTCAAGGCTTGCAGCACATTCTCTGGCGTGATGCCGCCCGCTAAAAGCCAGGGGCAAGAGGGCTGAAAAGACTGCAAGCTCGACCAATCGAGAGTCCGTCCGCTGCCGCCATACAGCCCTGGATGCGTTGCTGCCGGATTGTAGGCATCCAGCAGTAGGGCATCAACCTGGTGTTGATAGTCTAGAGCTTGGGTGAGGGTGGCCGCGTCGCGTACTCGCAAGGCTTTGATCACCTGAATGTGCGGCAACTGCGCCCGCAATTCCTGGCACACCTGCGGCGATTCACTGCCGTGGAGCTGTACTCCGCTTAACCCTGCCTGCTCCACTACCCGGCATAGGTCTGCCACGGTTTCATCCACGAATACCCCGATGCGCTCCACCATTGCCCCGGTCAAGGGATGTAGAGGCAACTGATCGGCAATGGCGCGAATCTGCTCCGGGCGGATAAATCGAGGGGACTGCGGTACACATATAAATCCCAGCGCGGTTACCCCCATCTGCACAATGGACTGAGCCTGATCAAGGCGAGTCATTCCGCAAATTTTGATGCGCATACTGACTGCTTTACTTGCCCTCATTGCGTAGATTTGTATCGAAACCCCCGGTTACTGTTAACTCTTCAAACAAAATTCTGTCCACTCCACAGCAACTCTTTATAATCCTTAGTATTTCTAGAAAATTCTATCAACATTAAGGAGATCAAAGCCTTGGTACATATCATACTCGCCGCAACCGCCCGCACCGCCGAGTGGACGCCTAAAGTAGGGCTGATCATGATTATGTGCAACCTGTTTGCGATTGCGATTGGCTACTATGCCATCCAAAAGCGAGGCGTAGGTCCCAAACTCCCGGTAGAGCTGCCTGCAATGTTTACCGGCTTTGGTGTTCCAGAGTTGTTGGCAACAGCCAGCTTTGGGCATATCCTTGGTGCCGGGATGATTCTCGGATTGTCAAATGCGGGGCTACTTTAATGACTGCATCTTGACTGTATCGGATAGCTGCAGGTCAGCCGATTGAGCCATGCCACGGAAGGCAACTCTTAGTGAGGCAAACGGCTGACAAGCCCGTAAACACAGCAAAGAGGAGGGTACTATTCCTCCTCTTTATTTCTTAATTTTTCTTGTCGCTTTCTGATTGTTCTGATTGTTCCGGTTCTATTAGCTCAGTTCTGTCCATCGGCAAATCGCGAATCTTGAGAAAGAGCGGTCAAGCGGATTGAGTCATTTATTGCCTTCGCCAGTCTAGAACGGGATTTCAGTAGAATGAGAACTAGCACGCCAGCTCGCGGCTGGCAGGAGATGAGGACAATTCCCCATGAATGCAGGTTGGCGAGTCGGCTCCATTTTCGGGATTCCCTTGCTGCTGGATCCCTCCTGGTTTTATATCCTGGCGCTGTTTACCTTCAGCTATGGTTCTGGCTGGCAGCAGGAAGGCTGGGGCAGTGGCTGGGCCTGGATTGCTGGTCTGGTTATGGCGCTGCTGCTGTTTGCCTCAGTACTGCTACACGAGTTGGGGCATAGCTTGGTAGCGCTTTCCCAAGGCATCAAGGTGAATTCAATTACCCTATTCATCTACGGCGGCATTGCCTCGATTGATCAAGAATCAAAAACGCCCGGTCAAGCCTTTCAGGTAGCCATTGCTGGACCTGCCGTTAGCTTTGGGCTATTTTTGCTGCTGTCGGCAATCCGCCTCATGCTGCCCCTAGGCACACCTGTTGCCACGGTTATCGAGAATTTAGCCGGTATCAATCTGGTGCTGACGCTGTTTAACATGCTGCCCGGGCTACCGCTGGATGGAGGACAAGTGCTGAAAGCCGCCATCTGGAAAATCACTGGCAGTCGCCTGAAAGGGATGCGCTGGGCCGCCAAAGCAGGGCAGATGTTGGGCTGGGCGGCAGTCATTCTGGGCATCACCTTTTATCTGAATTCCTTGAACCTCAGCTACCTGTGGCTGGTGTTGCTGGGCTGGTTTGGGCTGCGCAATGCCGACGCCTACACCCGTATCACGCATCTCCAAGAAGCACTAACGCAGTTGACTGCTGGAACCGCGATGACTCGCCAATTCCGCGTGGTGGATGCCGAACAAACGCTGCATCAATTTGCCACTACCTACTTGGCAGATGAGTCGGCAACCGATGTCTATTACGCCGCCTCCGATGGACGCTACCGGGGCTTGGTCGCGGTCGAGGAGCTGCAAACCATTGAACGGAGCCTCTGGGAGATGGAACCCCTCAGTCAGATCATTCACCCGCTCACCGAGATTCCGGCTGTTACTGAAACCACACCCCTAACCGAGGTGATTGAGCAGCTCGAAACCACCAATCTACGCCGCCTGACGGTTCTCTCTCCAGCTGGAGCGGTGGCTGGAGTTATCGATCGCGGTGATGTGGTTCGTGCTTTGGCAGAAAAGCTGCGGGTGCCAATTCCTGAGCCAGTCATTAAACGAATCAAAGAAGAAGGGAAATTTCCTCCTGAGTTGCAACTGCAGGCTATCGCCAAAGCTGCCAAGGAGTAGTGCATCTACCGCTACCAGTCTGATTGGCTTTTGCTGAGCAGAAAGGCCGCGTTCGCTTCGAGCTGCAAGCGATACAATCAAGACCGCAGAGTAGTAGCCCGCACTCCTATGACTTCCCCCCAAGATATTCTCACGGTTCACCAAGCCTTTTACGATGCCTTTGAACAAATGGACATCGATGCCATGGGGCGCATTTGGTCGAAAGGCACCAGCGCTATTTGCATTCATCCTGGCCGTAGTGCCCTGCGAGGCTGGGACCAAATCCGCTTTGCTTGGGAGCAGATCTTTCAGCACACCAGGCAAATGGACGTCAAGGCGGACATTTTGACAACCGAAGTTAGCGACACTCTAGCCTACATGGTTGTGGTAGAAAATCTGGTGCAGGTGGTTCCGGAACGTCGCCTGGAAGTACAGACCATGGCAACCAATGTTTTTGAGCGTATGGGCAATACTTGGTACATGGTGCTGCACCATGGCAGTCCGCTGATGCGGTGAGGTTGTCTCTGAAATCGCTCTCTGAAATAGTCAAGAATAGCCAAGTGGGATCCAGATTCGGTAGGCTGGTGAAGAGGTCGAGGCTCTCTGCTTGCTGCAATCGGTCAAGGGTTGGAAGGAGAATGGTGCTCGTTTCTTGAGCATTCGTGTAAATTATTGCTTCTTTGTCTATGTCAGTGTCTGAGCGTTTCTCAAGTTTCTGGTTCTAGGCTCCTATGAGCGACTCTACCATTCGTCCAGCGTTAATCACTCGCGTTCTCCCTGATTCGATTGCTGCCGAAGTTGGCTTTGAAGCGGGCGATGCTCTGGTGTCCATTAATGGTCAACGACCGCGCGATTTGATTGACTATCAGTTTCTCTGCGCTGACGAAGTGCTGCAGTTGGAAGTGCTGGATGCCCAGGGGAAAACCCATCACCTGGAGATCGAAAAAGACTACGACGAGGACTTGGGCCTAGAGTTTGACAATGCCCTGTTTGATGGGCTGATTCAGTGTAACAATCGCTGTCCCTTTTGCTTCATCGATCAGCAGCCGCCGGGCAAGCGCCAGAGTCTTTACCTCAAAGATGATGACTATCGCCTCAGCTTCCTCTACGGGAGCTACCTAACGCTGACCAATTTACCGCCGCGAGAGTGGGAGCGAATTTCCCAGATGCGGCTGTCACCGCTGTATGTCTCGGTTCATGCGACGGAACCGGAGGTGCGAATTCGGCTGCTGAAGAATCCGCGAGCCGGGCAATTGCTCGATCAACTGCGCTGGTTTCAAGAGCAGCGGCTGCAAATTCACGCTCAAATCGTGCTTTGCCCTGGCATCAATGATGGAGTTCACTTGGAGCGAACGTTGCAGGATCTGGCGCAGTTTCATACCGGCGAGGTGCCGGCCGTGGCGTCGGTGGCGGTGGTGCCGGTGGGGCTAACTCGCTTCCGTCCAAGCGACGATGAGCTGCTGCCAGTTACCCCCGAGAAAGCCCGCGAGGTGATTGCTCAAGTCCAGCCGCTGCAGCGCCAGTTTCGCCGTCGCTTGGGCAGCACCTTTGCCTGGCTATCCGATGAGTGGTTCTTGATTGCGGATCAACCGCTACCGCCGGCATCGCACTATGAGGACTATCCCCAGATTGGCAATGGTGTTGGCTCGATTCACCAGTTTTTGCGACAGTTTCATGCTGCCGCCAAGCGCCTGCCTCAACGGGTGACACCTCCGCGTCAGTTTACTTGGGTGGTTGGCAATGCGGTGAAGCAAGCCTTTCAGCCGGTTGTGCAGCGCCTCAATCAGGTTGAGGGTTTACAGGTCACCATGGCAGCTTTGCACAGCGACTACTGGGGGCAGCAAATTACCGTGACAGGACTGTTGACAGGACACGACTTGTTACTCCATTTAGCAGCAGGAGAGCTAGGAGATGCCCTGTTGCTGCCGTCGTTGATGCTGAAGCATGATGAGGCTCGCTTCCTAGATGACATGACGGTTGCCGAGGTGGAGGAGCAGCTCAAAACGCCGGTATGGGTTGTCCATAGCGTAGAAGAGCTGATCGAACAATGCAGCCATCCGCAGAATTATCCTTGCAAAAGCAAAACCTTGGCTTGAATTTGCCGAGGAGGACAGCACTTTCTTTAAAGATTTCGTGAACTTGCATGGGATTTCCGCAATTTTTCTTAGCACGAACACCACGATTAGATCTACCATCTTGAGAGGTTTAACTTGACGATGAGGTTGCTGCTCCTGCATGACCCGCTCTACTCGCGCTGTCCGTCAGCTCAGGATTGCTGTTGCTCCGATTGAAATTTCTGGTCAATTTCGCCAGAAAAGAGAGCAGCTCTACTCCTTCAGGTTGAATCGCAGCAGCAGCCTCTATGTGAATCTCAGCGATCTGACCGGCAATGTCGATGTCCAGTTGCTCAACCGCAAAAGGCGTCTGATTGGGCAATCTAGGCAGCCGGGCACTGCTTCAGAATTTATTTCCGCGCAACTCAAGCGGGGCGAATATTTGATTCGAGTTTTGAACCGGCAGGGGCGAGGCACGCGCTTTCGGCTCAAAGCGTCCACGAACAACGGGCAGCCGTCGCTGTTGCAGAACCCCTTGGTGGCAAATTCGCAGCAGCCCACTCCCTTGACTCGGGCGCAACTGCAGGTCAATTCTCTGCAGCCGGCCAATCAAGTGCGCTACGTCCTGACGCGCAGCCCACGCCACGGCAAGCTGCAATTGAATGGGGTACCTCTAGGTGAAGGGGCCTCTTTTACCCAAGCAGATATTGATCAGGGACGGATTGCTTACCTTAACCAGGCGTCCGTGAAAACCCTGGGACTAGGCTCCAACCCCTTTGTGTCTGGATTCAACATTGCCTGGGCAGGTCCGGGCGGCAGCGATGGCGGCAGCGATAACGAGATCTTCTTCTTTGATGGCTCCAGCGTGCGCCAGTTGACAAACAACACTGTAGACGATCGCGTTCAAGGCTTGGATGGCAACCAGGTGGTTTGGTCTAGTGCCATCGGCGGACTCAATCGCTCGGGGCAGCCCACGTCGGAGCTGTTTTTCTTCAATGGCAGCACGACCGTTCAATTAACGAACAACAACGTAGACGAGGATTTTGGCGGCATCAGCGGCTCGCACATGTTCTGGTCGAGTCCAGTCGGTCCAGCGGATGCCTCGGGGCAACCTACCTACGAAATTTTCTATTCCAACGGCGGCGCTACCCGCCAGCTCACCAACAATACCGTCAATGAGACGTTGGGCGGCACCGATGGCGCTACAGCCGTTTGGGAAGCCAAGGTGGGTCCAGGACGACCCGGACAGCCGACTAGCGAAATTTTCTATTTCGACGGCAGTACTGTTCGCCAGCTCACCCATAATGCGGTAGATGATTATGATCCGCGATTGAAAGGCAATCGGATTGCCTGGGCGTCTCAGGTGGGTGCGCCGGACTGGCGAGGCATACCAACGAGCGAGATCATGTTGTTTGATGGCACGACCACCCGGCAAATCACGACCAACAATGTCGATGAAACGGTGGGCAAAATTGATGCGACCCACCTCGTTTGGATGAGCCGCAGCGGTCCCTTGAATAGCCGCCGCTTGGGCACCTACGAACTCTTCTCATTTGATGGCACCACGACTAAGCGGCTGACCAACAATGGTGCTGACGATTTTGTAGTCGATATCGACGGTCCTAACGTCCTGTGGATGAGCTTGTCAGGAGCGGCGGACGTCTATGGACAGTTAACCTACGAGCTGTATTTCTCGAACGGCACCACCACCACTCGCCTAACGACCAATGGCGTTAACGATATTCCTGTGGGGATGTCGGGGTCGAAGGTGATTTGGCACAGTAAGGTGGGCGCTGCCGATGCCTCCGGTACCCCCACTCGCAAAGTGTTTTACTTTAATGGGCAATCCACCAAACAACTGACCAACGATGCCCGCAACGATGACTTTATGAGATTCTCGAACTCCATCCTTGCTTGGCAGTCTTCCGACGGCGTCACCTCGCAAATCCTGTACTATCCCTTGGGGGACAGTTTCAGTTATCGGGTGGCTGGCTCAGCAGAGCAAACGCTTGAAATTCAGTATGCCTGAAATTGCCCTTATTTTCACCTTCACGTTCTTGCTTGAGGCTCATGCTAACTAGGCTCTAGACACTCATCGCAAGAGCGGGATGCGCGCCATCAGGCTAAACCGCTGAATCGTCTCCTGCCAGAACTGCGTCGGTTCTTCGGAAGGGAAGTAGCGACGAATCGCTTGATAGGCATTTTGAGCAAGGTGGTTCCGCAGCTCAGCAGATTCTAGCTCCAGCAGGCAGCGGGCGGCTTCTTCGGGCGTGTCGGCAATCATAGCAGTCTCGCGATGATTCATGCAGAAGTTCGCGCCTCGGGCATTGCGACCAACCACGACAATGCCAGATGCCATCGATTCTTGCGGCGGCAAAGCACATCCTTCGATCTCAGCCGATGCCAAAAACGCCTGAGGCCGCTGAAACGCCTTTGCCAGCTCGTGGATGGTGAGACCGTTGATCAACTCAAACCGCCAATAGGTTCCACCCAGGGCTTGATAGTGCTTTTGGGTTTCTGCAATGTATTCGGGGCCTTTGCGGGGAAAGGCAAACAGAAGTCCAGATTCTCGCTGGTCTTGCGGAATAAAGGGAAACTCTTGCTCGCTGATAATATTCGGAACAATTTGAATGGCTTTGCCGGGGTAAACTGCCTGACAGATTTCTAGCATGTAGGGCGAGTCGGTCCAAAGCGTCACGCGACTGTCGCGGTAGTTGAAGTTGGCTTTCACAAACAGCGGCGATTGCAGATAGACGATGACTTGCCCTTTCACTTCATCGGCTCGCTCTGAGGCAAAGTCGGGAATGATGCAGATATCATCTGCGCGTCTGTCAGACCAGCGAACATAGGATAGCCCAGGCAGCCCTCTCTCTCCGTAGGAGTCGAATCCGCGGATAGTAGCCAAAACTGCCTCAATGCCGCAGCTTTGCGCCACCGAGCAATGCCGCATGATGTTCAGCGTACCGCCAAAAACCTGATCAACTCGCAAGTACTTCCGCTGCATAAACTCGACTAACGAGTGGAGCCGCAGCGAGTCCAGAGTGGACAGAGTGTTCCACCAGCTGGCGCGGGTTTCCAAATCAGGAATGAGAAAGACAAAGCGCATACAATATCCCTCACGCTAAAGCTTTGACTACTGCGAATTGGCTATTACTAAACCGGTAAATGAAAAAAACAGACGAATTCAACCTCGCGTCGGATAGGTCTTGTAGATCTTGAATCTACTTGTGAGAATGATATTTAATAGTGATGCTTAATGATGTGGTAGGGCGAACGTCTCAAAGAATAGTCTCAAAGGATAGTGGTATCCGGTTTCAATCTCAGGCGTTATAGGTACTTACAGATATAACCATATCAGTAGGCCCTGAGATTCAAGATGCACTTTATACAAGTTTTATCGAGAAGTTCATCAAAAGTAAAAAATAGAACCGAGCTAGATGGGCTAACTGACTGCAATCAGTTTAAATCGACACTGAAGCCAGCACTATAGTGCTTCTAGCAGCTTTGATAAAGCTGCTTCACACAAAGCTCACTATTTGATTGAGTTTAATTGAGTTTCCGAAAAGTTGCTGACGCTCCAGTTTCAAGATGCAGATTTGGAACAGTAGAGTAATTAATATTACCATGTGGTTCAACGCCAGATTGCATCAAGATCCAATGGAATCGCCCCGGAAACCATTGAATTGAGAATGGTCTGGTTAGAGCAATCGCCTCAGGTGAAAGCTCCAGGAAAGGCTTGAGGGAAGGCTTGGCGGATGCATCTATCTGCATTCGTTAGTGAAGGGTGTTCATCATGTGCAATGAGCCAATGGTGCTCACGGGTTTTGATTAGCATCTCAGGTTTGCTGTGCGGTTCAATCTCTTTGTTCAACACTCCATTTTTCTAAATTAATATGGCTTACGGTTTCTCGGATACGGTAACGGCTGATGTCAATCGAGTTTCTAGTGTTGCAATACCAGAGACTGCGACTGTATTGCACACGCCTTGCCCAACCACGGTTCCTTTCAATAATCCGCTGGTCACTGGTAGAGAGCTAGAGTATATTCGCCATGCCATTGCCAACAAGCGCATTGCCGGGGATGGAACCTTCACAAAACAGTGTCAGGCTTGGTTGCAGCAGCAAATTGGCTGTCGTGGTGCTCTGCTGACTCATTCCTGTACCGCTGCCCTAGAGATGGCAGCCATCCTAGCCGATATTCAGCCTGGAGATGAAGTCATTCTGCCCTCCTACACATTTGTGTCTACAGCTAATGCCTTTGTGCTGCGGGGGGGCGTGCCGGTCTTTGTAGATATTCGTCCAGATACACTCAACCTAGATGAGACCCTGGTAGAGGCAGCCATTACACCCCGCACAAAAGCGATTGTGCCTGTGCACTATGCAGGTGTTAGCTGCAATATGGAGGCGCTAAAGGCGATTGCAGATCACCATCGGCTGCTGCTAATCGAAGATGCGGCTCAAGCCATTCACTCTCGCTATCAAGGCAAACCAGTGGGTAGTAGGGGTCACGTGGCTGCCTTTAGTTTCCATGAGACCAAGAATGTTGTCTGCGGCGAGGGGGGAGCACTCGCCATCAATGATCTGGAGTTGCTGGAACGCGCAGAAATCATCCGCGAGAAGGGAACGAATCGCAGCAAATTCTTCCGTGGAGAAGTCGATAAATACACCTGGGTCGATGTGGGATCATCCTTCTTGCCCAGTGATATTCTCGCTGCCTTTTTGTTGGCGCAGCTAGAGCAGTCAGATTGCATTCTGCATCAGCGGCTGGAGATCTGGAATCACTACCATGCAACCTTTGCTGAGCTGGAGCACCAAGGTGTTGTGCGCCGTCCGATGATTCCGTCCGATTGCGAACACAATGCCCACATCTATTATTTGATTGTAGAAAACCTGGATATTCGCACGGCCTTGCTCTCCCACCTGAAGCGGCAAGGCGTTCAGGCCACTTTTCACTACGTGCCGCTGCATAGCGCACCAGCCGGACGAAAATACGGTCGCACATCTGGTTCGTTAGCCGTTACCGAAGACCTCAGCGAGCGGTTGGTGCGGTTGCCATTGGGGGCTGCCATGCCCGTTGCGGAAGCAAAGTACGTCAGCGAAGTAGTCTTAGAGTTTTTCCAGGGTTTGCTCTAAACCGAACCAAACTGCGCTAGACCGCATGATGCCTGAATCAAAAGAAAACACAGAGCGGATAGGATAGCTAAGCAAATTGCCAAAAACCAAAAAAAGTGAAGCATTAATTTGCTTCACTCAGATGACAGGGGCAATTAAGCAGAACCCGACTGGATGATGCGCTGCTCAACAGTCGGGCAATCGGTCTCTACTCATCGTCGTGGGCGAAACGATTGTAGAGGAAGTCGAGGGCGTAGTTGCGCAGCTTGTAATAATCTGGATCTTCCATGATCCGCTCACGGTCGCGAGGGCGGGGGAAATGGATATTCATAATTTCGCCGATTTTTGCTGCTGGTCCATTTGTCATCATCACCAGCCGATCTGCGAGAAACAGCGCCTCATCGATATCGTGGGTGATCATCAATACCGTACAGCGGTGTTCATTCCAGATCTTCAGAAGCTCCTCTTGCAACTCCTCCTTGGTAATCGCATCGAGAGCGCCGAAGGGTTCATCGAGGATCAGCACTTCTGGGCGGGTTGCCAAGGCACGAGCAATCGCTACCCGTTGCTTCATTCCCCCAGATAACTGCGGCGGCTTCTTCTCGGCCGCTTCGCTGAGACCCACCAGCGCTAGGTGATCGCGAACGATGGTTTTCTTCTCCGCTTCGGACTTGTTGGGATATACGGAATCGACGCCGAGGTAGATATTCTCAAACGCCGTTAGCCACGGCAGTAGCGAATAGTTTTGGAATACCACCATGCGGTCGGGTCCGGGCTTGGTAATGGGTTTGCCATGCAGCAGCACCGAGCCATTCGTGGGCTGATTGAAGCCCGATACCATGTTGAGTAAGGTGGATTTACCGCAGCCTGAATGACCAATGACACAGATAAATTCACCTTCTTGAATCGCCAGATTGACGTCTTGAAGAACCGTGTAGGGACCTTTTGGCGTCGGGTACACCTTGGAGACATTTTCAATCAGCAGAAAGGGCTGAGTGGAGCTGGACGTCTCTGGAGAGTTGTGTTGAGTATCAACTGGACTAAGCATCTGCATAGAACTGATGAGGTATGAATGATGTCGAAATGAGGAAATGACGCACTAAAAAAATCAGTAATGACTAAATGGAATAGGGCAATCCTCTCCTGTGGATAGACAAGAAGATAACAGGAATGGGAAGACGGGAATTAGAGATGATAGACTCATACTACTAATGCCCGTTTCCCTTGGGCATCCCTACTCCCACCTTAAGCCGCGGCCCTACGAGCATCGACTGCCACTTCAGCGACGCTGAAATCACGTTTGATCGCCAGGCTATTGAGATAACCAATCGGATCTTCCGCATCAAACTTGACGCCGTCGAACAGCTCAATGGGTCCGCGATGATACTTGATATCGAGCATACCTAGCTCCCGAGCTGCGGTACTAAACACGCTGACTCGGCAGACTCGCTCTAGAATCTCCATCCAGTTGCGTGGAAAAGGAATGTCGCCCCAGCGAGCCATTTGGGTCATCATCCACAAGTGCTCAGTGCGGCTTGGGCGGTTAACACCATCGCCATAGAACAGGTGATGGGCATACTCCCGCATCGGGCGATCCAGACTGCACACGTAGTCATTGGGGTTACCCAAGTGAATGTAGTCTACGCTGGTGCTGACGTATTCCCGGCGCGACAGGAGTTGACGTATCTCTTCTGTATGGGCTGGGTCGGCACAGTAGCGGCAGGCTTCCAGCAGTGCCTTAGCCAGGGCAATGTGCGTGTTGGGATAGGTGTAGGCCCAGTCTTCGCGCACCCCCAGCACCTTACCGGGATGCCCTTGCCAAATCTCCAGATCTGTCGCCACCGTGAAGCCAACTTCCTCCATTGCGGCTCGCAGGTTCCAGGGTTCACCAACGCAGTAGCCGTCGATAATGCCTGCCTTCAGGTCAGCAATCATCTGCGCCGGGGGAATCGTCTTGAGCGAGACATCGCGATCGGGATCAATGCCGCCCGCTGCCAGCCAGTAGCGTAACAGCAAGTTGTGCATCGAAGACGGATGCACCATGCCAAAGGTGTGCTGCTGCTCGGTCGATTCCAACAGCATCCGCTTCAGGTCTGTCGCGGTGTAGACGCCCTGCTCATAGAATTTCTTGGCCAGGGTGACAGCGTTACCGTTGCGGGTCATCGTTAAAGAGCTAACCACCGGCAGTGGCTTATCCTGATGCCCCCCCACCGTCAGCCAGACCGGCATGCCAGCCGGCATTTGCGCCGCATCGAGATAGCCGCCGACGATCCCGTCCACAATGCCGCGCCAGCTCGTTTCCCGCACCAAGCTGACCTCATCTAGCCCATGCTTCTCGAAGAAGCCCTTTTCCTTCGCCACTACGAGAGGTGCGCAGGCTGTCAGCGGCACAAAGCCCAGTTCCAGGTTGATTTTTTCCAGTCCATGACGGGCGATCGGCTCGGTCTTTTTCGCCCGAAGCTTTTTGATTCGCTTCTGCTGATTCAAGAAGTAAATAATTTCGGAGCGCAAACTGTAATAGCTAGGATGATTCACCACCTCCATGCGCCTGCGAGGGCGAGGAATATCCACTTCTAGGATGCCGCCGATTTTTGAGGCGGGGCCATTGGTGAGCATGACAATCCGATCCGAGAGCAGTACCGCTTCATCGACATCATGCGTCACCATCACCGCCGTCACGTGGCTCTCTTCACAGATGCGCATTAGCTGCTCTTGCAAATTGCCCCGCGTTAGGGCATCTAGAGCACCAAACGGTTCGTCCAGCAGCAGCAACTTGGGACGAGTTGCCAAAGCTCGAGCAATCGCTACTCGCTGCTTCATGCCCCCCGAGAGTTGAGCGGGCGGCTTGTCGGCAGCATGGGATAACCCCACCATCTGAATGTTTTGTTCGATGATGGCTTGACGCTCCTCCTTGGGCACATCCCGCAGCACCTCATCCACGGCAAGGGATATGTTTTCGCGTACCGTCATCCACGGCAGCAGCGAATAATTTTGGAACACCACCATGCGATCGGGACCGGGACGAGTAACTGGGTTACCCTCTAGGGTAACGACTCCCTCGGTGGGCAAATCCAAGCCGGCAATCATGTTGAGCAGGGTGGATTTACCGCATCCCGAGTGACCGATCAGGGAGACAAACTCGCCCTTTTTAATCTCGAGATCGATCCCTTTGAGAGCAACGTACTTACCACCACCCGAGAGACTGAAAACCTTTTCGATTTGATCAACTGCAACAAAGACAGACATAGCTGTAGTAGGAAATAGGGAGTAGGGAATGAATAAGAGGAGACGGAGTGAGTCAAACGGTTCAATAAACGCCAGCTATTTACATCACGGTGAAACGGGTAAACAGACTATTGCACTGGTGCAATCAGGCGCTGAATATAGGCGACTAAACGGTCGAGAGCCAGACCCACCGCACCGATATACACCACCGCCACAATAATTTCCGTCACGTAGTTTTGCTGATAGGCATCCCAGATGAAGAAGCCAATTCCCGGAACTCCAGACATCACGATTTCTGCCGCGATGATTGCCAACCAAGCCAAACCAATTGCAATTCGTAGCCCCGTGAAGATGTAGGGCAACGCCGACGGCAGCAGCACCTTGAAGAAATACTTGACACGAGAAATTTGCAGCACGCGAGCTACGTTTTTGTAGTCCTGGGGAATTTCCCGAACGCCTACTGCCGTATTGATCAAAATCGGCCAAATCGAGGTGATGAAAATAACGAACAAAGCGGCAGGCTCGTTTTGCTGCAAAGCAGCCAGCGCGATCGGTACCCACGCTAGGGGTGCCACCATGCGCAAGAATTGGAACAGTGGATCGAGGGCTTTGTCCATTACTTTGTTGCTGCCCACCAAAATCCCTAAACCAATTCCGATAATCGCTGCAGCACCATAGCCTTTGAGCACTCGTCCTAAGCTCATGAATGTGTGGCGCAGCAATCCTTGATCGAGATCGGTGTTGTAATATAGCGGATTTAGAATCAGGTACCGGCTGCGTTCATCGGTCAATACCTGAATCGGACCTGGAAGCGCAATCAGTCCAACAGAGGACAAGATTTGCCAAATGGTCAGAAAACCCAGCAGTCCGAGGATTGGCAGCACGATGTTGGCAGCAGGACTGTTGAGAAACGACTGAAGCGAAGCCGAAGAACTTGTAGCCTTAGAACGGCTAGGAACAGTTGCGGTCATGTCATCTCCTTTTCGAGTAGGGACAGTAGGGATGCGTTCAGTGGTTAATCAGTGGTCAATTAGCGATCAATCAGGAGTGAATCAGTCAATCAATAAGTAGCCAGTCAGAAGACAATAAACGGAAGCGGTGAACTGCGCTCAGATGTACCGAGAGTGTTGACCTTAACTAGCCTTGATGTCGAGACTGTCGAGGTAAGCCTGCGGATTCTCTGGATCAAACCTCTTGCCGTCAAAGAAGGTTTCTACGCCCCGGCTGGTGCTGCTAGGAATATCGGCAGTGAAACCAGCTTCCGTGGCAGCTTCTTTCCAGAGGTCTTCCCGGTTGACTTGATCGACAATCCGCTTGGCGGCATCGAAGTCGGTCAGCACGTTCTTGTGGAAGCCCCAGCGCATCGATTCCACTAGGAACCAGAGGTCGTGACTCTTGAAGGGATAGGAAATGCTGTTGCCGTTGGGATCCTTCCAGTAGAGCGGGCCAACGTTGATATTGTCGAAGGCGGGTTTGCCGTCGCCCATCTCGTACCGACCTTCAAACGGTGGCGTTAGGACATCGGTTGGGGCATTGAAGAACTGGCGTCCAGAGACGATCCTGACAAGTTCTCCCCGGTTCGCGGGGTCGTCGCACCACTGCTGCGCTTCCATGATGCCCTTGAGGATGGCTTTTGTGGCTTTGGGATTGGATTCTACCCAGTCGGCCCGCATCGCGAAGTATTCTTCGGGGTGGTACTCCCACATTTCGTGGGTCAGGGTGGACATGAAGCCGATGTCTTCGTTGACAATCCGGTAGGGCCAGGGGTCGCCGGTGCTGAAGGCATCCATTGTGCCGTTGCGCATGCCCTGCACGGTTTCTGCTGGAGGCACCGCCAGCAGCTCAATGTCGGTATCGGGATTGACGCCGCTGGCTGCAAACCAGTAGCGAATCCAGAAATCTTGGTTGGCATTGGGGAAGGTAAATGCCGCCTTAAACCGACGCCCATTGGTCGATTGAAACTCTTTAATATAGTCGGGGTCATTAATCTTGAGAGCAATCCCTTGACCTGCATGGGCCCCGGCAATGGCAATTCCGTTACCCTGCGTGTTGAGCTGGCAGAGCACCGCCATTGGCACCTTGTTGCCGTTAGTGATGATGCCCTCATGGATCAAATGCGGCATCGGCATCTGCCACTGACCACCATCAATCCCACCGCCTTGGGAGCCGATCACCACGTTATCTCGTGCTCCGGCCCAGTTAGCCTGCTTCACCACTTCCACATCGGGCATGCCATACTTGGCAAAGAAGCCTTTCTCTTTAGCGATGACCAGCGGCGCAGACTCAGCGATAGGTAGGTAGCCCAGTACCGCTCGGGTGGTTTCGGGAGCATCGCCTGCCGCCACCGGACTCGGGGATGCCGCATCGGTTGTGGTATTCGCAGCGGGTTGCGTGCAGCCCTTGAGCAATACTGCCCCAGCCGCCGATACCCCAGCCGTCACCAAGAACTTTCGACGAGTTAGCCTAGCGAAATCAGACATAGAACCTCCTAACAGCGCATGCAAGTTTAGTCTCTCGCTATCATCAGCTCATGAATCTAGCGAGAACTACTGAGAGTTAAATCAGTGGGAAAAATGGGTATACGCTCCTGTGAATGGCAGTTCTAAAACTGTCACCCGGAACTCCTAACCTTAGGTTGTGTTTGCCAGCGCAAACATGAATCTTTGGTTGTATGTAAGTGTACCGCCATTTGTGGCTTAAATATTTAGTTGAGTCGATAATTTTTAAGAGAATTATCAAATAATTTCTATAAGTAACTGACTAATATTGCCCGTTAGTGCGGATAAACGTGATGCGATCCATAAGTGAAAACCTATGGAAACTCCCTATTTCGTGGGTTTGCCTTGGTTATTGCATTGGAAAAACTCTATGGCAAGGCAGCTCGAGCAGCCATAGAAGCTGGATGAAAACCGTAACTCGATCCCCCGCTTGCCGCTGCTGCATCGAGCAAACCTGTTCAGTAAGAGTTAGTTCAGCTCTAGGAATGGGCTAGCGAGCACGAGATAGGGTTCATTCCCTAGTCCTGGCGTTTTTATCTTTAGTCTTTAGTAAGTCTTTAGTAAACTTTAGTAAGTCTTTAGTAAAGAAGTATAAGGTTGCGTTAGACACAACGGATCAGCCGCCAGTGAACGGATGACTCCAATTAATTTCCTCAATCTCTCTAGGGGAAAAGGGGTTTATTGCCCTAGTCATTGAGCGGCTGTCCTGATCGTTGATAGTTGCAGGATATTTAAAGGAATCATGAAGCTGTTCCGGAGGAACGATCTCCCCGATAATTTCACAAATGGGCTGTAAGTTGGGACCGTACCCTGGTAAAAGTCGATTTCAGCGCCCCTTTCTGGCTGTCTTATCGAAAGACCCAATGGTTCGTCCAGCTTTGCTCGGGTAATCCGTGACCGTAATAGTACGGGTGAGTCGGCAGCAGTAGAGTATAGTGAGTGGCAAGAGGTGTCCTTGTCGTAAAGTAGGGTTGTGCTTTGGGCTACTCGAATAGATTGGTGAAAATTCTAGCCTTGGTAAATGTCGTTTGCTTCAATTCGATCGGCACGAGGTCAATAGCGGCAGCAAAATCGTAAGTGAGCAAGACTCAAGTTTTCCTAGCCAGCAAATTGACAAATTTGCCGAATGGATGGCAGAAATGGATTGAAATGCCCATTAATGGTTGAATTATCTAATCGACTTGAACAGCGTTTCCGGAAGTAATCGTGTCTCGAGAAACAGTAGTGCTCGCCACAGCCACCCCAGACTCTACCTCAGACCCTAAAAGTACGGAGATCAATAATTCAGTTTTTCTGCTGTAGCCAAATCCGCTAAAACTCCCTTGTCCTTCTGACTGCTGCTGCGAAAATGTAAGTAGCTGCTTCTTGAAGATTCAGTTAATCGTCAAGAAAGGGGTTGCAGCAGTACGGAGAACTTAACATGATGTGAAGATAAGTCCTTAAGGACGCTGTCGCGATGTGAAAAATCGCACGTTAAGGGCTAGGGTGCTTGAGTAGCCTCTTCAAGGGTCTACCAAATGAGTGGAATCTTGTCGCTTGCCTGAGGTGAATAACCTGAATCGAATGATCTCGAATGATCCTACGCTGCCATCTACCGCTTCACCCTCACTCAGGTATCAGCCGCAATTCTACACTTGATCTCTACTCTTGATCTAGAGATCAATCTAGAACTCGGTTTGGAAGTCATTTAGTGATTGGTTTCTTCAATCGTTTTTTGGTGCAGTCTTCCGGTCTAATTCAATAGTTCTTTGTTGCTTCTGGCTATTTAGTTCTGAGTGATCTGTGACTAATCTGCTGTTGGCTTTTGCGGTCTCAGTTTTGCTGCGTCCGCATTACTCTCTGTCATTACTCTCTGTAATTAGATCTGTAGTTAGATCTGTGTCAGACAGCCTTAGTCAGACAACATAGACAGACAATCTGTGGTCAGGCAAAACGGTTTTCCGCTGCCGCAGATCCCACTTGCAACCGTTATCCAGATACATGAAGGACTCCATTGAGACACATTGATTTTCTGAGAAGCCTGGAACAGCTCCGGTTTAGCGGGCAATTGATGCAGACGGAGCCAGCAGGACAGAAGTGGGTTTTCTATTTCGTCCAGGGGCGCATTGTCTACGCAACGGGCGGCATCCACCCAGTCCGGCGATGGCGACGTCACCTAACACTTTACTGTCCGCGCATTCCTCGCTACCGCTTGGCGTGGCAGATCGATCTTGCCAATGCCGAAACCGTAGATTGGACCTATGGCTGGGAATATGCGCTGCTCACCCTCTGGGTTGCCCAGCAAAAAATTACCTGCGAGCAGGCGATGCAGGTCGTGCGGGCTACGGTCACGGAAGTGTTGTTTGATCTGATGCGCGCCACGAATGTAACCGAACAGATCCAGCACTTGCAGCCCAGTAGTTTGAGCCTAGAACCGGTTGGCGTCGAAGCAGCTATTTCTGATGTGCTCTTGCAGCAGCAGGCGTGGCATCATGCGCGTCTAGAAGCCTGTCTGCCCAATCAAGCTCCCCTGATTCGCCGTCCCGAGCAATTCCGCAAACTTGGTTCAACCCAGCTCTATAAAACCCTGATGCACTTGCTCGATGGGCAAAATACCCTGCGCGACTTGGCAGTAGAAATGCGTCGCAGCATCATCGATGTTGCAGTCTCGCTAGAGCGCTGCGTGCAGTTGGGATTAATTGAGTACGTGGCCGTTGCTGATCTGCCAGCTCCTATTCTAAGACCACCGCCTGCCTCAACCCCAGTGCCTTCCACACCACCGGCATTGGCACCCGCCAAACTGATCGCCTGCGTGGATGATAGCCCCCTAGTGCGCAACATGATGGAAAGATTGCTCACCTCCGCCGGCTATCAGTTCTTGGGCGTAGAAGATCCGTTGCGGGCCATTGGCATTTTATTGGCTCGCAAACCCGACTTTATTTTTCTCGACTTAGTCATGCCAAACGTGAATGGCTATGAAGTCTGCGAGCAATTGCGCAAGCTGTCGCACTTCAAAGACACTCCTATCGTCATCCTGACCGGAAATGACGGATTTGCCAATCGCCTGCGATCAAATTTCGTCGGCGCTTCTGATTTCCTCAGCAAACCTTTGAATGCTGAATTGGTGCTGGGTGTAATTGATAAACACCTGAAAAAAGCAGCCAATTTTTCTACCATTGCTCAGAACTAGAGTGCTTAAAGAATCAAAGGCATTTTGAGTTCTTCTGCATGATTTAACTAAACCATCTGAGATGGAAGTAGAAGCGACAAAGGAAACGCTGAATAGCTCAGTCAACTATGGATGAGGTGAGAATTATGGGAACAGCACTTGTTGTTGAAGATTCAATGACTGATATGCAGATTTTGACTCGCTGTTTACAGCAAAGCGGCATCACCGTGCTGGTGGCACAAAGCGGTGAAGAGGCTATGGCCGCCATTGCTCGGCAGCGCCCGGATGTGGTGGTGCTGGATGTTGTTCTTCCGGGTTGCAGCGGCTTTGAAGTCTGCCGCGAACTCAAAGGAGATATGGCCACCCGCGATATCCCGATTGTGATTTGCTCTACAAAAGGCAGCGAAATGGATCGCTTCTGGGGCATGAAGCAAGGCGCAGATGCCTATCTGGCAAAACCAATCGATCAAGATGAATTTGTGCAGACCGTTAAACAGCTCATTCGCCAATAGTTATGACCGAATTTTTCCCGCTGTCTGCTGCTGAAGCATCAGCATTGTCCCAATCTGCTGCCTTAGCAGCTCCACCCGAGACTACGGGCGACCAATTTTTGCGATTGGGGTTAGCTCCAGGTACCACCGTCTTGCTCCCTCTGCCGCAGCTCACCGAAGTAATGACCTTGCCCATCAGCCAGATTATGCCTATGCCTCATATGCCGCCCTGGACGATGGGCGTCTACAATTGGCGAGGCGACATTCTCTGGATAGTGGACTTGGGCCATCTTTGCGGTTTACCGCCTTGGTATCACTATCCTGCTAGTAGCAGTTGCTCAGCCGTGATTCTCAATGGGACCGATCCAGGGAATCCAGCTGCCAAAGGCAAACCTCTAGGGCTGGTTGTGCACCGTGTAGAGGACATTGAGTGGTGTACAGCCGATCTGATTCAACCGCTCGCTGGCGGGGTGCCTACTTTGCCGATGCTGCAACCTTTTCTGCGGGGCTATCGGCAGCAGCCAGAACCAGTGCCGGTCTTGGATGGCCACGCTATTTTGCATACTGTCTGGCAATACCCTCATCCCGATGCCCGATTTGCTTCAGCTTGAATTCTGCTTAGCGGTTCTCGATTGCATAGGACCGCACCCCTATTCACCCTCTGCTGCTCCTCTATAGGTTGATGCTCAGAACTGCATTATGACTCAGTTACCTTCTAACCCCTCAGCTCACAACTCGACCCACTCCTTACCGGTGCCGCCCGACCTGGAATTGCTGGATTCAGCGGTTCTAGACGAGCAAATCTTAGATTCAGCGGACAATAGGCCCAGTCCCTTGCCCTACGAGGATAGCTCCGCGTCTGAGTCTGACTCTGCGGCAGCGACCCCCCAGATGCCCGAAGTTGTCTTGCCCCAGTCGCGCAAGCTGCAGGTACGATTCAAGAATTCGATTGCCTCTCGCCTATTCCTGTACGTGCTTGGGGGCACTCTAGTTGGGCTAGGCGGCATGTCTATCTTCTTCTATCAAAAAATTCAGCGCCAAGCTGAAACGGAGATTCAAGGTCAGCTGAGTACCCAAGCTAAAGCCGTGGAAGCCCAGCTGGCCCGCGCCGAAGAATCGGTGCAGAGCCTAGCCACAACGGTGCAAACCTTGAGACAGCAAGAGGTGGATGATCCTGAGATCTACCGCAACTTGGCGTTTGAGTTCTTTAAGCAGCGTCCCGAACTGGCAATGGGCGTGGGGTTTGGTCAGGCTCCGTCCAAGATTGTCACCAGTCGTCAGTGGTTTTATCCCTACTTCTATGTCGATCAAAATGTTCCGGGGCAGATTGGTCAGGTGTTGCCGGCTCCTAACCAAACGGTTCGCTATGCAGAGCTGTTTGAAACTGACAATTACCCCCAGCAGGACTATTACAAGATAATCGCCGAATCCAAGAAGCCACAGTGGTACGAACCGTATCAGTGGTATGGCATCACCATTACGACCCACGGTCGTCCCATCTTGGCTGGCAATGAGTTTCTGGGGCTGGCCACGCTCGATGTGAACGTAACCGCCATTGGCGAACAGATCAACACGCCGGTGCTGCGGGATCAAGGCTTTTTCGCAATCGTCAGCGAACAGGGTAACCTGCTCGCCTATCCGCCCGATCCGCAGAAAGCGAAGGAGTTGGCTACGGTGGAGGATGTGCCGCAGCTCAGAGAAGTTTGGGAGAAGCTGGGGCAAACGGAACAGGGTGTGCTGCGCACTGGTGGAACTTTCTGGGCCTACGAGCGGATTCCCGGCACAAACTGGCTGATGCTCGCGTCGGTGCCCGGTTCGGTGATCGATGGTCCGGCTCTATCTATTGTGCTGGGCGGAGCGTTGAGTGCGGGCTTGCTGCTGGCGCTGGTGGTGCTTGCCTTTAGCCGGCAGTTGAACCAACGCTTGCAGCCGTTGCTCGATGAATGTAACACGCTAGCCGATGCTGATGCTCAGCGAGCCATGCGCCTGGGGTTAGCCGATCCAACGAGCACTCTTTGGCAAGATTCGCTGCACTCCGAGGCCGACGAATTGGAGATTGTGACGCAATCCTTCCAGCGTGTAACTAGCCAACTCCGCGATACCCTCACCGCCCTAGAAGCCAGCAACAAAGAGTTGGAGCAGCGGGTTGAAGAGCGCACCGCCGAGTTGCGAGAAGCCAAGGAAGCCTCCGAGCAAGACAAACAGTTGCTTCAGCGACGCGCTCTAGAACTGCTGCGCGAGGTAGACCCGATCAGTAAAGGGGATCTCACAGTGCGCGCCAAGGTGACCCCAGACGAAATCGGTACCCTAGCTGACTCCTACAACGCCACTGTAGCCAGCCTGCGGAAAATTGTCACCCAAGTACAGCAGGCCACTAGCCAAGTTACGGAAACCACCCGCAGCAATGAGGCCTACATCCAGGCGCTCTCGGTAGAGGCAGCTCGACAGGCAAACGAAATTGCCGATGCGCTGGAGCAAATTCAGAGCATGGCGAGGGTGGTGCGCGTCGTGGCGGACAATGCCGAACAAGCCGAAGCGGTGGTGCAGCAGACGGCGCAAACCGTGCAAGAAGGAGAAGCGGCCATGAACCGAACCGTGGACGGCATCCAGGCGATTCGGTCTACCGTAGCGGAAACCGCCAAGAAAGTGAAACATCTGGGCGAGTCGTCACAAAAGATCTCCACTGTGGTTGAGCTAATTAGCGCCTTTGCCTCGCAAACCAACATGCTGGCACTGAATGCCTCCATTGAAGCCACCCGAGCCGGAGAAGCGGGTCGCGGCTTTGCGGTGGTTGCTAGCGAGGTGCGGGCTTTGGCGCAGCGATCGGCCGAAGCAACCGAAGAAATTCGCAAGCTAGTAGCCAGCATTCAGGCGGAAACCAACGAAGTGGTCGTGGCCATGGAAGCTGGCACCGAGCAGGTGGTGATTGGAACCAAACTCGTGGACGAAACCCGTCAGAGCCTGAACAAAATCACGACTGCCAGCGCCAAGATTAGTGAGCTGGTTGAAGCGATTGCACAAGCGACCGTCATTCAGTCGCAGTCGGCTGAGTCCGTCGCCCAAACTATGAAAGACGTGGCTACTGTCGCCAGCAAAACCTCAGAGGGTGCCAATCAAGTGAACTCCTCCTTTGAGCAGCTCCAGCAGGTTGCAGAAACCCTGCAAGCCAGCGTCGATCGATTTAAGGTTAGCTAAAAGGTTCGCTAAGGTTCGCGAGGGATGGAGATTCGAGGCCTTCGGACCGGATCTCCCCCTGCCCCTTGCGAGAGAGTCCCGTGATTGAGCTGTGGAGCGGCTAAGCTAATCTCGTTGCTCAAAATGCATTAACAAAGCCATTCTGATTCTGATCAAATATTAATTTATTTATTCTTATCAGTTAAATGATTTGAGATTCATCGATTCATAATTGATGCCATTTCTAATCGTGGAACTATTAGCCTATGTATGACTTAGCACATTTCACTGAAGACGATATGTACAACTGTGCCTTGGCACTCCGTAATATGGATCGAGGGGCTAAAAACATTGAAGATGTTGCAAATCGCATCATCCGCTATTTGTATGACCATTTAATTGATGTTCAAACTGGGCAGTCTGCGTGTGCTTTGGTGCGGTTCTTCATGACTTGCCCCTACATGGAGCTGAGCGATGAGCTACGCCTCGCGGCACGCGGCATTGTCAACGGTCGCAGCATTCTGTCGAATACGAAGTGTTTAACGCTGATGGCTACGGCTGGCGATCAAGCAGAGTGGAATTCGCGGCAAATGTCCCAAGGACACCAGGCCATTCCGCTCATCGACAAAGAGTTTGTTAGTCGCGCCCCGATGATCTCTCAGCTGATTCACCAGTTTGGGCTAGACATCAACACCGTTCTCGACCCTGATCCTGAGCTGCTGGTGGATCTGGAGCAAACCACGTTCAATGTGTTCTACGTGCCGGACGCCTTGGGAAGTCCCCATATTCCAGCTCAAAAGGAGTTTGTAATCCCGTTTCAGATCAAGTCTGTGTTGGGTTTTGGGGGTATGTTGCCCTCAGGAAACTTGTTTGCGATTATCCTGTTTGCCAAAACTCGGATTTCGCCGGAGGTTGCTGAGCTGTTCAAGTGGATTTCTGCTTATGCCCGCATTTCCGTTGCGGCTCTTGATAAACGAGCTGTGTTTATTAGCTAATCTCAGCGTTCACACAATCTTTGATTTTGGCGTTCATTGTTTTTAAGCATTCAGCATGGCACTCAATCCTGATATTCGTGACCAAGCCTATCAATTTTTTATGGAGGAAGCGCCTGACCTCCTACAAGTCATTGAAACCGGGCTGCTGTCACTGCATCACGAGCGTAGCACGGCGCAAATTCATACGCTGATGCGGTCAGCTCATTCCCTAAAGGGGGGAGCCGCCAGCGTTGGCTTGGATGCCGTTGCTGCTTTAGCTCATCGGCTGGAAAATCTGTTCAAAGCCCTGTACAATGATGCTCTGGACGTGGACACGGAGCTAGAAAATCAGCTCTTTCAAGCCTATGATTGCCTGCGACTGCCGCTAATGGAGCAAATTCGCACCGGAACCTGCAACTGGGAAATGGCGCTGGCGGTGGCGGAGCCGGTGTTTAGCCAGATTGAGCGGCGCTGTGGCGATGCCTTGACCCAAGCGGTCACCTATATTCCTAGCTCGGTCGATATGGGTATCGACATGGTCGTGTCCATTTTCGAGGTGGATGTGGCCCAAGGCCTAGAGCGATTAGCCACCGTGCTGTCTCAGCCCGAAAACTATCAGGTCGCTGGCGAACTGCGGGCCCAGATAGAGGTGTTTGCAGGATTCGCCGAATTGCTGAGTCTGCCTAACTTTGGCGCTATCGCCAGCATGGTGCAGCAGGCCCTTGATGCTTTTCCCGAACGCAGTGTAGAGATCGCCGAGCTAGCGTTGATTGATTTTGAGCGCAGCCGCCAGTCTGTGCTAGCGGGAGACCGCATGGGTGGACCGGGTCCCTCTCCTGCTCTGGTTGCGCTGGCCCAAGGTACGGAGATCGAGCGCGTTGATTTAGCATTCCAAGATGGTTCACTTGAAAATCTCCATGACACATTGCAAGATGCTTTAACCAATGACTTCATGAAGAACCTGGACGCTCTCACAGAAGCTGAGGCGCTCAATTTAGAAAACAGTTTGGAAACCAATATTGAAAATTCGTTAGAGAGCGTAGATACTCATATAAACGATAGTTCAGAGCAGTATTCTTCTGAGCTAACAGAAAGTGCCTTGACCGAGGACATGCTTAGTCCCGCTGCGGATTGGCACACAGCAGTTCACTCCTCCGACCGCACTGGCGATCCGCTAGCCGATGCGCTGCCATTACTGCATGATCTTTTTGGTAATCTGGAATTGGCTGAAACGGCGGACGAGTTAGAAACCGAACGAGACCATGACAGGGCCGATCTGCCAGATGCATCTAACTGGGTCGCGGACCTTCATCCCGACGCGCCGGCAGAACCAGAAAATGCTACACAACCGTCAGCCGCTGCCGATGTGCCTCCCGCCTCACCAGCCGAACCCTCTAGCCAATCCTTCGCGCTGAACTCCACAGTCAACTTTAGAACGACCGAAGCCCCGAGCGACCCATTCTCGGAATCCGCTGATGCAGCAGCTCACACCCGTGCTGAGGTTTCGCGCCCAGCTAACCTGCCATCCAGCCCATGGAAACCTTGGAAATCGATGGATCTGCGGCAAACCAGCCTGGCACCTAGCCTCACTGTAAGGGTGGATGCCGATCGCCTAGAGCGCATGAATAATCTAGTGGGGGAGCTGGCCATCAACCGCAGCAGCTTGGCGCTGCAAAACGAGCAGACGCAGCGAGTCGTGCGCGAGTTACGCAATCGCTTTGCTCGCTTCCAAGCGGTGGTTAATCACCTGCAGGGATTGTCTGACCAGTTGCTGATTGCCTCTGAGCGGTCGCCGATTCTGGATGCCTCTGTACCTCTGAGCCGAAATGCTGAGCCACGACTGATTCCCCAGCGCCCTGATGCAAGCGCCGAGCGGTCTTACCTTGACTCTATGCCGGACTATGCTTCGCTTTCGGCAGCCGTCGGCGTCGAGTTTGACCCGCTCGAAATGGACCGCTATAGCCCGCTATATTTGCAGGTGCAAGAGATCCTGGAAGAGCTGATGCAGCTTGAAGAATCAGTCGAGGATATTGCTCTGTTTGCTCGCCAGTCGCATCAAATCATGGATCAGCAGCAGCACATGATGATGCAGTTGCGCGATGAGTTGGTCTGGGCGCGCATGTTGCCCATTGGGGAAATCATCAATCGCTTTCCTCGCTTGATGCGCGATCTATCAGTGACCTATCACAAACCCGTTGCGTTAACCCTAACTGGAACGGAGGTGCTGATCGACCGGGCAATTCTAGAAAAGCTCTACGACCCGCTGCTACACCTGCTGCGCAACGCCTTTGACCACGGCATTGAGCCTCCCGAGCTGCGGCAACAGCGCGGCAAACCCGAGACGGGACAGATCGAGCTGCGAGCCTTTCACAAAGGGAACCAGACGGTGATTGAAGTGCGGGATGATGGTCAGGGACTCAACCTAGAGCGGATCCGCGAGCGTTCGGTTGAGTTGGGCTGGCTGTCGTCTGAACAGGCCATGCTGACACCGCCCGCTCAGCTCTTCGAGCTTATCTTTGAACCGGGATTCTCAACTTCTAAGCAAATCAATGAGCTGTCGGGGCGCGGCTTTGGTCTAGATGTGGTGCGCTCACAACTGCAAGCCATCAAGGGCACTGTCAGCGTCACATCGGCTCCAGGGAAGGGCACCACCTTCACGCTCTACCTACCGCTGACACTGACAATTACCCAGCTCATTATCTGTATGGTGGGTACTCTACCCTTTGCCTTGCCTGCCGAAGGCATTGCTGATTTGCTGTCGCCTCAGCCGATGCAGATCCAGCAAATGGGGTCGCAGCCAATGCTGCACTGGCGAGAGCAGACGATTCCCATCTATTCGCTGGCGAGTTTACTCCACTATGCCTGCCCGTTGCCCGATGCGTCGAACAATCGAGTTTGGGCTACGGTTTTGCCTTCCCGAGAGTGGGCCTCTCCCATCCTAGTGCTGCGACAGGAACACCAGTTCTTTGCCCTGCAAGTCGATCGCATTTTGATGGAGCAGGAGATGGTGATCAAGCCCTTTGGGGCGGCTCTTGCTCCGCCGAGCTACATGTTTGGCTGCTCAATTTTGGGCGATGGCAGCCCTGTACCGGTGATTGACGCGGCAGCCCTGCTAACTACCTGGCTGAATCAGGACCCCGATACCATTACAGTGATTAGTCCCAGTGAGTCGCAGTTTGCCGAGCGCGCAGCCCAAGGCAGCCCAACCCTGCCCACCGCTGTTCAGCCTGCACCCGCTCCCACCGTCCTGGTCGTCGATGATGCCGTTACCCTGCGACGGACCATGGCCCTGTTTCTAGAACGAGAGGGCTTCCGGGTGTTGCAAGCTCAAGACGGGCAGGAAGCCGTGGAGCAATTGCAGCAAATGCCTTCGGTACAGCTGATCATCTGCGATATCGAGATGCCCAACATGAATGGGTTTGAATTTCTGAGCTATCGTCGTCAACATCCGTCTCTGGCTAGTGTGCCGGTAGTGATTTTGACCTCGCGCAGCAACGAAAAACATCGCTGGCTAGCCATGCAGTTGGGGGCTACGGCCTATTTCACGAAGCCATATTTAGAACATGAGTTTTTGAGCACCCTCAAGACGCTGATTTAACTGAATTTAGCTGATTGAACCGAATCAATCCGGTTTCCTGTCAAGGATGCAACCTAAGGACGTAAAGATGCCTGGGAAACAAACGCTGGCGGCAATCAGGAGCTTGGTCCGTTCGGATTTACTCGTTCTTCTCTTGGAGTCGTAGGGGCAGAATCACCGTGAAGGTCGAACCCGCACCCACCTGAGAGGCGAGGTAAATCCGCCCCTGCAGCAGCTCGACTAGCCGCGTCACGATGGCTAGCCCCAACCCGGTGCTGTTCTCGGGGCGAGGGTGATTCGCTGGAGCAGCTTGGGCAAAGGCATCAAAAATGCTGAGCTGATCCTCTGGGGCAATGCCAATCCCGGTATCGGTAATTGAAATTAACCATTCTGGATTAGACAGTTGCCGACACTCGATGATAATGCTGCCCGTTTCGGTGTATCGTACCGCATTGCTGACTAAGTTGATCATGATTTGCTGAAGCCGCAGCGGATCGGTCCACACCTGTTGCGGAGCCGCACTGGTCTTGAGGATCAGCTGTAGCCCACGTGAGTCGGCTAGGGGTTGCATCACCTCAATCACTGCGTTCATTGCGGCTTCTACCTCCACAGTGGTGGGTTGCGCTATCATCCGCCCGGCTTCATAGCGCGAAATTTCCAGCGCATCGTTGATTAAGCGCAACAGTTCTCGCCCTTTGCGCAGCACCCGCTCGATGTGCTCTAGTCGGGGTACAGAATCTTTGTTGTCTTTAGTTTCAGCCTGACGGTACTGCCGCAGATACAGCTCGCTGTAGCCGATGATCGAGGTAAGGGGTGTCTTTAGCTCATGGGCCAGCAGCGACAGATTATCCTGACTGGCCTGCACTAGGCGATTCAGCTCCTGCACGGTCATGCTGAGCTGGTGCTGCACTTGCTCTAGCTCGTGAGTGCGTTCCTCGACGTAGCTCTTGAAGCATTGGGAGAGTGCCGCATCAATCACTGCATTGACGACCGAGATCGCCCGAAACACTTCCTCCGTGCTGCCGTGGAGCAAGTCGGTTCGCAGGTTCGCCAAGATAATTGTACGCAGGAGGTGGTATTCCTGGGCAATTTCAGCGGCATCGAAGCCTTGATTGGCTCGCAGGGTTCCGTGGATCAGGCTGGCTTTGGCAATGGTGTCGATGTCGCTTGCTTGGGTGTGGGACAACACACTCACCAAGGCGGCTAGCACCTGATCGATGTGATCTTCAATGGCGCTGCGAGACAGGCGATCGGCACTGGTAATCCGGCGATCGGCGAGCACGGCATCCACCCACTGCTGGGCAATAGTTGTCACCTTGTGATCCAAAAGCTGGCTAAAATCTTGCATGAGGCTGACTTCATCCCCGATCTGCAAAGTCTATTACCAACATTGCTGATGGATTTGGCTCGCTGCACCGTTCTCAGAGTAGAGATCCTAGCCACCAGGGGTAGATCTTTGCGATCTGCTGGTAAGTCACTGCTTTATTCGACCGCTAACGAAACCCGATCACCGCCCAAGTCTTTCATTTTGCCGAGCAGATCCACCACTTGGCTGTAGGGCAGCTCGTCATCGGCCTGCAAAATCACATAACTCTCAGGCTGCGTCTCCAGAAATGCTTCTAGCTGCGCGGGCAGCTCGGCTTCCGTAATCGGCTGCTCGTCAAACGATAGCTGCCCTTCGGCATCGAGCCGCACAACTACAAAATTTGGCTCTGCCTGGGGCGACGGACTGGCGGCATTGCTAGGCAACTGAATTTCCACACCTTGCTGAAACGTCAACGTCATCGACACAATGATGAAGAAGGTTAAAACCACCATTAGCACATCTAGCATCGGCACCAGATTCACCTCTGGCAGCGGAGAACCGCGACGCTGTTGTTTAAAGCGCATAGGGTTATCGTCCTTCGCTGGGTAGAGTAGGGGCAGTGCTGGGAGGAACCACCCAGTAATTCTGTGATTCAGCGACGGCAGGCTCGTACCACACCTGACGATAGATCAGCTCTAGCTCTGACCCTACTTCCGAAAAGTAATCGACCTGACCTGCCTGTAGCGTCACTAGCACCCGGTAGATCAGCAGGGCCATAATTGCCACAATCATGCCGGCTGCCGTCGTGATCAGGGCTTCACCGATGCCTGCTGCGGCTTGGGTGGCTTGCTCGGTAGTGCCGCCGCCGCCAATTGTAAGGCTGCCGAAGGTCATAATCAAACCTGTAACGGTGCCCAATAGCCCCAGCAGCGGCGATACGGCCACCACGGTTTCCAGCAGCTTATCGCCCTTGCGCATGCGTACAAATTCTTTGTCGCCGGCGGCCTCCATGGCAAGGCGAAAGGTTTCGGGCGTTGGCTGCTTCAGCTTCAAAGGTGCCAGCAAAAACCGACCAATCGGCAGATGTTGGGCGCTTTCAGCAATGGCTTTCGCATCTTCTAGGCTGTAGCGTGCCGCCGCCAACACATCGTGGACGATCCGGTCTTCCTGACTCAGAAGCTGATACCAAAACCACGAGCGCTCTAGCGCCGCAGCAATGGTGGCAACCGAAAACCCGATAATTGGGATCATCACCGGACCGCCTCGGATGGCGAGATCAAGCAGATTAGGCATGGTTCAAGGAACGCAGCATAGGGACCAAGGTTGAACAGCGATGGAGCAGCAGGAGCCTTTCATACAGCCGCAATGTCACCGACTGGCACTCGCCATGTTCAACATCAACAGTGTCTAACACAATCGGTGCTCTTGGCTAGGCGTCTGCAATACAGGAATCCACCAGCGGCCAGAGTCTGCAATCAGGATCTACGGTGCCAAGGATGTAGCAAAAAATGAATAAAAAGACAAAGCCTCTGGGAAAACACGATTCAGCAGAAGAAGCATTCTTGAGTTTCCAGCACAGGTCCCAGAGTATCTCCGTAAAAAAACTGTTAAGCCCCGTGTTTGCCGCTGACATTCGGCAAAAGATTTTCTAGAATGACCGCATCGCCTCTGAAAAAACCATGAGGCGGTTTCCGGTTGAATGGGTGATTCAATGCCATCGACTCAGGGGCACTGCCCAGGCTACCGATAGAGTTATTCATGCAAAAACTTGCCCGTGGGGCAAACGCGTGTGGTAGCGATGCATTCATTCACTACCAATCTCAGATCCTCTTCGATAAAACCCGAAACCCTGTTTCCTGATGAGGGCTTACGGCGCGATTGCGTCAACGGGCAAGGGAGGGAGTGGGTGCACGCTACAGGTCAAATACCCTTCTACAGATCGCTCGGTAGCCTACCAAAAGCTCGTGATCTGAAATGAGTAAATAAACGCACACTTGAGGTAGGTACAACTCATGAATTGGAAAACAGTTGGTTTACAGGCAGCAGCCGTTGCGGTTGCCAGCGCTACTGTAGCGACAGCTCCGGCGGCTGAAGCCGTCTCTCTGCGTGGCAGTGTCGGACTTACTGGTAATACGGCCGTTACAGTCAATAGCGTTAGCTTTAACGCCGCACGGGTAGAAACGGCTAGCGGTGATTTTTCACCGTCGCTGTTGGGTAAAACAGTAGGCATCAAGCCCCTGACCATCAACCCAGCTCTGCCCAACAATTTCATTGGCACTGAATCGGGTCGTTCCGTTGCTGCCACCAATGGATTTATTGACTTCGGGACAGTAACGCTCAAAGGGCAGACGAATAATTTGCTGTTTAATCTGTTTGCCAGCAACGATGTAGAAACAAAAGCCTTTGGGACTGGAAATCTGCGGAATATTTCGCATTCCTTCCGCCCAATTGAAGGGGAATTTGTCTTTGGCGGCAAAACCCTGGCTCAGGGCTTCCTGAATACCTCGCGTTCGGGGAGAGATATCAACGGGGGTACTTTCCAGGCAACGTTAACTGCCATCCCCACCCCGGCGATGCTGCCCGGACTGATTGGTCTGGGCTTGAGTGCATGGCGGAAGCGCAAGCAAGACCCAGCACTAGAGGCTGAACAAGCGGGTACTAAAGCTTAACGAGGTTCAGGTTCGAGTCATCAACCAGTGACAATCCGGGTGGTACCACGCGACGTGGATCCAATGCCACCCGTTTTTGTCTCCCTAAAGGAGCATGAGAACGTTAAGCGGCACCGGCCGCAGATGATCTGGTTGCATCCCTAATGCGCATCAGCTTTGATTTGTCACATTTGATTTGTCACAAAATAGTCTATCCGTCTATCCGTATTGTTGATCTTGTTGATCTTATCGATTCGAGGAGTGTCGTGATTCCATTGCGTCGATTGTTTTTCCCTGTTGCTGCTCTTGTCATCAACACCGTTTTAGCCGCCAATCCTGCTGCTGCCCTGCATGTGTTTGATACGCCCGATCCACTGCCACCGACCTCGCGCCGCGTTACAGCCGTGATCCACTTTGACGAATTAGACACTACGCCTGGCGATGATCTGCCCGATGCAGGCGTTGCTTTGCCCTATCGCTTTGCCCATGGCACCATTCACGGCGACGGCAAAATTGTCGATGGCTGGAGCCGCAATCGCTATGTGCCGCCAGAAGGTCGAAGCAGCCTCAATCCCTTTTTGATGACGGGCACTGCCCAAGAGCCGGGTCCCGTGACAATTGCTTTTACGCAGTCCCTGCGCTATTTCGGGCTGTATGTCGGCTCCCTCGATGCCTACAACTCGATTCAGCTACTCAAAGATGGTGCGGCAGTCGCGACCTATAGCGGCAGCGATCTGGCGGCTCTGCTGCATCCGGTTCCCCGCGTCACCTCAACCGGGAATTACGGACTGAGCCGCTACTTTCACTTCCAAGCCACCCAGCCAAAGCAGCAGTTCAACACGGTGGTGCTGAGCGCCAGTCAGGGAGCGCTAGAGGTGGATAATCTCGCCTATCGGGTGGTACCTAGCCCAGCCCTGTTACCGGGAGTGATCGGTATGGGAGTTGCCGCGCTGCGTCGCCGTCGGGCAATGAAAACGAACTCTTGAGCAGTCTTGAGCAGTCTTGAGCAATCTTGAGCAATTTTGAAGGAGCATTACGGTCGCCCATGCATATCAAGCTTTCACATCAAGACTTCACATCAAGATGCGGTGAAGTTTAGCCATCTGCTCCGGGTTATCACCGATCTTCAGGAATTGTACGATATCTACCTTTAATTCTTTATTGAGGAACTGTGTTTCCTATGGCTAGCTTTTCTACCTCTCCCAGCTTCGCTAGCCCCTACGGGGTCCGCTCGATCTGCCACATTGTTGGATTGGCTTGCCTAGCCGGATTTGTGATCGACCTGATAGCGCTGGGATTTCCGCCCGATCCGTTTTCTTTAGAATGGCGAATTGATTTCTTGCAGCAAGTCGGCGACCGCAGCATTATCTTGCTCTTTGCGGCGGCACTGCTGATGCTAGGCAGTTTAGATTCGCGCCGGGGCTTGCGGCAGTTGGGGCTGCTGTGTTTGCTGACGGGAATTATGTTTCACCTGTCTTGCATTCTGGTGATCCGCGATAGTGTGCTGTTGCAGCAGCGCACCGTTCGCAATATCAGTACTCAGGCTGCGGAACTGCAAACTCAAATTAAACAGGCTGAAGCCAACCCTGGTTCTGCCCAAATCACCCTTGATGAACTAAGACAGGCTGCTCAACTCGTCGATCAGCAAGCGAGCACCCTAAAGCAAAACACCCAAACCACGATTGTCAAATCTAGCATTGCCAGTCTCGGTAATTTAATTGTGGTGGGCTTGGGGTTGATTGGGCTAGGACGATACGGGTTACGAGTCCGCAAGGGTTAGCAATGACATTGGGCTATGAAACCAGCAAACCCTCAAATTTCATCTCCACTGCGGCAGTGGGTGACAAATCGCCTACAAACCCACCACGGTCGGATTGTGCTAGCAGGTGTAGCGGTGCTGCTGGGCTATTTCCCCTTCTGGTTGCTTGATCTGCTGCTGCGAGCGTTGCGCGGTTCTTCGGGGATGCTGCTGGCTACGGCGGCAGCCCTTGGCTTCTGGCAACTTTGGACGCAGCGGCATCAGCTTCGGCAAATGGTTGCTCCCGAGGAAGACCGCCTGCTGGGGCATGGGCTGATTGTGAGCGGTATAATTCTGTTTCCCTTCTGCCTCTCGGCCTTTTGGTCTCAGGTTGTGATCTGTTTGATCATCCTCGTGGGCATTGCTTGCAGTTGCTGGGGCGTTGGGTTTTTCAGCCGCTACCCTTTGCCCGTGTTCCTAATCGGCTTGGGATTTTTTCCTAAGCCAACCCTGGTAGCCCAAATGGTGTTTCAAGCCCTAGCACCTCCTCGCATCTTAGAACGGTTTATGGCCTGGAGCGGCGGTCTGGGCCTGCAGCTCATGGGCTACTCCGTTACCGTTGAGGGGCGGGATATTTTCTTACCCGATGGTAGCGTCACCGTTGCCTGGGGCTGCAATGGATTCGATATGGCTACCACGATGGCGGTTGCGAGTTTGGTGTTGGGATTGTTTCTGAAGCAAAGCCGCACCACCGTTCTGCTAATGATCAGTGTGGGCATAGCGCTGGCGCTGCTGTTCAATATTCCCCGGATTATGCTGGTCACCATTGCCTCGGTATACTGGGGCGAACAATGGTTCGAGTTCTGGCACAGTTCCTGGGGCGGGCAAATTTTTGTGGGCGTGCTGTTTACGATCTACTACTACGTCGTGATGGCTCTGGTGAAACAGCCGACCGGGCAGAAGCCATAAATCACTGACGTCTTTATGACATCTCTATGGTGTCACTATAAAGATTTCATGAACTTTTGCTCGCCTATTGTAAAGCCTTCATCAGAGATCTCAAGAGAGCTGCGGCATCTGCTTGCGGCTCTTTGAGTTCTGTGACACGGTAGAGAGCGGAAGAAATAGCGAGGCGGTGTGGTTGCTTGGTGGTTGCTGCACAATTGCCTGTGATTGCTGCCTGTGATGACGGTGGAATGGCTACGGTCTGGTTGACTGAGAATGCATGGGTTTTGCTCGCTATTTCTAGAATCCATATTTTGCTTTGTACGCCAGCCTACACAATAGGGCGGTCAAGCAATTAGGAATTCCAGGACTTTAGTGGTTTTGGGGCTGACTTTTCACGGCCATTTTTGCTCATTTCCATCCTCATTTGGTTGGGTATGAATTGGCGCTCTAACTATCCACTACAGCGGGTTGATAGAGATGGTTAATGACAGAATGATCTACCGAGTGAGAGGATGCCAAAGGAAGCCAACCTGAGGCTATCCCAATGTCAAATAGTCTACTAAACTGCCTATCTGCGCTGCTAGAGGGGATTCTTAGACTATGTTTTCAGTGGTTATGGTTGGCAGCTGCTAACGGGCTGACCCCAGAGTTTGAGAGTAGATTCAGGCAATCGAAAAAACCATGGCTATGCATTCGTCGGCAGAAAATCACTTTCGTCCGGATTGCCCAGCCGTAAAGTTGAATAACGGAGATGAAAGCGCTTCCGAAGCGCTAGGGATAACCCACCTAAACTAATGCAGCTTGGAGTCAATTCGGAGTCAACATAGTTGAGCATTCTAAACTGGAAATCCAGGGATTGCACGCAAACTCAACTTTTGTCTAAGGTGATTGATGTTACAACGGCTAGAGACGATTCGCTCAGGTTGCCTTGCCCCTGCCCTTGTTCCGTCTGAGAAGGAAGACCGTCATGACTCTGCCGAATTTTTTGATTATTGGAGCCGCCAAAGCGGGGACTACGTCGCTGCATTATTATCTGAATCAGCACCCCCAAATTTATATGAGTCCGGTGAAGGAGCCGCGATTCTTTGCTCTAGAGGGTGAATCCCTTAATTTCCAGAATCCTGATCGCTCGATCAATGTTAATTCAGTAACGTCCCTGGAAGACTACCAAAAATTGTTTGCCGGCGTCACTGACGAAATTGCCATTGGTGAAGCTTCCCCGCTCTATCTCTACAGCCCCAAGGCGATTGACCGGATTCAGCACTATATTCCCGATGCCAAGCTGATCGCGGTGCTGCGCAATCCCGTGGATCGGGCTTTCTCTTGCTACACCCATCTCGTACGCGAAAACTACGAACGACTTCCCTTCGCAGCGGCTCTGAAGGAAGAGCAAAAGCGAATCGAGCAAAACTGGGCGCACTTGTGGCACTACAAGCAAGCGGGCTACTACTACGCGCAGCTCAAGCCCTACTTCGATCGCTTTCCTGCCGAGCAGATCCGAATTTACCTCTACGAGGATCTCAATCAGGATTCTACTGCCGTCGTGCAAGACATTTGCCGCTTCTTGGGAGTAGACGACAGCTTCACGCCGGATCTCACTCGTATGAATGTATCAGGCGTTCCCAAGAGCCGATTCTTGCACTATTTCTTGTCTAAAAAGAACCCCTTTCGTACAGCTCTACGACCGCTATTCCCCAAGACATTCCGCAAAAGTCTCTCGCAACAGATGAAGCAGTGGAATCTAGAGAAAAAGCTGACGCTATCCTCAGCCGATCGTCAGGCGCTGCTTAATCTCTACCGCAGTGATATCCTGCAGTTGCAAGATTTGATTCAACGCGATTTGTCTCACTGGCTGCATTAATGCTCTTTTAGAGGGCTTTAATGCTGTAGACCAATTGATGTGCGGTACTTTGCAGTAATTTTAGGAACCAGCTAGCGTCATGCTGATTAATCATCGTCATCGATTTATTTTCATTCACATCTACAAGATTGCTGGCACGAGTGTGCTGAATGCGCTAGAAAATCAAGCCTATCCTGACTATGTGCCTCAAGCTTGGCGACCCACTCTCACCCGAGTGTTGCGCAAGTATCATCTGTCGCCCAGTTTTCCGCTGCACATCCATGCCAAGGCTAAGGATGTCAAGAAGAAGTTGCGTCCTGAAATCTACGACAACTACTTCAAGTTTGCCTTCGTACGCAACCCCTGGGATTGGCAGGTCTCGCTGTACGAGTATGCCAGGCAGTATAAAGGTCATCCTCAGCATGAATTCACTCGTGCCTTTCCCGGCTTCGATGAATACTTAGAATGGCGCGTCACGCAAGAGCGAACCCTACAAAAAGAGTTCGTCACCGATGAGCAGGGCAATCTGATTGTGGACTACATCGGGCGCTTCGAGCAGCTTGGAGAAGACTTCGAGAAGATCTGTCATCTGATCGGTTTAGATGTTTCGCTGCCGCAGTTCAACAAAACAAAAAACCGCAAACCCTACACAGACTACTACAACGAGAGAACCAAAAATTTGGTCTACGACTACTTCAAAGAAGACATTGACTATTTCGGCTATCAATTCGGCTAATGTCTGGCTCAGCGGCATTTAACCTGCCATTGCACCCTGAAGGCAGTGCAGGTTTGCAGCACAGGTTCACCTTAGCGGATATTCACGATGAGTTTAAAGCAAAAAGCCGTCAAGGGTGTCATTTGGTCGATCCTCGAAAGTTGGGGTAGTCGAGTCATTACCCTCGTTGTTTTCTTCATTCTGGCTCGATTGCTAGGACCCGAAGCCTTTGGCTTGGTAGCGCTGGCCAGCGTCTTTGTGGCTTTCATCCAAATCTTCTTGGATCAAGGATTAGGGGAGTCCATTGTTCAGCGGCAGAATCTGGAACCGGAGCACCTCGATAGTGCCTTCTGGATGAACGTTGGGACAGGACTATGCCTGTCGGCCTTTGGGATTCTAGGAGCAGATTGGGTGGCCGGTTTGTTTAAACAACCTGAACTGACTCCGGTACTACGCTGGCTCTCCTTAGGGTTTATCCTCACCTCTCTCACCAGTGTCCAAGAAGCGACGTTCAGACGCAAATTAGACTTCAGAGCACTGTCGGTTCGGGCATTGGTCTCTACTTTGGTCAGCGGCATAGTTGGGGTGACGATGGCCTTCGCTGGGTTTGGTGTCTGGAGTCTGGTCGGTCAGCAATTGACCAACATTGCCCTGCGCGCCGTTTTGATCTGGAGCTTGAGCAATTGGCGACCCCATTTCCGCTTCTCCCCGCGACATTTCCGGGAGCTTTTCTCCTTCAGTATCAATTTATTAGGGATTAAAATTCTGGGATTTGTCGATCGCCGTTCAGACGATTTTATGATCGGATATTTTCTAGGACCAATTGCCTTAGGTTATTACACCGTGGCATACCGCATTTTTCTGATCATGATTGAGCTGCTGACCAACATCAGCGCCAAAGTCGCAATGCCGGCTTTCTCCAGGCTCCAGGAAGATCCTGAAAAACTGCGGCAGGCCTACTACCAAGTCACCCAGATGACGGCTTTAATTGCGTTTCCCTCTTTCTTGGGCATGGCAGCCTTGGCTCCCGAACTAGTCATGACCCTCTACGGGGAAAAATGGCTGCCCACCGTGCCGGTGATGCAAGTTCTGGCATTCATCGGGTTACTGCAATCCATTAACAGCTTTACCTCCATTGCCCTGATCGCTAAGGGCAGAGCAGATTGGCAGCTCAAGCTATCGTTTGCTAGCTCCTTATTCAATGTGATTGCCTTTAGCATTGCCGTTCATTGGGGTATTGTTGCCGTCGCAGGCTCCTACACTGTTCGAGGATATTTACTGTTTCCTGTCTTTGTCTACCTGAGCCAGAAACTCATCAATATTGAAGTGCTTGAATATCTGAGAAAGTTTTCGGCTCCTTTAATTGCATCGGTAGCGATGGGCTTGGCTATTTTTGGCGTCAAATCTGTTTTAGGCGGCGAGGTCTACGTCACCTTGGCAGTAGGATCTCTGGTCGGTGCTTTGGTTTATCTGATTGTCCTGCAATGGATTGAACCTGCGTTGGTACAGTCCGCTATGCGGATGGTCGGCAGCCTCAAGAAGCAGCGGAAATCTGCCTGAGTGGCATCAGGGGCAATCTCTTTCAAACATTGAGGCAATTCATAGTGCAGTCAATTCATCATGCTAAGGAGCATCGAAGCCTAGATCCACTGATAACCATCTGATAACTATCATTCTGTCATGCGGAGTATAGGGAAATGAATATTCTAGAGCAGTCTCAGCGAGCGGGAGAAGTTGTCCGCAAGAAGATCTTTTTGAAGCGGCGCAAGTATTCTTTGAGTCGAACGTTGCCGCTGAATGCGTTGGAGATTCGAGAGTCAGACATCTTTTTGGTATCCTATCCGCGCAGCGGTAACACCTGGATGCGGATTCTGCTGGCCAAGCTGCTTTATCCCCAGCAGGACATTCGGAGTTTGGTTGAGCTTCAGAAATTTCTGCCCGATATTCACTTCAAGCACTTTACGACTCGCCACTTCTCTGCATCGTTGCCCCGGATTATCAAGTCCCATTTTCCCTACCGCACCAATTATCGGAAGGTGATCTATTTGGTTCGCAATCCCCACGACAGCCTGCCTTCGTATCATAAATACGCAACCAACTTCATGGGCTATCAGGGAGACCTTAAGGCATTTATCGAAGACTGTCTGTATGGTCGCATTTGGCCTTGCTCCTGGAAAGAACATGTGGAATCCTGGACGATTGGCCGCCCTGAGACAGAAATGCCTCTGATCATCCGCTACGAGGACTTGGTAGCAGACACCTACACCGAGGTCGCTAAACTCTGCGCCTACATCGGGCTATCGCTCAGCGATACCGCCATCACTCAGGCAATTCAGTTTGCCAACAAGGAGAAGGTGAAAGCGATCACCACCGATGAAGATTTCTTCGGGGTAGAACTGATGAAGAATCAGTTTGTCACCCATGCCACGGTAGGCGGTTGGGCATCTCAGTCGAGTTCGGATGTGAAAGCATTGATCGACGAAAAGCTCGGTCCCCTGCTTCAGCACTTCAATTACTGTTAATTTCTCACCGTTAATTCCCCTAATTCCTCATTGGACGAACACCAATAGGGCACTCGCCCAAATTTAGTGGACCTTGAGAGCTTGCAGAGCTAAGGATCAATCAGCCGATGATTAGTGTGATTACGCCTGTCTATAATGGCGAACGGTTTATTGAAGGCTGCATCCAGGCTGTTATTAAACAGAACTGTCCCGATGTAGAGCACATCATTGTTGATGGTTGCTCGTCTGATCGCACGATGGAGATCGTGAAGGGCTATGCGGCGCATCATCCTCATATTCGTTGGCTTTCGGAACCAGATCAGGGACAATCAGATGCCATGAATAAGGGGATTGCACTCGCTAAAGGAGACATCTTGTCCTTTCTGAATGTTGATGATTACTACGAGCCGAACGTCCTCAATCGAGTGACGGAGATCTTCAAAACGCTGCCACAGCCTAGCCTACTCGTAGGCAACTGCAATATCTGGGATCGGGACGATCATATTCGCTTTGTCAACAAGCCAAAACATCTCAAGCTGGAGGATTTGTTACTCGGTGATGATGTGAATCCGATGCCCTATAACCCCTCAGCATATTTTTACCACACGTCGCTGCATCAGCTTGTAGGGCTGTATGACCTCAACGAGCACTACTGCATGGATCTAGATTTTCTGCTGCGTGCTGTTCAAGTGGCGCATCTGCGCTATGTCAATGAGGTGTGGGGCAATTTCCGCCGCATTGAAGGCACCAAAACCTTCAGCATTGGCGAGCAAGGGCTGCTGGCAAGTCACAGCGAGCGAGTTCTAAACAAATATCAGCAGCAGCTCCCTTGGTTCCAGCGCACCCTTATTTCCTGGAAGCGGCAATTCTTCAAAGCCATTCAATGGAATCGCATTAAGTACTTCAGGGAGCATCCTGAACGGCTCATTCCCCTGTTGAAGACACAATGAGGCTAGCTTATTGAGTTCCAGATTGAGTTTCACGATTGAGTTTCAAGTTCACTTTCTTCTGTTGAAACGCAATTAGGCTAGCTGTCGAGTCGCATGTTGATCTATTACCCCTTTGTATTTGGGAAGAGTGCCATGCGATTAGCGTACGTCACAACCTATAATCCTCAGAACGTGGAGAAGTGGTCCGGTTTAGGTTACTACATCTCCCAAGCTCTTAATCAGCACGCTATTCCAATTGACTTTATTGGACCTCTGAAAGAGCAGCTAGCGTTTAGGTGCATTCGCTCGGTCAAGCGGCAGTATTATAAGCTACGCCATCAGCGATATCTGCATAACCCAGAGCCATTGATCCTGCGAAATTATGCTCAGCAAATTCGCCAGAAGCTTTCTCGCTTAAAATCCGACATTGTTTTTAGTATTACTTCCCGTCCCATTCCCTATCTCGAATGCCAGCAGCCGATCATCTTTTGGTCTGATTCTACGTTTGCAGGACTGCTCAATTTCTATCCACACTACAGCAATTTGTGTCAGGAAACCATTCAGAACTGGCACCTCTTGGAGCAGCTTGCTCTGCAAAAATCTCAGTTTGCGATCTATGCGTCGGACTGGGCAGCAAAAACAGCGATTGATCACTATGGCGCCGATCCCGAGCGGGTGAAGGTGGTGCCCTTTGGGGCCAATCTGGAGAGCCAGCAAACCCTGGAAGATGTCAAAACGCTGATTGAGGCTCGACCCACGGATTACTGCAAACTGCTGTTTTTGGGTGTGGACTGGATCCGTAAGGGGGGTGATGTTGCCTTTAAGGTGGCAAAGGCATTGAATCAAGCTGGGCTGCCGACCGAACTCACAGTAGTGGGGTGTGAACCCCAGGTGGATGAACCCCTACCCAATTATGTGAAATCTCTGGGATTCATCAGCAAGTCTACGTCTGCAGGCAAGGAGAAAATCAGCAGGCTCTTGGCAGACTCTCACTTCTTGATCCTGCCGTCCATGGCCGAGTGCTTTGGGGTCGTGTTTAGCGAGGCCAGTTCCTTTGGAGTGCCATCACTCGCGACGCAGGTCGGCGGAATTCCCACAGCGGTGCGACCCAATATCAACGGACAGCTCTTTGCCCCAGATGCCGATATCGCTGAGTACTGCACCTATATTGCAGACTTATTCAGCAACTATGCTACCTACAAGCAGCTAGCGCTGTCCTCTTTTGCCGAATATCAGACCCGTCTCAACTGGTCTGTTGCTGGGCAGAGGGTTAAACAGCTTTTGCAGGAGATGTAACGAGGTTGGAAACGTTCAAAAAATAAACGCAATAGGTCAAACACAATAAGTCAGACACAAGAGAACGATGAATTCAGGTAATCGATGAGCCTACACGATCCGTAGCCTCTAGATCCATAGACTGATATTCCGGATTGGGTCAGCTGAACTAGAAGCTAATAGTAGGGATAACAGGCAATATCTCTATTGCATAGTCGGCTATGAGTTGCATAGTCGTTATTGAGTTGACTCTAGTGGACTAGCTCTAGGGAAGCCGCTTGGTTGGTGTGAGGCGCAAATGTAGGCTGAGGAGGCATTGATTCAGATTCAGATTCTGATTCAGTGGATCAGGCAATCTCTAGCCATTTCCCGCTCGTTCTGAATGACTGGTATAACGTTAAACCCTATCACTGACCCTAAATTAAGTTCCTGATGCTAGCTCAAACCCGCGATAAAGTTCAGTCTATTTGCCTGCTGGAACCTTCCACACTCTTTCGGAAAATTCAGGTGCGCTTGCACAATGATTGGCCCGAGGAGCACGCGGCCGAAAAGCGGCTGTTGATCAACCATCGCTATCGCTTTATCTATTGTCCTATCTATAAAAATGCATCGAGCAGTATGATGGCGGCGATGCTTGCCCTGAGCGACTCTCCTTGCAAGGCATGGTTGCTGAAGAAATCGAGGCTGACTATTCGCCTCTATGTCAATCTCAACTACAGCTTGGCCAACTACCCGTTCAGCACTGCCCGAAACTTTATTCAGGGCGATTATTTTAAGTTCGTGATTGTGCGCAATCCCTGGGAGCGGCTGGTATCTGCCTATCTTAACTTTTTAGTGCGGTTGCTCCACGGCGAGCGCGTGACGGATTTTGCTCGCAATGTGGCTAAGCTGCTTTACGGAGATGCCTATCAAGACTACGAAACTCGCTTGACGTTCCGGCAATTTATCGAAGACTATGTTTGCCCCACGCCGGATCGACTGCTGAATCAGCATTGTCTACCACAGCATTACTTCTTAGGTAGCCTCAAGTATGATGCGATTGTTCATCTAGAAAACCTCGACCAGGAGCTAGAAAGCATCAAAACTAGGCTCGGGCTGCCGCTCAGCATGCCAAAGATGAACAAAACCGTTTATTCCGCCCAATCTGATTCTGGTGACTACGCCGACTATCCAGCCGACATCCTACGGCAGCTCCCGCAGGGACTGCCCCCGTACCCGCAGTTTTACACTCCGGATCTGATTCAGGCAGTCGGGAAGAAATATAGCAGGGATATTGAGCTATTTGGGTATGAAGTACTGAACGGGCTTGCAGATTGCCGTGACTGCACCACGGTTAGGACAGTCCAGCTAGCAGACTAGGTAGAACGATATGACGACTACCCCCGATTATTGGGTCAGCATTATCATCAATAACTACAATTACGCCCGCTTCTTGCCGCAAGCCATCGACAGTGCCTTGGCGCAGACCTATCCCCAGGTTGAAATTATCGTGGTTGATGATTGCTCCACTGATGAGTCACGAGAGGTGATTGCCCGTTATGTGGCTCAGTCGCAAGGGCGGATCATTCCGGTGCTGCACTCGGAAAACGGCAAGCAGGCAGCAGCATTCAACAGCGGCTTTGCAGCTAGCCAAGGCGAGATTATTATCTTTCTGGATGCCGATGATTATCTGTTTCCGGAAGCGGTAGAGCGCGTTGTGGCGGCCTGGCAACCCGGCATTGCCAAGGTGCACTATCGGCTGAGCGTGGTTGATGCGGTCGGCGAGCCGCTCGGGTTTTCCTATCCGCAAGGCGGCAAGCAACTGGCCACGGGCGAGGTGTGGCGAACGCTGCTGCAAGTGGCAACCTATCCGGGTGTGCCTACGAGCGGCAATGCTTTGAGCCGGCGGGCGCTGAGTCAAGTGCTGCCAATTGCACCAGACTACAAAACCACCGCCGATGATTACCTGTCGGTGCTGATTCCGTTCTACGGCGATGTTGTTGCCATCGAAGAGCCGCTAGCCGCCTATCGGATTCACGGCAACAACCAATGGGCGTTGTCGAGCCTCAGCAGCGACCGATTGCACCGCTTCATCCAGCACGATGTGATGCGCTGTGCTTTGCTGAGGCAAAAAGCCCAGGAATTGGGGCATGAAGCGCCAGCCGATCTGGACCTGCGCTTTTTCGGGCGGGCGTGGTCACGCTTGGCGTCTCTCAAGCTAGACCCGGAGCGCCACCCGGTGCCAACCGATCGCGCATTGCCGCTGACTGCTGCCGGAATCCGGGCTCTCTGGCGTTATTCCGACTTCAAGCTAAAGCGTCGGGTGTTACTCAGCCTCTGGTTTCTCTGGGTGGGGCTGCTCCCCCTGCCGCTAGCTAAACCAGCAATTACCTGGCTATTGGCACCCCAGCAACGCCCCCGATCGTGGCGATGGAGCAGCAAAACTCGTTCTGCCGTCAGTTAACCAGAACAAACTAACCAGAACAAACCATCCCATCCTGCCATCCCTTCACCTGCCCAGTTAGGAGAACTTCATGGTTGCTACCAAGATTGAATCGATCCCTACGTCTGAAGCCGAACCTGAAATCACTTCTACTCATCAGCCGCCCCTGCGCGTGCTGTTCGTCAGCCATACTTATGTGGTCGGCGTCAACCAGGGTAAACTAGCTGCCATTGCCCAATCCGGACAGGCAACCCTCGGCTTGCTAGTTCCAGGTCGCTGGCAGGCGCAAAGCTGGAAAAAGCGATTTGACCTAGAGCAGCCCTATCCCGAGATTCGCTACTACCCAGCTCAGGTGTTCTTTAACGGCAAAACCGGAGCCTATCTCTATTCACTCTGGTCCACCCTACAGGCGATCCGGCAGTTTCGCCCGGATATTCTGCATGTTGAAGAAGAGGTGTTCTCCCTCTCCACGGTCCAGATGGCCATCGTCGCTCGGCTGTTGGGCAAGCCACTGGTGGTGTTTGGCTGGGAGAATCTAGATCGTCGCTTCTCGCCCCTGCGGCACTGGTTGATGCAGTTTGTGCTGAATACTGCAAAACTGATCATTGCTGGCAACCAAGACGGCAAGCAGCTTCTGCGCCAATGGGGCTACACCGGACCCATCGAAGTCATGCCTCAAATGGGGGTAGACCGCAACCTGTTTGCAGCTGCTCCCGTTCGTGAGCCGGAAACCGAATTTCGCATTGGCTATATGGGGCGATTGGTGTACGAAAAGGGCGTGGATTTGCTGTTTGCTGCCGCTCGCCAGCTCCGTGAACGGGGGCTACAGTTTCGTTTGATTCTCTGTGGCTCGGGGCAGGATGAGGCCATTCTGCGCCAAGAAGCCGAGAAATGGAACATTAGCGACCTAATTACCTGGAAAGGAAAGGTTCCCCATGCTGATGTGCCGCAAGAGATGAGCCGCTTTGATGTGCTGGTGTTGCCCTCACGCACAATTTCCACCTGGAAAGAGCAGTTTGGTCATGTGCTGATCGAAGCGATGTCGATGGGAGTTCCGGTGGTCGGTTCCACCTGTGGCGAGATTCCTAATGTAATCGGTCGTTCGGATTTAGTGTTTCCAGAAGGGCACTCCGAAGCCTTGGCGGTGATTTTGGAGCGCATGATTGAGGATCCAGACTGGCATCAGGAGATCAAGCAGTACGGCATCGCTCGGGTTGAGGCGCACTACACCCACGAACGCATTGCTGAGCGCCTTGTCGCGCAATGGTCGGAACTGCTCAATCCTACGAAGTAGAGAACGCTATGCGAATTGGTATCCTGCGGCGTGAGCCTGGTATTTCCTTCAGCATGGATATCTATGCCGATGGTCTAGTTCGAGGACTCAAGACTGTCCGTCCCACCTGGAACATTATTGAAATGCAGCCTCAATCTACCCCACGAGGACAGGGCAATGTTTGGCTGCGGGGTGGACAAAAATATTACCGACGCTACTGGCAGCACCCCCGTCGCGCTCGCTCTCAAGCAGTCGATCTGTTTCATATTACCGATCACAGTGATGGTCATTTAGCATACTGGCTTGCAGGAACGGGTAAGCCGGTTGTTGTGACTTGTCATGATCTGATCAACTTTCTCCAGCCTGAAAATATTAGCGATCAAGCTCGAGTTTCCGCAGTGAGTACGGCTATTTGGCAATACTCAGTCAAAGGCATTCGCAAAGCCGATCATATTGTGACGGTTTCCGATTACACCGCTAAGGATGCCATGCGGTTGCTCCATATTCCCGCTAGTCATCTCACGACTGTACCGAATGGATTTGATGCTGAATTTACTCGATTCTCTGCAGAGCAAGTGCAGTCGATTCGAGAGTACTATCATCTCTCTCCTGATTGCTTTTGTCTTCTGCATGTGGGATCAAATCAACCGCGCAAGAATGTATTCACGGTGCTCAAGGTTCTGGCTGCCCTCTGTGCCCAGGGGCTACCCGTACAATTCCTCAAAGCCGGAGGAGATTTTAACCAAGAGCAGCGGGACTTTATTGCAGCTCACAATCTAACCTCGGTCGTCCGTTACTTGGGTAAACCCGATACTGCTACGCTAGCGCAACTCTACAATGCGGCCGATGTGCTGCTGTCACCTTCGCTGTATGAAGGGTTTGGCATCACAATCCTAGAAGCAATGGCTTGCGGTACACCTGTGATCACCTCGAATGTAACCTCATTGCCCGAGGTAGTCGGTGACGCGGGTATTTTGGTCAATCCTACGGATGTTGACGCAATGGTGCAGGCTGTGCAGCGATTGATGCAAGAGACATCGTATCGTAAATTACTGATTGAACGTGGTTTGTCACGAGTCCAAGCCTTTTCGTGGGAACGCACCGCAGAGCAGGTGGCGCAAATTTACGAAAAAATTCTGGATTCCTCACTCTCTGCTCCGTAAAGGGAAGTGGAGATGTGAGATGAATGGCAAATGCACGTCTTAAGCGTACACAATGGCTATCAAATTAGAGGTGGAGAAGACGAATCACGAGCAGCAGAAGAACAGTTACTTCGCCAAATGGGGCACCAAGTTGATGTTTATGAGGAACATAACGATCGCGTTGCTGCCCTTAATCCTGCTCAGCTCGCAATCCGAACGATCTGGTCCCAGGAGTCTTTTGGCATCGTGCGGCAAATGCTGCGCCAAGGGGACTACGATCTGGTCCATGTGCAAAACTTCTTTCCCTTGATTTCTCCTTCAATTTATTATGCCGCTCGGGCAGAAGGCATTCCGATCGTGCAAACCTTGCGGAACTACCGATTACTCTGTCCAAATGCGCTATTTTTCCGGGAAGGAAAGGTGTGTGAGGATTGCCTTGGAAAAGCGATTCCCTATCCAGGGGTGGTGCATGGCTGCTACCGCGAGAGTCCGGTTGCTAGTGCTGCCGTCGCCTCGATGATTACGATTCACCGGGCACTGAGAACCTGGCTTGACAAGGTCGATTTATACATCACCTTGACCGAATTTGCCCGCCAGAAGTTTATTCAGGCTGGATTTCCCGCCGAGAAAATTCTCGTCAAGCCTAACTTTGTGAATCCCGATCCAGGTCCTGGACCCGGTGATGGCGGCTACGCACTGTTTGTAGGGCGACTCTCGGTGGAAAAAGGACTGGATACCCTGCTGCAAGCCTGGAAGCAGTTGCCGCAATCCCTGCCGCTCAAGATTGTAGGCGAAGGCCCCCTAGCAGACGAAGTGCGTGCTGCGGCTCAGTCGCTGCCTCAGGTCGAATGGTTGGGACGCCGACCCATGTCGGAGGTGTATGACCTCATGGGCAAGGCTCAATTCGTGGTCTTTCCTTCCAAGTGGTACGAAACCTTTGGCCGGGTCGCCGTTGAAGCCTTCGCTAAAGGTACGCCCGTCGTTGCTGCTCAAATCGGAGCCATTGCCGAGCTTGTAGATTCAGGACGCACTGGACTGCACTTTGCTCCCGGTAATCCAGCAGATTTAGCTGCCAAAGTGGAATGGTTGCTGTCCCATCCGGAGCAGCTTGCCCAGATGCGGTGCGAAGCCCGGCTCGAATTTGAACGCAAATACACCGCGGAGCGTAACTATCAACGCTTGATGGATATCTACTCTAAAGCCCAAGCCATGGGTCCGATCTACAGCGATTTATCAGTGAATGGACTGACATCAGGCTAACGGCTGTGGAGTGCTACTCAGCCTCAATGGGCCTCTGTGTTCCCTGTCTGCCGCTTGTCTCTATTGGGCTGCCGCTACAACTCCTTGGTTGTCTCCCTGTGTCTCCCTATTGCCGCTCTCACTGCTTTGTCCTGTCAACTGCTTCGGAGACCATGTATTCAGAATCAACGATGCATCCACCCAAAGCCTACATTCGCAGCTCAATGCTGCTGTTGCTTGCCTTTGCGACTGCGTTCTTTCCACGCATTTTAGATACGCTTGGAGCACCTGCAGCGGTCAACTTCCTGCACTTCGCAACGGTGCCGCTTGCTTTTGGGTGGGTGATTATGCAGCCATCGGGCCAGAACCGCACCCAGCTTGCCAGTTCCAAAGCGCTGCTGGTGGGTTTGGGCATATTCCTAGCCACCATCGCGGCCAGTGCTCTTGTCAATAATGCTGGCGTTATCAATGTCATCCTAGAGTTCATCCTGCTTGCGGAACCGTTTATGTTTCTGCTGGCGCTGGTGTGGATTCCTATGGCACCTCAGCACCTAAAGCGATTCCAGTACTGGATTTTCGGGTTCACCGTCTTTCACATCGCCTTAGCGCTGGCACAATGGCTTTTGATTGAAGCCGGCATTCTTCGCGTGAGTGCTCGTCTTGGGCTACCTCAAGACAATATTCAAGGCGTTTTCTATGTTTCTGGTGGAGGACACGTTGTTGGTGCATCGGTTTCTATTTCCTATGCCATTTACTATTTCATTAGCGCCAAAAAAGCACCGACGTGGCTGCGCTTTACGGTGATATTTGCGTCTATGGTTCAGGTGCTGGTTGCAGAAACCAAGCAGGTGATGTTTGTTTGTCTGGTTTCGGCAGTACTCCTGGTGTTGGTGCAACTGAAAGATATCCGCAAAACGCTGCAATATGTGATCATTATTGGAATTGTGGTCTTCGGCTTTTTGTGGTGCGTGCAGAACGTGGAAGCCTTTCGCGGCTACAACACCTGGGCTAAACCGGAACTGTATGGTCCAGAGGGAGAAGCCACCGTCCTCAAATTATCTTCAATTCGGATTATCCTTTCATATCACGAATCGTTTTGGCATACCCTCTTTGGCTTGGGACCAGGGCATACCGTCGGGCGGCTGGGCGGTTGGATGCTAGAACGCTATGGCGATCTCCTCAAACCCTTCGGTGCCACAGTCCATCCGGTCAGTCAACAAACATGGGATGTGGTCTGGGGAACTCGCTTGGGACCGCGTTCCAGCATGTTTTCGCCGTTCTTTGGCTGGGCGGGCATCTGGGGCGATCTAGGGATTGCTGGATTAGGTGCGTTTCTGTTTATGTGCGGCATCGTCTGGACCCAGTTTTGCGCTGATCAGTTCTCGAAGTATTTAATGATCAACATCCTGTTGCATGGATTTATCTTTACCCAGATGGAAGAACCGGGCTATATGCTGTACATGGCGGTGCTCGTTGGCTTGCGCTGGCACGAACTGCGAGGCATGAAAATTCCTCAATATTCAGCTCCCCCTCAGCCTCCTCAGTACCCGGTCTTTCCCAAGTTGCCGCCGCCTCCACCGCCGCCAATCAAGACTCGACGAGTTTCGGTCAGTCGTTCTTCTACCCCTCGATGAGATCCATACCTCTGTGGGGTGGACTCGGGTGATCGGTCTTTTGAATGGTCCTCTCTGACTTGGGCGAAAAGTTACCGTTCCGTCGCTGCAATCTAGTCTTCACGGTTGTCCTCACGGCTGGTCTCGCCAGGCATCGAGTCCGTTGAGGATCACATCTAGACCCCACTCGAAGTTGTGGATGCCATCGTAATGCCCCTCAATGATGTGATGCGCGAGTTGATTGAGGTAAGGGTACTGGTCAGCTGGGATAAGGGAAAGGTGGTCTTCTGCGACTGCGGCATACTCCGCTGCCTCAAATGGAAAATTCAGCTCCTGAAGGGTAAATCCATAGATGTGGCTGTCAATTACATTCCACGCATGGTCGGCCATCTCAAACGAGAAGCCGGCTTCCCGCAGACAGCCCAGCGTCGCATCCACGTAGCGCAACATTGCTGGACCAATATTTGCCCGAGACATGAGCGCCAGTGCCGCCCAAGGATGACGCCGCAGCACTTGATGAGCCGAGATGGCCCGCTGCCGCATCGCCGTTTTCCAGTCGGTTTCTAGACTAGGCACCTCAATCTCGCTGACCACCATATCGACAATGCCAGAGATCACATCGTCCTTATTGGCAACGTGGTTATACAGCGACATCGCTTTAACCCCTAGTTTCTGAGCCAGCTTCCGCATAGAGAGCGACTCAATGCCGCCCTCATCAGCCAAGCGGAGAGCGGCGCGCAGCACCCGTTCCCGATTCAAGGGGGCGGGCTGTCGAGATTGCTCGTTTTGGCCATCACAGCTGACTTGTTTCAACTCTGAATCCATCTCTGCACCGATTCTGAAGCAGATAGGGGCAGTCCAGAAGATCTTAATACACTTCTATCTTGACAAACTTACACTGTAAGTTGATATTGTCAGTTAACAACGGGGCTGCCTCACTCTTGAGTCAATCCTTTGCATGCTTTCCCACGTGTTTTTTACCATTTGGAGAAACAATCATGATCGCCAATGCTCCTACCTGGACTCAAGAGCCGCAGCAGCACGACAAAATGCGCGCCATTGTCCAGACCGAATACGGATCAGCAGCGGTGTTGAGCCTTAAAGAGATAGACAAGCCCGCTGTGCCCAACCATGGTGTGCTAGTGCGTGTTTATGCTGCCTCGGTCAATGCAGGTGACTGGCATCTGATGCGGGGTGAGCCATTTCTGCTCCGCTTCCTGTTTGGGGGGCTACGCAAGCCCAAAATCCAGATTCTCGGCTCTGATGTGGCAGGACAGGTTGCAGCCATAGGTAACGATGTCACGCAGTTTCAGCTAGGGGATGAGGTGTTCGGCGATCTGTCGAGGTATGGTTTCGGTGCGTTTGCTGAGTATGTCTGTGTTCCAGAGGCGGCATTGGTCCTGAAGCCGGATAATCTCTCTTTCGAGGAAGCAGCAACGGTTCCTGAGGCCGCCCTTGCTGCGTTGCAGGGGTTACGGGATGTGGGACAGATTCAGTCTGGGCAGAAGGTGTTGATCAACGGTGCCTCTGGCGGTGTAGGGTCGTTTGCCGTGCAAATTGCTAAAGCCTTTGGTGCCGAAGTGACAGCCGTATGCAGCCCCCACAAAATGGATGCGGTGCGTTCGCTCGGTGCGGATCACGTCATGGAGTACACTCACATTCCAGGGAACGGGCAGCGGTATGATCTGATCCTAGATGCTGCTGCCTATCGGTCTGTGTTCGACTATTTGCCAGTGCTCGCGACCGAGGGAACCTACGTTCTAATTGGTGGCTCCACCGCTCGCTTTCTCCAGGTCATGCTGCTCGGACCTTGGATTTCTAGACTGAGTCAGCGCCGGGTGGCTTGTTTGAACTCAGCCCCCAACCAGGACGATTTGCTCACCTTGAGAGAGCTGATTATGGCAGGCAAGATATCTCCTTTCGTCCACCAGCACTACAGCCTCAGCGAAGTGCCCTTAGCGATTTGCCACCTCGAGCAGCGGCAGGTGATCGGGAAAGCCGCTATCCGCATCTGACGATAGGGTCAGCTCTCCTGCTGTCGCTCAACGGTTGCCTCCATCATACTGGTGAGGTGATGTCCTGCCATGATGCTGCTGGAAAGGCAGTAGCGCTTGCTGCCGAGCTGGTGCAGGGTTTCAAAGCCGGTGCGGCGCTGACGGTCGCCCAATACCCAGTAACGCTGGACAATAGATTCCGGAGCAATCCAGCCTTCGCCTTCGACCCGCCCCAGCAAACTGTGCTGTAGCACAAAGGTATATTGGCGCTCTCCCAAGTTCAGCCGTCCCCGATACTTCAGGGAGATCTCGTCGCGGTCGGCACCAGGAAACACCAGTTTTGTGACCATGGTGAACCAGTCGTCACGGCTCCAGGCAACCAATATTTTACCTCTGACCAGAATTGGCATAGAGTCCCGGTCGAGCCAGTTGCCTTGCAGCGTCCATCGTCCGGATTCGAGTAAAAAGCTGTGCGTCACCGTACGAGTCCTTGTCATCCTGCCCCATGTGCAGCATCTGCTGAGTCCAAGTCGCCCCTCATGCTATCACGCTCGTTGGGCTGAACCCAGGTGAATTTCCCCTAAGAGAACGGATTGTCGAGCGCCAGTGACCTCCGGGAGATTACCAGGACAGTGATGATAGCGCCAGTAAGCCAGCACGGCGAAGGCAATCGCTTCTTTAAAGTCGGCGCTGAGGCCAATGTCATCGGTAGTGCAGACTGGAATGGGGTCCAATTGAGCCTGTAGCCGCTGCCGCAGATAGAGATTGCGACTGCCGCCGCCACAGAGCAATACCTGATCGGGCAAGCGTGGCAAAAATCGGCGGTAGCTGTCGGCGATGGAGGCAGCCGTTAGTTCGGTCAAGGTTGCCAGCACATCTGCCGGGCTTAGGTGTTGTGTCTCTGCAGCTTGCAGACACTCAGCGAGGTAGGCTTCACCAAACAACTCGCGACCGGTCGATTTGGGGGGCGGCTGTTGAAAGAAATCCTGTTGCAGCCACTGCTGTACTAGCGCCTGACAAGGTGTTCCTTGGGCAGCCCAGGCTCCATCGCGATCAAAGGTTTGGCTGCCGCCAGAGAAGTGCTGCACTGCCAGATCCAGCAGCGCATTGCCGGGACCCGTATCCCATCCAAGGAAGGTGGGCCCAGACCCAGCTGTTGCAGAACGGCCGCGAGCCGGCAAGTAAGCCACGTTGCCCATACCGCCGATGTTTTGCACGCAGCGGTCTAGGGTGTCGTGGCGTAGCAAGCAGACATCCACCGCAGGAACTAGGGGTGCGCCTTGTCCACCGACGGCGATATCTGCCGCCCGAAAATTGCTGACGGTCGGAATGCCAGTGAGCTGGGCAATTAAGGCTCCCCGTCCGAGCTGCAAGCTATAGCCAAGCTGCCGGTGACCGTTGTTTGGCACGGGTGGACGATGAAATACCGTCTGCCCATGGGAGCCAATCAGCTCGGCTGGCGAATGGGTCTGCACCTGTAGCGCAGCCTCGGCAAAGCAGGTTGCGATCTGATCATCTAGCTCGGCCAGGGCTGCCATGGTCAGCGGTGCACCCGCACACACTGCAAGAATTTGGGTCCGCAGAGCTGGTGGATAGGGGTAGGTGTGCCCTTGCAGCAGGTGGAGCTGGAGGTCATCTGGGGGTCCTGAGATCTCCACTAGGGCGGCGTCAATACCATCGACCGATGTGCCGCTCATTAAGCCAATCACGCGCATGGGGTCAAACTGGCAACCGATCAATGCATTTGTTGGAACCAATCACCACCATTAGCCAGCCCTTCCGAAGCCGAGAAATGGGACTGGGGTTGATTTCAAATTTGCCGTCCTGACAGATTGCCAATAGGTTTAGCCCATAGCGTTTGCGGAGATCGAGTTCTGCAATCGTCTTGCCATCAAATTCGGCCGGCACCACCACTTCCACGATGCTGTTGTCTGGATCTAGCTCGAAGCGCTCTAGGATACCCGGTCGTGTCAGAGAGCGAGCCAGTTCGCAGCCCATCTCGTGCTCGGGAAACACGACGTGGTCGGCCCCCACTCGCCGCAGGAGTTTGCCGTGAATTTCAGAGGAGGCTTTAGCAACCACATGGGGCACACCGCCTTCTTTCAGGTTCAGCGTTGTGATTACGCTCTCTTGAATAAAGTTGCCGATGGCGACGATCACCGTATCGAACTCAAATAGTCCGGCTTCTTTCAACGCATTGGGATCGGTGGAGTCGAGCTGCAACGCATGGGAAGCAATTTCATCGTTCAGAACTTGGCTGACGCGCCGCTCATCGGAATCGACGCCTAGCACCTCATATCCAAGGTGGTGAAGGGTCATGCAGACGGCTCGCCCAAACCGCCCTAGCCCAATTACCGCAAACTGACGGCTATTTGGGCGCAAACTTTTGAAAAAACTCAGTGAAGAGAGAGAGGAAAGCCCCACAGTTATAGCCTTAAAGAAGCCCGCCCTTTTGGGGCAAGGTGTAACTCTCTCAAATTATCAAAAAGTCAACCCGATTGGGGAACCTTCCTAGGGTTAGAAACTGAGATGAGAAAAACCCATTAGCCTAACATGCTGATGGTCCAACCGCTAACCACAGGACTTTATCCACTGGCAGTTCGCCGACACCCAAAAAACCGGCGCAGGATGCTCCAGCAGGATGATCCAAATTAGGATGATTCAAATTAGGCCGGGTCTGCGCTACCTCGGCTTGCCCATCCGATAGGAAACCGATTAGCCCACCAGCAAATTCTCTTCGGGGTAGTTCACAACGCTAGGATTGGGATTGCCAAACACCGCCGACATCAGCAGCAACACCCCAACCCGCCCAACATACATAGTGGCAATCAACACCAGCTTAGACAGAATGGAAACCTTGGCGGTAATCCCCATGGAAAGCCCGACGGTGGCAAACGCCGAAACCGATTCAAATAGAATCTGAATAAAATCGAAATCTGGATCGGCTAATGCAATCAGCATCGTCGAAAACAGCACAGTCATGATGGAGCCGAATACGACTCCAACCGCCTTCAGCACCAGCAGCATCGGAATCTGCCGCTGATAGCAGAGCACTTCTTCTTTGCCTTGGAGAACCGTGCGGGTGCAGGCCAGAAGCACTCGAAAGGTTGTGGTTTTAATGCCGCCGCCAGTGCCTCCTGGGTTCGCGCCGATGAACATGAGAGCAATGGTCAAAAATAGGCCAGCGGTCGTCATCTGGCTATAATCGATGGAGTTGAAGCCGGCTGTGCGGGGCATCACCGCCTGAAACCAGGATAGAAGCACTTTGTCGGGAAAGCTGAAAGGTGCGAAGGTATTAGGGTTGCGATACTCGATCACCAGAAGCGCGATGGTGCCGCCGATCAGCAAAAAAATCGTCGTGCTGATGGCAATTTTGAAATTTAAAGGCAGCACAATCCGCTCGCGACTGCAACGTAGCCGTTCACGAATCAAAAAATAGAAGTCCATAATCACCTGATAGCCAATTCCCCCGATAATCACCAGTGCTGGAATAACCAGATTGATAGGCAGCGACGTGGCATAGCTGATCAGGCTATCAGGAAATAAACTAAACCCAGCGTTGTTGAAGGCGCTGACACTGTGGAACAGCGACAACCACAGCGCTTGATCTAGGCTATAGCGGGCGGCAAACACCGGAATCATCAAGAAGGTGCCGGTCAGCTCAAAAAATAAAGTGACGGCAATAATGGACTTTACCAGCCCGCCAGCTCCCGAAAGCCCTTGCTTGTCTAGGGATTGCTGCACCGCAATTTTGTCGCGCAGCCCCAGCTTGCGCCCTAAGAGCAGCAGCAGAAAGGTGGTTGCCGTCATGTAGCCCAGCCCCCCAATTTGAATCAGCAGCAGGATCACCAACTGCCCCCAGAACGAGAAGTAGGTGCCGGTATCCACGACGATCAGCCCTGTGACGCAGACGGCTGAAGTCGAGGTAAACAAGGCCGTCACCAGCCCGCCCCAAGCCCCGTCCGCCCGAGCAAAGGGCAGCATCAGCAGCAGTGTGCCAATCGCAATCACGGCTAGGAAGCCTAAGCAAACGGTGCGAGCAACTGTCATGAGTAGGTATCGAGGAGGACAAATTCGGTGTAGAACACTAGAAGATTAAGACTCTGTTCAGAGATTACTTCCAATTCATGACTTTAACTCTACAGCAGCAAATCCAGCGATTCTATGATGCCTCCTCAGGACTCTGGGAAGAGATTTGGGGCGAGCATATGCACCACGGCTATTATGGAGCCGATGGCCGTGAACGCAAAGATCGCCGCCAGGCCCAGATTGATCTGATTGAAGAACTGCTGCGCTGGGCAGAGATAGCCCACGCTGAGCGAATTTTAGATGTGGGCTGCGGCATTGGTGGCAGCTCGCTGTATCTGGTAGAGAAATTCAACGCTGCGGTGACTGGCATCACCCTTAGCCCAGTGCAGGCAAATCGGGCACAAGAGCGGGCCAAAGCCGCCAGACTCAACGGGCGCACGTCGTTTCAAGTGGCGGATGCGCTGGCGTTGCCCTTTGCCGATAACTCGTTTGATCTCGTCTGGTCCCTCGAGAGCGGTGAACATATGCCCGACAAGCGGCGGTTTTTGCAGGAGTGCTACCGCGTGCTGCAGCCCGGCGGCAAGCTGATTATGGCAACTTGGTGCCACCGTCCGACGCTACCCCACCAGCCCCTTACCGCCGATGAATGGCAGCACTTGGAACAGATTTACCGGGTCTATTGTCTGCCCTATGTGATCTCGCTTCCCGAGTACGCTGCTCTCGCTGCTCAAATCGGCTTTCAGGAGCTGCGCACCGTAGATTGGTCCGATGCCGTTGCCCCATTTTGGAACGTGGTGATTGATTCGGCCTTTGCCCCCAAAGCCATTGTCGGGCTGCTGCTCTCGGGCTGGACGACGATCCAGGCGGCGCTATCGCTGGGGCTGATGAGCCGCGGCTACGAGCGGGGACTAGTCAAGTTTGGTGTTCTCAGCGGAATCAAAGCCTAAGCGGCTGGGTTGCGAACGCGCTCCTCAATATCTTCTAGGGTCTGCAGCACGAGGCGCTTGGCCTGCAACTGCCAACCCCACTTTTGCAGATAGATCGCCGCGGCACCGCCCAGAATCGTTGCCAGAAAATCGGCGGGTTGCATGAAGGAAATGCCCAGCAGCAGCCCCAGTCCGGCAATGCCCCAGAAAGGCAGCGCCACCGCCTGTCGCTGGGTTTCCACGATTTTTGCGATGCCGCCGGTCGGCAGTTCGGCTTCGAGCTGCGCTTTGATTTGCTTTTGCTCGGCAGCCGACACCGACAAGCCAATCTTCTGCCGCAGCCGTTCAATTTTGCGGGCATCGGTGCTGTACTGCGTTAGCTCGTCTTCGGCCATCAAGATCAGGCGTTCGTACTGTCCCACGGTCACTCCTTCGCGTTGCTTGCTTTTTTTACCCGAAACCTGCTTAAAATCATGCCGGACCCTTCCTGGATTTGCCCATGAGCCTGCTTTCTCCAAGACCCTCGTCCCAATCGTCGTCCCAACTGTCGTCCCAACCGTCGTCTACCTCCCCCCGCTCGACCCATCGCTTCCAGCACCATTTTCCCTGGCTTTATGCCTTTTGGAAATTTTCTCGTCCCCATACAATCATCGGCACCAGCCTGAGCGCTATTGGTCTCTGGCTAATAGCCCTCGCTGAAACCGGGCGTTGGGATCTGGGCGTTGTAGCTCTGCCGGCCCTAGCAGGAGCACTGCTAGCCTGCCTGTGCGGCAATGTGTACATTGTGGGGTTAAACCAGCTCGAAGATGTCGAGATTGACCAGGTGAACAAGCCGCACCTGCCGCTAGCTTCAGGGGAATTTTCGCGTTCACAAGGCTTGGCAATCGTGGTGCTTAGCGGAATTGCTGCCCTTGGGTTGTCAGCAGTGCAAGGAGTTTGGCTGATGGCAACGGTGTGGACGAGCCTGCTGATTGGTACCGCCTATTCCTTGCCGCCAATTCGCTTGAAGCGGTTTCCAGTCTGGGCCTCGCTCTGCATCTTCACCGTGCGGGGGGGGATTGTCAATCTAGGGCTGTTTCTCCACTTCAACCAGTCGTTTCAGGGTGTACCAAGATTGCCGGTCACGGTATGGGCACTGACGCTGTTTGTGGTGGTATTTACCTTTGCCATCGCCATCTTCAAGGATATTCCCGATATGGAGGGCGACCGGCGTTATCAGATCACGACCTTCACGATTCGTTTGGGGGCAATAGCAGTATTTCGGTTGGCCCGATTGGTGCTGACGGCGTGCTATTTAGGAATGATCTGGGCGGGCTTTTGGCTACCGGGGGTGAATCCGGTGTTCTTGATTGCTACCCATGCGCTGCTGCTGATCGCCTTGTGGCTACGCAGCCTGCAGGTCGATTTGCAGCAGAAAACCCAAGTAGCCCGCTTCTACCAGTTCATCTGGAAGCTGTTTTTCTTGGAATATGTGCTGTTTCCAATCGCCTGTTTACTAGCTACTTGAGCATCCTACCTGAGAAGACTACCTGGCTCATCTGAGAGTCCTGGTTTAGGACGCACCAGGGTTCGGTATTATCGGAACACAGGCCGTCTTTCGTCTCGAATACTCCTTCAGCATGGTGCATTCTTCAGGCAAGGTTTACCTGGTGGGAGCAGGAACCGGCAGCGTTGACCATCTGACGCTGCAAGCCTACCGGCTGCTGACTCAAGCCGAAGTGCTGATCTACGATGCTCTTGTTGGGGACGCTCTCCTCGATCTGGTGCCGACTAGTTGTTTAAAGCAGGAAGTCGGCAAACGCGGCGGCGAACCCAGCACCCCCCAAGCCACGATTAATCGCCTGCTCATCGAGCATTGCCAGCAGGGCAAGCAGGTGATCCGCTTAAAAAGTGGCGATCCGTTTATCTTTGGACGCTCGACGGCCGAAATTCAGGCGCTTACCGATGCGGGCTGCGAGGTTGCGGTGGTTCCGGGATTGTCTTCGGCTCTGACGGCTCCGCTGCTGAGCGGCATTCCTCTAACCGATCCAGTGCTGAGCCGCTGCTTTGCTGTGGTGAGCGCACATGAGCCAGATGCTTTGGAGTGGGACGCCTTGGCGCAGCTCGAAACCCTGGTGATCCTCATGGGTGCAAAGCAGCTCCCCGAAATTGTGGAGCAATTGCTGCGGCATGAGCGCTCGCTGCAAACGCCGATTGCGGTAATTCGCTGGGCTGGGCAACCGCAGCAGCAAATCTGGACGGGTACGCTGGGATCAATCGTTCGCCAGACGGAACACCAGACGCTGTCGCCCGCGGTCATTGTGATTGGCGAAGTTGTGGGATTGCGGCCCTATTTGCAGTCGGCTTCCGGGCAGTCGGTTCCCGGAGCGGAATAGTGGCGTCATCGGGCGGCACAATGATAAGCACAATGATCAGCAGGTTTTGTTTCTCTCTATTCCGGTGGTGCCGTGTCTTCTCAGCCTTCTTCTCAGTTCCTGCCGCTATCTAGTCAAACGATTTTAGTAACGCGGGCAGCGGGGCAGTCCAGCCAATTCACGACTCTGCTCCAGCAGCAGGGAGCAAGCGTCATCGAGATGCCGGCGCTAGAAATTCGCCCGCCCTCTAGCTGGGCAGCGCTCGATCGGGCCATTGTTGAACTGGCAACGTTCGATTGGTTGATTCTGACGTCCACGAATGGCGTCGAATATTTTCTGCAGCGGCTAGAGCAGCTCGGGCGAGATCGCTCTAGTCTTGGTTCGGTCAAGATTGCTGTGGTGGGGCAAAAAACGGCCGCCTGTCTACGACAGCACGGACTCCAGCCCGATTTCATTCCGCCCGATTTTGTGGCCGATGCTCTAATTCAGTATTTTCCAGAACGAGAGCGGCTGTCTGAGCTGAAGCTACTGTTTCCCCGGGTTGAAACTGGCGGGCGCGAGGTGCTCGTGAAAGAGCTGACGGCTCAAGGTGCGACGGTGGTAGAAGTTGCCGCCTACGAATCGGGCTGTGCCCAAACCCTTGCTCCTGAGGTGGCGGATGCTCTGCAGCGCGGCAAAATCGACATTCTCACCTTTGCTAGTTCTAAAACCGTCACTTGCTTTTATCAGCTTATTCAACCCTTACTCGCTGACTTGAGCAAAGATCCGGCGGTATCCAGTCTGGAAGCGGCACTGGCGCATTTAATGGCCGGGATCAAGATCGCCTCGATTGGACCCCAAACTTCAGCAACCTGCCAACAGCGGTTTGGGCGAGTCGATATTGAAGCAGAAGATTATACTTTGGAAGGACTAACCCGTGCGATTGTGCAGTGGGCCACAAATCGGGGTGCCTGAGCCAGACTGTGTCGTTCTTTTCTGACAATCTAACTGAGCATCCGATGCACGCAACCCAGTTTCAACCATCAGGGAAACTTCAACGCATCATCGGCATCACAGGTGGGATTGGCATGGGCAAAACCACCATTTCCAATTACCTTCAAACCAACTACCAGTTACCTGTGCTAGATGCCGACCTCTATGCCCGAGAAGCGGTAGAACCGGGGAGCCAGGTTTTAGCAAAACTTGTCGAACGCTATGGTTCCAGTATTCTGCTGCCCGACGGCACGCTGAATCGCTCCCGCATGGGCGATATCGTGTTCCACAGCCCGGCGGAACGGTGCTGGTTAGAGCAGCAGATCCATCCCTACGTGCGCGAGCGCATCGAGAGCGAACTGCAGGCTTGCGTTCAGCAAAATCGCCCAGTAGTGGTGCTGGTGGTGCCGCTGCTGTTTGAAGCGCGGATGACCGATCTAGTCAGCGAAATTTGGGTCGTCCATACGTCCAATCAGCAGCAAATCGAACGCCTACAGCAGCGGGATCAGCTCAAGCTGGAGCAAATTCGAGCCCGCATTGGTAGCCAGATGCCGATCGAGAAGAAGCTAGAGCAGGCTGATGTGATTTTAGACAACTCCTCGACACTTGAGGCGCTGTTTGCTCAGGTCGATCACGCGTTGCTGCACCCAAAGTCAAGGCAGCACCCCCTCCCCACCGATCGCCGCAGATAGCGATAAAGTAGATCAGCACTCTCTTCCGCGCGGGCATGAGCAGTTCCTCCAACCACAATCCAGCCGCTTCTCCTCCCCCTGAGGATTCCGGAACCGAGCGGGATGCCGCAGCGGCCGAGTCAAACCTTGCAGATCTAGAGCGCCTGGAAAAGGAACTAGCCGAAGCCGAAGCCAGCTTGAGCTATACTCCTACTTCCCGCACTGCTGTCCCGGAACCGTCGTCTTACGTAAAAACGACAACGCCACCGTTGATGATGGTGGAAACAGCTTTCCTGGCGAGTACGGCGAGTTTACTGTGGCTGGTGAGCTATTACCTCAGCATTGGCCCCTGGATGCGGATTCTCTTCCCGATTCCGATTGCGCTAGTGTTTCTGCGCTGGGGGCATCGGGCTGCCTGGATGTCGGCCATTGTGTCGGGGTTGCTGCTGTCGGTGCTTATGGGACCCTATCTGAGTTTGCTGTTCTTTGTACCCTACGGGTTGCTAGGCGTGCAGTTGGGCGGCATGTGGCGACGGCAGGCTCCCTGGCTGTCTAGCATCAGCATTGGTACCTTGATCTCGACTTTCGGCTTCTTTATGCGTATGGCGCTGCTTTCGATTTTTTTGGGAGAAGACCTCTGGAATTACCTGACGAATCGGATCACTGACTTTATCCAGTTCGTTCTGACCAAGCTAGTGGACTGGGGGCTTCTCGGCTTAGAGGTGCTGGGGCAAACCAATGTTACGACCGTGCAGCTTGCGACGGTGGCAGTAGTGCTCTGTAGTGATTTCATCTATTTGTTCACGGTGCATCTAGCCGCATGGCTATTGCTAGAGCGCTTGGGCAACCCCATCCCCGATCCGCCAACTTGGGTGCAAGTGCTAATGGAAGAGGAAAAATCGGCGTGATCCCCACCGCCTTGTTCGTTAGATCACAACTATGATTCGCTGCTATACCCAGCCCCCTCGAGGGCAACGGTGGCTACAGCGATTTCGCAATCAGCGCCCGCTGTTTGTCTGCGTTCTAGGCTTTACCGCCACTGGGCTGATTCCTCAGATCTCGGCTGCCGGAGCTACTCCTGACGACCGACGCTATACGGCACTCGCCGATGCAGAGTTTCTCTGGTATGGTACCCAACACCATCCTCGCTACCCGCTGCCGCCACTTCAGGCTGGTGCTTCGCCGGTGCTGATCACCCGAGCCGTCGTGTCCGAGCAGCAGATTCCGGTGCGGCTGTTCAATGCCGGTTTACCTGACCCGTTGCCAACTCCCGCGGTTGATTTGGGTGGGCAGGCTGCCCGCTGTCTGAGCCATGGCGATGCGCTCGATTGGGACGTCGTTCAGCATCTGCTGCAACAGGGACTGCACTGGGGAGAAATCCTAGCGGCAGAGGTGCCGTCTAGCTATCTGATTTTGTCGGAGTGCGTTGTGGGAGGCACAACAACTGCGCTTGCCGTGTTGTTGGGGTTAGGGTGGAATGCCATGGGCAAGGTCAACAGCAGTCATCCAAGCTGTAACCATCAGCAGAAGGCAGAGGTCGTTCAGGAGGGGCTGCGGCAATGGGCGGCACGGTTGGGATCGCTCAGTTCCAAGCCGCTGGATGTGGTTGCGGCAGTGGGCGACCCCATGCAACCGGTGGTTGCCGGTATGGCGATTGCTGCCAGCCGCCGCTGTGGTGTTTTGCTCGCGGGTGGCACGCAAATGCTAGCGGTTTATGCCCTAGCGGAGGCGATAGCGCACACTGAGACGCTGCCGTGGCATCCCGAACAGGTCATGGTGGGAACAACCCGCTGGGTCGCCGAAGATGCCACCGGAGATACGGTAGGGCTGGCTGAGCTAGTGCAAGCTCCCCTGATTGCAACTCAGCTCAACTTTACACAAGCGCGCTACCAGCAGCTGCAAGCCTATGAACGGGGGTACGTCAAAGAGGGCGTGGGGGCGGGGGGAGCGGCTATTGCGGCTCATCTCTATCGGGGGTGGGGGCAGCTAGAGCTGCTAAGCGCCGTTGAGCAAGTAGCAGACCAGCTGCAAACCACCCGGCAGAATAACCCAAATTTAGGGGCTTGAGCTAAGCTCCCGGACTAAGTTCCTACGGGATGCGTTTGGCGAGTAGCTGCTCTTCGAGGGCAGCAATGCGGTTGTAGGCCGCGGTGAGTTGGGCAGTTAGGCGCTGAATTTGAATCTCAGGAGAGAGATTGCGATCGCCACCTTGAGTCTCTGGATCAGGGTAGCTCACATCAGACAAGATATCTTTGTGATCCATCTCACTCTCGAACGCGCTACGGCTCGCATACGAGTGGTAAGGATGGCGTCCAGCAGAGGAGCCAGCGAAAGAGGAGGGGGGGCGATCGCCTGCGGATCCCTGCAATTGTAAGAGAATATCAGTTGCTTGCTGACCTAACTGCTCAAGCATGTGATGTAACGCGTCCATTTTGATAGTTAACGCGGTAACTTGCTCCTGGAGTGAGTCCATTTGACGCTCTACTTGCTTGAGAAATATCCCTCATCTTAGAAAGAAAACGTCAACCTAGGCCGAGATTCCTGAATCATTTAACCTTCTAATCGGTGGGCTGAATTGAACAATAGGAACCTGCTTCAGAATATTTTCCCTATCAAATGTTGCCCTAACCATTACAAAAGTCAGATCAACAGTCAGAATCATGCAGCTTCAGCCTTGTTGCTGCTCTGTTACAGTTGCCAGAGTAGCGACTCAGCAGACTGGAAACTCCGGACAGCTCAATGCCTCGGTAAGGAGCAATCGGCCGGCGTTTGGGAAGCTGGATTGTAGCAAAGCCGCAGTTGCAAAAACTGCCGCAGCCTAGATGTACCGACTCGTTTCATAATGAATTTGTCTCAACTCTTCGATTTCGCCAACTTCAATCAAAAACTGAACTTCAAGATGCTAAGTTTTCAAGATTTTTTCACGGCATGTGCTGGGCTTTGGAAAACAGAAAGAATCTATCACTTTCTGCTAACGGGAGAGATTGAGCGATCCTATACAGAATTCCGGGCAGATCAACTAAACTCTGCCGAAAAACAGCACATTCTGACGGGTTCATCGGCTGCTTCTACCCCCTTTCCTGGCATTAAAATCGATCTCGATCCGCTAACCCGCGATCCATCAACTTGCCCTGGATTTGCAATTGCCTTTGATACTCGCTCAGAAACGGGTGAAGAAGTATCCATGAGCCTGAAGGCGTTGTTTGTCCCCGATCGCTATGTGCAGGAAGCGACCTTAGAGTCGATGCCGTTGCCCTTGGCTGCTCGCATTCCCAACGATACTAGCGAGATCATTCAAGGCTTTTACCTGCGGGATCAGGGCTACTCTGAAGCTGGAGCTATCGCCGGCCGCTTTACCTACCAGCCCACCCGGCAAACCCTAGAGATGACCACCTACTACAATCGATCGGTAGCCGTCGATCAAATGCGCTTCGTAACGCCCGACGTACGGATGCGCACGATCGTCACCTATCAACGCCCCACCGATGGTTCCTTGCCTACGGTGATTGATCTCATCGGCTTTGGTGTGGAGCGCAAGCACACGACCTAGTCTCTTGATCCCTTGATCCCTGATTTCTCCTGATCTCTTGGTTTGAGCTGCCGCCTGCTGGTGCTGTCTTGAACGTTTGCTGGTTCCCCTTGGTTTACGCTGTTACTCTATGGCTCCGCTGATGCTGAATCGACGATCGCTGTTGCTAGGAGCGGCTGCCCTAGCGGCCAACTCTCTGCTAACAGGCTGTAGACCGCCTGGCAGAGCTGATCTGCGGGTGCAACTCCTGCAAGGCTCTGTTCCGCCGCAGCTGCTGCAAGAATTCCGACGCCGTTCTCAAGCGGGTGTTGCTCTGGCCGCGAGTGAGCAGCTTGATGACCTGTTTGAGCTACTGCAAGCCTGGAAGCAAGCAGAATCCCCTCAGCCAAGCCCATCTCCGGCATCGGGGATAAACATTCCCCTGCCGCTGGCAAACCGCACTCCCATGGCCGATCTGCTGACTCTAGGAGATTTCTGGTTGACGGCGGCAATTCAGCAGAATCTCATTCAGCCCCTCCGTCTAGAAGCGATTCCTGGCTGGCAGCAGCTTCCAGCGCCTTGGCAGCAGTTGGTCCGTCGCAATGCTCGAGGGCAGCTAGCCCCAGATGGCGATCTATGGGCTGCTCCCTATCGTTGGGGCACGCTGATGCTGGCCTATCATGTGGGGCATGCGCAATCGCTAGGCTGGACTCCCACCGACTGGCAGGACCTCTGGCGACCGGAGCTAGCTCAACGAATCGCCTTGCCTGACCATGCCCGTGCGGTAATCGGTTTGACGCTAAAAAAATTGGGGCAGTCGGTGAATACCGAAGACCTAAGTACCGTCGCAAATGTGTCTCAAGAGCTGCAGATGCTCAACCGGCAAACTAAGTTCTACAGCTCCACGGCTTACCTGCAACCGCTGCTTTTGGGGGATTGCTGGGTGGCTGTCGGCTGGTCTACCGAAATCTTACCGGTGCTCAAGCGCGATCCGCGAATTGCGGCGGTGGTTCCCCAAAGCGGTACTGTTCTCACAGCCGATCTCTGGGTTCATCCAGCACCATCGCCTTCGGTTTCTGCTCCACCCACTTCACCCGCCGACCCAGCTGTCTCATCGCCCGATCGCCTCACTGCATTGAACGAGTGGATTGGCTTCTACTGGCAGCCCGAGATCGCGAATCAGCTTTCCCTGTTGAGTTTGGCGGCCTCTCCAGTGGTGCTGCAAGGTGATCGTAGCCGCCTACCCAGTGCGTTGCAAAACAACTTGCTGCTGCTTCCCGCTCCCGAAGTCATGGAGCGCAGTGAATTTTTGCTGCCTTTGCCGGCTGCTGCTACCGAGGAATACCGCCGCCAGTGGGTGCAGATGCGCCAAAGGGTGTAGCGCCTCGCAGTGCCCCCGGTCCTAGGGGATCTAAGAAGACGCGGCAGGGGCGGTCTCGAGGGAGACTCGCTTGCGATGGCAGGGCTGCCTGGGTTGCTGCTACTGCATCAAAGTCGCAGATGTAAGCGCCTAGCAGTTCTCCCCGCAGATTAAATACGCGGGTGCTGTAGCCAAAATCTTTTCCGGCTGTCCCAAACTGATTGAGAAAGGCATAGCGCTGCATGTAGTTGTAATTGTTCCACACCTGCGGGTTTACCAGCAGCTCGACTCGCGGCGGTGTGCCGTCTGTGCCAGGAAACGCCAGCCAGAAATTTAGCAGTTCGCCGCCAAACTGCTCCTGTGTCCACCAGAGGCTCGGCACCGTTAAATCGTCCTGAGAGATGGTATTGGGCGTAATCACAGAACCATCTGTGGGCAACCCGTTTGTCCGCAGCAGCTCAAGTTGCAGAGGATCGGTCAACAGCAGTAGCGTTGTCTCATCGATTGCCGAGGCGGGGTCTGCTAAGCCCATACTCAGGCTCAGACTAGCGGCGAAGGCGAGTCCGACTCGACCCCAACCCTGGCATGGCGTCACGAGGGATGGCATCACTGGGCACCTCCTGAGGGCTGTTCTGGATTGGTGTTTGGGGTATTCATTGACTCGGTTAAACCACGGTCCACAGGGTCCTTGAGGGTCTTGCTGTCTATATTCTTCCTCCAAGCCGCACGACTCAACCTGGAAACAACTTAGAATCTAATCATCTCTAAATTGAATTTGACCGTCTTGGTCCATTCAGCCTATTGAGTCAGTTCAGTCAGCTTACGAAGACTCCTCTGACCTGGATCAATGCCTGATCACCTAGCCTGATCACCTAATTCAGGAATCTCCTAGGAGTTTCCATCACCCGTCTCTATCCTCCATCAGTCTCTGCCACTCTGGTCTGCCATGTCTACTCTTCTCACCGATGCCAAAAGCCGCTTATCTGAGTTGATTGCCCGCTATCAGTCTCAGGTTGACTTTCTAGCGATTCGCTTGGAAGAAGCTGAAGGCACCGACATTCTGCTGCGCGGCAACAAGGTAGAAACTCTGAGCGAGGGAATTTCCATCGGCGGTCAGGTCCGAGCCTGTTACAAAGGCGGCTGGGGGTTCGCCAGCTTCAATCGGCTGAGCAGCCTGAGGGACCGCATCGAGGAAGCGATTGCCGCCGCTCGTCTTGTGGGCGACGAAGAGACACTGCTGGCACCGATCGCTCCCATCCAGGATACCTGCCAGTTGCCGCTGACCGGCACCGACCCTCGACAGATTCCCCTATCGGAAAAGAAAGCCCTGTGCAGCCACTATGCGGAGATTCTGCGCAGCATGGATAATCGGATCACGACGACGTCGGTGCGCTACGGCGACAGCGCCCAGCGAATCATTCTGGCCACCTCGGAAGGCACGCTGATTGAGCAGTCCTGGATCGATCTGGAAATGCGCTTTGCCGCCACTGCCCGCAACGGCGAAACCGTGCAAACCGGACGGGAAACCACCGGCTCACGCAAAGCCTATGAGGATCTAAAACAGCTTGATGATCAGGTGCGCAGTGCCGCTCGACGAGCCGTGGATGCCTTGATGCTGCCGCCCGTAAAGGGCAACACCTACACCGTTGTGATTGATCCCATCCTCTCGGGACTCTTTGTGCACGAAGCCTTTGGGCACCTTTCGGAAGCCGATATGGCCTATGAGAACCCGGATTTGCTGGAGGTGATGACGCTGGGGCGACGGTTTGGACCGCCAGAGCTGCAGATTTTTGATGGCGCAGCCCCTATTGGGCATCGCGGCAGCTACTTCTACGACGACGAGGGGGTACCGGCGACCACAACCCAGCTCATTCGCGACGGTGTGCTGGTCGGACGGCTGCATTCCCGAGAAACGGCTGGCAAACTGGGCGAAACCCCAACCGGCAATGCCCGCTGTCTCAATTACCACTACCCGCCGCTGGTGCGTATGACCAATACCTGGATCGAGCGGGGGCAAACACCAGTCGCCGATCTGTTCAGCGGTATCCAAGAAGGGGTTTATGCTCGCAACTGGTTAGGCGGCATGACGAACGGCGAGATGTTTACCTTCGCGGCGGGCGAGGCCTGGATGATCCGCAACGGTCAACTCGCGGAGCCGGTCCGGGACGTCAATTTGTCTGGCAATGTCTTCACCACGTTGGCGGATATTGAAGCCATTGGCGACGACTTTTTCTGGGATGAGTCGGGCGGCTGCGGCAAAGGAGGGCAAAACGGGCTGCCAGTTGGCTGTGGTGGTCCTAGCCTGCGGATTCGCAATGTTGTGGTGGGCGGTGAAGCGGAGTAAAGATTGCCTGCAGTGCGGGCTTATCCGGCGTCATACAGCTCGCCGTCGGGCATAACGGTTCCAGTGAGGCAAGCTCCTTCCAGGTTGGCTTCCCAAAGGTTCGCTTGCCGCAGATTGGCGTGTTGCAGGTTGGCTCCGGCCAGATTAGCCCGCGACAGATTGGCCATGCCTAGGTTGGCGCGGCTGAGATCGGCTCCGGCCAGATTAGCCCCCCGCAGCGAGGCTTCTCGCAGATCAGACTCCATCAATACGGCTTCGATCAGCATTGCTGAATAGAGATTGGCCCCAATCAGGTTAGCCCCAATGATGATCGCCCGTTCTAGGTTGGCGTGGCTCAAATTTGCCATGCAAAGGTTGGACATACTGAGATTGGACCGCAGCAGGTTGGCTTTGTAGAGTGTGGCACCGATCAAATTCGCCACGCAAAAAACAGCCATGCTTAGGTCTGCCTCTCGCAGATCTGCCTCTCGCAGATTAGCTTGGCTCAGAGTTACTTCGCGCAAATCGGCTTGGTGCAGATGGGCCGCATACAACGTAGCCTGCGCCAAATTTGCCGTATATAGCCTAGCGCCGGATAGATCTGCTTGGGTGAGGTTGGCTCGCCGCAGATCGGCTAAACAACCATCGATATGGACTAGCGCCGCGTGGCTGAGGTTAGTATCTTGCAGGCTGGCTTCCCGCAACTGGGCACCGCTCAGGTTTGCCATGGTTCCTAGCGCCGCTGTTAGCCGAGCTTGGCGCAAATCGGCGTTCTGTAGGTTTGCTTCGCGCAAATCGGCCTTGATCAGCGTTGCCTGCCGCAGATCGGCTCCTTCTAAAACTGCCGTGTAAAAGTTGGTGGCGGTTAAATTGGCGCATCTCAGGTCTGCCCGGCTCAAGTTGGCCATGCAGCAGTCGGCGTGGCTGAGGCTGACTTCTCTTAGGTCTGCTTCGCCAAGCAATACTTCCCGGAGGGTACTGTGGTTCAGCGTTGCTTGTCTGAGCTGCGGGTGAATGGCGGTATGCTGCTGCCGCCAGTGGTTCCAGACTGCTGTCCCTTGTTTCAGTATGGCTAGATGCTGCTGATTCACCATTACGTTCACGAGGGTTAGGGCATGGGAATGGAGGTCGGCACACCTCAGACATAGGAACTGGAGTTGCCCACTGGCTTTAATATGCCCAACCCGGCTACCGGAGTTCCATCCAACCCTAGGCTTGCCTGGCCTAAAGACCTCAACCCACACAAAAACGACACCCCAACCGGAGTGCCGCCGTATGCAGTATTTTTCTGCTTAGTCTGTTTAGCTTTTTTGTTGAGCTTTTTCTAGTGCAGCTTTGGCGAAGTCTAGAAGCTCATTTCGGCTGCCTGAACTCGCTCAACCTGCTTCTTCTTCAGCACCAGCAGAATTTGCGAGAGCGTCACCGCTGCCAAGAAGGCAAGCAGGCCTTTGATACGATTCGGACTTTGCAGCACGATCTCGACGTCTTTCTGACCGAAGCCACCGACATTCGGGTTGTTTGTGAGAGCCGCGCCTGCCTCGACAGACTGCCCCTCAGACACGATCAGCTCAGGTCCTGCGGGGATCTTCTCAACAACGGCATTGCCAGACTCAGGTTGGAGAGTCACTTCGTAGCTGCCATCATCAGCCTTGGCAATAGCTGTCACGGTTCCTGCCACTGAGGCAGTATACACCGTGTTGTTACTCTTTTCGCCTGTTGGGTAAATCTGACCGCGACCGCGATTGCCGCCTAGGTGGATCTGGTACTTGCCAAAGAAAACGGACTTATCGGTGTTCGGATCGGGAGACAGCACTGGGAAAACAATTTCTTGGTATTGGTCACCCGGTAGAGGACCCACCAGCACTACATTGTCCTTTGTTTCGCTGTAGGGCTGGAACAAATAGCTAGGACCGACCTCTTCCTTCATGTCTTCAGGAATCCGGTCTTCGGGAGCAATCTTAAAGCCTTCCGGCAGCATCAGCACCGCGCCGACATTCAGAGGTCCCCGCTCGCCATTCCCCAGCACCTGCTGCACGCTAGTATCGTAGGGAATTTTCACTACCGCTTTGAAAACCGTATCGGGTAACACCGCCTGAGGCACCTCGATCTCAACCGGTTTAGCGGCGAGGTGGCAGTTGGCGCAGACAATGCGTCCCGTCGGCTCACGCGGGGTTTCGTAGTTTTGCTGGGCCCAAAATGGGTAGGCGTTTGCAGCCTGGGGCAGCAGCAGACCGCTGCTCAAAAACAGCCCAACGGCAGCTAGAAGGACCAAAGCGGCGCTACGGAGAGCCTTGCCGCCCTGGAACAGACAATTTGACCAAAAACTTGACTTCATGGGTGACAGGTGTTCACTACAAAGGATGCAGACAAGGGTAAGGAAAACAGAGAAGGAGCGCTGAGCAGGCGACGACCCAACTATGTCCACCAAGGTTCTTCGCCGGTTCGGAAGTCGGTTTCGGTCCAGGGTGAGAAGGTAATTTTGCCGTTCTCTGCTACATCGACATGAACTAGAGCTAGCGACAGCGGTGCGGGACCCCGGACTACCTTCCCTTGATAGTTGTATTGAGAGCCGTGGCAGGGGCAAATAAATTTATTTTCGCTGGCGTTCCAGGGAACGACACAGCCCAAATGAGTACAGACAGCGTTCAGACCATAGTCAGCAATAGCATCTGCACTTTCGACCACGATGTAGGTGGGGTCACCCTTCAAGCCCTGAGCCAATACTCGCTCTCCGGGCGTGTGGCTAGCTAGGAATTCGCTGGCAATAATGTCGTTGCCCAAGGCATCTTTGGCTGTTACACCGCCACCACTCCCCCCTGAAGAAGGCGGAATAAAGTACTTCACCACCGGATACAACGCGCCTAGTGCCGTCCCGGTGACTGCCCCAAAGGTTAACAAGTTCATGAATTGGCGACGTCCCAAATCAGGGACATCCGAGGATCCAGAGAGTTGAGCCATGATTTGAGCTAAGGTTTATCAACGTGAGGTGGTTTAAGAAATGGGTGCATTTCAAGATGTAACTCTACACTCATTTTTTACGTCCGCTTCTTAAAAGAACGAACAGACTGATCGGCTCGAATAGCAACTCCGAGCGCAGAGCTAGTGCTGAGTACAGCCCATTGCTGCCAAACCGCAAAATGTTTACAGTTTTTCTAAGAATATTCTACAGCGTTAAGAGAACTTAATCGTCAAGTCGGCAGAGACCGCAATTGGATGAGTTCTAGCGTGTTTGGCAATCAGCCGCAAATCATTCTCTCGAATCATTCTCTGGGAAGCACTACCAATTTTCCAGCAGAAGTCAGTATTATGACTTTGCTAGCCCTCCTGACCTAGAAATTCTTAGAGATTTTAGAGATTTTGTTGTCTTTATCATGCCTAACTCTGACTTGCGCTCCCCGGCTGTTCTGCTCCCCGGCTTTAGCCGCCTTGCTCTACCGCTGATCATGTCTTTAGCTACGGCAGTGCCCGCGGTTGCCTTAGATCTTTCTCCAGGAACCTACTACAATCCCCGTCCTTTCCGGGCCTCGGAGCGAGACTATGACCGCTGTGCGGCTGCGCTCCAACGCGCTGGTTTAGATGAAGCGGCGGTGGCCGATGCCTGCGCGGCTGCGCTCCATCCTCAGGAGTTAGCACAATGTGTGACTGCAATCAACGGTAATACTGAACTGGCTGCGGCGGATGTGCTGTCTGGCTGTCGGCGAGTACGGCGCCCGCAGGAATTAGCCTCTTGTGTGGTCAGCATTAACCGGATCAGCAGCGAGGGTACTGCCGAGCTAGACGTCTTAAACAACTGTCGGCGTAGCCTGCTGCCGATCCGCTTCTCGAACTGTGTAGTTGGGTTGAGCCGTCAGTTGACGGCCTCCACGAGTGAAGCCATGTCAGATTGCATTGCGGCTAGCAGTCGCCCACGAGACGTGTTGCCCACTTTCATTCCCCAAGGGCAGCCTGTCCCGCTACAGCCTCTACCGGGTACCGAGTTAACGCCTGTCCAACCTCCGGTTGATAGCGGCACGGTTGAGCCAGCCCCAACGACGCCAACGCAGACAGTGCCGGCCCTCTGGTAGGGCTAAGCAAGCAGCACCCGTTTCATGGCAGCCCAAGCCCGATGCAAAGGTACCTCAAAACAGAGGCGGGATCATTTCAACCATCCCGCCCAAGTTACCTTATCAAATTCAACTAGTGCGATTACGCCTGTGATTCGGTGCACTTACTGCGGTTGTTCCGAGGCTGGCTGTTCAAGTTGTCGCTGGGCCACCTCAGAGCAGTCGCGCTCCCGATCGCGCACCTGATTGACCGTGCGGCACTGCTCCCAGGCAATTTGATACACCAGATTTGCCGGCAACTGATCTTGGCTCGCTAGTGCCTGCCGGAAAAACCGCAGACTCTCTTGTTCTTTGCCCTGCCGCCGCAAAATTTGCGCCTTCAGGTAAAACAGTTCTGGGTTGTTGGGGGTCTGTTGCAAGGCACTTTCAACGGCGGCCAAAGCCCGATCAGGTTGATCGAGGTCTCGATAGGCAATGGCAATGCCCCGCTGAGCCAGATAGGACGGCTGCGCATAATTTTGCAAGCGCTGGATCGCCTGCTCGGGATTGGCAAAAGGCAGATTGACAGCCAGCATCAGATCCATGTAGCCCTTCATGAGGTTCAGCTCCGGATCCTGCGGGTCGATGCTTTCGGCTCTGCCCAGATTATCGAAAACTTGTTGCAGCTTACTCAAAATGGCTGGGGTGGCTCGCACCGTTCCCTGAGTGGAAAGGGTATGTGCCCCTTCTAGGAAGTGCCCTGCGGCAATATAGAGATGCCCTCGCAGTGGGTCAGTTTGCACAAGCTGCTCCGCCGTCTCGCGAGTTTTGCGGGCATTTTCACCCATGACATCCCAGTTTTGGTCAATATAGGCCAGTGCCGCTTTCAGGGCATAGGCGAGCGGCTCATCGTCCTCAGCATTACGCAGCAGTGCAGCAGCTTGCTGATAGTTTCCCTGCTCAAACATCGCTTTGAAGGCCGCCTCGGTTTGGTCTCCAACTTGCCGTGGATTGGTTGGTCGGAAGGGATCGGCCAGAACTGGATTGACCAAAACTCCTAGAGTCACCACCAGCCCACCCGTTAAAGCGGCGGTCAGGCGCTTGAGGTTGAGCTGCGAGGGAAGATGTTGGGTGAGAGGTAGTAAAGATGCTAGTGCCATTTGTGTTCGCTAATCCTTCGCTAATCCAGAGTCGTGTATGGTGTCTGCCAGGGGTGTGGTGCCAAATGGGCCGCTAGGTTTAGGTGGAAAATCGGCGTCGGCATACCAATCCTCAGACGGTCGGGTCTACCCTAATGCCGGCTCGATTCAGAGGTAGCATAATCTGGCTTTCCTATCCTACCTGCTAATGAACAGACAGAAGCGAGAGTGGCATAGAGCCGGTAAAGCTAGTCCTCTGACGCCGATCGCAAGGTGAAGTTCCACTGGTTCAGGAGTGGAAGACTCCATCGCTTTATTTCTCGCTTGACTGACTCTTTTGTTAACTGCTACTGACTACTACTGACTACTATGGAGAGAGAAAAGCCATTCAGGAACTGTTGCTGAGTCATTAATGCTCTATCTCAAAGATCTGGTTTACCATCCTGCTGCAACCCCCTTGCCCATTCTGAAATCGATCAATCTAGAGCTAGCGCCTCAGCAGTTGGGGTTAGTCATCGGACCTAGCGGCTCAGGGAAAAGCACGCTATTAGAGCTGCTAGCAGGGCTGGCTCAAAAAACCGCCGGCAAAATTCTCTGGCGCAATCAGGAGTTAACGCCTGATCAGCTGCAGCAGCTAGCGGGGCTAGTATTTCAATTTCCAGAGCGCCATTTCTGCGGTCATACAATCCTAGAAGAATTGCGGTTGGGGCATCCAGAGCTGGGAAAAGAGCGGATTGATCAGGCGCTAGCGGCCGTGGGGCTGAACCATTTGCCCCTGTCTACGTCGCCTCGTTCCCTCAGTGGGGGGCAGCAGCGGCGGCTGGCATTGGCGGTGCAGCTGATTCGTCAGCCGGGTATCTTGCTGCTCGATGAACCGACCGCCGGTCTGGACTGGTCTATGCGGCAGCAGCTCATTGGCCTGCTGGCTCAGCTGAAGCGAGAGTGGACGCTGTTCATTGTGTCGCACGAACCACGAGAGCTAGCGGGAATTGCCGATCGCTGTTGGACTCTAAGCCACGGAGAACTGGCACCCAGCGATCCGTCCCTGCTGGTCAGCGGTTTGCCTCAGTCGGTGGGTCAGCCGAGCTGAGTTGAGGATTAAGCCATGATGAGCGACTTAGCTGCAGCAAGCAAGAGATTGCCCAGTGCCAACGAGCTTTGGCAGGAGACTCTGGGTTGGCACCCAACCCAAGACCAGCAAGCTCAATTTCAACGCCTCTACGAGCAGATTCTGGCAGCCAATCAATCGCTGAATCTCACCCGGATCACAGAGCCGGCTGACTTTTGGGAAAAACACCTCTGGGACTCGCTGCGCGGCATCCAGCCTTGGATCAACACCGAGCGGTCCCTGCGCGTCATTGATATTGGTACCGGCGGTGGATTCCCCGGTGTGCCAGTTGCTTTGGCTCGCCCGGATTGGACCGTAACGCTGCTTGACTCTACCCGCAAGAAAATCAATTTTCTCAGGACGCTGGTTGCAGATTTGGGGCTGTCCCAGACCGAGTTGCTTGTCGAGCGAGCCGAACAAGCCGGACACCTGCCGCAGCAGCGAGGTTGCTATGATTTGGCACTCATCCGTGCCGTCGCAACGGCGACCGTCTGTGCAGAATATGCCCTGCCCTTACTGAAGGTGGGTGGCACCGCTGTCCTCTATCGCGGTCAGTGGACAACAGAGGAAGCGACGGCTCTAGCCAATGCAGCCCAGATCTTGGGTGGCACTTTGGACGGTACTGCTGTCTTTACGACTCCCCTTAGCCACGCAGTACGCCACTGCCTCTACCTCAAAAAGCAGTCTCCTACGCCGGACGCCTTTCCCCGTCCTGTTGGTATTCCCACGCAAAAGCCGCTCTAGTGTAACCGGATGAATACAAGATCACCCGCTAGGATCAATCACACGAGGGAGGACTAATCCTACCTAAACTTGCGAATCTAGTACTAGACCAAGAGGCGCTGTTACAGTGACCTTGAGGTTCTTAAGGGGGCTCGGGCGTGGGTAAGAAATTGCTCACGCCCACTTTTTGTTTTTGCTCAGGTTGTTTTTGATTGGGGTGCAGATAACTAAGATGAGTTGGGAGTGAGGGACAAAAGCGGCTCAAACTCCGCAAAAGCTAAAAACCGCCCAGCGAGAAGCCACCTTACTTCAGCTTTTGCTTGATAAACGCCAGCAGTTGCGCCATTTGTTTTTTGAGGGTGTCGATTTCTGCCTGCATCTTCTGCATTTTTTCGTGGAGAGCGGCGATGTCTGTGGTGCCCCCACCCTCTACTACCGGGGTTGTGGCTGGTGCGACCGTCCGCCGCGGCAAGCGAGCTTTGGCCATGGCCGCCTTAATGGCTTCAATTAGCTCTTTCTGCTCGAACGGTTTTTCAATGAATTCAAAATACTCAAACGGCTCAGCAATCTTTTCTGTCACTTCCTCTCGCCGTCCTGACATCAACACCAACGGAATCGTTTGCAGTTCAGCGTTGGCTTGAATGTGCTGGAAGACTTCCCAACCGCTCATGCGCGGCAGCAAGAAATCGAGCATGATCAAGTTGGGACGTTCTTGACGAATACAGTCTAGTCCTTCAATTCCATCCTTGGCTTCCAGAACCTGGAAATTACCCTTCGGCAGCATCTCTCGAACCATATTGCGAATGACTCGGCTGTCATCAATGACCAGGATTTTATGGCTTGCCACGATGGACTCCTCGGTAGGTGTAGAACTAAAGTGTAGAACGTCAGTAAAACGGTAAGGTCAAACCGTATTGGAGGTGAAGCGTCGATCTTACTATTCCCCCTGATTTCCCAGATCTTATCGTCTAGTCCATAAAAACTCTGTAAGACTAGGGGCGATCTACGTGGGTTTGCTGGCTTGCGGATGGCTTGGTTCGCCATCAGGGGGTTGGGCGAGTGCATTAGAATAAACCTGCAAGCGTCTGCAAAGCATCCATCATGCATTCTGTTGATTCTCAGGCATCTCTCCCGCAACGGCGCGAGTCGCCCTTGGCAAACCTTCCGAGTTGGCTGCGGCGGTCCATCGGTAAAGCCAGCGACATTTCCACGGTGCAGCACATTATCAAGCAGCGTCAAATTCACACCATCTGCGAAGAAGGACGCTGCCCCAATCGTGGCGAGTGCTATGCCCAGAAAACTGCCACTTTTTTGCTGATGGGTCCGACCTGCACCCGCGCCTGTGCCTTTTGCCAAGTGGACAAGGGCCATGCTCCGATGCCGCTCGACCCCGAAGAGCCGCAAAAAGTAGCGGAAGCTGTCCACCTGTTGGGGTTGCGCTATGTGGTTCTTACCTCGGTTGCCCGCGACGATTTGCCAGATCAAGGTGCCGGTTGGTTTGCCCAAACCATGGCAGCCATTCGAGCTATCAATCCCCAGACCCAGATTGAAGTGCTGACGCCCGACTTCTGGGGAGGATCCGGCGGTGAAGCTAGCCAACTCCAGCGCATTGCCACAGTGGTCGCAGCTCAGCCCGCCTGCTACAACCACAATATTGAAACGGTGCGACGGTTGCAGGCTCCAGTACGGCGCGGTGCCAAATACGAACGCTCACTGCGAGTACTGCAGCAGGTGAAGGTGCTAGATGCTTCAATTCCCACCAAGTCCGGGCTGATGCTGGGGCACGGCGAAACCGTGGACGAGGTGATTGCCACGCTTCAGGACTTACGAGCGGTGGGCTGCGATCGTGTAACGCTGGGGCAGTATATGCGCCCATCACTCGCGCATTTGCCGGTACAAAAATACTGGACGCCGGAGGAATTTGAGCAGCTAGGAGCCATAGCCCGCGAGCTGGGCTTCAGCCATGTGCGGTCGGGTCCGTTGGTACGCAGTTCCTACCATGCCGGAGAGGAAGCCTAGCCCCCATGTCTGCCTAGGGGCGTGCTAAGTTTTTCTAATCCACGACTTTAGGAGGCTCTCTCTGCTCGATAATTAATAAATAATGAAATTACTCATGCTGAACTCATGTGCTGATGAGTTATGCGGGTGAGTAATGGATTGCTGTCCTGAAAAGAGAGAACCAAGAGAGTTTATTCCTATGACCATCAAGACTGGTAAGCCTCCCTATACGTTCCGTACCTCCTGGGCGCTGCTGCTCCTAGCCGGCAACTTCCTAGTGGCCGCCTTCTACTTTGGGCTGCTGAAATAAGCCGGTCCGTTTGCGGCGACTGCCTGTTGAATTGGGCAGAACGCGATTACTAACCCAGGTGACAAGTAAACACAATTGAAGCAAGGGATGCGCCGTAGCCCATCCCTTCTTTTGCGTTCCGTATTTCTTTCATTGATTTCGGGCTTTATGGAAGTAGCCCAATGGAACCGGAATGGACTGCAGACTAGCCAGGATTTTCCCTGCCAACCAGTCCTCTAGTTGGTTCTCTAGTCCACCCTCAGAGCGTGCCGCGAAAGATCCCTTGGGGGCGAACCAGCAGCACCAGCACCATCATTAGCAGCGCAATGCCTAGCTTGTATTCGGTGGGAATCCAATAGGTGCCGACTTCTTGAGCAATACCAATCACAAAGGCTCCAGCGATGGCTCCATAGGGGTTGCCGATGCCACCCAGAATTACAGCCGCAAACATGGGCAGAATTAAAAACCAGCCCATGTTGGGACGCACAGCCGTAATCAGCCCATACATGCCGCCGCCAACGGCCGTGAGTCCAGCCGCAATGACCCAGGTCCAGATCACCACCTGCTCGACGTTGATGCCTGAGACCCTTGCTAGATCGACATTGTCGGCTACTGCTCGCATTGCCTTGCCAATCTTGGTGTTTTGCAGCAGATAGTGCAGCCCAAAAATCACCAGAACGGCGAGCGCCACTACAACAACGCGGTTTTGCGCGACACGGATACCCAAGATATCTAGGGCACTAGCAACAGGCAGATCGTAAGCTTGGTTAGCTCCTCCCCAAATCAAAATAATGCCATTGCGGATAAACAGAGCCAACCCAATGGAAATAATAATCAACGTGGTTGATGTGGCTCGCCGCTCTCGCATGGGTGCCCACAACAATTTTTCGCTTAACAGGGCAATGCCGATGGTCAGCACGGACCCGAGGGCAATTGCCAGCCAGATATTGACGCCCAAAAGATTGATCACCAGCGTGAAGTATGCACCCAGCGTCATGAAGTCGCCATGGGCAAAGTTGGCGAGGCGCAGGATACCGTAGGTGAGGGTCAGACCCACCGATGAGAGAGCAATAATGCTGCCGACGGCGATGCCGTTGACGAGGAGCTGAATAAGCTGTTGGTCCATGGCACTTTCCCAAGAAAACGGCAAAAACCTGATCCACACCCTTCAGGGGCGCATGGGTCGCCGGAGGCTGAAGGCGAATCTTTCCAGATTTTAGCGGCTCTCTGTAAAACACCAATACACCTTCCGCCGCGTCTGAAGCTCAGTCCACCGAGCTGGTGAGCACGTAGACTCCTGTCTTAGGCGCAGTGGTGCATCTGCCCCCACCGAGGAAGAGCAGCGAGTAGCACCGAGGCGAGACTCATTCTGGATCATGGGGCTTGTTTACGCCTTACGAGAAATTCATACACCAGTGCCAATCCCCCTGCCAGCAGCAACGGCAGAAAATAGTAAATTCCTCGAAAGGCGAGCAACCCGCCCAGCACCTCGGAAGCCGAAACTCCTGCCGGTCGAGACACCAGAATCACGGCTTCAAACACACCTAGCCCGCCGGGAACTGTGCTAACAATCCCAGCCGTCATTGCCAGCACATAGATGCCAAAAAAGCTAAAGAAAGAGAGCGGTAAATCTTGGGGCAAGAGCTGGTAGAGCACGCCCGCCGCCAAGGTCCAATCCACGACCGATACGGCAATCACCGCCAATGACAGCAACAGGGACGGCAGTCCAAATTCCTGACCGCGAATTCTCAAGGGTGCTCGTAGACAGGTGCTGAGCACGAGATAGAGCACCGCTAGCAGCACCAGCAGCATCCCAATTGGATGAATCGACTGAAACGGCAGTTGCAGCATCTGGGGAATCGTCAGCGGATCGAGCCAGAAGACAATACCGCCGATCGCCAGCATCCCCAGCCAAAAACTAAAGTGCGTAAACACTACGACTTTGACAAGTTCGGCGGGGGTGAGCTGGCTAGCATAATAGCGGTAGCGGATCGCCGTTCCTGAAAACAGCGTGAAGCCGATTGTATTACCAAAGGCGTAGCTTAAAAAAGACGTGAACGCGATTCGGAAGGCGGACAAGGAACGACGAATGTAGCGACAGGCAAGAAAGTCGTAGCCGGTCATAGCGCTGTAACCCAGTCCGGTCAAGGCAATTGCAATCAGCTTGCGGCGATTTGGAATATTGTCCAGGCTCTGTATCACATCCTGCAGGCGGTACTCTCCCAGTTCACGACGAATTGTACTCAAGGCTAGCAACAGCAGCACGCCAACGAGTACTACTGGAATGAACTGCCGAAATTGCCGCATTGTCCTGGTTACACTCCGTCAACCGTTGGTTAACAGAAAAGTCATGAGGGCAGCGAACAAGAATAGCAGCTCATGGTCTTTTCCGACTCTCTCCCAGGATACCTGAGGCAGCGCAACATGCCCCAGAGCCTGCCGTTTATGCTGTGTTGCCCTGAGGTATGTGGAGCTGCTGTGTTGGGATGATTGCTGTGACAAAGCTCCAGATGGCATCGAAGGAAATAAAGCAGAAATCAAGGCATAAAAAGACCCAGTCGAGCGCGTGACTGGGCGTGTCCCGTTTCTGTTAATCTCACCTTAGCGGGCAAACCTGAGAAACATCTGAGAGGTGGATAAGATCTGAATGGGTTACCAGTATGCACCAGTATGCACCCGATGTTCACTGGTCTTAGTCACAGCTAGCATAGACAGGCTGCCCTCAATAGCCGTCAGTCTTTATCCGGCAGTCTTTTAGTAGAGCTATAGAGCGTATAGAGCAATAGAGCAGTGCTGCATCTTCAGCTAAGCAAATGCAAAAAACTGAGTCTGTTGCTCGAAAATATAGCAGGATAGTTTTGTTGAGCAGCTCGCGAATATGTTCACAACATCTTTAACCGCTAACATTGTCATCCAATAGAACGATTACTGAATGATTTCACCACAACAGCGATAGAGCTACTAATATATCCCTAGGTAGGTTCCAGTTAACTCAAAAGACAGATTCTCGAACATACAATTTTGCTTTAATTCCTTATTAAGAACTTCTTAAAGAAGTGACTTGATCCCTCCGATAAGGTTGAGGTGAAGTTGTTTGGTCTCAACCTATGAACCGCTTAACTAGCGCTCTTCCTCGAGGAAGAGTTTGGAATATAGTCGGGCTGCTGTTAGCGCTGCTGATTTTCTTCGTTAGTTTAGAGCTGCTGGGAGACGGGTTTCAACTGCTAGGAGAAGATGCGGCTGAGGCATTGTTGGCAACGACTCGTAATCCGATTACGGGGGTATTCACCGGTATTCTGGCAACGACTCTTTTGCAGAGTTCGTCCACCACAACCAGTATGACTGTGGCACTAGTCGCAGCGGGTGCCATTGATACCGCAGCTGCTATTCCGGTTATGTTGGGAGCGAATATTGGAACGAGCGTTACCAACACCATTGTAGCCCTGGGTCATATTCGCAATCACGAAGAGTTTGTGCGAGCTTTTAAGGGAGCCATGGTATTAGACTTCTTCAATATCATTGCTGTTTTAATCTTCTTGCCACTCGAATTAACTACCAATATCTTGTCGTGGTCAGCAACGCAGTTGACTAACGCAGTAGTCGGAATGGGTGGGACGGAACTATTTGACCCCTTGGGCTTTATCGTCGATCCCATCGCTGAGCTGATTGTGAATTTAACCGGGGAAACGGGGTGGTTAGTGCTAATTATCGCGATTGCCTTGCTGTACCTCGGTCTCCGCAGTTTGGTCAAAGCGCTTAAAGCCATCCTGAACGACGATCTGAAGGAAAAAATCAAAAAATACCTGTTCAAGACCCCTTGGCAGGCTATGCTGTTTGGGTTGGTAATCACGGTTGCGGTGCAAAGCTCTAGTATTACAACATCGGTGATCATTCCGCTCATTGCGCTGGCGGTTGTAGCCACTATGCAGGCACTGCCCTACTTCTTGGGAGCCAATATTGGCACCTCTACTACCGCGTTGCTGGCTGGCTTGGCTCTAGCGGGAAATGGGGATGCTGAGAGTATTGCAGCGTTGAACGTAGCGTGGGTCCATATGATCTTTGATATCTACGCTATTATTCTGCTGTTTCCTATCCATAAAATTCGCCACATCCCCGTCTGGTTAGCCGAACGAGCTGCTGAGTTTGTGGCGCAAGGCCGGGCGGTTGCTGTCGCCTATGTTGCGCTGGTCTTTTACCTAATTCCCTTTGGCTTGATCTGGACAACGCAAGATCTAGAAGTGGCTCAATTCTATGAGCCGACTGTGCCGCAGGAAGTGCAAGAACTGCAAACGGCTCAAGATAATGAAGCAGAGTCCAGTGAAGAAGTACAAGATGCCCTTGGTGGCAGCAATGGTAATAGTTCAGAGAGCGAATCAGATACAGAGCCTTGAATGCAATTCTAACAGGCTGAGTCGGGGGGTGGGCTTGCCAAGAACAATCCCGTAGGGAGATAGCCTGCTGTTGAGTTTGTCTATCCTCATCTAGACTGGGAACTTGGCAAGCTGGTTTATGTGATCTCAAACCGATTCATTTACGATGCAAACTATGCAAACACTATGTCAAGAAATGCAGAACAGGTGAGATCTGTGTCTGTCGAGCGATTGCCAACAACACATCAGAATCCGCAACCATGACTCCAAAATCCAATTCTCAACCTCGTCAATCCCTCAAACGGCAGCTCGGTGTGCTGGGAGCGATTGCCTTGGGTCTAGGCTCCATCGTGGGTACTGGCGTCTTTGTCAGCATTGGCTTAGCAGCTGGAATTGCTGGTCCTGCCACGCTGATTGCCATCGCTATTGCCGCAGGGGTTGCAACCTGCAATGGCTTAAACAGCGCCCAATTGGCGGCCAATCACCCGGTCAGTGGAGGTGCCTACGAATATGGCTACCGCTATCTCAACCCCTGGCTAGGGTTTACAGCAGGGTGGATGTTTCTGATTGCTAAATCTGCCTCAGCCGCCACAGCTGCCTTGGGGTTTGCCGGATATTTGCTCAACCTAGTTGGTGCGACAAACCGTGCACTGCTCGTTCCGACAGCCTTAGGAGCTGTTGTTGTACTCACGGGATTAATTTTGACGGGCATTAAGCGTTCCAATGTAATTAACATCGGTATTGTATCAATCACGCTATTCTCATTAATTTTTTTTGTGATTGCTGGATTTCCATTAGTTCTCGCAGAAGGTGCGAACAACTTTACGCCTTTTTTCCAGCCGGATTCTGGGGAAGGTACAAATGCCGTCCTGACTTCCGTGTTGCACGCCACAGCTCTCATGTTTGTGGCCTATACGGGCTATGGTCGAATTGCCACTCTAGGTGAAGAAGTGCGGGACCCCCAGTACACCATTCCCCGAGCCATTATCACCACGCTGATCATCACCATGCTGCTGTATGCTGGGGTCGCCACAGTTGGCATTGGTTCAGTCGGAGCAGACACCCTGGGCAATGTGACTCGCGAAGCAGTCGCTCCTCTAGAAATTGCTGCTCGTAACTTTGCTGTACCGGGCAGTGCTTTGATTCTGGCGGTGGGTGCCGTCACGGCTACTTTGGGAGTTTTGCTGAATCTGATTTTGGGACTCTCTCGCGTGTTGTTTGCTATGGGTCGCCGTCGCGATATGCCGAGCGTTGTTGCCCGACTCAACCCCTCAGAAACCACGCCTTATGTTGCGGTGATAGTCATGGGCGGAGTGATTGCAGCCCTAGTGCTGATCGGCGATGTGCGAATTACCTGGTCATTCAGTGCCTTTTCCGTGCTGGTGTATTATGCACTGACGGATTTATCGGCCCTGCAAATTCCAGAGACCGATCGCCTCTACCCCAAGTGGATTGCCTGGATCGGGTTGGCAGCCTGTTTGTTTCTAGCGTTCTGGGTTGAGCAGCAAATCTGGCGGGTTGGGCTAGGGCTGATTGCCGCTGGGTTGGCGTGGCGATGGGGGATGCAGAATCTGACGGCTGATTCGGCGGGGCGGTGAGGAATGACAGGGGCTTTATCCTCAACCCCTGCGAGCCGCAGACGATAGAATCTCCTCCATAGCAAACCGCCCATTTCTTCAACGCCTGATCGCTTGGAAACAGGCTCCTTGGGAACATATGATAAGAGTAGAGCCATGATCCCTTGCCGATTGCCCATGGCTGATTTTTGGCCGCTCTTTAAGCCGCAAAGGATGCCATACCTGCATGGTCAAAACGATTGATGTCAATGGATTTCCCCACGCATACGAGCTATCCGAGCCGACGGATTCGCCCCTCGTTTTGGTTTTCATTCATGGCTGGCTGCTTAGTCGGGCCTACTGGCAACCCATTATTCAACAGCTCTCACCGCGCTATCAGTGCCTTACCTACGATCTGCGCGGCTTTGGGGATTCACAGCTACAGCCCGGTACTGCCCTGACGGCCCAACTCGACCGATCAAGAATGGCATCTGCTCTGGTTTCAACAGGGACATCGGCTGTGGGTGTAGAAGTTGCACCACCCCGCGTGAAAACTGCTCCTAGGCTCTACACGCCGGCTGCCTACGCTGAGGATCTGGTTTTGCTGCTGAAAAAGCTCAACATTGCTAAAGCTTGGTTGGTTGGGCATTCCCTGGGTGGCAGTATTGCTCTCTGGGCGGCCGATCAGGTGCCCCAGTCCATTGCCGGAGTCATCTGTATTAACTCTGGCGGCGGAATTTACTTAAAAGAAGAATTTGAACGGTTTCGGACGGCAGGGCAACAACTCGTGAAGATGCGGCCGCGCTGGCTCTCCTACTTGCCCCTGTTAGATCTGGCATTGACGCGAATGAACGTAGCACGGCCCCTAGCACGGCAGTGGGGGCGGCAGCGGCTACTGGATTTGCTGGCAGCTCATCCTGAAGCGGCCCTTGGCACCCTGCTCGACTCGACAACCGAGGCAGAAGTACACCGCTTGCCTCAGGTGGTAGCCCGATTGCAACAGCCAGTTCACTTTATTGCTGGCAGCGACGATATGGTGATGGAGCCGAAGTACGTGCATCATCTAGCGAGCTTCCATCCCTCGTTTGAGTTCTGCGGCAACAATGTCAGCGAAATTGCCAACTGCGGTCATCTTTCGATGGTGGAGCAACCCCAGGCTGTGTCGGATGCCATCCGCGCGATTCTCAGCAAATACACCGTTGGATAGATCGCGTTGGATAGATCACGTCGGATAGGTCACCCTCTGCTATTGTCCTTGGGCAATCTGTTTGGCGGCTACTGCCAGGGGATCAACTGCTGTCCATCCCCCTTCTGCCAGCATCAGCGACTCAAAGTGCAGGTGTGGTCCAGTAGAATTCCCGGTGCTGCCGACCCAGCCAATTACACTGCCCTGAGTGACCTGCATTCCAGGACGAACCGCAATGCCAGAGAGGTGACCATACAGGTTGCGCTGCTTGACCTTGTCATTCTCGATCACAACGGTGAGTCCATAGCCGCCCATGTAGTCTGCCGCCACCACTCGGCCCTCCAGGGCTGCCATCACTGGCGTTCCCATGGGTGCACCAATGTCTACCCCAGTATGGAAGCGTAAATCGCCAAAGATAGGATGAACGCGCCAACCAAAAACGGAGGTAATCGCAGCCGGAATCGGTAACGGGAACATCAAGTTCACCCAGCCCATTTGCTTGGACATAGCCGGATCGACAACATAGCTTCCCTCCGAGAGGTTACTTGGTTCGTTGCAGGGCATTGCCGCCGCAGCAGGTTGCAAGGTGTTCTTTGAGGCGGATGCTGTCGGCAGTGCGGGAGGCAGCACGGTCTTGCGAGCATCGCGGCTTGATCCAACCCAAGTGGGCAACGTTTGCTCCAGATTGCGTAACCAGGGATGATTCGTCAACCCAACTTCGGCTGCGAGCACCTGAGCTGTACCCGCGGTTGCGTCTGCCGCACTAGCAGTGATCTCTGGAGCGGTCACTGGAGACAGGCTGGCGGCCGTTGGTGAGGGGTCTGGGGCTGCCGTTGTCGGCTCGGACGGTGCCCACCAGCCCAGCGCCACTTCCAACGGGGCCGAAAGCGACGGCGGCAGAGCTAGCCCGAGCTGCTCCCAAGGGTTGACCAGGGAATCAAGGCGCAGTCCTCGAGTCGCTGCTGGAGAGGCGATCGGCTGCTTTGGGGATTTCGCCATAGGGTCTAAGGGCACGGCAACCGAGGAATCTGCGGCCGAGAGCAGAGGCAGTTGGGGAGCAGGCGGGGGGGTTGCTATCGGGAGGGGTGGAGCCGGTGTGGTCGCGGCGGACCGATCAGCCGACTGAGGGGCTGGGGAGCTAGCAGGCGGGGGCGGCAGGGTTTGGAAGAAGGTAGTCCACTGCGATTGCGATTGAGGGGCAGAGGGCGAGGTCGGCTCGGGCGCGGAAACTCGAGTCGGGACTGGCACTCCTGGACGGGAAGCAACGGGTTGAATAGGTAATGCCGCGACTGGAGTAGAAGGTGCCGTCTGGCTGAGGCGGGCTAGTCGTGCTGCCACATTTCGCCCAACGACGGTCACATAGGGATAGATGGTGCGGGAAGTAGCGGTCGATTGAGCCATTGAGGCAGTCTGGGTTGCTATCGCTGGTGTTGCGGCGGGTAAACAACGGTCAGGCAGGGCCAACCCCGGCAAGGCTGGTATTGCCGATTCCCAGGTGTTGACCACCGAGTAACTGGGCGGCACGCTGCGTCCTTTCGAGCCAGCCGTTGCTGGGGTCGCCGCATCCGTTGGGGCAGCAGACGCTGGATCTCCAGACGAATCAGCGGTTGCATTTGCCTCGGCAACCGACGCCTCAATGGCGGCAATCTGAGCGAGCAGTTCAATCTGCACCTCAGGCGGCAGGGCTGGATGCTGAGCAATCTGGCGGGCCCGCTCGAAATGACCCATCTGTGCGGCCTGCAGTGCCGATAGCATCAAGTTCTGCTGCCATCGCGCCTCGCGGTCGGCTTTGTCGCGCTCCACAATTGTAGCCAAGCGTTTCTCTAGCGTTTGCCGCATCCCAGCGACGGTATTGGAAGGAGCGGCAGGTTTGTTGGGCTGGACCGCCTCTGGTTGAGCGGGAGTCGCTTCAGGAGCAGTGGGTTTTGGGTCTGCAGCCGTCTGCCCTACCGCCCCTAGCACACGGGGGTTCACCAAATCGGCTACGCGAGGACCTTCTGGTTTGGCAGTGACTGGCACTGGAGTCACGGCTGTCGTTGGATTGGCGAGATCGCTTACGCGCGGACTTGCGGTAGGCGCCGCCTCTAGATCGAGAGCAGGCAAAGGAGCCGGACTCGCCGCCACAGCCACTGGCTCCACTGCAGGCTCCACTCGTTCTGGTTCTGCCGGAGCCGGGGCTTCCACACTTTCTGAGGCAGAGGCGACAGAATTCTCGGGCGGTTGTGGCGGTACTGACTCTGGGTTGGCAGCTTCGGTAGCCGGCAAGGCATAGGCCCTGAGCATTGTCGATGTCATGACGGCTGTGGTCAAACAATGTCCGAGGGGTTTCAGAAAGTGCTTCATGAGCGGCAGATAGAGACACAGGATAGGCAGGGAACCACTCAGCGAGTGGATAGATGAGTCCACGGAGAGCAGATGCAGTATTCGATACTCGAAAGTTTGCCCCGCTCAAGGCGCAAGAAAACGCCTCCAGATCTTGGCACATGGTTATGACCCATCGCCAGGATTTGGGGGAGGATTGCCACAGACTTCTCTGGCTAATCCACGATGAAGCGGTTTTGATCCGGATAAGTTGTTGCGTCTCATCAAGAATTCAAATAACAGGAAGGTACCGTTTTCAAAATTTCATGTATTTGTTGTCTCGCTTTAGTCTTGGGTTGGGGCAAGATTTTGAGAGGCTCATTTAAAATTCCTGCCCTGCAATTCTTCCAGAAGACGCGGCACAATGGGCAAAGCCCGGTTGGAGACGATCGCATACTTCATAAATCCGGGTCAGACAAAGTCAGATCGCTCAGATTTTGCAGCCATATCGAGCAGCGCAATCAGGTAGGCGTTTGAGAATCATTTCAAACCCAAATTGCTCCGCAAGCTCCAAGGAACGCGCCACTGGTCGATTGCCAGATCCAACACGACTAGATGCAGTCCCGATTCGCCGTTGAGCATTCGCACCCCAAAGGCGCGATGGCTCGAGGCAGCGGTTGGCATGCTGAGATGCAACAGCCGCCCTTTTCCAGAGGGGTTAGATCACACAATGACTGGCAATGGAATGCCCTTGTACGGTGGGTGGGGAGCAAGCTGCTGGAGGACGGCTTGGCGAGTCGAGCGAATCAGCGCCCGCGTTGACCAGAGCTAGCCCTTGAGAAATACAGTCGTTCCTACTTCCATTGAGACAGGGCCTGCCCGATGAGCACACGATGGGTGCAAACAACATTAATTCTTCGATTCAACAACCACCGTCGAAATCGTCTCTGAGGATTGATAGGAGTGTTTGTCAGTCCGAGTGACATGTAGTAACGCTTACCGTCATAAATCTCTAGCTCAAACTATCGCTAACTTACCCCAAAATCCCCAAGCAAAATCTCGAAGCTTCAGCAGAATACCCTTGCAGCAACGTTTAGAAGCTTTGATTTTGAGTAGCTAAAACACTCATCTTTCTTAAAAGCTGGTGACAAGACTCGAACTTGCGACCGGCTGATTACAAATCAGCTGCTCTACCAACTGAGCTACACCAGCGCACAGCTCTGTAGTATAACAAATTTTCGCTCTAGTTGGTATTCCTGTAAACTCTTTTGCAACTATTCTTTCGGGACTATTTGGGGATGGTTCTGCTGTTTCGAGAGCAAGCCGGGAAGCAACCCAGAAAGCAACAAAATGGGCGCAGCCTTGTGCGCCCCTTCCATGATTGCAACATCATAGGCTTATCATACCAAACTTCCCTGAGAGCGAGACTCGATCCCCAATGAATGCAGCAAGAAATGCAGGGAGGTTTGAGAGAAATGAACTAATGAACTACGGTAATTTAAGTAAGCTGACAGATCGCTACACTGCGTTGATGCGGGCGGAGCACGAGATTGTCAGCGAGAGTTCAAGCTGATCTGCTGCCGTCGGAACAAAATCCATTAAAATCCTTATGAGCACAGCGAGATGGAAATTCGTCGTCACTGTTCCACCTGGAGAGTTCGGAAACGTAGCCGTGGCCCTACGCAAATCCGGATTTACAAAGGAAGAGTCCGAGAGATTAGACAACGCGATTTTCGATACCACTGAACTGTTCCTTTCCATCCCGAAAGATTCTGTAATTGATCCAGCAGCATTAGTTGAGAATCTTCGCACCACTGGACTGATCGTGCGCTGGCTCAATCAGCCGGCAGTTTAACAGGTTTGTTGAAGCCATGAAGTGGGATCGTGTTTAAAGAGGTTTGAGGGGTCAAAGGTTATACTGAACCCCCGCTTTTCAAACTTCTTACACTCAATGCTCCATTCCTCCCCATGACCCCTGCTCCTGATCGGCGTCTATTGGACTACTGAAGACTTTAAGCTACTGCCAGAGAGTCACCGCTACGAGACTATCGACGGGCATCTGCTGATGGCTCGCGCCCCCCACTGGAAACACTAAAACCCCACTGGAGGCCCTAAAAAGTAATTAGCCAAGCCTACAGTCTGCTCAACGCCTGGTCATCGATATCGCATTTCCGTTAAGCCATTTCGCATTACCCTAAAGCAAGAGACATTTCCTCGTTCACTGTCCCTGTGTGGAGGTCGATTGCTTTGGTTCAACTCCCCCCTGCTCCTCCAGACTCTTCTAGCTCGCTGCCCCGCGTCCTCAAGAACCTGTCTGCCTATCGCTGGCTGACGGCTGGTGCTTTGGTTAGTTCGCTGCTGCTGACGGCAGCCTATGCTCTGACTCCTCAATTGTTTCGTTGGGGGATTGATCAGGGCATTGCCCTACAAAACCTGGATGTGGTGCTGCTGAGTGCAGGTTGGATGGTGGTTGCAGCAATTGCGCGGGGACTGTTCAATTTTGGGCAAACTTTTTGGGCTGAGGCAGCGTCCCAAGGTGTAGCCTATGACTTGCGCAACAAGATTTTCAGCAAAATTCAGAACCTCAGCTTTAGCTACCACGATCAGGCCCAGACCTCCCAACTGCTGACGCGGGTGACCAGCGACATCGAGCAAATTCGCACCTTCCTCAGCACCAGCCTGATCCAAGTGATTAGCGCAGTCGTAACGTTAATCAGCATTGCGGTGATTTTGCTGATCATGAACTGGGAGTTGGCCTTGATTACGCTGACGGTGATTCCCCTCTGCGGCTGGTTGATGGTGCGATTTCTCAAGAAAACTAGCCATTTGTTTGGCTTGGTGCAGCAGCAGCTCGGCGATCTGAATGCGGTGCTGCAAGAAAATCTGTTTGGGGTGCGGGTGGTGAAAGCCTTTGTGCGGAGCGACGCCGAGACAGCCCGGTATACCCAGCTCAATCGCGTGTTGATTGACACCAACATGAAAACGATTCGGGCGATTCGCAATACGTTTCCGTTTATGTTCCTGCTGAGTAACTTAGTCACGGTCGTGGTGGTGGGCTATGGCGGGGCGGCGGTAATTGGCAATCGCTTTTCGGTTGGGGAATTGGTAGCGTTTAATTCCTACCTACTGCTGATTTTGCAGCCCATTTTGCTGATTGGGTTTGCGGCTCCAGCAATTGCTCAGGCAGCGGCCTCTGCCGATCGGGTGTACGAAGTAGTCGATGCGGAAATTGAAATCCGCGATCGCCCAAATGCGGTGCCATTTGAAACCTGCGGCGGGCGGATTACCTTTGAGAATGTCTGTTTTCGCTATCCGGGGTCAGTCACAGAAGCCCTCAAAAACGTTTCGTTTGAAACCAAACCCAAAGAGTTAATCGCCATTCTGGGCATGACCGGATCGGGGAAAAGTACGATCATGAACTTGATTCCTCGCTTTTATGATGTGACATCCGGCGCGGTTCGCATCGACGGTCGGGATGTGCGCGACTTTACCCTGCACAGTCTACGAGCACATATTGGCATTGTGTTTCAGGAAACGACGCTATTTTCCGGAACATTGCGGGAGAATATCGCCTACGCCAAGCCGGATGCTTCGTTGGAAGAGGTTATTGGAGCCGCTAAAACCGCACAAATTCACGAGTTCATTAGCCGCCTGCCGCAGGGATACGACACCATTGTGGGCGAACGAGGCGTAGGGCTATCCGGCGGACAAAAACAGCGGATTGCCATTGCTCGCACCTTACTCACCGACTACAGCATTTTGATTCTAGATGACAGCACTTCGGCTGTAGATGCCCGAACCGCCGCCCAAATTCATGCTGCGCTTGACGACCTGATGCGGCAAAAAACCTGCACCGCATTCGTGATTGCCCAACGCATCAGCACCGTGCAAAACGCCGATCGAATTCTGCTAATGGACAAAGGGCAGTTAGTAGCCCAAGGTACCCATGAGCAGTTGATGGAAACCAGCCCTCTCTATGGCGTGATTTTGGAATCACAGGTTCAAACCCCCATTGCCCAAAAGCCAGTCAAGGCAACTCAGGAGCGCCCATGAGAGTAGCAGGACCCGTAGTGGCATCAGACCAAAAAGCCGGACAGCAGCTTTCGACGCTGCGACGTTTCTTGCAGTATTTCCGGCCCTATCGCCAAGAAATTCCAATCGCCATTCTGCTGGTTGCCATTGGAGCTGCTACTCAGTCCATTGGGCCGTTTTTGATCGGTTGGTCAATCGATAACCTGATTATGCCGGGAGATTTGTCAGGGCTGATGTTGATGCTAACCGGACTCGTTTTGATCTATTTCCTCGGCGTTTGGGCAATCCGAGGTCAGATTTTGCGCGTCGGTTGGATTATGCAGCGAACGCTGGCCCAACTGCGGCAAGATATTTTCACGAAGATTCAAAGTTTGCCGGTTAGCTTTTTTGACCGTAGCGAAGCCGGAGACTTAATGAGCCGCTTGCTGAATGATGTTAATACCGTTAACCAGGCGTTTGGTTTAACTGTAGCCCAAATGCTGGGCAATTTATTTAGCTTAGTTGGCATTATCATTGCCATGTTCTCGATTAATTTCCAGCTTGGCTTACTGAGTAACTTGGTTGTACCCTTGATGATTTTCACCACCGGGCTGTTTTCGCGCTGGGCCAGAGCCAGATTCCGCGTCACCCGAGAAACCATCGGTGAACTCTCAACCCGCCTAGAAGAAGGCATTACCAGTGTTCGAGAAGCGCAAGCCTTCAACCGCGTGGAAATGAACATTGAGGAATTTGATCTCGTCAATGCTGCAAATCGAGATGCGAATGTGCAGGCCGTGGCCATTACCGCTGCCTTTCTCCCATCAATTGACTTTCTCAATACTCTGGCGACTGCTGCCGTTTTAGCCTATGGGGGCTACCTAGCCGTAACCGGAGCCGCCACTGTAGGAGTTGTGACTGCATTCCTGCTTTATGTCCAGCTCTTTTTTCGTCCAATTCAAATCCTCAGCCAGTTTTACACTCAAGCCCAATCCGCCCTAGCGGGACTAGAGCGCATCTTTTTCCTCTTAGATGAACCGTCGCAGCTAAATGATGCACCCAATGCGATTGAGATGCCGCCAATTCAGGGCAATGTCACGTTTGAACAGGTATCCTTTGGCTACAGTCCTTCCCAGCTCGTTCTCAAAGACGTAAATCTAGAGGCACAGGCGGGACAAATGATCGCCTTGGTGGGGCCAACCGGAGCCGGAAAAAGCACGATTATTAACCTGATTCTGCGCTTTTACGATGTGACTAGCGGAGCTGTCAAAATTGACGGCATCGATGTCCGATCTGTAACTCAAGCTAGCTTGCGTCGCCAGATGGGCATCGTCTTGCAGGATAATATTTTGTTTGGCGGCACGGTTGCCGAAAATATTGCCTTCGGTCAGCCCAAGGCTAGCCAAGCTGAGGTTGAGGCTGCTGCTCAACTCGCCAACGTGCACGAATTCATCCGCTCGCTGCCCCAAGGCTACGCCACTCAGCTCGGAGAGCGGGGTACTCCTCTCAGCCAAGGTCAACGCCAGCTCGTCAGCATTGCCCGCGCCGTGTTGATCAATCCGCGCATTTTGATTCTCGACGAAGCCACCAGCAGCATTGACACGCGCACCGAGGCCCTTGTACAGGATGCAATCAGCCGGTTACTGAAGGGACGTACCAGCTTTGTAATTGCCCACCGACTCAGCACCGTGACGCAAGCTGATCAGGTATTAGTCATCCAACAAGGACAAATTGTGGAACAAGGAACGCATGCCGAATTAATCGCGAAAGGTGGAGTCTATGCCAATCTGTATGCGCTGCAATTGGGAGAGGGAACCGCTCCAGTCAACTAAGGAGCTTGCCTGAATCCGCGGTCTATCGCTCTACTAGAATTGACGAGCAAGCTCGGCGACCGTTTGACATCAGCATCCACTCTAGCAGCACCGCTCGACACTGGAGGCAGGTCAGAGAGCGCCGCAAGTCCTAGATGCCGGTTAACGTCGCCGGATAGATCACCCAGTCTGAATTCGGCGCTATGTCGGCAGGCAACGTCAGTCGAGCGACAAAGCCGTAGAGGCGCTGATTGGAAAAGGAGCTATTTACAGCCCATCCCTAACGTTCCTGCATATGTTCAGGGAAAGTCCAATGAGGGGATATGTAGAAACCGACAGTGATATCCTTGTTTACCTATGCGACCCAGATCAGCCGTTTTTAATGTTTTCTGAGCCTTTATCAGCGGATTGCTAGCCATTTTTCTCTGGAGCCACCTCAACGCCTGCTCGATAAACGAGGCAATGCCAACACGGCTAAAGTGACGACTTGATTAACTCAGCAATTGTTTGCACGTGAGGGATGAGTTCGGCAACCACGCTCATCTAGAGGGATAACCGTCTCCAGGGGTGGAACAGCGCGTGAAAACCGGACCTAGCAGATCGTAATTCCAGCCTAGGGGATTGAGAAGCAGCACGGCACAATGAGCGTATAGCAGTGCGACTGTTGAGATGAATGCTATTGAGATGAATACTAAAGTGACGTGGGACAACCCAAGGGACAGCCTCTCACTGCACCAGTCGCTCAATAGCCGCAATCCCAATCGCTTGGTTTTCCCTCGTCTTTGTAGGAATGGCTTCTATGCATAGCTCGCAATCGACATACAGCGTTTTTCTCGATCGGGTCAAGGCTGCTCAAGTAGAGCAGGTTACCCTTCACCCCAACCGAATTGTTTATTGCCTCAAATCTGAATGGGGTGGGCAGTGCTACCACACTCAACCTGTTGGTCCCCGAGCCGATCTCATGGCATTGCTGCAACAGCAGGGTATCCCGTTTAGCCAAGACGATGTAGCTCCCGACTCTCGATCGGCAGAGACCGCTACTGGTTTACTGGGTTTGGTGTTGTCGGCGGGAATGTTGGCAGGAACCCTGGCATGGCTATGGAAGTTGAGCCAGGCAGGCGGTGTCGGAGTGGGCATGGGTGTGGGTAAAAGCAACGCTAAAGTTTATAGCCAGGAGAAGACGAAAGGGAAAACTAAAATTACCTTTGCTGATGTAGCAGGCGTTGATGAGTCAAAACAAGAGCTACAAGAAGTGGTAGATTTCCTGGCGAACGGTGAGAAGTATCGTCAGATTGGTGCTAAGATTCCTAAGGGCATTCTGCTGGTTGGACCTCCGGGTACCGGCAAGACTCTGTTGGCAAAGGCGGTTGCTGGCGAGGCAGGTGTGCTGTTTTTGAGCATGTCCGGCTCTGAATTTGTGGAACTTTATGTGGGTGTCGGGGCGTCGCGGGTGCGCGATCTGTTTAACCGGGCGAAGCGGCAAGCCCCTTGTATTATCTTCATTGACGAGCTAGATGCGATTGGCAAAACTCGCGGTAACACTGCTATCGCCGGCAACGATGAGCGCGAACAAACGCTGAACCAGCTCTTGACCGAGATGGATGGCTTCGATGGCAACGAAGGTGTGATTCTGATTGCCGCCACTAACCGCCCAGAAATTCTCGATCCGGCGCTGCGGCGTCCCGGTCGGTTTGATCGCCAGATTCTTGTAGACCGACCTGACAAGAGCGGCAGAATCGCCATTTTGCAGGTTCATGCTCGCCCCGTGGCCCTAGGAGACGATGTCGATCTGGAGGCCATTGCCACCCAAACGGCTGGTTTTTCGGGAGCCGATCTGGCAAACTTGGTGAATGAAGCGGCGTTGATGGCAGCTCGAAACAATCGCCAGGCTGTGCTGATGGCCGATTTTCAAGAAGCGATGGAGCGAGTCATTGCCGGTCTCGAAAAACGTTCGCGCATTTTGACGCCCATCGAGCGGCAAACCGTTGCCTATCATGAAGTCGGTCATGCTCTGGTGGGAGCCTTGATGCCGGGCGGCAGCAAAGTGACCAAGATCTCGATTGTGCCGCGTGGCTTGGGCGCCTTGGGCTACACGCTGCAAATGCCGAATGCCGACCGCTTTCTGCTGCTCGAAGATGAGCTGCGTGGTCAGATTGCCACTCTGCTGGGCGGTCGTTCGGCGGAGGAGCTGATCTTTGGCAAAGTTTCTTCGGGAGCCAGTGACGACATTCAAAAAGCAACTGACTTGGCAGAACGAGCAGTGACGCAATACGGCATGAGCCAAAGTCTTGGTCCGATTGCCTTTGAAAAGCCGGGTGCTCAGTTTCTGGAAGGCAGCCACACACGCCGGTCCATCAGCGATGCCGTTGCCGTTGAGATTGATCAGCAGGTGAAGCAGACCATCGATCAGGCCCACGCTATGGCGCTGCAAATTCTCCAGCTAAACCGAGACTTGCTAGAATCGGCGACTCAGCAGCTTCTGGCGGCCGAGGTTCTAGAAGGTGAGTCGCTGCAAGCTATCCTGAAGCAGGTGGAAGCGCCTGAGAACCTAGAGGCTTGGCTAGCTGGCTAGGCAGCAGGGTACATGCCGCAGCCCGATTGCCTGGGAGAGGATGCTCAGGATATACTTGCGCAAGACAGGGCGATTGGCGATTTCGACATTGCGGCAGCCCGACGCTCTGCAATTCGTGCTGCACCAAGTTGCGACAGGTCGTCCTCAGGATGCGAAAGACGCTTTCAAAGCGATGGCGATTCATCGGCAAGACCATATCCTGTGGCAGCAGGTGATAGAGGCAGCGCAAGCACGGCAGGATCATGCCCTAAGCGGTATCGTAGAGCAGTAGGGCACCTGCTGGCTGGCATCGCACCTCGAATTGGCCGACTCTTCAAGCCATGGCCATCCCACCCGTTCTTATTGCCGACTTGCCAGGAATTGGGTTCGCATTGTTTTTTAGAGAACTGACTGCCACAGTGACTCCTCGGGCTGCCAGCCTCAATTCGGCTCATGCAGGTGAGCAGGGTGAACAGGGTTCAGCCACTCAGTAAGTTGAAGCGCTGCAGTTGGGTTTCAATGGCTTGGGGCAAGGTTTTGTGTAGATCCGTTTTGTTGCGAAACAGCAGGCGGTTGCCGCTGGGTAGATCGAAGGGAAACTGCCCGGCAATGCTGGAACGCTCCATCTGAGCGAGCAGGAGCTGCTCTGTACGTTTGCATTGCAGTGCATAGCCAACTTCAACGCAGACCTTGGGACTAGGAATGGGCTGAGGAGGCGTGCCGTCGAGCTGCAAAATGGGCGTACCATCGGCTACAAAGAGCAAGCTTTTGCGGATTTTCTGCATCAAAGTGCTGGTCAGCCGCACAGGCCCGTCAGTGAGGCGGTGGGATTCTTCTAGCGACAAGGGCAAGCGCGAGCGGCGATTCAGCTTTTCTAGGATGCTTTGCAACTCTTCCCGCAGTAAATCGCTTGATTCGGTGTATTCCGTTTGATAGCAGAGAAAGATGGTGGGATCTAACCGGGCCATCACTTCTTGTTTAGTGAAATAAATCTCATGACTAATCAGATCAATATTGGAGATGGCATATCCGCCGCTGCCTTCAATATAGAACTCAACGATTTCTCCCTCCAAATAGCGCTGAAACCAGAGCGACTTTTTAACATCTTCGCTATCTTCTAAAAAATCCGCTCGCAGTGCCGATTTCAGCAGGCTATTTTTACTCAGACGCAAATCATGCGGGCGCTTTTCCAGTTCTCGAATCGGTTCATACTCCTGGAGATACCAGGCTTTAAGAGCAATAATTGCCATGACGCACTTTGACCTGTCTCGTAGGCTTTAAAGCAGTAACAGCACCCAACGCAGAAAACTTTGAGTGATTTCCTCTCCTTACTTGATTTTAACCAGAGTTGCACCGATCAAACCATGACTGACACAATCAAAGCGATCAAACTGCAGAACTCTCCATTAGCCACTAGGAGGAAATATCAATGTTTTCCGTGGATGCTGTTACGGTCAAACGAGACAGATTTAAATAAAACAGCGCTTTTACCTCATACTATTCAACGTGGACTTGGCTGTTAAATCTGCCAGGGAAGTCTTTAGGATTAGATGAATAACTAGGGTTAGCTTTACCAGCAATTTGCTATATGCAATTTACTAGATGATTAAGCGTTTTCCTTCGTTATTGCTAACACCTATCTGACTTCAATTTCCACTATACCGCCTTTCGTCAAAAGATAAACTGCATGATACTAAAGTTTACTTTGGCCGCAGTACCCTGCATCCCTTGCTAGACCAACAACACCCTCAGGGTTTGAATCAACCTGCGCATGTTGAGGGATTTGAGCAGAAATTCAACCCTAACTGAGCCATGACAAAAGGCGGACTGAGCCTAATCAGGTGTGAATCAGGTGTGTGTCCGCCCTAAGTCAGGAACGCATGATTTTCTGGTCGATTTTGAGATCTACACTCCTACACGAAATAATTGGCAACCACTAAACTGCCCGCTTGGGCGTCACCTCGAATGAAGTTGATGCCTGTGACGTTTACAATCAAATCTCGATTGGCAGAAAAGCTGGCTTGATTGTCGTTCACGGCCAGATAGGTTTGATTCCTCATGCTAAAGAATACTGCTTCATTGGCTTGCAACGCCTGTTTGCCGCTCTGACGTTGGTCTTTGTCGGCAAAGGCAGATTGCACCGCATCTATGAGCCGATTCCCCGGCACTGCTCCAGCATTAAATACCTGTCGCGGTCGATCCACGGTTGCCGGATTAGCATCGAAATCGAGCTGGAAGCGATCGCCTTGGGGGGCATTGAACTGCACAATTTGATCCGGAGCGGCCAGCAGCGAATTGGAAAACGCGGCTCGCTGGTTATTGCCGGCATAAACAAAGCGGTCGGCACCGGCTCCACCGGCTAAGCGATCGCTACCCATACCGCCAATGAGCGTGTCATTGCCCGAGAAGCCGAGCAAGCGATCGTTGCCACCCAAGCCAACAATCACATCGTTGCCCGGACCTCCCAACAGCGTCTCTGCTCGATTCGTGCCAGTAATCACGCGCTCATCATCAGTAATGGCCAGAATGGCCTGATCTTGAGCATCCAACACAGCGGAATTAGTGGGATTACTCAGGGACAGCATTACCGTTTCATCGCCTTCCTGAAGCTGGTCATTGACAATATTAATGGTGGCCGTGGCAGTGGTTTGACCATCTGCAAAGGTGACCGTTGTAGGCAAGCCGTTGAAATCGCTGTTGGCCGTGGCGGTACCGCCTGTAGCTGCTAAGTTTACGGTGACTGCGCCCGTCGTGCCGCCCGTACGTACCAGATCAATGGCGATGCTTTTGCCGTTTTCGGCGACTGTGTAGGTGGCTTTGCCAAAGGCGACGGTTCCGCTAGGAGCGTCAGCGACGGTCAATCCCCCGATGCCGCCTGCTACGGGACCTAGCAGGGTGGCTGCCCCGGTGCTCAGTTCAATGGCGTACAGGTTGGTATTGCCGCCCACCGTTAACGCCGCGAAGCCGCGCCCTTGAGCCGGAGCATTGGCAGTGCCAACCTGCACCCCCGAGGGAATATCGAAGCCGTTGACGTTGGTGAAATCGAGCGGTGCACCGTTGAGGGTAACGGGCAGGCGGTTGATCTGGGTGCCACTATTGGGCGGCGACTGGATCGAGAGCTGATTTGTGGCGGCATCGAGGGTATATTGGGTGGTGACCGTCGCGCCGCCAAAGCTGTTGGTGTAGGCAGTAGCATCGGCTGCGGCCGCTGCGCCATTGACGTTGATGTTGCCATCGGGATTAGTGCCGGCAATCGCAGGGTCGCTATCCACCGGAGCTCCAGTAATAGGATTGATGCGGAAGTTGAGTCCTGAGCTAGTCACCACCCGCAACCGATCCACTGTGGGGTTGAAGTCGATGCCAAAGCCAGAATCGGGCAGATCGAGCGGGTTACCTGCCGCATTCACGAAGGCAATTTGTCCGGGCGTGCCTACTGGAGTCGCGGTCCCCAACTGCGGATCGAGCAGCAGCAGACTGCCAGTATTGCTGGCGGCATTGACGCTAAGAGCATAGAGCTGCCCAGTCGCCGGACGAATATCAATACCGACGATTTTTTCGCCCGTCGGGACGCCGCTGATGGATACAGAGGTGATGCTGCTGGGACTGGCACTATTAAAGCGCAGCAGAGTTGTGCCGCCGGCATCTACAGCGATCAGGGGCACGCCTTTGGGCACTGGCTCGCTTTGAACGCTGAAGCCTTGTACTGGTTGGTTGCCCGCTGCAATCGGATTCAGCAGCGTCGCGGCCCCGGTCGAAAGCTCGATGCCATACAGGCCCGTCTTGCCGTTCACGGTGAGAGCAGCCAATGCCTGTCCTGTGGCTGGGCTATTGGAGGTTGCCACATTAATGCCGGCAGGAATGTCGAAACCGTTGACGGCCGTGAAATCGAGGGGTGCGCCGTTGAGGGTGACGGGCAGAGCGTTGATCTGACTACCGCTGTTGGGTGGCGATTGAATGAACAGGCGATTGCTAACCGCATCGAGCGTGTATTGTGTGGTTGCGGTAACGTTGGGGGCGTTGTTGGTGTAAGCCGTCGCATCTACCAGTGCCGGGTTGCCGTTCAAGTTGACTTGCCCGTCAGGATTGACTCCTGGAACGGGGGTTGGGGAGTTGTTGTTGCCGTCGATCAGCGTGCCGGTATTGGGGTTGATCCGAAAGTTAAAGCCACCGTCGGTCACCACCCGCAGCCGATCCACGGTGGGGTTGAAGTCGAGACCAAAATTGGTTCCTAGAATTGGCACCGGATTGCCAGCTCCATCATCGAACTGTACGGGTGCTGCCGTCAGCGGTGTCGCGACTCCGGTTTGCACGCTGATCACATACAGCCGTACCCCTCCGACACCATTGGTGGTTAAGCCATAGAGTTTGCCGTTCTGCGGTCTAAAATCAATCCCCACTAAATTCTCGCCGGTTCCCAATCCCAGCACCGGAATGCCTGGATTCGGCCGATCCGCATTGGCGGAGGCAACGGGGATGAGGGTGTTGTTGCTAAGAACGTAGCTCGTGTTCACTGAATCATTCCTCAATATTCAAAAAATGTTCATCTGGATCATTTTGTTTTGCAGCACAATAGATTTCCTGGAGTTATCTCTCAGATCATCGCGATTCTGATTAGCCCGCTCGCTAAGACCTCTTGCCGTTTGTCCGTTCTGTCTTCCCTGATTGCTAAATCTTGTTGAGTAGGCAAGGCAACAATGTCTCTTACCTATCTGGGACGAGAGGTCGGTTCACGCACTTGCTGACTCAATTACCGAGTTGCCTGACCACACTCGAACTGCCCACTGCTATGCAGCAGCAAGCTACACCCCAGTTCCTAGCGTCTTTAGGTTCAACAGTTTAGGTTGGAATTCCTTCGCCCCCCACAAGGGTGTCTAGGGGAAGTAGGGGTAAGGGGAAATTGGTCAATCAATCAGCTCAATGGCTCCACTGGTCAATTAACTGGAAAAATTACGATTCAGTTGGTGAATTGGATTGCTCTATCGCTCAGTTTTGACTGGAGGTGCCCACAAACCTTTTGAGCTGTAGCCTTGGCCATCGAAACTTAGAACAATACTCCTTAACGTTGAGGAACGTTGAGGCTGATTTTGAGGATATTCAGGCAGGCTTAGAGCTGAATCTTATGTCCTAAGAGAGGTGCCACTTGATGCAAAATCCTGCATAGTGGCAGTCGTCTTCTATGGTGTTCACCGTCACATCATTAGTTTTGCGAATTCGTTAATGCAGGCAGATTTCCCAGCACAGCATGTTTGGGGTTCAGTGTAGCTGAACGCACAGTTTGCCCTGTGTTCCTGCTTTACTGTTGACGATTGCCTGAAGATTGGTTCATCCATTCACATTTATTCACAGTCATTCACGGCTTATTCACCCATTTATACGGTTAAACCTTTATGTGCACGATTTGCAGCTATCTGCGCCTAGCCTCCCTTTCTGATGCCTTGACGCCTGCTGAAGCAGCCGCGCCGACTGAACCCACTCCGGGTGCTCCGGGCGTCGGTGACTCGCTCTACCCCGGCTTTGGCAATGGCGGCTATGATGCCCAAAGCTACACCCTTGATCTGAACATCACCGATGTCGCTACGAGCACCCTAGAGGGTAAAACGACGATGGCGGCCGTTGCTACTCAAGCCTTAAGTCAGTTCAACCTCGACTTTATCGGGTTTACAGTCGATGGCATCACGGTGAACGGTCAACCTGCAACCTTTAGCCGCGACGGGCAAGAGCTGATCATCACTCCCGTTGCCCCGATTGCTCTAGGCGAGACCTTTACGGTGGATGTCAACTACAGCGGCTCTCCCGAACAGATTACCTCGGTGGCTATTCCCGTGCCGACCGGCTGGGTGATTTTCGACGGCGGTAGTTTTGTCCTTAGTCAGCCCGATGGCGCTGCTAACTATTACCCAGTCAACGACCATCCCATCGATAAAGCAGCTTACACCTTCCGAGTCACGGTGCCCGAACCCTTTGAAGTAGCAGCCAACGGCGTGCTGGAGCAAACGATCGACAATGGCGACAGCACCACCTATGTGTTTGAAGCGCGGGATCCGATGGCCAGCTACCTGACTACGGTCAATATCAGCCAATTTGACCTGGAAACCGAAGAAGGACCAGACGGCATCCCCATTCGCAACTACTTCGCCGAAGGCATCGACCCCGAGCTGCTAGAGCCGTTCAAGCTGCAGGGCGAAATGCTGAAGTTCTTCAGCGATATTTTCGGACCCTATCCCTTTGAGGTTTATGGCTCGGTGGTGATGAACACCGATACCGGCACTGCCCTGGAAACCCAAACCCTATCCATTTTCGGCTTGCGGCAGCTTGGGCGCGAACCGGCCTTTCTGGGAGGCTTCTCGTCGAGCACGGAAGAAGTCATTGCCCACGAAGTCTCGCACCAGTGGTTTGGCAACAGCGTCAGCTTGGCGGATTGGGCCGATATTTGGCTCAACGAAAGTTTTGCCACCTACGCCCAAGGATTGTGGATCGAATACAGTCGCGGACGAGAGGCACTGGATCAGTGGGTGACCAATAAGTACAACACTGTAGCCGATGCCTTAGACGAACTGGTGCCCCCCGGCAAACCGCCCGCCGATGACTTGTTTAACTCCGGCGTTTACGACTGGGGCGCATTGGGGTTACACGCCTTGCGACTGGAGATTGGCGACGAGGCATTCTTTGAAACGCTGCAAACCTACTACGAGCGCTTCAAAAACGGCAATGTCACCCCGGACGATCTGATTGCGGTCACGGAAGAAATCAGCGGTCAAGAGCTGAGCGAGTTTTTCAATACTTGGTTCTATAGTGAAACCCTGGCTGGCATTCCCCAGATGGACCTCTCTCCCGATCCCACCGGCGACGAAACGATCATCGGTACGACCGAGGCGGATGTGCTGTTCGGACGAGATGGCAATGACACCATCTTTGGCAACGGCGGCATTGATGTGCTGATTGGCGGTGCTGGGGATGATCAGCTCTATGGCGGGGTTGAGAAGGATACCCTCCAGGGCGGAGATGGTAACGATATCTTGTTCGGTAATGCGGGTGAGAATACTTTAAGTGGCGGAGACGGAGATGATATTATCTACGGCGGATTGCAAGCTGATACCATTACCGGCGGCAACGGAGATGATGTCATCTATGCAAACGGGGGAGGCGATATCATTAATAGCGGTACCGGCTTAGATATGGTCTGGTTAGGAGACGGTCCTGCCACAGTAACCTTGGCAACGGACAGCGGTTTCGATACCATCAAGAACTTCCAGCTGGGTGCAACTCAATTCAGAGTCAGCGACGTAGAGCAACTCTCCTTCAAAGATGGTGCTGCCGGAGCCGAGATTTTTCAAGGTGATGATCTGCTGGCCGTTGTGAGTTGGCAAACCGCAGCCACATTCAGCGACAACCTCAGCTCAATTTTTATCAGCTAGTTTTAATCACCTAGCGCAATCTACTCTCTGGGATGGGTTTGAGCTGCTTCGCCCATCCTAGGGGATGCTATTGAGGGGCATTACATTAACTGTTTGGCTCAATTTGGTTTATAAATAATCTGATTTCGCCGGCTTTGAGTATTACAAATTAACTCATCGCCTTGACGGCTCTGATCCCCGTTTTCTATCCTACGAGTAGGAGTAAGTTCATACACTGCATCTGGAGGTCCATTGCCTAAGAAGCCCTCTAAGGTCAAAACCACGGACAACCAGACGGAACCGCTCCAGCCGCTTGACGAGAGAGATCGATTGCTGCTGCGGCTTTTACAGGAAAACAGTCGGATCAGCAATGCGGAGCTGGCTCGTCAGCTTCACCTCACGGCCCCTGGGTTGCAAAAGCGACTCAAAAAGCTCGAAGACAACGGTTTCATCAATCGCTACGTCACGTTAGTCAACCGTGAGGCGCTGGGGTTAGATCTGCTCTGCTTTGCCCAGGTGACCCTAGCCCACCATCAACCCGAATGTGTTGGGCAGTTTTGTGAGCGAGTGCAGGGGCTACCGGAAGTATTGGAATGTCACCATCTCACGGGCGAATTTGACTATCTGCTGAAAGTGGTCGTTCCCGATCATCAACACCTGGAACGCCTGCTAAGCGAAACCATTACTCAAATTCCCGGTGTGGATACGGTGCGCACCAATATTGTTCTCAATGAAGTTAAGGCATCGACCTCGCTGCCTTTAAACGCAACCGAGGAGTGAGCAAACGAAACTCAGTAGATTGTCAGGTTGAGGTCCCCCCTTACAAAATTCTATTGAGTATGGAATTGAGTATGTAGATGTTGTAGAACCCCCTTGATCACAACAGATTATAGATACGGCTGAGGGAAAATAACGAACGTTCTCTACAGGATTCGCTTAATAGTTTTTGTTTAAATTTTTGTTTGAGTCCTTGTTTAAGGAGAGCACGAAAGCTGTAGCACTTCTATTGAGACTGTGGTTGAATTCTATTAAATCGTGCATCTTAAATCGTGCATCTAGAACTGTGCATCTGAAGCAGATAATAAACCTACAAAGATGCTCATGCTCCGATGAATTATCAAGATAATTATCAAGATAATCGTTCAGAATTTAGAATTGCTACAGATCCATAGCGCCAATTTTCCTTCTGCCATCTGTCTTCTCTAGACCTTGCTGTTAGGAGAAATAACGATGAAGCAGGTTGAAGGAACCTTCGTTGGGTATGCAGGCGATTCTCTTTACTATCAAAGCTGGCATCCCGAGAAGCCTAGTCAAGCGATTGTGACGCTGGTGCATGGGTTGGGTGGGCACAGCGGTGTATTCCAGCATGTAGTCGAGTATCTGGTGCCGCAAGGCTATGAGGTCTACGCCTTTGACCTACGAGGGCACGGTCGTTCACCCGGACAGCGCGGGCACATCAATTCCTGGCGCGAGTTTCGCGAAGATTTGGGAGCGTTTTTGCAACATATTCGAGCTGAGCGGTTATGCTGCCCCCATGTGCTGTGGGGTCATAGCTTGGGCGGCACAATTGTGCTCGATTACGTGCTGCATACCGCAGACGACATTCACGGCGTGATTGTGACGGCCCCGGCCCTGGGAAAAATCAGCATCTCTCCGGTGAAGCTGGCCTTGGGACGATTGCTTTCCAGAACGGTGCCGCGATTCAGCATGAAGCTGGGCATTCGCAGTAGCTGGGGGTCGCGCCATCCCGAAGCGCTGGCTGCCTATATGCAAGATCCGCTGCGCCACGAGTACGGCAGTGCTCGCTTAGCCACCGAGTTTTTTAGCACCGTGGACTGGATCTATAAGCACGCCCCGGAGCTAAATTTGCCGCTGCTGATTATGCATGGCAGTGCCGATCGGGTGACGTTGCCCGAGGGCAGTCGAGCCTTTTTTCAGCGGGTGATCTTTCCCGATAAAGAGCACCGCGAGTATCCCGGCAGCTATCACGACCTGTATGTGGATCTGAATTATCAGGACGTGTTTACTGATTTAGCCACCTGGCTAGACCAGCACTTAGTTGGCGCTGAGAAATGCCAGCCGCGAATCGAGTATGCCCTTTAGCAAACCATCCTCGACCGGCGACCTGCTATTCAAATTAGGGAGGAGAAGAAGCTTGTTTCTTCTAAAAAGCAATGCCGCTGCTGAACCGTGTTCGTTCGTCTATTCGTCCGTTGACTCACTTCTTCACCCATGCGTCTACCGCAACACCTCCAGCAATGCCCCTGGGCTATAGCCTGCCGGATTTGCTAAACGCCGCCTGTGAATACCATCCGAATCCGACTGCGCTGAATCAGTGGACCGAGCAGGGCTGGCAGTCCTATTCGACCGAATGGTTTCGCGATCAGGCTGCAGCAGTGGCTCAAGGGTTGCTGAGCAGCGGCCTAGAGCCGACGGATCGCGTGGCATTCCTGCTATCTAGCGATGTTTCGTTCGCGCTCGCCGATATGGGTTGCTTGCTGGCGCGGCTAGTGACGGTGCCGATCGATCTGACCCAGACCATCGAGAACGTGCTGTTTATGTTGCGCCACAGCGAAGCAAAACTGCTGATGATCGCTAACCTCGATCTGCTGCGGCAAATTGCCCCCTATCTAGAGGACGCACCGCAGTTGCGCCAGATCGTGGTGATCGATCTGCCCGAGTCGTGGCAGCCTTCTTCTGAAACCGCCGCAACGCCTCCGTCTAGTCATCCAACGATTCCCGAGACCGCCTGCCTCGATCCAGCGAGTCATCAGAGCGGGGTGGTCACGCTTCCAGCCTCGTTGCTGCCAAGCCTCTCGGTGATGTCGCTGCATCAGTTACTCACTCGCGGGCAACAGCACTCCTCTAGCCCACGAGCCGATTTACGATTTGCTGCCTCGCCGCAGGATCTAGCCACAATTCTCTACATTCCTGGCGAAACGGGGGAACTGCTCGGCGTGATGCTCACCCACGAGAATCTCTCTGCCAATGCCTTGGCTTCCTTCTCCTGTTTGCCAGATATAAAGCGCGGCGCGGCGGAAACCGTGCTATCCTTTTTGCCGTTAACTCATGTATTCGCTCGGGGATTATTCTACGGTCATCTCTATTACGGTCACAGCATTTATTTCTCGAATTCCCATCGCGTTCTCAAGCATTTCGGCGAGATTCGCCCAACCATTTTTGCTACCGTACCGCTGCTATTAGAAAAAATCTACAGCAAAATCTTGGAGCGCGGCGAGCAGGCACAATTCGATTGGCAGCGGCGGTTGTTTGCTTGGGCCGTCGAGCAGTCCCAACGATTTGAGCTAGGGTGTCCGCTACGGGGTCGTGCAGCTCTTTCGCTCTGGCTGGCAAACCGGCTAGTGCTGCGGCAGTGGCGGCAGCTGTTTGGTGGTCGGCTAAAGTATCTTCTCAGCGGCGGGGCAGCCCTCTCGCCCGAGTTGGCAAACGGATTTGGAGCTGCCGGAGTCACAATCTTGCAGGGCTATGGACTGACCCAGGCAGGGGGTGTGGTGTGCTGCAATCGGAGTCAGATCAACCGAGCAGGCACGGTAGGGCTGCCCATTCCCGGCATGGAAGTCATGCTGGCGGACGACGGCGAAGTTCTGATTCGGGGAGCCTCGGTGACACCCGGCTATTACCGCAATCCAGCCGCAACTGTGGCCGCCATCGATGCCCAAGGCTGGTTCCATACGGGCGATCTGGGACAGTTGACCTCGGAAGGGCTGCTGCAAATTACTGGATTAAAGAAAGCCTTGTTCAAGCTTTCCACCGGCAAATACATTGCGCCCCGGCCGATCGAAGCGCGGTTAATGGCGTCGCCGCTGGTTGCCCAGGCGGTAGTGGTGGGGGCAGAACGGCGCTTTTGTGCAGCCCTGATTATGCCGAATTGGGAGAAGCTGAACGACCGGGCGCGAGCGATGGGAATCGATCTCAGCGGTCCAGCCTTGCTCGATCATCCCTGCATTCTGGCGCTGTATCAGGCGATTGTGGAGTCAGCCAACTGTCATTTGCCCTACTGGGCTGTCGTCAAGCGATTTCGGCTGCTGCCATTGCTGCTAGACGATCAGTTGCCCTCCACGCATCAACTTCAGCGGGCGGCGATTGCTACTCGCTTCGCTCAGGAGATTGCGGAACTGTATCTCCCCCACTCTCGGACGGTTGGGCCGCAGTCGCTTGCCTCGGAGTTCCCAGAGGTTGCCAATTCTACCTGTCCGCCAATTGCCCAATCCCTCAATCTCCGCTTCACGACCTAACGTTAGGGAGGATGTTCACATGTTTAAGCCATTCCGAACCGTCGCTGTCCTCGGTGCTGGCGTCATGGGCAGCCAGATTGCCGCTCATCTCGCGAATGCGGGATTGACGGTACATTTGCTGGATTTGCCGGCTGCTGCTGCCCCAAAAAACAGCTTGGTGGAAGCAGCCTTCCAGAAAGCGCTAAAATTCTCGCCGCCGATTTGCTTTACCGAAAAAACGGCACGACGGATTGTGCTGGGCAACTTCGAGGAGCATTTTGATCGGCTTAGTGAGGTGGATTGGGTGATTGAAGCCGTTGTGGAAAAGCTCTCGGTGAAGCAAGAGCTAATACAGCGACTGCGGGAGGTGATTCGACCCGACACCGTAGTTTCCACCAACACCAGCGGCTTACCGATCCACGCCATTGCTGAGCATTTGCCGCCCGAGTTTCGGCAGCGGTTTCTCGGCACGCATTTCTTTAACCCGCCCCGTTACCTGAAGCTGCTGGAGCTGATTCCTACTCCTGATACCAATCCCGAAGTCGTGGCGCGGCTGCGCTGGTTCGCAGAACTAGGACTGGGCAAAGGCGTCGTGATTGCCAAAGACACACCCAACTTTATTGCCAACCGGATTGGCATGTACGTCACGCTCTGGGGACTGCGGGCCTGGCTGGAGCAGGGCTACACGATTGAAGAAATTGATACCCTCACCGGACCGCTGATCGGGCGACCCAAATCCGCGACGTTCCGCACGGCTGATCTCGTTGGGCTAGATACGCTGCTGTATGTGGCCGATCACCTCTATGCGGCCGTACCCGAGGATGAAAGCCGCGAGCTGTTCCAGGCTCCAGATGTTCTCCGCAAGCTCGTCGCAACGGGCACCTTGGGCGCGAAAACTGGGCAGGGCTTCTACAAAAAACAGCACGGGCAAATTCTGTCGCTCAACCCCTCTACCCTGGCTTACGAACCTGCTCAGCCGCTGAACTTAGGCGATGTAGACGCGATGGCTCGTTTGCCTCACCTGCGCGATCGGTTGCGGGCCCTTTACCAAGACGATGGTCGGGCTGGCCACTTCTTCCGCCAATCGGTAGGGGCCATGCTCAGCTATAGTGCCCGGCGCATTCCCGAAATTGCCGATAGTCCGCTGGATATTGATCGCGCCATGCGTTGGGGCTTTGGTTGGGAACTAGGACCCTTTGAACTCTGGGATGCATTGGGATTCGAGACGATTCGGAATGACCTGCACGCCCAGCAGATTGCCCTGCCGGATTGGGTGAACGCCATGTCTAGGGGGTTCTATCCGCCGCAGGCTGTATATGTGCCCGCAATCGGCTACAGCCCGATCGAGCAGCCGGCAGATGCCCTTGATCTGAACGCCATCCGTACCGATGCCAGCCGGATTGTGTGGAAAAACGCGGAAGCGGCGCTGCTGGATATTGGCGATCGGGTGCTGCTCTACGAGTTTCGCTCTAAGGGCAACACGCTGAGTTTCCAGGTGATTACTGGACTCAATGCGGCCCTGAAGATTCTGGAGACCGAAGACTATATCGGGCTAGTGATTGGCAACGAGAGCGAGCATTTCTGCGGCGGCGCAAATCTAGCGGAAATGGTGCAGGCGGCGCAGACAGGGCCGGAATCAATTGTGCAGCTAATCGAGCAGTTTCAGGATTTGCTACAGCGCATTCGCTATGCCTCTAAACCGATTGTGGCGGCGATTCAGGGGCGAGTGCTAGGGGGTGGCTGCGAGCTAGTGATGGCGTGTCCACAGGTCGTAGCGGCAGCGGAAACCTACATCGGCTTGGTGGAACTCAGTGTTGGGCTGATTCCGGGGGCGGGCGGCATTCTGCGGATGGTGTCGCGAGCGGTTGAGCGGGCAGCATCAGACTCCCCAAGCCAAATTCAACCCTTCCTGAAGGCGGCCTTCGAGACGATTGCCATGGCCAAAGTGTCCAGCAGCGCCTACGAAGCTCAGGAGCTAGGGTTCCTGCTGCCAACAGCTCGAATTGTGATCAATGGCGATCGCCGCCTGGCTGTCGCTAAGGCAGAAGTGCAGCACCTGGCCCGCATCGGCTACCTGCCGCCGCCCGAAAACACGGCAATTTGGGTTCTGGGTCGCCCCACTCGCGCGCTGCTGAATCACGCAGCTTATATCTACCAGCAGGGCGGCTTTGCCAGCGAGTATGACCGCTACTTAGCAGGGCAGTTGGCGTATGTGATGACTGGCGGTGACCTGACCGCGCCGACCCTCGTACCCGAGTCCTACCTGCTGCGGCTGGAGCGCGAGACCTTTGTGCCGCTGTTGAGCCAGCCCAAGACCCAAGCGCGGATTGCCCACCTGCTGCAAACGAAAAAGCCATTGAGGAACTAGAGAGAGAGGAACTAGAAATAAGGGAGCGAGAACCATGACTGCTTATATTGTCAGCAGTGTCCGCACTGCCATTGGCAAAGCCCCGCGGGGAACGCTGCGCCATGTTCGACCGGATGACCTAGGAAGCCTAGCGGTGCAGGCGGCTCTAGAGCGGGTCAAGGGCCTTGACCGCAACCAAATCGATGATGTTATCTTTGGCTGTGCCTTTCCAGAAGCCGAGCAGGGCTTTAATTTGGGCCGAGTGATTGCCCAGCGAACCGGGCTGCCCGACGCCGTGGCTGGAGTCACGGTGAACCGCTTTTGCGCCTCTGGTCTACAGGCGATTGCCATGGCTCATCAAGCGATTGCCACCCAGCAAGCCGAGATCGTGATTGCCGGGGGTGCCGAGTCGATGAGTTTAATTCCCATGGGCGGGCATGCCTTGGCTCCCAATCCGGAATTGATGGACTCCGCGCCCGAGGTGTACTGCACGATGGGGCTAACCGCCGAAAACGTAGCTCAGCAGTATGCCGTGTCTCGGGAGGACCAGGATGCCTTTGCCTTGCGCTCTCATCAGCGGGCATTGGCAGCGACTCAGTCCGGGCGCTTTCAGGAAGAGCTGGTGCCGGTGCCGGTATCGGAAACCCAGTACATCAACGGGCAGATTCAGCGGATAGAGACCGTGCTCAGCGTTGATGAAGGTCCCCGTGCCGATACGAGCCTGGAAGCTCTGGCTCAGTTGCCGCCGGTATTTCGGGTGGGGGGCAGCGTCACGGCGGGCAATGCGTCGCAAATGTCGGACGGAGCGGCAGCAACGGTGCTGATGAGTTCGCGGCAGGTGGAAGCCCTCGGCATTCAGCCATTGGGGCGGCTGCTCGGGTTTGCGGTGGCGGGAGTACCACCCGAGATTATGGGCATTGGTCCGGTGGCGGCGGTGCCCAAGGTGCTGCGGCAGGTCGGGCTGACCCTAGACGACATCGGTTTGATTGAACTCAACGAAGCCTTTGCTGCCCAAGCCCTGGCCGTGATCCGCAAATTGGGACTCGACGAAACCATTACCAACGTCAACGGTGGGGCTATTGCTCTAGGACATCCCCTCGGCTGTAGCGGGGCCCGCCTCACTGCCACCCTGCTGCATGAGATGAAACGCCGCCGGGTTCGCTACGGGCTGGTGACGATGTGTGTGGGTGGCGGTATGGGAGCCGCAGGCGTACTTGAAAATCTGGCGTTGTGAGGGCAGGGCAATGACTTTTCTGGTGTGGATGAGCATCCTGGGCTGGGTGTTAGGGGCAGTTGTGCTAGCTTATCTCGGCGTTCCCCTCTGGCTGGGATCGCTGTATTTGCTGCTGCCGCTGTTGATTTTGCCCGCTCCCCTGTGGCTATGGGGGCTGATCGGGGTGCTGCTAATCTGGGTCAACGTACCGCTGCTCCGGCGATGGCTGATCACGGCTCCTTTGATGCGGCAATTGCAGGCGCGGTCGGTCCTACCTACGATTTCCGACACCGAACGAGCCGCCATTGAAGCGGGCACCGTTTGGATCGAAGGCGAGTTCTTCAGCGGCAAACCCGATTTCAACCGCATCCGCAGCGAACCCTATCCCACTCTTAGTGCCGAGGTGCAGGCGTTTCTGGAGGGTCCGGTGGAGCAGGTCTGCCGCATGGCAACAGATTGGCAGATCTATCAGCGCCACGATCTACCGCCGCAGGTTTGGGACTACCTAAAGCAAGAGCGCTTCTTTGGCATGATGATTCCCAAATTTTACGGCGGCTTGGGCTTCTCGAATTTGGACTACAGCAGCGTCATGGTGAAGCTGGCGTCTCGCTCCTTCATTCACACCGCAACCGTTGGCGTCACCAATTCTCTCGGTCCTGCCAAGCTGCTGCTAAATTACGGCACGCCTGCCCAAAAAGACTACTACCTGCCGCGGCTGGCGCGAGGGGAAGAGATTCCCTGCTTTGCCCTCACGGAACCCACGGCCGGATCGGATGCGGCTAGCATCACCTCTCAAGGCGTTGTCTTCCGCGGCGAGGATGGCCAGCTCTACCTGCGGCTCAATTTCCGCAAGCGCTACATTACCCTTGGGGCAATTGCCACCCTGATTGGGCTAGCGTTCAAACTTGCGGATCCGGAAAACCTGCTGGGCAAAGGCGAAATGGTTGGCATCACCTGTGCTCTGATTCCGGCCGATACTCCCGGCGTGATTCTGGGCAAACGCCATGATCCGATGGGGGTACCGTTCTATAACTCGCCGATTGAAGGCAAAGATGTGGTGATTCCCGTGGATCAAATTATCGGCGGTGTCGAGCAGGCGGGGCAGGGCTGGAAGATGCTGATGCAGACGCTGGCTGCCGGGCGAGGGATTAGTTTTCCGGCGAGCTGTACAGGAGTTGCCAAATTCGTGGCTCGTGTTACCGGAGCTTATGCTACCGTGCGCCGTCAGTTTGGTTTGCCGATTGGGCGGTTTGCAGGTGTGCAGGAACCCCTGGCCCGCATCGGTGGCTTTACTTACCTGATGGAAGCGGCTCGCCTCTATACCTGTGGCGCGGTAGACAGCGGCAAAAAACCAGCGATTGTTTCTGCCATTGCCAAGTATCAGTTCACGGAACTGGCGCGGCGGATCGTTAATGACGGTATGGATGTGCTGGGCGGCGCAGGCATTTGTCGGGGACCGCGCAACCTGTTGGCCAATCTCTACACGGCGATGCCAATTCCAATCACCGTTGAAGGATCGAACATTCTCACCCGCACGATGATGATTTTTGGGCAGGGCGTGATTCGCTGTCATCCCTATCTCTACGCGGAAGTCACGGCACTTCAGCAGCAGGATGTCGTTGCCTTTGATCGAGCCTTGTGGCATCATATCGGCTTTGTGATTCGCAATGGCGTTCGTGCTGTTGTTTTAGGGCTAACTCGCGGCCGATTAGCACGGGTTCCCTCCGATCCGACAGCTCGCTATTACCAAAAACTCGTCTGGGCCTCTGCTACCTTTGCCTGCCTCACGGAACTGGTGTTGCTGCGTTTTGGCGGCAGCCTCAAGCGACATGAAACGATCACTGGACGCTTGGCAGATGTGCTGTCTTGGCTTTATCTGGGAACAGCCACCCTGCGCCGCTTTGAAGCCGAAGGTAGCCCAGTCGCCGACTTACCGCTAGTGGATTGGGTGCTGAACTACAGTCTGGCGCAGATTCAGCAGGGCTTCGAGGGCGTGCTCCGCAATTTGCCGCTGCCCATGGGACGAGAACTGCTACTGACCGCGTTTCGACTGAATCCGATCGCTAGCGATCCAGCGGATGCCTTGGGGAGTCAGGTGGCTCAGCGGCTGCAAACACCGGGACCCGATCGCGACCGCCTGACAGCAGGAATTTATTTGCCCACCCAACCCGACGAAGCCCTAGCTCGCCTAGAGCAGGCCTTTCAGCTTTGTGATCAGGCAGAAGCCGTTTTCCAGAGGATCAAGGACGCGAGTCGGGCTGGAACGCTGCCGACGGGCAAACCGAATCAGCTCATCCGGGCAGCGGTGGCCGCGGGTGTGATCACTGAAGCGGATGCCGAACGAATCGCAGCAGCCGAAGCCGCTCGCGATCAGGCAATCCAAGTAGATGCCTTCCCCTTCAACCAGCAGCCCTTCCAAAATCAGATGCCAGCAGCTCTCTTTCAATCGGATATCACTCGTTCCGATACCGCAGTCATTTCTGGAGGTTTCGCATGAGTTCAGCTCTGAATTCCGCGCTAGGTTCAGGTTTCAATTCTGCTCCCACAATTGGTGAGTATCTAATTCAGCGTCTTTCAGATCATGGCGTGCGGCATGTTTTTGGCGTTCCCGGCGATTTCGTCTTGGGATTCAACAAGCAGCTTGAGACCAGTCCCCTTGTAGAGTTTGTCAACACCTGTGACGAGCAGGGTGCTGGATTTGCCGCCGATGCTTACGCTCGCTTGCAGGGTTTGGGAGCGGTCTGTGTCACCTACTGTGTCGGTGGCTTGAAGATTGCCAATACTACTGCTCAAGCCTATGCCGAAAAATCCCCTGTAGTGGTCATTAGCGGCGCACCGGGCATCGATGAGCGCGTCAAGAATCCGCTGTTGCATCACAAAGTCCGCGATTTTGATACTCAGGTCAAGGTGTTTCAGCAGCTCACTGTTGCCTCTACAGTTCTCGATAACCCAGAAACTGCCTTTCAAGAGATCGATCGCGTGATTGCATCGGCACTGCGCTACAAGCAGCCAGTCTACATCGAGCTGCCCCGCGACCGAGTAAACTTGCCGGGAAATCCCCATTATCAGTTTGTTGCCCTGCCCGAGCACAGCGATGCCAACGCGCTGCAAGAAGCCCTCGACGAAGCCATCGCCATGATCAGTGCCGCTCGCCAGCCGGTGATTTTAGCAGGGGTGGAACTGCACCGCTTTGGCTTGCAGGAAAGTTTAGTACAGCTCGTGGAGAAAACCAACATCCCCGTAGTGGCAACGCTGCTGAGTAAGTCGGTGTTTAGCGAGCGCCATCCCGGCTACTTAGGCATCTACGCTGGAGCGATGGGGTCGGAAGCCGTGCGCCACTATGTAGAGTCCAGCGATTGCCTGATCATGCTGGGTGCCTTTATGACCGATCTGGATCTAGGCGGCTTTACAGCGCAGCTCGATCCGAAGCGCTCGATCCAGGTAACGAGCGAGAAAACCTCGATTCACTACCACAGCTACCCAGACGTGCATCTGCGCGATCTGCTCGACGGGCTGATTGCGGCTCCACTGCAACCCCGACCGCTAGAGCTGCCGCTGCGGGTGACCTTGACCCCCGACGCCTTCCCGATTCCAAACCAGCCGATTACCTTGCAGCGCCTGTTTCAACGGCTCAACCAGTTCATCGACGACAGCACCATCGTGATTGCCGACCCTGGCGATGCTCTGTTTGCCGGACTCGATCTGCTGGTGCACCACCGCACTGAGTTTCTGTCTCCCGCCTACTACGCCTCGCTAGGATTTGCCGTGCCGGCTAGTTTGGGCACGCAGCTAGCTAATCCCGAATTGCGCCCGCTGGTGCTGGTGGGGGATGGCGCCTTTCAAATGACTGGGCTAGAGCTGTCTACCGTGGTTCGCTACCAGCTCAACCCGATCGTGGTGGTGATCAACAATCGCGGCTACGCCACCGAGCGCCCAATGCAGGACGGCAGATTCAACGACATTCTCAACTGGCACTACAGCCAACTGCCCATGCTTTTGGGAACGGGTCAGGGATTCAACGTGACCACCGAAGAAGAATTAGAAGATGCCCTGCTCGCTAGCCGCATCAACCGTGACAGTTTCTGTTTGCTTGATGTCCAGATTGACCCATCCGATACCTCCATCGCCCTGCAGCGCCTGACCCGCGCCATGGCCGTCAAGGTGAGTACTACACCCGCACCCTTATAGGTAGGATTTGCCTTAGCAGGAAAACCCATCCCCGAGGCAATATTTGATGTAAAGTAGTGTAAAGTTGACTTTAGCAACATTTGTGTTGCTAAACTAGGGCCGGATGGCTAGTGGATATATATCTGAAGTGAGGGATGGGTTGAGGCATGAAAAACGAACTCTCTCAGCGCGTTTCGCGAGGTCTTTTATCAGGACAGATCACGCTGCATCAACTGCATGTATTTCACGCCACTGCCCGCCATGCTAATTTAACCCGCGCTGCAGAAGAACTGTCGCTGACGCAGCCTACCGTGTCGATGCAGATCAAGCAGGTGACGAAGGCCATTGGGCTGCCGCTTTACGAACTGATTGGCAAGCGTTTCTACCTCACCGAAGCTGGAGAAGAAGTTTTCAAAACCTGTGAGGCAATTTTTGAACAACTCAACCGGCTTGAAGAAAACTTAGCGGAGCTGAAGGGGCTACAGCAGGGGAAACTCCGCTTGGCGGCGGCAATGACAGCTAAATATTTCTTCCCAACATTGCTGTATCCGTTCTGCCAGCAGTACCCATCGGTGCAGGTGGCGCTGGAACTCGCTACGCCAGATGAGGTGCTAGCCCGGTTGGACCAAAATCTGGATGATTTCTACATCGTGAACCGCTTGCCCGAGCGCCAAAACATTCAGGTGCAGCCGCTGTTGTGTAGCCCACTGGTTGTGGTTGCCGCGGCCAATCATCCGCTGGTGGGTCAGCCACAGATTTCCTTGCAGCGAATTTCAGCAGAAGAATTTGTTTTGCGAGAGCCAGGGGCTGCGCCTCGGGACGCGGCCGAACAGCTCTTTCGTGAGCACCACCTCTCGATTCGAGCCAAGCTGGAACTGGGCAGCAACGAAGCCATTAAACAGGTTGTACGCGACGGGCTAGGGCTGGGAATATTGTCTCTGCATAGCTTAACGTCGGAATCTACAGATGCCCTAGCAATTTTGGATGTCGAAGGATTTCCTCTGCATCAGCAGTGGTATGTGATCACCCATGCAGACAAACAGCTCGCTGCTCCAGCCCGCACGTTTCTCAACTATGTGATTCAGGAAAGCCAACACTACTGCTCGATTCCGGCTAGCTTGCAGTGCAGCACTGACCCGCTGTACATGGCGCAATTTAAGGCAAAAGCCACCCAGCCCGAGCGTGGCGTGTCTCTGACCTGACCTCCTCCAGGACCCGATATCCTCAGAAATTTCTGCCCTGACCCCTCGACTCTCAGCATTCTCCACTGACCCCTACTGGCTCAGGGATGTGGCAGGTTCAGCGGCAGTTTCCCCAGTGTCTACAGAGGATTGCGGCAATAGCAGCCAGTACACCAGCCAGATTGCCAGTGCCCGCAGATAGTGACTGGCCCGAAAGGTTCCAGCGGCTGTGATCGCCTCGGGAGTGCGGAATTGCAGCCCGTTGTCGTAGATTTGCCGCACCACAGCTTCGGTTAGGCGCAGCGCTTCCTGGCGCAGTCCCATCTGGAGCAAAAATGCTGCTAGGCCAAAGTTGATGCCAGTCCACACTTCCAGGGGATGGGTGTCCTGGGGGTTCACAGGCGACCCGTCAGGACGCAGACCGTTGGCAGCTCCAAATTGCCCATTGTGAAACCGGAGAAAACAGGCGTCATAAACGGTTCTCAGCGCCGATTCCGCGCATTCGGGCGGCACCACATCCGGCAAGCCCAGCAGCCGTGCATAGAACTGCCCGCAGAGCTGATCCGCCATCACCACATCCGAGCCGCTGCCGCTATCCAGCCGGTAGTAGCGCCCGTTCCACAGCGTTGTGTGATAGATCGATCGCGCCTGTGCCAACCAAGTTTGGTACTCGGCAATCGTGCTGGCAATCGTGTGGCGAGCTGCTTCGTCTGCCGTTGCGGATTTTAGAATTTCGGCGATAGCAATCGCAGCCTCCAGCGCGGCGATCCACAGCCCGCCACAGTAGGCGCTAACGCCCTGCAACCGCCAGTCATCAAAGGTTTGGTCTGGTGCGCCAGAATTCTCGGGGATGCCGTCTCCGTCGAGATCAAAGGTCTTTAGGTAGGTCAGCGTCGCAGTGATTGCCGCCCAGCACTCGCGCAAGAACGCCACATCTTGGCTGCCGGTGAACACAAAGTCGCGGTACACCTGCAGCACAAAATCACAGCTCAGGTCTTTCCACAAATTGCAGTCTTGATAGCTGGTGTAGTTGGTTTTTTCCCAGACATGCTCGTTGGGTGCTCCCAAATCGTGGGGGGTGGCGTTGGCGACCTTGCGCACGGCTTCGGGGCTAGGTTTGCCGAGGGTGTAGTAGTAGCCGATTGTGCGGCGACGTTCGTCTGCGGTGGGAATGGCGCGGGCAAAGGCTCGCAGCACCGCTTTATCGAGTTCGGGAAACAGCAGCAGCAGCGCAAAGGAGCCATAAAGCCGCACGTCCAGGCTTTCGTACCAGCGGTAGTCGAGGCATTCTAGTACCGCAAACTGCCCAATCGGGTCGCGTTCGCTGGCCGCGCTCCAGAGGGTGCCGCCGTCGGTGAGGTCATACAGCTCGTTAAACAGCGCCATTTTGAACCAGTCGGGCAAGTCTTGCTGCCCTAAAATCGGCTGCTGCCAATTCTGAATCGACCGCTGCCAGTCGCGGTATTGCCGTAGAGCGGTGTGGGCAATTGTCCAGGCATGGGTGCCGCTGCGACCAAAAAAGTCGGTATAGCGGCGGTAGTAGACTACGCCTTCGGCAAATTCGGTGACGGGGAAATCCCACGCCAGCACAAAGGGAATCTGTCGCGTTTCTCCAGGAGCTAAGGTGAACCGCACCGCCAGCGCCACAGCAATCTGCTCGGACTCGCCCGCAGGTGTCTCATCGATGGAGTTGGGCAGCGAACCGTCCTGAGCAAACGACTGCCATACTTCTACTCCATTGCCCTGGGGATTCCAACGAGTGTGATAGAACACCTCTAGCCCAGAATCCGTTGGCGCATGGGTAAGAATCGCCCACTGCCCGTCTCCTTCGTTGGCAGGACTGCTGTTGCGAGTGCTGGTCATCACACAGCCTACCGCCCCTGCCTCAGCCTGCCAGCGGTTGAAATTGCCCTGGCTTTTCCCTAATCGCGGACAATACTCGTACACGGGGCTACCGTCGTCTCGCACACGTACCTCTGGTGATTTCACGGCATTCGTAAACCAGCCCACCATGTTCTGCCAGGTCATCAGGATGCTCAGCGTCAGCGGCTGCTCGGTCGGGTTGTGTGCAGTCCAGAGGAACACCGCCACCGGATAGCTGGTTTCGCGGTAGTTGTGTGCCCAGATTGGTGAAAACTGCTCGCAGGTGAGCTGAGCTTGAAATCCATGGCGGTAGACAAACCAGCTCCGCGGATAGAGCGCATGATACTCGCCGCTGTTGCTGGGATACCACACCCACTGACTCAAACAACCGTCAGTCGCTGGTTTCGTAGCAAGGGCATAGGCATGAGTCGAGCCTGCCGCCGCTTCAAAGACGCTGAATTGACAAGCCGGCATCGACTGAAACACATGCTCGCCGCCATCAATATGCCACAGGTTAAAATCGCCGCCATGGGAGCGACCAATACAGCCCGCGCCAAACCCACCCAACGGCATACCGTGCCACGGTCCATCGTCGATGTTGCTGGCATAGCGGACGGTATAGGGCTGCTGCCACCCCAAGCCAATTGGACGGCTCCAGCAGCAGGACGGAATTGAAACAGAAGCTGGACCAAACGGTTGATGAGACACGGAATCAGACGGCGGAGATGAAATCATCACCCGATCTTACTGGCAATCCTACCGGCAATGGCGAACAAACCCCTGCTGGAGGTTGCCATGCTTGCAATGCCATCAAAATACGGTTCACCAGTCGGAATATGTGGTAATTATCGGCGTCTTCTGATACAATCTTGGGCGATGGGCAGTAGTACATTCTAGTTTTGAGTAAAGCGTTCATTCGATCTGGGCAACTGGGGCCGTACCTCACCTGTTGGGCGTTGATTCTTTCTCTATAGCCGTCTCATTCTCATTTTCCTTCTGCTAATGTCTATGTCCTTCCCGTCGTATTCCTGGGGGCTGGCACAACCCCATTCGCCAACAGAAGCCACGTTTTACTACTTTGCCTACGGCTCCTGCATGTGCCCGGTAGACCTGAAACGCTCGCTGGGTGAGCCAACCCATGCCTATGTTATTGGACCAGCTACCCTCAAGGGCTATCGTTTGGGCTTCTTTCGGCGATCGCAGCGGCGCAACTGCGGTGTCCTCGATATCGTGAAAGACTCCCACTCCGCGGTCGAAGGAGTGCTGTACCAGTTACCCTGGCGCTTGAGTGCACTACTCGATGAGCGAGAGGAAGGCTACTGCCACGAAACCGTTGCAGTTGTGGCTCAAGGGCGGAGCTATACACCCGTCCGCACCTACACGGTGATCGACAAGCTCACAGAAGAGCACGCCCCCAATGATTGGTACTTCAACGTTGTGCTGCGGGGAGCCGTCACCTGCGGCTTGCCTGAGCAATATTGCTGGCAGCTATTTAACCACATGCATCAATTGCAGCAGGGTTCCTACCAACAGCCGCATCTCTTACGGTCTGCATAATCTGCGTCATCTGATGTGCAGCTTAGACCGATCCGATAAGCCAAGCCATTCGATCAACAATCCGATAGGTAAACAGTTGGTCCAGCCGTTTGCGTGGTGGTTTACAGTAACTTTACATAGGACCACGGCAAGAGTTGCCCTGCTGGTTAAACCCTGCCCTAACACTCAAAATTGATCCTCATTGCAGTGGAATTGCGCATTAATGAACAACCCGTCCCTGACAGAGCGTAGCAATACTGAAATTTAGACCCAGAGAACCCTTGACTGTTCCCCCCCTTGACCCATCGGGCACTCTATGTCTAGTCAAAGACCATCAGCACTAGCTTTACAGATGGTTCATGTAGGGAAGGCAAGGAATAGGGTTATCACATGCTCCCTGAGGATATTGGTTTTTCTGAATTGGCTCAGTCGGCTACCGCAGATCGAGAGTATCAGCGTCTGCAGTTCCTCAACCAGTTGGGTTTATTCAATCCTGAAAGCGTCCCCGTTTTTGAAGAAGCGACGCAAACAGCTGCTTATTTTCTGAAGGCGGCTATCTGTGTTTTGGGAGTGCTAGACCGCGAGCGGCTGTGGTTCAAGTCGGCACTGGGTCTCTCTCGCATTGGGCTGATGAACCATCTGGCGGCGTCGCGTCAGTTGCCCCGTGCAGAAGCGCTCTGTACGCAAGTTATCGAGCAGCAGCAGCCGCTGGTGTTGTCGGATGCTAGTGCCGATCCTGCATTTGCGAATTGCCTTCTGGTACAGCGCTATGGTATTCGCGCCTACCTCGGCGTTCCGGTTGTGGCAGCGAATGGCCACTGTCTGGGTGCCTTAGCAGTCATGAGTTTAAAACCTCGCGAGTTTAGCGAGCAAGACGTGGCGTTTCTGGAGCTAATTGCTCGCTGGAGTATCAGCGAGTACGAGCGAGATCGGCTCCTGCGACAATCTGCTCTTTTAGATCACGCCATTCACCGTGACGAACCCTCTGGCTGGATGGATTCCCCTCCGTTTCTAGCTCCAGCGTCTCTGTCGATCAAGTCGAGTTTGCTGGCTCAAATGACCCAAGAACTCTGCACGCCCTTGACTTCAATCTTGGGCATGGCTAAGGTGCTGGGGCAAGGCATCTATGGCAACCTATCCGATAAACAGCGAGAGTACATCGAGATTATTCACAGCAGTGGTCAGTACCTGCTGTCCCTGGTTCACGAAATCGTCGAGCTAGGCAATTTAGACGACAGTCGCCGTCAGCTGACGCTCAGCCCGGTGGATATTGAAATGCTCTGTCAACAGGCAATCGGTAGTCTGAACCAAGCCGCTCAACGACGTGAGCAACACATCCAGCTTACGGTTGAACCCGGCAATCGCATCTGGTTGCTCGATAAGGACAAAGTGCGCCAGTTGGTATATCACCTGGTGTTTAGCGTGATTCAAGCCTCAAGTTCTGGGAGTATTGTGCGAATTCACGTCTCTCGCAAGCACAATTCCCTCAATTTGTCCGTTTGGACCTCGCATCCCTGGCTAGGAGATGGCTTGCCGCCCATAGAAATGGTGAGACGATCGGCACCATCGGCGGCCAGCGTTGAGGCTGCCTTGGAACCGGCTGTGGCGGACCTGTGGGATGACGATGACTCGCTGCTGGAAAATACCGAGCCAGCAACCTATGCAGAAACCGCGCTGGCATCTATGCCGGCTGAGGCGTCTCGCCAAAATCTAGGGCTACTCCTGAGTCGCCACTTGGCCGAATTGCACGATGGCACCATCTCGGTTCAAGGCTCGCTAGACGAGGGCTACCGATATGTTGTGCGGCTGCCGCAGCTCCAGAGTTCCCTAGAGCGAAGCAGTTGATAGACTGAGCACACTGGCTAGAGACAAAAGGAGATCGATTGGGTGGCGTTGGGCTGCCTCAGCTGTCCATCAGTTGGCAATAGGTTAGGTGATAGACTCGGAATAGCCTTTTAGTCATCTTGATGGAGCGAGGCAGCTATGCCTAGATCCCAGCGAAACGATAACTTTATTGATAAAACCTTTACAGTCATGGCTGACCTGATCCTGAAGGTCTTGCCGACGAGCCGCACCGCCAAGGAAGCCTTTGCCTACTATCGGGATGGCATGTCAGCTCAAGCAGAAGGCGAATATGCAGAAGCACTAGCAAACTACGAGGAGGCGCTGAGGCTAGAGGAAGACCCCCGCGACCGCAGCTTTATTCTCTACAATATGGGGCTGATTCACGCCAGTAACGGCGAGCACGAGCGGGCCCTAGAGTACTATCATCAATCGCTGGAGCTGAACCCAAGCATGCCGCAAGCTCTCAACAATATTGCGGTCATCTATCACTATCTGGGAGAGCAGGCTCAAGAAGCTGGCAATACTGAAGAGGCGGATGCGCTGTTTGATCAAGCCGCAGAGTACTGGCAGCGGGCGATTCGCCTAGCGCCGAACAACTATATTGAGGCGCAAAACTGGTTAAAAACGACCGGCCGCGCTAGACTCGATGCGTTTTTCTAAGGACCTAGAGCCGCTGTCCGCTCGGCATATCCTCGTTCTCCATTGATTACGCCTTTCCTTGATTATTTTGTCTATGATTAATCGCGAGCAGGTTCGCAAAGTTGCCCATTTGGCTCGATTAGAGCTGACTCCCGAGGAAGAAGAACGCTTTACCGTCCAGCTCAACGATATTCTGGAATACTTTGAACAGTTGAACGAGCTAGACACCGATCAGGTGCCGCCAACGGCCCGCGCCATTGATGTCAGCAATGTCACCCGTCCAGACCAATTGCAACCCTACCCCGAGCGAGATTTGCTCCTGGAAAGCGCACCAGAACGGGAAGAAACCGCCCAAGGGGAATTCTTTAAGGTGCCGCAGATTATCAGCACTGAGGATTAGGGCATCGTGGCTAAATTGTGCAACTCTGGTATTAACTAAGGTAGTGAAATACCAGGGAAATACCTAAAAATATTTCCTGAACTATTCAGAGTGTGCCTAATTTAGCCTCGTTTCTCATCCCTGGAGAACTCGCATGAGCAGCCCGATTTTGAATGAAGCGTTACAAGCCTATCGCTGGGACTTGAATAATTTGCTTCATAGCTTGGAACGGCTGGCTGCAGATATCAACAACCCAAAACTTGCAGAGACGACGAGCAACCTCAGGCGCAATGTTAACGAACCGTTTCTGTTTGTGGTTGTGGGTGAAGTCAAAGCGGGAAAGAGTAGCTTTGTCAACGCGTTGCTTGAAGCTGAGGTGTGTGCGACCGACATTGAGCCTTGTACCGATGCCATTCAGCAGATTGTCTATTCGGATCAACGCTTTGTGCAGCAGGTTGAGCCGAGCTTAAGAAAAGTTGGCTTGCCTATCGACATTTTGAAAGATATTTCAATTGTTGATACGCCCGGAACGAATACGATTGTTGCCGAGCATCAGATTATTACTGAGAAATACATCCCCAACAGCGACCTGACGTTCTTCGTGTTGTTTGCCAAAAATCCCTATCAGAAAAGTGCCTGGGATTTTCTAGATTTTGTCAGTGTGGAATGGCGCAAAAAGGTGGTCTTTATTTTGCAGCAGGCTGATCTGCTGAAGCCAGCCGATTTGCAGACCAATATTGAGCGAGTCAGGGAATACGCCAACCAGAAGCAAATCAAATCTCCGATAATCTTTGCTACCTCTGCCGATCAAGAGTTGGCTGGCGAAACTGCAACAAGTGGCTTCGCGGCTGTTAGAGACTATATCCAGCACATGGTTGCCAGCGGTGAGAGCTACCGAATTAAACTGCGCTCGGTGAGCAGCACCACGCAGCGGATTATTGATGCGTTAGATGCCGATGTGCAGACCTTGCAAACTCAGCTAGCGTCGGATCAAAAAATTGTCCACAGTATTCAGCAAAAAATTGCGGCTGGGCGAAATCGCTCCCGCTATGAGGTCGAGGCTCTCGCCGATCGCTTGGTGGGTCGCTATGACAGCATTTCAGCGCAAATTAAGCGCGACTTCCGGGAGAGTTTATCGGTTTTTACCGTAATTCGTCGTTCGTTTGCGGGCATTTTTAATAAGCAAGCCTCGATGCAGACTTGGGTGAATGAGTTTCAGGAGCGCTGTCAGCGAAATTTGAAAACATCGCTGGAGGAAGTTTCTAATGAAGGCTCTCAACATTTTGTAGATGGCATTCGCCAGCTCCTGGAAGGGGTCACGCAGGACCTCAACGCCATTCACACCGATCGCATTCAGAACAGCACTATTTCTCTGAAAATCTTGGAGCGGCGTCAAGAAGTCATTGAAAGCGTTCAGTGCAAGGTGCAGCGGCTGTTTACCGATGAAGGGTTGCTTGAATCCCTGTCGTCTAAGGCAGACAATATGGCGGCAGAGATTGTTGGAGGGGCCTTTGTGGCCGTTTCGGGCATGGTGCTGCGGATTGTGGAATTCACCGTAGCAGAAGCTATCTTGGACGCCATTGGTATTGCCTTTGCCGGCATCGGCATTGTGGTGTTTGCGGTCGGTATTGCCTGGCAGCGCAATCGGATCATTCAACGCTTCGAGGAAGCTTTAGATCGCGAAAAGGATCGATTCAAGCAGGATGTTACGGATCGACTGAATCAAAAGCTGAGCCTGATCTACGAAGAGGTCGAGCGGATTTTTGTGCCGTTTTACGACTATGTGGAGCGAGAAAGCGCCGCAATCACGCCAATTGTTGAGAAATATCAATCCATTCAAACAGATGCACACCAGCTCTTTAGCCAAATGACAGCTCGGGAGCTTCAAGGCAGCTAAAAAGTGCCAGTTTGAGCGTCCGAAATGTAGCAACTATTTAGCCCTCAGCAAACACCTCATCGCTTAACACGCTCAAGTTCTCCTAGCCAACCACCAGAACTCGTGCAAAGGCATCAACCCCGATCGTGATATACAGTTCCTCATCGAACCGTTTGTCTGGGATAGTAATCTGGGATAGTAATCGATTAAGCTAGACGTTAAAGGGTGAATCCGGCAGAGTCCTCAGGAGTGTACCAAATTGGTCAGCTTGACTCCGGGAACCATCTTGGCTCAGCGTTATCAGATTCAGCAAGTGCTGGGCAAAAAGGCAGGGCGCTATACCTTCCTAGCTGATGATACCGACCAGACCGACAATCAGCAGGTGGTGCTTAAGCTGCTGCGATTCGACCGCGAGTTTGAATGGGACCATCTGAAGCTGTTTGAGCGCGAGGCAGAGACTCTCCGCTCGCTGCATCATCCCGCTATACCGCGCTACTTGGATTTCTTTGAGCTGGATACGCCCGACTGCAAAGGATTTGTGCTGGTGCAGAGCTACATTGATGCCCCATCGCTAGACACCCAAATCAAAAACGGGCGCTCATTTAGCGAGGATGAACTGAAGCAGCTCGCAGAAGCGATTTTAGAAATTTTGATCTACCTGCATTCCCAGAATCCGCCGGTGGTGCATCGCGACATCAAACCCAGCAATATTCTGTTGGGCGATCGGTCCGGGCATCACATTGGGCAGGTGTATCTCGTCGATTTTGGGTCGGTGCAAACGCTGGCAGCCCGAGAAGGTGGCACGCTGACCATTGTTGGCACCTATGGCTATATGCCGCCCGAGCAGTTTGGCGAACGAGCGGTGCCCGCCTCAGACCTCTACAGCTTGGGGGCAACGCTGATCTACCTCGCCACGGGCAAACACCCCGCCGATCTGCCCCAACGCAACCTGAGACTGCAATTCGGGTCGTTCGTGCCCGATTTGGATCCGCACCTCATTCGCTGGCTGCAGCGGCTGACCGAACCCGACCTATCGCGACGATTTAGCTCCGCATCCATTGCTCTACAAAGCCTGAAGAGCGGCAAAATCGAGATAGACCAGATACACGTGCCGTTGGGCAAACCGCAAGGCAGCCAGATTGTGCTATCCAAGACGGCAGAGGCTATCGACATCACGACCCCCTACTACAGCTTTAACGATTTGCTGCGTGACGCAATCGGCTTCCCCATTCAGTCTGTCCGAGACCTCGTTGATGGATTTCTGTCGGCTCCATCGCACCCGCTCGGATGGCTAATTCTTGCCTTCTGGTTGGGGCCGTTTTTCCTTGCCCTTTTGATGGCTATTGCTTTTTATTTGATTTGCATGGTTTGGAGCATTTACATATGGCTCCTGCGACGGCGACGGCGTCTGAGGATAGACTTGCAGAGAATCGCGATGTTCACCGAAATCTGGGGCATTCCCTTGAACCGCATCCAGGCCCGGCGGCAGGACATTTGCAAACTTGTCTGGACCTACCGCTACTACAGAATCAAAAACGGGGGACGGGTTGAAGTGCCGCCGCGAATTCAAGTCTGGGCAGGCGTGCAGGTATTCGAGCTAGAGCGCGTGCTAGGAGACCTTTCCTCGCCCGAGCAGGATTGGCTGGTGCATGAGCTAAGTGATTGGCTAGAGTTACCCATCACTCGAGAGTAGAGAGACGGGTGATCTAGGGATTTCTAGCAGGCGCTAGTCATCTGGAAATTGCCAACAGGCAATATACTCCACGCTGCTACTGCCACACTCGCAGGGTACTTCGGTCGAAGCAATCCATTCGCGGTGGCACTGGCGACAATGACACCAAATGTTGTAGCGATTGGCTTCCTCGATGCTCTGCTGCCAGGCTTGCAACTCCTCTGGACTGAGCTGCGGCGAAGGGTCCATGACGAAAGTCGCTGAAGTGATTCTTCTTACTCTAGCATTCTGGAGTCTGGTCAAGGCAGGGGTGAAATGGCGGGGAGTAAACCGATAGTTTTTATAAATCTTCTCCCTTTTGACCCTTGCCAAGGGGAACCGACAGAAGGACACTGGACTTGGGAGTTGATTGGTCGTTAAGCGCAAGTTAAGGGGTCATTGTGAAAAACGTACTGGCAATCATTTTGGGTGGGGGCGCTGGCACCCGGCTGTATCCGTTGACCAAGCTGCGGGCGAAACCAGCAGTTCCTCTGGCAGGAAAGTATCGTTTAATTGACGTGCCTGTCAGTAATTGCATTAATTCCGAGATTTACAAGATCTATGTGTTGACGCAGTTCAACTCGGCATCGTTGAACCGTCACATTTCCCGTACTTACAATTTCTCGGGATTCAACGAGGGGTTCGTGGAAATTCTGGCGGCCCAACAAACCCCAGAGAACCCCAACTGGTTTCAGGGCACCGCCGATGCCGTGCGGCAGTATATTTGGCTGTTTGAAGATTGGCAGGTTGATGAATACCTGATCCTGTCTGGAGACCACCTCTATCGTATGGACTACCGGCAGTTCATTCAGCGCCATCGCGATACTAATGCAGATGTCACTATCTCCGTTGTGCCGATGGATGAAGAGCGGGCCTCCGACTTTGGCTTGGTCAAGATCGACGATAATGGCCGCATTATTTCCTTTAGCGAAAAGCCAAAGGGAGACGCCCTCAAGGCGATGCAGGTGGATACGACTACCCTCGGTCTAAGTACGGAACAGGCAAAACAAAATCCCTACATTGCCTCCATGGGGATTTATGTGTTCAAAGCCTCGGTGCTCCGAGATCTGTTGAAGCATTCTCCCGACCAAACCGACTTTGGCAAGGAAATCATTCCGTCCGTCGCTAAATCCCACAATATTCAAGCCTTCTTGTTTGATGGCTACTGGGAAGACATCGGGACCATCAAGGCGTTCTATGAAGCCAATCTTGCCCTCACTGAGCAACCCCAGCCGCCCTTTAGCTTCTACGATGAGCAAGCTCCGATCTACACGCGGGGGCGCTCTTTGCCGCCTACCAAGATGCTGAACTGCCAGATTACCGAAACGATGATTGGCGATGGCTGCATCTTGAAGAACTGCCAAATCCATCATTCTGTGTTGGGTATTCGGACGCGGATCGAGTCGGGCTGCACCATACAGGACAGTCTGATTATGGGAGCCGACTATTACCAGCCCTTCTCGGAACGTCAGTCGGAGTGCGATGGCAAAACCGTGCCTCTGGGCATTGGCGCGAACACCACAATCCGGGGAGCTATTATCGACAAAAATGCCCGTATCGGCTGTGATGTGCAAATTATCAATAAGGATCACGTCGAGGAGGCCGCTCGGGAAGAGCTAGGCTTCTACATCCGTAGTGGCATTATCGTGGTATTCAAAAATGCCATCATTCCCGATGGCATGGTGATCTAATTTCGATCGATTTAATCTTGCTTAATCTCGATCAACTCTATGCTCCTATCGTGTTTTCTATACTAAATCCAAGCAATTGCAGCGGTGGATGCCTGCAGCTGAGTCATGGCGACATTAATCATCCTGATTGGGGTGCCGGGATGCGGCAAGTCGTCGCTGGCAGCTCAGCTTAGCCAGGAGTGGGGCTGTCGTGTCATCTCTACCGATGCCATTCGAGCGCAGTTGTTTGGCGATGAAGCCATTCAAGGGCCGTGGCCGCTCATCTGGCAGGAGGTGCAGCGCCAATTTCAGGAATCTGTGCAGCAGATCCACCACAACCAGCTAGCTGCCGCCGTTTATGACGCGACCAATACCCGACGCCGTCAGCGCCGTGAGCTGATTGCTGTCGCTCGTCAGCTCGGATTTACTCAAATTACCGGCATTTGGCTGGATCTGCCGCTAACTATCTGTTTGCAGCGCAACCGGCAGCGAGCGCGACAGGTGCCCGAGACGGTTGTCTTACGGATGCAGCGGCAGTTGGTAGGGGCACCACCCCACCCCAGCGAAGGGATAGACTGGTTAATACGCTATCGGGGTTTCGGGTCAAAAGCCGCAGTTCCCACAACTGCCTTGTATCAAAACAGTCGAAAAATCAAGGGGGTAGAAAGTACGGGAATCGCTCCTGTGCAGCAGCAAGAACCGAACACCGCGACTTCATAAGTCTTGATAGCGTAAGAATTAGAACCGATTTATCTCTTTTCATCTCTTAGGGGAATAGGGTTGATGGCTACAACCGATTTCAAAGATTACTACGCGACGCTAGGAGTCAGCAAAACGGCAACGGCTGAGGAGATCAAGCAGGCCTATCGCAAGCTGGCGCGCAAGTATCACCCCGACGTCAACCCAGGAGATAAAACTGCCGAAGCAAGATTCAAGGAAATCAACGAAGCCTACGAAGTGTTGTCGGATGCCGATAAGCGGCGGAAGTACGATCAGTTTGGGCAATACTGGAACCGAGCAGGCGGTGCTGGCTGGCCAGGTGGGGCGCAGGGTGCTGATTTTGGCGGCTTTGACTTCAGTCAATACGCGAACTTTGACGACTTCATTAATGAATTGCTAGGGCGCTTTGGCGGCGCACCCGGCAGTGGACGCACCTACAGCTACCGCACCAGCACTGGACCGAGTACCGGCTTTGGTGGCTTCAATGACTTTGGATTTGGCGACCCCACCGCTACAACAGGGCAAGATATTGAATCTAAGCTAACCCTTAGCCTTGGGGAAGCCTTCAATGGTGTTCAAAAGCGGCTGAACCTAGGCAATGAAGTAATTACTGTGCGGATTCCTCCAGGGGCAAAACCCGGCAGCCGCATTCGGGTCAAAGGCAAGGGGCAAATGACGCCCTACAGCCGCCAGCGGGGAGATCTGTATCTTGTGGTGGAGATCCAGCCGCACAGCTTTTTCCAATTCGAGGGGGATAATCTCCTCTGCGAAGTGCCGATCACGCCGGATGAAGCAGTGCTAGGAGCCACCATAGAGGTGCCAACGCCAGATGGCACGGTGGCCGTTAATATCCCGGCAGGCATTCGCTCTGGGCAAACCCTGCGGCTGCGGGGCAAAGGCTGGCGCAATCCGAATGGCAGTCGTGGTGATCAGCTGGTGCGGGTAGTGATTGTGCCACCAGCCAATCCGAGTGTCATCGAGCGAGAATACTATGAGAAACTACGAGCTAACCGCAGCAGCGATCCGCGCAGCCACTTGAAACACATCCGCTTGTAATTCGTCTAGTCTACAGTCCGTCCATGATTTGCCCTTGGCTGCCAAACTAAACTTGCGACGTCGGTCTGTATCCGGTCACTCTGCGGTCTGGCTGCCTGACTGACAAATCTTTTTCGCCTCATTCCTAAATTCCCGCTTCCACAAGAAACGTCAACCCTAAAAACTTGGCAACACAACCCCTTGCCCACTCTGGGATGAGGGCGATGCGATTGTCGGTCAATCAGGCGCAAAACAACTGTGGCTCAACGGGTTGCGGTTGATTCTTAAAGCACTACACGAGCGCGATGGCATTTTGGGGCTGGACCGTTTGTTGGATGAAACTGGCAGTTGTCTGGGCGAGAGTGCTGAGACTGGATCGCTGGCTGGATTTTGGTTTTTCAAGTTGAGAGGCTCTGTCGTGCTATGAATCCTACTCCGCGATTGTTTGGTGATTTCTTTTGGGGGCCTGGCTTCTTTTTTGACGACTTTTTCTTCGATTTTGTCCGGCCGGTTGAACTCATTGGCACCTCTGGACGCGACATTTTAATTGGCGATTGGGGAAACGATCGTCTAGAAGGACGTCGAGGGGATGATCGCCTAGAAGGACGCCCTGGCGACGATGAGTTGTTTGGCGATCAAGACGATGACGAACTGTTTGGTGAGAACGGTGACGATGAGTTATTTGGCGGCAGCGGCGATGACGTCCTTAAAGGTGGCAATGATGATGATCGCTTAGATGGTGGCAGTGGTGATGATGATCTATTCGGCAATGATGGAGATGACCGACTCGAGGGCGGCAGCGGTAATGATCAACTCGCCGGCAACTCTGGAAACGATACACTCAACGGTGGCAGTGGCAACGATGACTTGATGGGCGGTAGCGGTAATGACGTGCTCACCGGTGGCAACGACAATGACACCCTCGATGGCGACGACGGCGACGATCAGCTTTTGGGCAATGCAGGCAATGACCGGCTAATGGGCGACACCGGCAACGATGCCCTGAGCGGCGGACGGGGCCGCGACATTTTGACTGGCAATGACGGCAACGATCGCTTGGTGGGCGAAGCAGACCGCGATCAGCTCGAGGGCGGCAGTGGCAATGATCAACTCGACGGCGGCGGCGGCAACGACCTACTCATCGGCGGCACTGGTCGGGATGTACTGACGGGCAGAGGCGGACAGGATGTGTTTGTCCTAGCCCTAGGAACCGACCGCGATCTGATCCGCGATTTTCGGCCCAACCAAGATCGCTTGGGGTTGACGGGTAGCCTCACCTTTAGTCGCTTGCAATTCGTGCAGCAAGGTGCAGATACGCTGATCCGCTCAGGCGGGCAAGAGCTAGCGCTGTTAGCCGATACCCAGGCAACAGCCATTACCAACGCCAACGTCCGGTTTGTTTAAGGAACGGCATATGCCGGATATCTAGCCGTCCTCAACAAAATCTAAACCTAAACTAAACAAAATGATAAGGCGGCAGTGGCTCGCCTAGCTTCAGGTCCCAGTAAGCGCACTGCTGCTGCCAATCTTGACAGTCTTCTTCTAGCGAGCGATCGCTGGGATGCTCGGTCAGCAGATAAATTCGCTCTATGCCATCGCTTGGCTCTCCACGCTGCCACTGACTATAGCGCTGGGCAATGACGTCTAAAATCTTGGGAAGCTCTGCCTGCTGGTGCTGTTGCCAGGACAACTGATCTTGATACAGCTTTTTCTTGGCCAGAAAGTAGTCTTTACCTTTGACCTCAGTGGTAATCATCGTCTCGGGAAACGGACGCGGCAAGAGTTTCAGTGAGTACTCAGCTTTACCCTGAAGCTGCGTCAGCTTCTCTCGATAATTTCGCCAATGTGCTTCTAGATGGTCTATCAATCCTTGTCGAGACACAAAACAGGTTCCAAAGCGAAGTGGCAACACGGTCACCTGCTGAAACAGCTCGCGGATCACCCGATCATGGGCCAGCACCGCCTGCATGAGCTGCTGATCACTCTGCTGCAATCCTTCAAACGGCAAATCTGGCTCAACGAGTGCCGCCACATCGGCAACGCTGACCAATTCTAGGGCCCCAGAAATTCCTTTGGGTAAATCTAGCGCAACGGAGGAATGAAGCAAAAACGCATAGGTATACATTAGAAAGCATTAGAAAGAGGTAGACCTCTAGAGTCGTTGGGATTCAAGAAACTAGATACAAAGAATAAGATAAATCACAATATTGTATTAAACTTACACAAACCACCAGTGGAATGCCCAAAAACTAGCGGCGAGTTGTGATGGAGTCGGCAAATCAGAAGCCTGCCAGATAGTAATTACCGAATATCTCAAACTAAATACTCAAAGATAGTTCACAAGAATGCCCATGCCTTGCTTGCTTCTGATGCAAAACAGGTGGACATGGGCTAGGCAATCAGCAGAGAGATAGCGACACTAATGCCAAGTAAAGCTACTTTACACGTTGTCACTCAGCAGAATCTAAGTACCTGAGAAGATAGTTTGTGTAAAACACAGCCCATCCTCTCAGGGAAGACCATCAGTGGAGATTATTTGCGAGTAAGTGACTCTGCTGATTTGCTGGCTCGATGGGCAATCTCAGCAAATTTACCGTTGGTGTGGCCGTTGTTGTTGCGCGGTTGGATGACGCCATAGCCGCCATGGTTGCGCTCGTAGATGACGTTGATTTCACCCGTTTCGGCGTTGCGGAACATGTAGAAGTCATGATCAACGAGTTCGAGCTGCTCTAGGGCTTCTTGCACGGTCATGGGCGGCATCGCGAAGTATTTCATCCGCACGACTTCACCCGGCAGCTCAGGAGCACGCTCTTCATTGACCAAGGTTGGAGCAACGGGCTGCTGGCTCAGGACCTCCGTCGCCTTCACAGGAGCATGGGTTTTATCCTGGCGCTTCTCCTTATATTTCCGCATCTGCCGAGCAATCTTGTCTGCAACCAGATCGATGCTGGCATACATGTTTTCGCTGCTCTCTTCAGCACGGACAACAGCACCATTGGCGTAAATGGTTACTTCAGCAGTTTGCTTGGGGTTAATCCGGGGATTGCGAGCAACCGAGAGATGAACATCGACTTCAGTCGTTAAATTCTGGAAATGGTTGATGGCCTTCTCAATTTTTTGATGTACATACTCACGAATTGCGTCGGTAATCTCAATGTTTTTGCCCTGGATAACAAGCTTCATATCAAGCTTCCTCCCCTACATACTTGGGTCATACTTCCACCCTAGCACCTTGTATTTTGGCCAACAGAGTCGTTTAAAATCTTTTGCATCCGTTGATGTTTCTTGATTAGAATCCTCAACCCTTTTGACCAATCTACGTCAAACCACGCTTGATCCCGAGAGTGGCATCTCGTATTCTTAAAAATTGGGCATGTACACATCCTCCTCATCCACCTCGCGGCACTGTTTGCTCTACACGCCAGGATTAACATGCTATGAGGTAGCTTGGGGATGGCAGCAGTCTCTCGTGAAGCGGCGGAAGCAGGGCAATTCGGACGATCAAACAGCCAACCCAGAAGATGTCCTGCTGCTGCTAGAACATCCTGCGATTTACACGCTCGGTCAAGGGGCAAGTCTAGAATTCCTCAAGTTTGACCCGGCTCATCTGCCCCATCCTCTCTATCGAGTTGAGCGAGGAGGCGAGATTACCTATCACTGCCCGGGGCAGCTTGTGGGTTACCCCATCCTCAATTTGCGACACCACCGCCAGGATCTGCACTGGTATTTGCGGCAACTCGAAGAGGTACTAATTCAGGTGGTGGCTCAGTATGGGCTGACTGGCGAGCGCATTCCCGGACTTACTGGCGTCTGGGTGGAAGGGCGAAAAGTTGCGGCGATTGGCATCAAGGTCAGTCGTTGGATCACAATGCACGGCTTTGCCCTGAATGTCTGTCCTGATCTCAGCGGCTTTGAAGCGATTGTACCCTGCGGTATTGCCGATAAACCCGTGGGCAGCATGGCGCAATTTGTGCCAGGAATTTGCTTTGATCAGGTGCAGCAGCGGGTTGCCCAGACCTTTGCGCAAGTGTTTGATGTCAAGCTGATTCCAACTCCATTAGAGTCGCTGCTCACGACTGAGCCACATACTGATGCAGCGCTTCGATAATGCGGACATTTGCCTTCGGGAAGGGATAGTGCTCTAGCTCCTCCAGAGTCACCCAGCGCACCTCGTCGCATTCGATGGGTTGCGGCTCGCCGCTGATATGCCGACAGTGATGCACGTTCAACGTCACATGGAAGTGGCTATAGGCATGATCAACATTTACTAGGTGATCGCCCACCTCAATAACCATGCCCAACTCCTCTAGAATTTCTCGCTGAATGCATTCCTCAACGGTTTCACCGGGTTCTAGCTTGCCGCCGGGAAATTCCCAGAGTCCGCCGAGCAGCCCATCCTGGGGCCGCCGGTCGATCAAAATCTGCCCCTGATCATTCCAAATCACCGCGACTCCAATTTGCTTGTGGGGCACCGCAGAGCGTGAGTTTGAGTAGGGAATTTGGTTCTGCATGGTTAACTGCTGCGCTTGGCAATGATCTCTCCAGGGACAAAGCAAACAGGCTGGATTTTTGGGCGTACAGAGGGTGGCTCCCAGATCCATCAAGGCTTGGTTGAAATCGCGGGGCTGTTGCCGATCCAACAGCATTTCCGACCACGACCACAATTGCTCGACAACTCGATTGGGTGGCACCTGCAATGCCATGAGCCGCGCCAGTACTCGCTTTACATTACCATCTAAAATTGCCACGGGCTGGTTCAATGCTGCACTTAAAATGCCGCCTGCTGTGGTTCGCCCAATGCCGGGCAGCGCCAGAACGGCTTCTAGAGTAATCGGGAACATTCCCCTATGCTGCTGCATGATGATTTGAGCGGCTCGGTGCAGATTCCGCGCCCGGGCATAATAGCCGAGTCCCTGCCAGGCTTTGAGCACCTGCTGCTGATCGGCAGCGGCAAGAGCCGCAATAGTCGGGAATTGCTTGAGCCACCGCTCGTAATAGGGAATTACGGTTTTTACCTGGGTTTGTTGCAGCATAATCTCGGAAACCCAGATTGCATAGGGGTCTTGAGTGCGTCGCCAAGGGAGATCGCGTCCCGATGCCGCATACCAAGCCAGCAGCGCTCGCCGCAACTTATTCACCTCAGGCAGGCTCAGGGTGTCCCGTTGTTGTGCTGAAACCATAAATCCTAGGAAAAGGCCGAGAACAACTGGCGCAGCAATGCTCAGATAGAGCAGTCAGCGTCCATTAAGTACACATTAAGTACATTAAACTTAAAGCTTATAGGACAGCATCGGCTCGCTGCACCAAAACGCAACCAGGATCTGCTACCTCCTGATCGCGCTGCTACAGCCAGTCTATTTTGCCATCGACTTTCAACGGTTTTGAGCTATTTTGCGAACTATCTAATCTTTGAACTCTCTAATCTCTTTAGGATCGAGCAGGATTCTCAAGAACGGCGCGGCCCATTCAGCCTGATTTACTTAACTGGTGCAGACTTATTCACTGGCTCTTTCACTGGCTCTAGCGGTCAACGGAACTGGAATCAGCTGCCATCATCGTCCGTTCAAACTGCATCCGCTGCTCGGCGCTGCGCAGAAAGTAGCCACTCATCATCGCTGAGGCCAGCAAACGTCCCAGATGTTCCCGGCTCGTGGTAATCGTGACATCAAAATGCTCGGAGGGCAGTCCACCTAGCAGCCCGATAATATTCCGCTCCATCACCTGTAGTACTTCAACTGATCCGGGCTTAGAGAGTTGGGCAACCGTTTCTGGACTCATCGACTGCACATACTGCCACAGGAGGTTGGTGTTGGAATCGCCACTTCCAAATAGATCTGAAACTCGATTTGTTGCGTCGTTCACGGCTAGACCCTCACTTAGACGGTAGTTGTGTTTCTATGGTTGTGTCTCTATGAACTTACTGTAACAACCCCTCCAGCTTGTGCAGAGTGGGTGGAACCGAACTGTCGACGGGGGGTTTGCCCACCTTTCAACATCATGCTCCACCGCTGGCATCTCGCCTGCATGCGTCCACAGTCAGGCTTTAGTTAGGCTTTTCTAAAACAACTACACGAGGCTGACGGTCATCAGCTCTTCGGACATCTCAAAGTTGGCCGTGACACTCTGGACATCGTCTAGATCTTCCAGGGCATCCATCAATCGCAGCAGCGAGCGGGCCTGGTCGGGGTCCGTCACTTCCAAGCTGTTTTGAGGAATCCAACGCAGTTCCGAGCTGTGAACCCTGTAGCCCTGGTCTTTGAGAAACTGGCTCAGCGCTTCTAGATTAGCCGGATCGGTGAACACCTCAGCTCCCGGCAGGTCCTCATCCACGTCGATCAGCTCGTAGGTATCAGCTCCGGCTTCCAGCAAGGTTTCCAGCAGCGTTTCCTCATCGATGGGCAGCACTTTGATTTTGCCCTGACCTGGACGGCTAATGGTGACGACGCCTTTTTGCTCAAACATCCAGCCGACGCAGCCAGTTTCTCCTAAATTACCGCCGCGTTTACCAAAGGCAGCTCGCAGATCGGCAGCCGTGCGGTTGCGGTTATCGGTCAAGGCTTCGATCAGGATGGCCACGCCGCCTGGACCGTAGCCCTCGTAGCGAATGGCTTCTAGCTCATCGCCTGCGCCTAGCTTGCCCGCACCTTTGGCAATGGCCCGTTCAATGTTGTCATTGGGAATGCCGGCAGCTTTGGCTTTCTCGATGGCGGTGCGAAGCTGAAAATTGCCTGCCGGATCTGGAACACCACTGCGAGCGGCCACAATAATGGCTCGCGACATCTTGGCGAAGGTTTTGCCTTTAACGGCATCGACTCGGGCTTTTTGTCGTTTAATGTTTGCCCACTTACTATGTCCTGCCATGAATCAAAACAAACTATCAGATATCAACGGGATCAATGGGTCTAGGATTGCTCTTTGGGCCGAGCGGGAAGGAAAGCCGGTTCTGCCCCTATGTCGCTCGATCCCGACGCAAACCAGACGCGAAAGGATAGGTTTCTCTCATCCTTTCCACTAGGATAGTTCAGCATCGATACGGCTTACCTAGCCGACCATTCGATTCCCGCAGCGTTTCCTCTAGCACGTTTCTCCAGCACTTTCCGCGAGCAATATTCCTACCTATGGTCAATGCCCAGCAGCTCGATCGCGAGCATCAGTATTGGACGCAAATAATCCAGAGCAATCCCAGTAGCCCTAAAGCCTACGTGCAGCGGGGCATGGTTCGCTTCAAGCAAGGGGAGATTGCCCTCTCGATTCAGGATTTTGATCGAGCCGAGCAGCTCAATCCGCGCCTGACCCCCTACCTCTGGCAACGCGGGCTTTCGTATTACTATGCCGATCGCTTTGCCGAGGGTGCCCAGCAATTTGAGATCGATCTCACCGTTAATGCTCACGATGTCGAAGAAACCGTCTGGCGATATCTCTGCATGGCGCGGCAACAAGGTATTGCAACAGCCCAAGCCTCCCTGCTGGTGGTGCGCAACGATCCCCGCCGGGTGATGCGAGCTGTGTATGACCTGTACGCTGGGGTTGCTACTCCCGAACAGGTGATCGCCAGCGGCACTCAAGAGGGCAGTCGCGGTGCTTTCTACAGCCACCTCTATGTGGGGCTATACTATGAGGCGGCAGTCAGTGAACCCTTAGCCCGCTTCCATATCACCCGCGCCGTTGCAATTGCACAGACCGACTACCGCGCCGATGACTATATGTGTGCACTGGCGGTCGTGCATCAAAAATTGCGCAAGTGGGTAGATTAGTAGGTTAACTAACACTGTGCCTTGAGGACCAGGTTTTAGAAGGTTGTAGACCCAGCTACTGAATTGACTGAATTGTCTGAAGGCTTGAATGTGTTATTGCGGGCCAGTTTCCCAAGAAAGAGACCCTAATGATGGTTGAAAATCCGTTAAACCTCCAGTTGCGACAACCAGCAGCCCTGACCGCGGGTAGCGAACGTCCTCGCTTCACCTCACCGCAGCCATTGTCAGGTAGGTTCAGCCGTCGAGCAACTGCTAGAAATAACTCACTGGCAACTGCAACGGTGCTGCCAGTTGTGCCGCCCAATCTACGTCGCACCATTCGAGATCAGGTGGGACGGGGAGACCGCGTAGACTACTTCAAGCTGACGCTGACCCGCCAAGGCAATATAGATATCACCCTACGCAATCGTTCTCAGGCTCCACTAGTGGGGTCCCTCCTCGATGCAACTGGCCAAATTCTTTCTTACCGCGGTAGCCGCCAATCTACCTCGGTCAAAGCAGGTAATCAGATCACCAGGGCGTACAAAGGGCTGTCCGCAGGTGTCTATTACATGCGGGTGCATAGCAATGCTGAGGGCAACAATCGCTACGAGCTGACGCTAGCACTACGAACGGCTCCTTCGCCTCTACCCTGTGGCTGTGGAACCTGATAGCCTCTATTGCTGCCCACTGCTTCAGGAGTTGATCAAACTCAAACCGAAGCGTTGAATCGTTCAATCAATGAGGTAATCAATGGGGACTGTAACTAGGGCTGCAACCAGTTTGCGGCGATTTCCGTAGCGGGAAACAGCCCGAACCAAGCTAAGTTCTGCACATAGTAGGCAGAATCATTATCCCAGATGCCATTTTTGTAGGTTGGCAGTAGCTTTTGCTGCCGAATTTCTTCAGCCACTACCGGATCAATTAACTGAAACGCTGGATAGAGCATGGCATATTGACTCGTCGCCTCGTAGCGGGCTAGAGCTCGACCGCGCAAACTAATGCGGGCTGGAATAAACTGCTGCCGTTGCCAGAGTTCTTGGAGATGCGTTAGATGCTGCCGCAGAAATGCCTCCGCTCTGGGTTCTGCAAACCAAGCTGCATCGAGAGCCACTCGCCACCAGACGCGATAGGCATCAAACCCATAGCCACTGCGCAGGCGACTCGTGACTGGCACTCGTGAGAATTCTCGGGTGTTGGGGTTGAAGGCGACCCAGTCGCTGGGGAGTCCGACGGGCGAGAGGTCGGTCGAATCCTCCAGAATTTGATAGCTGCTGTCTACCAGGCTCAGCCAGTTGCGTTCTGGATCGACCTGGGCAAACAGACGGAAGGCGTAGGGTGCAAGGTACGAGGGATTGAGATAGATCTGATCGGGCTTGGGCTGAAAGGCACTCACTGGCCCAGGCAAGAAGTAGCGAACCGGCTGCGAACGAGGTTGGGATCTGCGTGTTTGAGCCGGAATCTCTAGCGTTGAAAGGTTCCAGAGATCACGGAGTTTGGTGCGCGCCAGCTCTAAATAGTCGGGGCGATTCCAGCGGCGAGCTGCCAAGATGAGGGCAGTGGCTGCATCGAGGTCGGCATCGCTGGCAAAATTCGCGTCAAGAATGCCCCAGTTGCCGTCCTGCTGTTGCCCCCATTTCCAAGCCCATAACGAGTCAGTAGGCGTATCTCCATTGCGGCGCTGTAAATTGTTTTCTGCCCATCGCAGCGTTAATTCAAAGGTTTCCGGATCATCTACAAATACCGCTCGTAGCATGGCATAGGCTTGCCCTTCTGAAACCGTGCGAGCGTTGCTTTCCCAATCAATGACGCGCCCATCGCCCTGAATAAAGCGCTGCCGGTAGGCGATCCAGCTTTGCTGCAAAATTTCGCGGGTGGAGGGAGCATTGGTGGGCTGAGTAGCTATCGGTAGCTGCCCAGCCGGTAGGGGATTGGCCATGCAGCCGACGGTCAATCCCATGACCAGTGTTGGCAGCAAAAGGGGCACAAGTAGATAGGCAATGGATCTCATTATTGACCAGCAACTGGGCACAAAGGAACCGGACCAGATTATAGAGTGACAAAGGCCGACGTTTCTCAGCCTCACTATTTCCTTTTGACTTCTCGCAGTCCGTAAAGGTTGGAAGATTTACGTAAATTTTCTGTTAAACTTTTATCAAATTTATGAACTTGCTGTGAAATGCCTCCTTCCCAAACTCCTTGATAGGACGTTCTAGAGTCATGGAGTTAGAGTTGAGGCAATGGCAAGATTGGGCTGGTATCGGGTCGCGCTCGTTCAATCGTTGAATTGCGCCGAAACAGAGGGTTACTTCAGCAACAGACACGCTATACTGTGGAGCCACGACAATAGAGCGACTCAGAGTGACTCAAGACAAGCAGCGCGATGCAGCAATGATGGATTTCTCATCAGTGTCTTCAGATGAATTGGCACAGCGGCGGCGGCAGCTACAGCGGCAGCGACGCTCTCGCTTTTTGCAGAGAAGCTGGCAAATTCTGGCGGTCAGTGGGTTGACGGTTGGGGTGGTTTGGCTGACAACGCTACCTGACTGGATGATTCGCAGCCCCAACCAAATCGTGATCGAAGGCAATCAGTCCTTCTCGTCCGATATGCTGCGGGCGATGCTTGCCATCCGCTATCCCCAATCCATCCTGGCGCTACAACCTGAAGCGATTGCAGCCCAGTTAGAAGCAGAAGCGCCGGTATCACAGGTCGTCGTAACGCGTCGCATGTTTCCGCCCCGGCTCACCATTCAATTGCAGGAGCGCTACCCTGTTGCTGTTGCCTACACTAGCCCGCCCACTGCGGTTTCTCCGGGGCAACCATCCGATCATCTGGCAGCCGTTGGCTTACTCGATGAAAAGGGCACTTGGATCCCCTACGAGAAGTACGTTTCCTTAAACCAGTCGCGCCAGCTTCCTACTCTGAAGGTGATTGGGTTTCAGGAGAGCTACAGCTCACAGTGGGTCAGCTTATATCTAGCGGTGAGCCGCAGCCCGGTCAAAATCTCAGAAATTGATTGGCGTGAGCCTGGGAATTTGATACTGCAAACTGAACTGGGGATCATTCATTGCGGTCCCTATGGCGAGCGGTTTCCAGAGCAGCTTCGAGTTCTCGACCAAATGCGTCGCCTTCCTGACAGTATTAGTGCTGATGAAATTGCTTACATTGACCTAAGCGATCCGGAGGTTCCAATGCTAGAGTTGACTTCTGGTACAAGAGAAGAGCCACCTTCCCCCTAACGATAGATGCTAGACACCGATTGAGAAGCAGAGCTAAAGTTGGTGGTCAAAGTAGCCAAAATCGAGTGAGGGCAATTTATCTGCGCTATCCAGCGACATCAGACTTAGAAGGAAGTGAATTTATAGGTCTCATGTAGGTCTCATGAGCTGTATTGACTGGCAGGCGGAGGCAACGGTCAAACCAGACTAGAAAAGACAGTAAGAACAGGGGCACAGGTGAAACGCAGGTGAAACGTTAGACAATCATTGTTTTATGATTCCTAAGGTTCGATATCATTCAAGAATCATTCCAGCGATGGATTGAAATTGAGCAATTCAGTTTGTAATCACAAGGAGGAATATAGCCGGTACGAAAAGAGCGATAGTAATAAGAAGGGACAAGAAGGGCCCTGTAGGGACTGGCACATCTCGTTTGAGAAGTGAATACAAAATGGCAATCATTAAGACGCAAAGGTGCCCTTTGGGGGATGTTGTCACTGCCACAAGGCAACACAGCCCTTGTAGTGTGTTGCCCTTCAGCCAGGTTGCAGCCGGAAGCTGTCTTCCTACGAATTTGTAGCCATGTTTGTAGCCATGCAACTCTTTTATAAAAGTTAACTGCCATAGGGATGGCGCTCTTCTTAATACTGTAATAGCCGAATGAATAGCCGAATAGAGGGTTGGCTGATAGTCAGCATGCCCATGAGAGGCTAGAGTTCTTATTTGGTTTTTCTAGCAACTTACCCTATAGTTGTCTAGAGTTAAAAAGTCTTTGTATCAGTCGTTTCTAAATTCCAATGACGTTTAATCGTAGATTAGGGGCTAACCACGCCGATCCTCCCGACGCCGATCAAGTTAATTTTTCACTGCCAATGAACGCTTCAAACCCTTTCATTAACTCTGGGGTACACTTGGGTCAAGTTCGTGACGCCAAAAACGCACTGGGAGAAGACGCCAGGAGTGATGATATTGTGCCAAGTAGTGTAGCCAGAATTAAGGTAATTGGGGTTGGCGGGGGTGGATGTAACGCTGTGAACCGCATGATTGCGAGTGGGGTTGCTGGCGTGGAATTTTGGTCTATTAATACTGATGCTCAGGCGTTGACTCAAGCGTCGGCTCATAACCGCTTGCAGGTCGGGCAAAAGCTGACTCGCGGGCTAGGAGCGGGCGGCAACCCGGCTATTGGGCAAAAAGCCGCTGAGGAATCTCGCGACGAAATCTCTGCTGCTTTAGACCATGCCGATCTGGTCTTCATTACGGCAGGTATGGGAGGCGGAACGGGTACTGGAGCTGCTCCGATTGTCGCTGAGGTGGCAAAAGAAGTCGGAGCGCTGACAGTGGGCGTTGTCACCAAGCCCTTTACCTTCGAGGGCAAGCGGCGCACCAGTCAAGCCGACGAAGGGATTGCGGCTTTGCAGAGTCGGGTGGATACCCTGATCATCATCCCCAATGACAAGCTGCTCTCCGTAATTTCCGATCAAACCCCGGTGCAGGAGGCCTTTCGGGTCGCGGATGATATCCTGCGGCAGGGGGTGCAGGGCATCTCAGATATCATTACAATCCCAGGGCTGGTGAATGTGGACTTCGCCGATGTGCGGGCCGTCATGGCTGATGCTGGCTCAGCTTTGATGGGCATTGGTATTGGTTCGGGCAAATCAAGAGCGCGCGAAGCTGCCACGGCTGCCATTTCTTCACCACTGCTGGAATCCTCAATTGATGGAGCCAAGGGCGTCGTGTTCAACATTACGGGTGGACATGATCTGACGCTTCACGAAGTCAACTCGGCTGCCGAAATTATCTATGAGGCTGTTGATCCGAATGCCAACATTATTTTTGGGGCGGTTTTGGATGATCGGCTGCAAGGAGAGGTGCGGATCACGGTGATTGCCACTGGCTTCTCGACCGAAGCCTCAGCGCCACCCGTTCAGCAAACTGCGACCCGCGTCTCTCCCATGAAGCGAACGTTGACTCCTCCACCAACCTCACCACTGCCACCATCACCCCCTCCACCCGAACCCCGAACCAAACCAGGGCTAGATATTCCCGAGTTTTTGCAGCGGCGACGCCCCCCTCGCTAACTCGCAGTTCTGGCTGAGGCACTGGTCTCCTCAACCCCTGACTATGTTGCCCTGGGTTGACCCATGCCGCTGCTGGTGCCAACTCCAGGCATGGCGAATAATGGTGTGCAGATCGTCATATTGGGGTTGCCAGCCTAGTACCGTTCTGGCACGCTCGCTGCTGCCGACTAAAGCCGGTGGATCGCCAGGACGCCGTTCACATTCGATCACTGAGATCGGTTGCCCTGTAATGTGCCGAGCCGCCTCGATCACTTGCTTGACTGAGAAACCATTGCCGTTGCCTAAGTTAAATGCCGTACTGTCGCCACCGTTCAGCAGGTAATCGAGTCCCAACACATGGGCAACTGCCAAATCTGCGACGTGAATATAGTCGCGAATACAGGTTCCGTCGGGGGTAGGGTAGTCGGTGCCAAACACAGAAATAGCATCGCGTTTACCCAGAGCTGTCTGCAAAACTAGCGGGATCAGGTGAGTCTCGGGATTGTGATCTTCGCCGAGTCGCCCTAGGGGATCTGCACCCGCCGCGTTGAAGTAGCGGAAGCAGACTGATTTTAGGCCATAGGCAGTGTCAAAATCAGCTAGTAGCCGCTCGACCATCAGCTTCGTGGCTCCGTAGGGATTGATCGGATTTTGCGGATGATCTTCCGGTAAAGGAATCGTCTTAGGAATACCGTAGGTGGCGCAGGTCGAGGAAAACACCAGCTTGTTTATGTTTGCAGCCACCATAGCTTCCAGTAGCGTGAGCGTATTCACCAGATTGTTGCGGTAGTACTTTGCCGGATTGGTAACCGACTCGCCGACGTAGGCATAGGCAGCAAAATGCATGACAGCCGCCGGCTTATAGCGAGCAAATAGCTGATCGAGTAGTGCCCGGTCGCCCATGTCGCCAACAATCAGCTGAACCTGTAGGGTTTGCTCGATGAGCTCTCGATGCCCGTAGACCAAATTGTCGAGCACCAGCACATCATACCCTGCGTCTTGCAGCGCCAGCACCGCATGGGACCCAATGTAGCCTGCTCCTCCCGTCACTAAGATGGTTGACTTAGGGGTTGGCTTCATCTCTGACATTGATTTTCCCTCCTCACCGATTCACCAAACTATCACCGAACTACCCAAACTGCATGGTCTGAGTTAACAGGCAGAGGCACTCGTCTTGCCGCCCATCGCGCAGCCCGCACTCCTGTTTCTCCTGAGTTATAACAGGTCTACCCTGGGAAATAAGGGCAACTGGCGATAACTTCCGCAGGACTTTGCTCAATCTTTATGTTCCTTGTCTATATTCATTCCTTCTATCCAGGGTGCCCTTTGGGTTATGGCTCTAATCATTGCAGGTGAACGCAGCGGGGTCGGCAAAACAACGGTGACGCTGGCGATTCTGGCAGCCTTGCGGCAATGGCAGAGGTCGGTGCAGTCCTTTAAGGTGGGCCCCGACTATATCGATCCAATGTTTCATGCCCATATCACGGGGCGACCCTGCCGCAATCTCGATCCGGTCTTAACGTCCGAGTCTTATGTGCAGCAGTGCTTTGCTCGCCATAGTGCTACTGCCGAGTATGCTCTGGTGGAAGGTGTGATGGGATTGTTTGACGGTGCTAGCGGCAGCGACGATTGGGCGAGCACGGCTCATATAGCTCGGTTGCTGCACCTGCCGATTCTGCTGGTGCTCGACTGTAGCCGCCTTTCGCGTTCGGTGGCAGCGATTGTGCATGGCTACCGGACGTTTGATCCACGGTTGCAATTGGCAGGCATCGTGCTGAACCGAGTGGGTAGCGACCGGCATCTGGATCTACTAAAAGCGGCTCTAGAACCGCTGCAGGTACCCATCTTAGGAGTTCTGAAGCGAGACGACGCCATTACCCTGCCCGATCGGCACCTCGGCCTCGTGCCCACTGCGGAACTGCCGATGCTATCCACGGTGATACAGCAGCTTGCCAATTTGGGGACTACCGGTTTCGACTGGACGCCACTGCTGCCGCTGCTGCGCTGCGAGCCGCCCGTCACCGTTCAGCCTCCCGTTCAGCCTTCCCCAAACTTTAGCGCCCCCTCTCCTGCCACTGCTACTCCGGACCATTCCCCGATGCCGCCGCGAAGATTGCGTATTGCCGTGGCTCGCGATCCGGCCTTCAGCTTTTACTATGCAGACAATCTGGAGCTATTGACCCAGCTCGGTGCCGACATTGTGGAGTGGAGTCCGTTGCAGGATGAGCGGTTGCCAGGCCAGGTCAGCGGGCTGTACTTTGGGGGCGGCTTCCCCGAGATGTTTGCTGCCATCTTGAGTGCCAATGAGCCTGCCCGGCAAGCTGTGCGGACTGCGATCGCCGCAGGTATGCCGACCTATGCCGAGTGTGGCGGTTTAATGTATCTCACCGAAACGCTCGTAGATTTTGACGGCAACTCATGGCGGATGGTTGGCATTCTGCCGACAACAGCACAGATGGGGCAGCGCCTCACCTTGGGCTATCGTTGTGCCGTGGCTCAGCACTCGGGTCCGCTGCTGCCACTTCAGGCTCAAGTCTGGGGGCACGAGTTTCATCGCTCTCACCTAACTGCCCTGCCAAATGCACCGCTATATCATCTCTGGGGCTACGAGGGGTATCCCAATGGCAATCCACGCGATCATGGCTACGAAGGCTGGCGACAGCAGCAGGTGCATGCTTCCTATGTGCATCTGCACTGGGGAGCGCGACCGGAGATCCCCGCTCGATTTCTGGCGCACTGCGATCGTTTTGGTCAAACTCAGCCATCATAGTGAACGGATCGTTCATCCCCGAATGCCCCCATGTGCATTGCCCTCCTGAATTTCTTTCCCGGTGTCGAGACTCCCGTTGGGTCAGTGTTCCGGTTGCTGTTTTCGCTGCCTGTTGCCGTTGAGCCGAGCCAGCTTGGTTTGGCGGCAGAGGGAGGCATTGCTGCCTATGTCAGTAGCTGGATCATCCTGCTGCTAGTGGCAACGGGCGTAGCTCTGCTGTCGCGGCGGTTGCGCATTCCCTATGTCACAGGGTTGGTGCTGGCAGGACTGGCCATCGCTGATTTTTTGCCCAATAGTGTTGGACTGGATTCTTCGCTGATTCTGAATTTGTTTTTGCCGATTCTGCTCTTTGAAGCCGCAATCAATACCGACATCAGCCGTTTGCGCAGTACTGTCAAGCCGATTGCTCTGCTCGCCGTTCCGGGTGTTGTAGTTGCCGCAGGAGTAACGGCGATTGTCATCAAGCTGGGGCTGGGAATAGCCTGGATTCCGGCACTGCTGCTGGGCACGATTCTGGCAATTACTGATACGGTGTCGGTGATTGCGGTGTTCAAAGAAATTGTCGTGCCTTCGCGGCTGATTACGATTGTGGAAGGCGAGAGCCTGTTTAACGACGGTGTTGCCCTAGTGCTGTTTAACTTAATTTTAGTGAGCTACACCACGGGGTCTGTATCCCTTACCGAAGGGCTGCAAGAACTAGTAGTGGTGATTGCGGGCGGCAGCTTGGTCGGTTTGGCGCTGGGCTATCTCAGTGTCGGGCTGTTCTCGCGCTCCGATGACAACCTGAGCGGCATTTTGTTGACGGTGGCACTGGCACTGGGTGCCTACCAGGTGGGGAATTGGCTAGAGGTGTCCGGTGTAGTAGCCGTCGTGGTGGCCGGCTTAATGGTGGGTAATGTGGGGCTATCGCGGCGAGTGTCGGCTTCGAATCGAGTGACGCTCTATAGCTTTTGGGAATACGCGGGCTTTGGCGTCAACACGTTTATTTTTCTGCTGATTGGCGTCGAGCTAGAACCGGGAACGCTCTGGGAAATTCTGCCAGCAGTACTGCTAGCGGTTTTGGCCTATCAGATCGGGCGCTTGCTGGCGGTTTATCCTTTATTGGCGCTGCTGCGCTGGTTCGATCGCCCTATTCCGCTACGCTGGCAGCATGTGCTGTTTCTGGGCAACATCAAAGGCTCGCTGTCGATGGCGCTGGCCCTAAGCTTGCCAATGGCCCTCAATGGTCGCAGTAGCCTGATTGCGATTGTTTTTGGATCGGTGCTGCTCTCGCTGGTGGTGCAGGGGCTAAGCTTGCCTTGGCTCATCAAACAACTGCGGCTCGGAGGCTATTCGGCTTCGCGCCAGCAAACCGAGGAATTGCGGGCCCAGCTTATTGCTGCCAAAGCTGCCCAGGACGAACTAGATGGCATGCTGAAAACCGGCGTGCTGCCCAAAACCATCTACGAAGAAATGCGAGCGATGTACCAAGTGCAGGTTGCTAAAGCAGAGCGAGCCTTGCGGGATTTGTATGACCGCTGGGCAGTGGAAGTGAGCACTGGACAAAGTGATCCCTCGGGTCTCGACGCAATTCGCAAACGGCTGCTGCTGGTAGAAAAAGGGGCCCTCAGTGAAGCCTTACGACGTGGCATTCTCTCCGAAACCACCGTTCGCGATCGGCTCCAGCAAATCGACGAGCGAATTCTAACCCTAGAAGACGAATAGCCCCAGCTTTGACGCTGGCACCAGACATGTTGGCACTAGATTGTCGGAACACTGGACTGGACCCGCTGCAGCAAAGGATTGCTGCTGGAGAATTGATGCTACAGAGAAGATGCCGCTTGCTCTGGCGGTAGCGGTGCCTTCCCTGAGCAGCCTTTGACTTCGCCCGAGGTTGCAGCCAACTCCCAGGTCTGGGTCGCTCCTAGGTTGAAGGCTGCCAGATTCGCTCCAGTCAGCAGCTGCAATCTCTGCAAGAAAGGGGACTGAACCGATGCCGTAGCAGGAAGCCGACTCTGACCTTGAGCGGGCGTCGGGGTTGGACGCCTCGTGACTGTGGTTGGCGGGTCATCGGGGTAGCCGTACAGGTAGAGATGGGCACCGGCTGCCAGCATCTCACCCCACTGCTGCAACTGCCAGCCGTAGCGCTCGAGGGTAAACAAATTCAGATGAGCTGTACCTAGTTGCAAGCTGTTGGCGCTGCCGATGCCTATTAAATGTAGCTGGCAGAGCGGCTGTCGCCGATACAAAAGGGCAGTAATCTGCTCGATGCCGTCGCGCTGTGGCTCCAGCAAAACTACATCGTGGGTTGGCAGCAACCAGGGCGCAAGGCGTGGGTGCAGTTGAGCGTCGAGGCAAACCAGAGCGGTAGCACAATCAGTCATAATGGAGCGGTGCAGAAGCAGGATAGCCCCAAGGTGCCCTTGCCCATTGAGGTCACTACCATTGCTAGGATACTGCTACGAAATCTTCAATTCTCCGTAGCTCAGGTCGGTAGAATCTCGGAATGAGGTAGGCAGCGGTAACATGAACCGGGTTTGATTGAACACAGGGGTGCCCCGGTCAGGGCAGGCAGCCTTGCATAAAATCAATCACCTGATGCAGTGCTCCCGGCTTGGTAACCATCAATACCGTGGAGCCACCTACCAGCACTGTGTTCCCGTTGGGAATGACTAAGTCTTCATGAGGGTGCGACTGGTAACCGATGATCAGCGATCCTTTGGGGAAGCAGGGATCTTGAGCGATTTGAGCTAAGCGACGACCCGCGATCTGGGAATCTACGGGGATCGGCAGTTTCAACACTTCGATCTGATCTTGCTCGAAGTGCATCATCGATTCCACTTGGGGATATTCGATGGCGTTGACCATGGTCGATACGGCCAGATCAATGGTGCTGATTACCGAGGTCGCTCCAGCACTGCGGTAGGGTTCCTCGTAGTCCCGATGCCGCATCCGCACCAAAATTCGCGAGACGCCGTAATGCTTAGATAAGGCAACCATCGCCAAATTGAGGGCATCGTTCCGCAACACTGCCGCCACTGCGTCTGCCTTGCGAATACCTGCTTCTAGCAGAACTTCCGTACTAACAGCGCTACCCTCGAAGGCCATGACGCCCATGCGCTCCCGGGCATAGCGACAGGCTAACGGATCGATATCCACTAGGGCCACCGTATGCCCCAAATCCACGAGCTTCTGGGCCAGGTTTAGCCCGATTAGCCCCGCCCCTCCGATCAAGACGTACATGGACAGCCCTCCCAGCAAACAACCTTGTTGGGTTTACTTTATCTGGAATTGCGGGCAAGAATAGTGGAAACAGAAGCCCGATTAGCCGGGATTGACGCGCATGAGCACCTGCCCGTATTCTACCGGTTCACCATTGGGCACGAGGATTTCCACAATTTCGCCGCTGACTTCCGCTTCCAACTCGTTCATCAGCTTCATGGCCTCAATGATGCACACGGTCTGACCAGGGCGGATGCGATCGCCCACGTCTACAAAGGGCGGTTCATCGGGTGCAGGCGAGCGATAGAAAGTGCCCACCATCGGAGATACGATATCCACGAGTCGCTCTGAGGCAAGAGGAGCAACTGCCGGTGGCGGAGCGCTAGCAATAGGAGTTGCCACGCTAGGGGTCAATGCTGGTGTGGGCAGCCCCTCGACAGTAGCGGAAGTCACCGACTGGGGTGCACTACCATGAACGCCTTTGCGAACTACTAACTCAAATTCACCGCTCTTGAGCGTAAATTCAGCAATATCTGTTTGGTTGATAACTGTGAGCAGTTCGCGGAGTTCACTAAAATTCAATTCCACAATTCCTATTGCCTAACATTATGCCTGCAGCACCACTAGCACTCAGCCATCAGCAGTAACCGGACCCCCTGAGAGCCGAACGCTCATGACTATTCGCGACCAAGATACGCATCTGTGCGGGTATCAATCTTAATGCGTTCTCCAACCGAGATAAACAGCGGTACCATCACCTGAGCGCCGGTTTCTACAATAGCGGGCTTGGTGCCACCGGTGGCCGTGTCGCCTTTGACACCCGGATCGGTTTGGATCACTTCCAGAACGACCGAGTTGGGCAATTCCACTTCCAAGACCTGGTTATTCCAGCGCACCACATTCACTTCCATGCCTTCTTTGAGGTACTTAACGCGGTCACCGATTTGCTGAGCGCTGAGTCGCCCTTCTTCGTAGGTGGCCATGTCCATGAAGACATACTCATCGGCATCTTTGTAGGTATGCTGCATCGTACTTTTCTCCAGCACCGCTTGCGGCACAGTTTCACCGGCGCGGAAGGTACGCTCCACCACGTTGCCCGACTGGACATTTTTCAGCTTAGTGCGCACAAAAGCAGAGCCTTTGCCCGGCTTGACGTGGAGAAATTCTACAACTCGCCACACCGATCCATCGAGCTCAATGCTGACACCGGGGCGAAAGTCATTACTGGAAATCATGAATCTTGCTGTCGTGGGAGAACAATCGGCAACTCATTTTACCGCTCTCGGGGACGTCGTATCATCCTGGAGGGGATTTTATTCAGGTCGAAACCCGATTCAAGGCAGATCTGGATTCTGGCCCCTTCTAAAATGCCAAACTAGAAATTCAAACGTCAGGTTGGCATGGGAAGATGATGAGTGGGATTTTTGCTGCTCGTGCGGACGCTTGAACCTGAACTTTAAGAACCTATGGCTGTTCAACCATTTAATTGTCTTAATTGTCTCAATTTTCGACCCAGGTTTATGAAAGCTCTGAAATCATGCCTGCGGGCCGGGATTTTAACACTGGTTTTAATGCTCTGCCTTGGTGTGAGTACGGTCTGGAGTGTGCCAGCTAGTGCTCTACCTCCGGGTAATGCGATTACCGACGGCAAAGCGCTGCTGCGCTACGGGCTGCCAATCGATAACAAGCCGATCCGCGAGGTGCAGGCGGCTCTGGAAAATATGTCCGAGGCGCTACGGGCGCGTCGAATCGCCGGCGTCAACCGCAATATTGACACAGCACAAAAAACTCTCAATCGTCAGGAAGCGCAAATTCTTGCTAGCGTCCCCGCCGATCGTCAGCCGCAAGCCAGCAAGCTGATTGCTGAAATCAAAACCGGCTTAGACGAGATGCGAGCCGAGGTCACGGCGCAGAACAAAGAGGCGATCTGGACCAAGCGCTCGCAGCTCCTCGATCAAGTCGGGGAATTGGAGGAGCTGATGGTGGCAGGCTTCCCCTTTGAGGTGCCTGAGGAATACAGCAATCTGCCGCAGCTTAAGGGACGCGCCACAGTAGAAGTAGAAACCAACAAAGGCACGATGACGCTAGTCGTGGATGGCTACAATGCCCCGGTGACCGCAGGCAATTTTGTCGATCTAGTGCAGCGCGGCTTCTACGATGGGCTGGAGTTCACTCGCGCTGAAGATAATTACGTGCTGCAAATTGGCGATCCGCCAGGGAAAGAAGTAGGGTTTGTCGATCCGAAAACGGGCAAATATCGAGCGATTCCTCTAGAGATTATGGTGAAAGGGGATGACCAGCCGCTCTATGGGGTAACCCTCGAAGAAGTGGGCCGCTATCTCGATCAGCCGGTGCTGCCCTTCTCGGCCTTTGGGGCATTGGGGATGGCCCGCCCCGCGGATGATGCTAACGGGGGTTCCTCTCAGTTCTTCTTTTTCTTGTTTGAGCCAGAGCTAACCCCGGCCGGTTTGAACCTGCTGGACGGCCGCTATGCCGTGTTTGGCTATGTCACCGAAAATAAAGAGGTACTGGAGCAACTCAAGCAGGGAGACAAAATTATTTCAGCTAGAGTCATCGATGGGCTAGACAATCTTGTGGAGCCTCAGTCTGCCTAGAGGGGGGCAGTGGGTAGCGTCTTGACGGTACGAGAAATTGGCGAGCAAGGTCTGCTGCAGCGGCTACAGCGGTTTTGTCCACCGCAGGTGATCGGCGATGATGCGGCCCTACTCACTGTGGCAGCGGAGCAATCACTGGTGGTCACGACCGATACTCTGGTAGACGGCGTTCACTTTAGCGACCGCACGACGAGTCCAATTGATGCGGGCTGGCGAGCGACGGCTGCAAATCTCTCGGATTTAGCGGCGATGGGAGCTACTCCTCTAGGCATTACGGTTGGACTAGCGCTGCCAGGAGAGACTGCCGTGGCGTGGGTTGAGCAGTTTTATCAAGGCATTACCCACTGCTTGGCACACTATGAAACGCCACTGGTCGGGGGCGATATCTGCCGTTCGCCAGTAAAAATGGTTGCGATTACCGCCTTTGGTCAGGTGCCGGCGGAGCGGGCTGTACGGCGATCAACCGCTGAACCCGGAGATGCCATTGTGGTGACCGGCGTTCACGGGGCCTCCCGTGCGGGATTAGAGCTGCTTCTGCATCCTCAACAGGGACAAAGCCTCAGCCCTAGCGAGCGAGCTGCTTTGATTCAGGCTCATCAACGTCCACGACCTCGCCTAGATGTGCTGCCGCTGCTCAAGGACTGCCCCAGAGTTGCCGGTATGGATAGCAGCGATGGCTTGGCGGATGCGGTGCTGCAAATTTGTCGCGCCAGCCGTACGGGGGCGCAGCTCGATCGCGACCAAATTCCCTTTCCTGCCTATCTAACCCAGTGGATTTCGCAGGAGCAGGCCATCGATTGGGCGCTCTACGGCGGAGAAGACTTTGAACTAGTGCTCTGTTTGCCGCAGTCTGCCGCTCAGACACTCGTGCAGCAGTTGGGTCCGGGAGCTGCCATTGTTGGCATGATCACCCCTGCATCTAATGTGGTTCTACACGACCGCAGCGGTACCCATGCGGATGAAATTCTCAGCTTAGACAAGGGATTTCAGCATTTTGCCGAAAGCTGACTAGGAGTTGAACTGGGAAATGATGCGAAACTCATCGGGCGTTAGCGACACCACCACATCTTCGCCAATCACTTGAATTAACCAACGGTTGCTAAGCTGTCCTTCCACTAGCTCTTCTCGCCCCAAAATAACCCCGATTTCTCCAGCAACATAGTCTGGCTGCAAAATTTCAACCCTGATTCCAGCACGAATATCTTCGGGAGAGGACAACGGACACCCCTGGCAAAATCTGCTCTTTCTTAACCTTTTCTTAACCAAAGATCATAATAGACCCATTCTGAACAGAAAATCCGGAAAACAGCACAAAAGAGAAATTCGTTTATTCAATCCCTACTAAAGGGTGTAGGAATCGTAGATCTAGATCTAAAAATCAGAGGCCATACCGGCTGACGTTGCGATTCTGGTTTTGCTTTAAAGATTAGGTGAGAGAACACTGTCTAGAACATAAAGCTGTCTGTGAGTGGTCTTGCTTGATAGCAATTCAGAAGCACGTCAGAATATAAAGAAGTATGACGATGGTCTCAGGACGCCGATGGTGCCGCAGCAGTCTTCTACAACTTCACTTGCCGCTGAAGCAACCCACACTCACCCATTCGCGAATTCTTTTACAGGGTCCTCAGTATCCTCTGTTAGCTCGGTTGCCTCACCCAATGAACTCAATCCTTCCCTCGACTACGACGTGGCGATTGCTGGAGCCGGCATTGTTGGGCTAACGCTGGCCTGTGCCCTTCAGGATAGCGGTCTACGCATTGCCTTAATCGATGCCAAACCGGCAACAGCAGGCTTGCAGCAGCATCGAGCCTATGCCTTAACCTTGATGACCGGGCGCATTTTTAGTGGCTTAAACCTGTGGTCGCAGATTGTGCCTCAGATCACCACCTTTCGCCAGATTCGCCTAGCTGATGAACACAGCTCAGCCGTGGTCAACCTGCAGCCGGCAGATCTCGGTACCGACGCCCTGGGCTATGTAGGAGAACACCGGGTACTAGTGAAAGCGTTGCTAGATGCTTTACAGGGAGCGGCAGCGATCACCTGGCTCTGTCCGGCTGAAGTGGTGCAGGTGAACTTTCAGGCTGAGTCGGCAGTGCTCACGCTGTCTACAGACGGCGAACAGCAGCAGCTTCGGACGCGGTTGCTTGTGGCGGCAGATGGCTCTCGCTCGCTGATTCGGCAGCAGGCAGGCATCGGCACCCACGGCTGGCAATATTGGCAGTCCTGCGTTACGGCGGTGATTCGTCCGCAAAAGCCCCACGGCGACATTGCTCGCGAGCATTTCTGGGCGAGTGGTCCCTTTGCAACGCTGCCGCTGCCCGAGAATCGCTGCCAGATCGTGCTAACGGCTCCCCATGCCGAAGCGCAGCACTGGCTACAAGTCGATGAGGCAGCGTTTTTGCACGAACTGAATCGTCGCTATGACGGGCAATTGGGTGATCTGGAGTTGCTGGGCAAGCGGACCCTGTTTCCGGTGCAATTGATGCAGAGCGACCGCTACATCCTGCCGCGCTTGGCATTAGTCGGCGATGCGGCCCACTGCTGTCATCCGGTAGGCGGCCAAGGGCTGAATTTAGGCATTCGCGACGCGGCAGCCTTGGCGCAGGTGATTTGGCAGGCCCATCAGCAGGGAGACGACATTGGTGACGCTAAAATTCTGCGGCGTTACGAGCGCTGGCGTAAGCTGGAAAATCTGACGATTCTCGGCTTCACCGATCTGCTGGATCGCTGCTTCTCTAGCCAGTGGCTGCCGCTAGTTGTCGTTCGGCGTTTGGGTCTACGGATGATGCGCCACCTGCCGCCATTAAAATTCTTGGCATTGCGCCTCATGACTGGCTTGGGAGGACGACCACCCGAACTCGCCCAGCGGTAAGGAGCATCTGCTCGGAATGTTTCCTCTCTATGTCAGCCATCCTTAAAAATGAGGATAATATCCTGTAATACTCAAGTCTTACCGCTCACCCTTGAGATGGGTTCATGGTTACTTCTGGGTCATCCACACCAAAGCGCAGCCGTTTGCTGAACTGGTGGGAGTCACTTTCCCCGCTATCTCGGTTCTTGGCGATTACGCTGGCAGCCCCGCTGATTGTGCTCAATGTCTGGGCGTTTGCCACGATCTTTAGCTATTTCCAGTCGTTGCTGGTTGTGTTAATCGTCGCTGGGCTGTTTTCCTTTCTGCTGAATTATCCAGTGGGTTGGCTGGAGCGGCAGGGCATTCAGCGGGGGCAGTCCGCAATTCTTGTGTTCTTTGCGGCAATCTTGCTGCTGCTAGTGCTGGGCGTGACCTTGGTGCCTCTAGCTATTGCCCAAGCACAGCAACTGGTGGTGCGGCTGCCGGAATGGTTTGACTCGGGGCAACGGCAGCTAATGATGCTGAACGAGCGCATTGATAGTGCGGGTCTGCCGATCAGTCTAGATGGACTCATTGCTCAAATCAACGATCGCCTCAAGGCGCAACTCCAGACGATTGCCGGGCGCGTGCTCAACCTCAGCGTCAACCTGGCCGTCTTTACGGTGGCCAAGCTACTCGACGTGGTGCTGATTGCCATTTCAACGCTCTATCTGCTGCAGCATGGTCGCGACGTGTGGGATAGCCTGATCGGCTGGTTGCCAACCCAAATTCAGCAGCCGTTTTCTCGCACGCTGCGATCGAGCTTTCAAAACTACTTTTTGGGGCAGATTATCTCGGCGACCTGCTTGGCGTCTGGGTTAACCTCAGTGTTTCTGCTAATGAAGGTGCCCTTTGGCTTGCTGTTTGGCTTGACGATTGGGCTGATGGCGCTGGTGCCCTTTGGCGGCACGGTAGGGATTGCTCTAGTGACGTTGCTGGTGGCGCTGCGAGATATCGGCCTTGCCGTGCAGGTGCTGGCGGTGTCGGTGATTGTGCAGCAAATTGTCGAGAACGGCATTGCGCCGCGGGTCTTGGGCAGTGTCACTGGCTTAAATCCCTTTTGGGTATTTGTGTCGCTGCTGGCCGGAGCGCGGGTTGGCGGGCTGCTAGGCGTAGTGGTGGCGGTTCCTACGGCGGTGGTTGTGAAAGAAGCGCTGGCAGCAGTTCGCTCAACGCGGCGCAGCGAGGCTACTCACCTGCACGACAAACCCCACGATAGCCCTTCCAGCAACGACGAACGCTTCCATGCAGAGCCTAATCTATCGGAGCCGCCCTTGTCTGAGGCAGAGCCGAGCAATCCTGAAGCATCGGTGAGGAGTGGTCTGTAGCTCGCGGTCTGGACAACAGGCTAGGGGCAACCCGCAACCGAAACGCTGTAGCGCCGACCCACAATATCGGCACCGCCCACCATGACATTAACTTGGAAGGGCTGCTCCTGCCGCTGCGGTATCGTCTCAACTATGAAAACTTCGTTGGCGTTGAGTGAGGTTCGCTGCTCGTTGAAGAAGCGATCGGCCGTATTGTCGGAATATTTAAGAAACATTTGAATATTAAACGTGCCGTTGCTGCGGGGCAGGAAGGTCACTACAAATTTTCGATACACTCGTCCCCCCGCAACTGCCCAGTCGGTGTTCCAGTTGTTGCGGACATTAGCCCCCAACGGACCGGGCAGCGGAATCGGCAGACTGGGCACAGAAACTGTTTTGGTGACTTCGCCCCCTTCACCGCCCACAAGCCGCAGCAGTTCGCAGCCTGGAGGGGGTGGAGGTAGCGGTGGCTCGGTAGAGGGAGCAATGGGAGTCGATTGCGCCTGCCATAGCGGGAATGCCCAAGCAGAAGTCACTCCTCCCAGATTCAACCCTAGGAGAAACATCGCTAGCCCGATGGGAGTGACACGACGTAGCATAAGAATTTCCTTCACCCATGATTTGATTCAAGCTTACTATTGAATGGCAATCATACTGATTTGCACGAAATACCATGAAATAATATGCCAGTAATATGACGCTTCATTCCCCTGAGCGCTCTGAACCGCCTGCAGCATTAACCCTGAATCAGCTCTCTGAAATCATGCAGGTGGTGATTCGCGTTGGCGTGCTGATGCTGCGCAGCGGCACCGTTAGCTTTCGCGTTGAGCAGGCTATGCAGCGAGTGGCACAAGGGTTGGGCGTGGAGCGGCTCGATGCCTACGTCACCCTGACTGGCATTACCGCTTCGATTCACTGCGGCGATCAGCACTTTACCCAAATTGCCCGCGTCAAAAGTTTGGGGGTAGATATGAACCGGGTCAGCGCTGTGGAGTATCTGACACTGCATCTGCCGCCAGACGCCACGCCCATTACGGTCTCCCAACTGCTCGACAAAATTGAACACATGCCGCCCCAGTATCCGCAGGGGCTGATTGTGGCAGGGGTGGCAAGCGCCTGTGGTACCTTCGCCATCCTCAGCGGCGGCAGCGGGATTGACTGTTTCGCAGCTATGATGGCGTCGGGTGTGGGGCTAACGCTGCGATATCGCCTGCTGCAAACTCGATTGAATTCGATTGCCGTGACGGTAATCTGTGCGGCGGTCGCGACGCTAGTCTGCTACAGCACGGTGCGCGGGCTGGCGCAATTTGGCTTGCTGTCGCCCAATCCGCAGCCGGCTTTTTTGGCGGCAGTGCTGTTTCAGGTGCCAGGAATGCTGCTGGTGACGGCGGCCCTGGACTTGGTGCGGCTCGATCTCATTTCCGGCATCGCGCGGATTACCCATGCCCTGATTCAGCTCTTTAGCGTCGCCATTGGCATTTTGTTCGTGCTGCCCTTGACGGGATTGAGAATTCTGTAATTTGCTGAGTAATGGTTGCCGGTCTATACTGCCCCTGGTTCTTTCAATGCCCTTGCCTGTGCTCTCACCGGTAATGCCGCTGCTGCAAGACGCTCTTCTCAGCTTTGTGGGAACGTTGGGCTTTGCCTTGCTCTACAATGCGCCGCGTAAAGCGCTGCTAAGCTGTGCTGCCATCGGCATGGGCGGCTATGTGTTGCATTCAATTTTGCAGCAGTGGGGAATGAGCAGTGCCAGCGCTACCTTCTATGGCTCGCTGCTGGTGGGTCTGCTGGGTGCCTTTCCGGCGCGGCGGTTGCAGTTGCCCCTGGTGCTGTTCACGATTACCGGCATCATCTGCATGATTCCTGGCATTCCCGCCTACAAAGTGCTGGTGTATTTCAATGCCGGCGATATCTTGGGTGGATTGCGCAGCGCTATCGAAGCGGGGTTTGGCGTCGGGGCGATTGTGATTGGCATTGGGGCTGCCCGCATTGTCACCGATTCGGAATGGGGCTTTGAGCGCGATCCATAGCAAGAAAGCGAAGAGAAGAATAGAGAGTTCTGGGGTTTAGGGACGCAACGCCTGCGGAAACTGCTGGCAGAGGGCAGGCAGCACCGGGCAGGGAACTCGATGATCCAGCGATTCCGGCTTGCTCCAGGTGAAGGGTGCTTTCTGGGCAGCCGACATCCACAGCAGGCGGCGGGCGCGAGTCATGGCGACGTAGAGCAAGCGATATTCCTCAGCGGTTTTCAGGGCTTTGGCGCGTTCCCAGGCAGCCGCCGTGTCAGGAATTGGGAATTCCCCATGCAGGCTGGCCCGAAGCTGAGCGCGAGCCACATCTGCTAGGGTATAGTCACCCAAAAACTGGGTTTGCGGCAAAACCCGCAGGTTGCCCGGAATCATTTGCTCGTGCAGAAAGGGAATGAACACGAAGTCCCAGTCTAGCCCTTTGGCTTTGTGCATCGTGATGATGGTGAGCTGACCGGGACGCAGGTAGCGCGAGTCAGGCTCGTCGGGTTCAATCGCTTCAAACCGCTCCGACTGCACGATTTCGCTGAGGGCGTCAATCATCGACGACAACGATAGCCTGCCCATCCCTTGCCGGGTAATTCGTTCCGCTAGCTTATCGGCAGTGGCCAGCTCGGCCTGATCGTATTGCAAGGTCAGTGCCAGGAAGGAAATGAGCTGATAGAGCGGCAGTTCCAACCGTGCCCGCAATAGCCCTACGCAGTAGCGACGAGCCTGCAATATCGGCTCTGGCTGTGGTGGATCAAGGGGACCGGGATAAAGGAACTGCTCGGGCAGACTCACCAGCCGATTCAAATCCTGCGTGGGGATGCGCTGCCGATCCACCAAGAGCTGAAGTGCCGCTTTGAGAAAATCCGGCGAGTGGGGGCGATCGACAAATTGCAGCAGCGTCAGCATCTCGGCAGGCACATGGGAGTGGCGGTCATGCTCGCCCACGTCGTAGAGGTCAATGCCCAAGGCCGACAAATTCACCTCGATGCCGTACTGCTCTGGCTGCCGCAAGAGCTGCGTTATAAACCGCCCCTGACGATTTTCTCGTACCAGCACAGCCGCTCGGGCCTCTGGCTCCTGAGCGAAGAGATCAGCTACGCGCCGTCCGATCAGATTCACCGTTTGAACGGTGTCGGGGGGAAAGCGAATTTCTAGTCCGGTGCCGATCGGCGGGGGATTGGCTCCCTCTTGCGGATCACCTGGAGGAACAGGCAGAATATGCTGCGGCCGAAACGGCAGATCTTGTGCCGTGCGAGTAGATTCCCGGGATGACTGCCTTGGCTCCTGCTGACCGAGCTGCCCATTCACCCAGTCCAGCACAAAGTTGGCCGCCGCCATGATGATCGGGCTACTGCGCCCCGCATGTTCAATCGTCGCTAAACGCCCCTCAGCTTGGCACTGCTGACAGAACGCATTGAAGAAAGCCGGATCAGCGGGAGTAAAGGTGGAGTTGATTGCCTGGTTAGGGTCGCCCACACGCACCAAATTGAGAGGCTGCCGGGCATCAGTGGGATGCGCTGCCAACAGCTCCAGTAGCCGGGTTTGCAGCGGCGAGGAATCCTGGGCTTCGTCTTCAAACACGGCATAAATTTGAGATTGCCAGAACTGTCGTGCTGCTGGGTCATCCAGGACTCGCAGAGCTGCCAAAATCATGTCGTCATAGTCGAGGAACTGCCGCATCCGCAACTGCGCCTGATAGCGTTCGTAAAGTCCGGCGGCAATGGTTAGCACGCTGTAGTCTGGCAGATGGGACGCAACTCGGGACGACTCGGACTGGCTGAGCCGCCGCAAATCCTCGGGCATGAGACCGGAGCTTTTGGCTTCATGGATCGCCGTGTAGGCCAGGTCGGGCAGCACTTCCGTCCGCAGCACGGACTGCCGCCGCAGCCGCTCGGTTTCTTCGCCGTCAAACTGGCGTCCTTCTAGGAGCTGGCGGTAGAGATCAGGATAATCCCGAATCCACTGCTCAACGCTAGCTCGGATCAACCGATTGCTCTGGTTGGGGGAAATCAGCGTTAGCCGTTCCAGATCGAGTCCCGACAATTGCGGATGCCGACTGGCAATGTGCAGCGCCAACCCGTGCAGCGTGTAGACTAGGAAGCCCTGAGCCGGAATGCTAAATTCCTGTAAAAGCTGGCGGATCTTGCCTCGCAGATTAGCAACCGCCGAGCGGGTGAAAGTGACGAGTAATAGCTGACCGCTGGCACCCGGGGCATGGGCAAAGAGGTCAATCGCGTCGAGGCTACTAGGACTGCCAAAGCTTTCCACAATCCGCACGTACCGCTTAGCTAGCAGAATCGCGGCCGCAATCGCCATGCCGGTAGACTTGCCCGACCCCGGAACGGCAGAAACCGCCAGAGTTCCTGTCTGCCAATCTGCCATTTGCTGCTGCCCGGGTCGCAAGCTCTGCCGCAAGGTTTGAATGGCGATCTCCTGGGGCAAGAGAACCGGTTGACTGGAAGAAATTGACATTTGCCACCAACTAGGGATGAATACTGATTAGCTGCCGATAGCGGCTAAGTTTTAAGAGCGGAGTGATTAACTGGAACATTTGCACTACTCGCCCAAATTGTAGCGAATTCTTGTTTGGCTCGGTGTGTCCTCCTCTGTGTTTGCTGAATTGCTGTTGAGATTGGTTTGGGCGTTTGAGTGTATTTGTTTGAGTGTGTTTGTTTGAGTGTACTGTGCGACTGAAATGCCTGACTCTCTCAATTCGCCCCATTCCGTTCCGCCGGTACCGTCTATGCCCTACTCGATTCAGGAGCGCATCCGATATGGGCTAAAGACAGTGCGCTGCCATTTCTTGACCCGCTGGATAGGCGCCGCTGCCCTGATCCTGTTTTTGGCGAGCACAGCCCGGCATTTGCTGTTCCAGTCTACCGCCTTTGATCTGGGCATCTACGACCAGGTAGTATTTCTGATGAGCCGTGGCTTGTCACCCGTCTCCAGCTTTTTGGGGTTTCATCATTTAGGCAATCACGCTGCTTACTCGGTGTATCCGCTGGCGCTGCTCTACTGGCTGCATCCTTCAGTGTATTGGCTGCTGGCGGTGCAGGCGATTTGCTTGGCGCTGGGGGCACTGCCGACCTGGTTTCTAGCGCGGCAGGCGGGACTATCGGTTGCTCTGGCGAGCGCCATGAGTGGGGCTTACCTGCTCTACCCGCTGGTGTTTAACGTCAATATGTTCGACTTTCACCCCGAAGTGATGGCGCTGCCCGTGATTTTGGCGGCAATCTGGGCAGCCCGGGCTGGCAAAACCGTCTGGTTTGGCGTGGCGCTGGTGTTCATTCTCGGCTGCAAGGGAGCGCTGTCGCCGATGGTGGCAGCGATGGGGCTGTGGCTGCTGGTGTTTGAGAAACGGCACATCTGCGGCACGATTGCCCTTGTGGCGGGAACGAGCTGGTTTTTCTTCGTTACCCAATGGTTGATTCCGACGCTCAGCGGAGAAGAGGCGGCGGCGGTCAATCGCTATAGCCATCTGGGTGATTCGGTGCTGGAAATCGCGAAGAATATGCTGTTGCAGCCGGGACTCGTGCTCAGTCAGGTATTTAGCAGCGCGACTTTCACCTATCTGCTGCTGCTGTTGGCTCCGCTGGCTTGGGGGCTGTCGCTGCGGCATTGGACACCGCTGATCAGCGCCCTACCCATACTTACATTCAATATTCTTTCAGAATCTGGCATTCAGCGCGACCTCATGCATCAGTACTCGTTGCCGGTGCTGCCCTTCCTGCTGGTATCGGTGATTGGCACCCTGGCAGCAGGAGGAGGCTGGCTGCGGCAGCGCCGCTGGATTTTGCTCTGGTCGCTGCTTGGCTTTCTGGTGTTGGGGAAATATGGGCGCTTCTACCCGGAATATATGCAGTCAATCGACACCTGGAGCGCGACCCGGACCGCAATTGCCCAGATTCCCCGCCATGAGGGGGCCGTTCTCACCGACAATTTCATCGGCTCCCACCTCAGCCAGCGCCAGAGGATCCAGCTTTCTTGCCCAGATCCAACGCAAGCCAAGATCAACGACTCCGATTATGTGCTGCTGAACCTGCGCCACCCCTGGAATGACGAGATCGATTGCACGCGCCTAGTTTGGAAACAGGTGCAGGCTCATCCTCGGTTTCAACTCCGCTGGCAGCGGGATGACGTGTATCTTTTTACCCGCACCCAGACTCCGGCAGTAGGCAATTCCTAGACCAGTCCTAGACCAACAACTGTCCACCTTGGTTAGACGTGGCATCCTTCAGCCAGTAGGATCAAAAATCGGTCATGCATCCAGGGCAAACTTGTGGATTGGAAATCGCTTAAATCCCCGTCTCTTCATGGCTTCATCCTCGGCGGTATTCTGCTGCTAGGGCTGGGGCTGCGGCTCTGGCAGTTGGATGCTAAACCACTCTGGCTCGATGAAGTCCTGACGGCGCTGTTTACTACTGGCCACAGCTACCGGGATGTGCCGCTGGAACGCTTTTTTTCCCTCAGCGAGCTAGATGCCCTGTTCACCGTTCGGTCCGGACTAAGCTGCCCCGAGATTGCTCAGCGGGTCGCCATTGAGTCGGTGCATCCGCCAATTTTCTTTTGCCTGCTCTACGCCTGGATGAGTAGCTTGCAGCCCGCCGAGCATTGGGTGTGGGCGCTGCGTTTTTTGCCGGCTCTGTTTGGCGTCGGCACGATTGCAGCGCTCTATTGGCTAAACCGAATCGCCTTTTCGCCAGCGGCCGGATTGCTGGCTGCTGCTCTGATGGCGGTGTCGCCCTTTGCGGTTTACCTGTCGCAGGAAGCTCGCCACTACACGCTGCCCATGCTGTGGATTAGCCTGGGGCTGGTCGGGCTGGTGCAGATGCAGCAAGATTTGATCCGGCGAGGACGGCTGCGGCCTTTGGTCTGGGTTGGCTGGAGTTTGGTGAATCTGCTGGGGCTGTACACGCATTATTTCTGCATTCTGGCGCTGATTGCTCAAGTGGCTGCGCTGCTGGGATGGATGCTGGGACAATCGATCCGGCGACGCCACTGGGCTGCTCTGGGGTTAGCGGTTGCTGCTGTTGGCATTGGTTATCTGCCCTGGGTGCCCACCGTGCTGAGCCACTTCAGCCGCCCCGAAACCGATTGGCTAATTCCCTACAAACCCGACTGGCTAGACCGGCTAGAACCGCTTTACCAAACGCTGGTCGGCTGGACGCTGATGGTGATCGCGCTGCCCGTTGAAGATCAGCCCAAACGCATAGCTCTGCCGCTGGCGCTGCTGATGCTAGGCTTTATGCTCTGGCTGACGTGGCAGATTCGCAAAGGCAGCCATGCCCTCTGGTGCGACCGCTCTAGTCGCCCGGCGGCGCTGCTGTTGCTTGGGTTTACAGGCTGTGTCCTGCTGCAATTTTTTGCAATTGTCTACCTCCTCGACAAGGACCTTACCGTTGTTCCTCGCTACAACTTTGTCTACTATCCGGGTGTTTGTGCGCTGCTGGCTGCCTGCCTGATGGCCCTGCCTGCCTCGCGGACTCGGCTGTCGGTTTTGGTGGTTCTCCTGGCTGGACTGATCAGCAGTATCGGCGTCGTGAACGGCTTGACGTTTCAGAAGTCCTACCGTCCAAATCAAGTAGCCCAAAACCTGGCATCAAACCCAACGCGGCCGCTCGCAGTCGTCATGACCTACACGTCTCCCCAGGAAGTTGCTTTGGGTCTCAGCTTTGCCCTGGAACTGCGGTCGCTGTACCCGGCTGCATCCCTCGATAGCCAAGTGCAGTTCGCCTTCCTCGATCGCAGCTCAGGCTACGACGATGTCCGCCGCAGTTTGGTCCATCTGCCGCAGCCGTTGCCGGCACCGCTCAACCTCTGGGTATTTGGCTCTCCGGGCATGCGCACCAAAAACTTTCCTCAAGAGCTGCGCCTCTCGGTACCCCCCACCGCCACCACCCGCAATAGAGCGCGTTGTGCTATCGATCCAGAGGGCTTTCACCGCCTCGGCTTCCCCTACCAGCGCTTCCGCTGCGACCCGATTGAACGCTCCAATGAACGCCCCAACTAAATTGGGCTTGCCTCATGCGTCTGGCTCAATTCCGGCTGCCCGGAGCTGTGCTGCTAGGCGCTCGGCTCGTTGGCGTTCCTGCTCGGCCCGCTGCCGCTCTTGCTCGGCTCGTTGGCGTTCTTGCTCGGCAAGCTCTTTGCCCCAGGGCAGCAGAGTACCTCTGGCATCCCACCAGCGCAGCCAATAGCCAGTGCGGCTCTCGCGGTTGCCCTGCCACACGCCCAGCCACAGATCGAGGCTGCTAATGCGGTAGCGATTGTTTTCATCGGGTGCGCGGAGCTGATATTGCTTTGAGTCATCGAGCTGATAGACCTCGAGCGTGCCGCTATCCGGTTCAAAAATTGCGTAATTGGGAACCTGCAAAATTTGCTCGTAGAAGAACCACTTGCCCGGCGGATAGGTGGGTTTGCTGGAGTATTCTCCCCCTTCGCTATCCGAGAGAAACTCGATCACCAGACTGGGAATGTCGCCTTGGAGTTGCGGCGTGTAGCTGCGTTTGACTTCTTCGCGAGCCACTCGAATGGTGGGTATAAACGCCCAATCTGGGACTTTCACTACAATGCGACCGTTGAGGGTGGCGCAAATTCCATAGTTGGTAGGCGTCAAGGTCGTGCTGGTTAACCGCCCGGCAAGTTCTAAGCTTTCGGTCAGGGCGGCTGCTAGCAGCGGCTGGTTGATGTTATCCACAGGCTCGTCATCTAGCACAAAGTCATCGGGCAGCTTTTCCCAGCGGATCTCGAAAGCAGCAGCACTGGTCGTCATCGGCGTTTCTCCGGCTGTAGTGCAAGTGTTCCCATTGTAAGGGGTAGGTTCCCAAGACAATGACGTTTATTGCAGACGTTTATTGCAGGTGATTCTGGGCATCCTAAAAACCGAACGGTGATAGGGAATGTTCACTATGGCTCAACTGGCTCGCCCAACGGTTAAAAAACAGGCTAAAAAGCAGCTCTTGCTGCTGGTGTCGCTGGTGATGTTTGGTAGCTCTACCCTGCTGGCGACGCTGCGGCTGTTTAGCACGGGGGCCCCTCAGACTGCCGACCCAGTCGCCGCAGAAAGCCCGACGCTAGCTGATCAGGCTCGCGGCTATGAATTGGTGCTGCAACGCGAACCCGATAACACCGTTGCTTTAGAAGGCTTAGCCACCGCCCGGCTCCAGATGCAAGACGCTCAGGCTGCGATCGCTCCCCTGGAAAAACTGGTTAAATTGAATCCAGATCGAGCCGATTATGCTGCCCTGCTGGCCCAAGCTCGACAAGCGAGCCAGCAAGCCAAACCAGCAGCTAGCAGCCTGCCCTAATACCTACGCCATTCGTTGCTAACCCTTCCCCTAGGGGTCTTGATTCAGCCCTCACCCCCGGAGCAGATCCATGTCGTACAGGTTCCTACTGGAGCAATCTCCTACCCGCATCTATCAGCGCATCATCGAAAGTTTTCGGGCGACGCTGGAACAATTTGGACATACTGTTCTCTTGATTGATCCGTGTCAATTTCAGGATTATCAAGATTATCTTCGCTACATTCAGGATCAGGCGGTTGATTATTGTCTAATCACCAATCCCAAAGGATTCATTTCTACTTATCTAGAATCGTTGCAGGCATTTCTCTTTGAGCAGGTCGAGATACCGATTATTTTCGTTCATCATGACAATTTTTTGAGCGATCTGCACGACATCGAGCGGATTCACCGCAAGCTAGCTGCTTGGCAACGGATGCAGCATCGCAGTATTCACTTCTGCCTGGAATATCATAATTTTCTAGATCTGCGCAGTTTGGGCATCGAGCGGGTTTATCCGATCCGGCATGCCTCGGAATTTACGCAATCGGCGCAGCGTCCAGAGTTGATTCATGAAGCCACCTTTGTGGGGCACGTGCTGCCGAGCCTAGGAGATGAGCTGGCTGGGTTGCCCGTTTCCCATCGCCTACGGGCCGACTTCTGGGCACGACTGGTCAACTTTGAGACGCGGCTCGAACCTTCTGCCATCACCTTTGCGCAGCAGGCTTGCGGTCGGCAAAGCAGCGATTTAGACACCTTGACCGCCAAATATTTCTATATTTCGCTGCTGCATCTGCATTCTCAGTTCTTTCGGGGCGAGGTGCTGCGGCGCATTGACTCCAGTCCCGTGACAATCATCGGCGGCGATCCGGCCTACTTGCACGGCGTTGATCGCAATCAGCAGATTCAAAAAGACAACATCCGCTATCAATCTGCAACCAGCGACTATGCGGACACCCGAGTCATCTATGCCCGCTCGAAAGTTAACCTCAATATCACTTCTTTGCAGTTCGATCAGGCAGTCATCAATCGCGTCATTGATATTGGAGCCGCCGGAGGCTTTGTGCTGACCGACTGGAAAGCCGACCTGTCCCAGATTACCTCGGTTGCGGATGCCATCTCCTACCGTTCGATTGAGGAGCTAAATGACAAGCTGGAGTACTATCTGCATCCAGATCACGAGTCCGAGCGACGCGAACTGGCGGAAGTGCTGCATCAGGACATCCAGCGCCAATGCACCTACGAAGCTGTCGTGGAGCAGATCCTTGCCAAACTGCACGCCACTTCCACTGCCGACACTGCCCCAGTCCGGATTGACCTGGGCTGCGGACCCTGGAAAGCACCCGGCTTTATTGGTGTCGATATTGCCCCAGCACCCGGCGTCGATGTTGTGGCAGATCTGACGCAGCGCTTTCCCTTTGCCGACAGCAGTGTTGATTGGGTACGGGCCCATGACGTCATCGAACATCTGCCCGACCGGATCCACACAATGAACGAGATTTGGCGTATCTGCAAGCCCAATGGCATGGTCGATATTCGCGTTCCTTCCACCGACGGACGCGGTGCTTTCCAGGACCCCACCCACGTTAGTTTTTGGAATGCTAATTCCTTCCGTTATTACTGCCAAGAGTTTCCCAACTACCTGACGCTGGGGCATCTCTACGGTTTCCGGGGCACTTTCAGCTTAGTTCACCTCAGTGAAGAAGTCTCCGACGATCAGGTGATCCATGTACGGGCAACCCTGAAGGCGATCAAGCCCGAGGCAACCCCGTCGGAGCCGTTGGCGACTCAGTCGTCTGGGGAGTCGATTGCCGAGACCTTGCCACTGCGACGGCTCAATTGGCTGGTTTGCCCAGATTGGCAGCAGCCCGAGGAGGTGCTGTTTCCTGAGCTGGCGCAACTGCTGCAAGCCGTCTTGACCCATCCCGATCGGGCAGAGATCACCCTGCTGATAGCGGTTCAGGATATAGCCCCTGACGAGGCCGATACCGCGATCACTGCGGTGCTGATGCACTTGATGACCGAGGCAGGACTGGAGATCGGCGACGACGGACCGGAACTGTCGCTGTTGAGTCAGCTCGATCGTCAGCAGTGGCAGGCGTTGCAGCCTCATCTCACGGCTCGCGTAGCCCTCAGTTCAGCCAATGCGGTTTCGCCAGTGGTATTGCCAGTGCTGCCGTTAGCCGAACTGCCGCGTCAACGCCTTTCTTCAGCCGCTCCGGTCTGATTCTTCTCCTGCTCCACCTGCTCAGTCAATCATTACGCAAGCAATAACTACGCAAGGAACAAACCCCTATGAATGCCAGAGGCTCGATGAACGGCGGCTTGCTGAACGTGCGGCAGCTCGGCTTTTTGCCCCAAACGGTAATTGATGTCGGGGCGGCCCTCGGCACTTTTGACCTCTACGAGGTGTTTCCTGAGGCGCGACATCTTCTGATCGAACCGATTGCCGAAAACGAGCCGTACCTGGCTAAAATCTGCCGTGCTCTGCCCCAGGCTGAATACCTGATTGCGGCTGCCACTCGCGCATCGGGAACTGCAACACTAAAGGTGGCTCCGGGGCTGGTGCATTCCTCAGCGTCGTTATCTGCTCAGTCGGACATCGCCGAAGATTACAGTCTGCGAGAGGTTCCAGCCATCAGCCTCGATGACCTCTGCCGCGACAAGCAGTTGCCTGCTCCCTATCTGCTGAAAATCGACGTGGACGGCAATGAAGTGGATGTGCTAGCCGGAGCCACCGCCACCCTGAAGCAGACCGAGTACGTGATCATCGAAGTGTCACTGTTCAACCAAATTCACTCAGTGATTGATGTGATGCGCTCCCAAGGGTTTGTGATCTACGACATCCTCGATCTCGCCTATCGTCCAGGAGACCGCGCCCTCTGGCAGGCAGACATGGCCTTTGTGCGGGAAGATGGTCCCTTCCGTCAGGATAAAGCCTACATTCCCCCTGAGCAGGAACCCTGGCTGCTGAACCATCTCCAGTCCTATCGAGACGCCTGCATCGCCCGCATCGAGCAGTACTATAGGCCAGAGAGACCGCCGCTAGTGCAGGAACTCGGGCTGCGGGCCGTTAACCTTGTAGCATTTCCCGATTGGTCACAGCCCCAGGAAGCGGTGTTGCGAGATCTGGCAGAGTTGCTGGGTCCGGTGATGACGGCGGCAAACGGCGATCGCCTGAAGCTGCTGATTGACTCCACAGGCGTATTGGAAGATACGGCGAATTTACTAGTGTCGAGTGCTGTGATGCATCTGCTTACGGAAGAAGGACTCGAGGTGGCAGACCCAGAACCCGAGATTACCCTCCTTGATCCCCTGAGCGCCGAACAGTGGCAAACTCTGCTGCCCCACCTGACAGCTCGCGTTGCCCTAACGCATGAGCAGCAAGCAGCGATCGAACGAGCGGGCGTTCACCACTTGCCGGTATATGCTTCGGACGAGCTAGCCGCAGCACTTATCTCTTAGGTGTTCATCTTTTAGGTGTTCATTGGCCTAGCGCTTTTCGCTCTGTGGTCAGCAAGATTCCTGATCATTTGATCATTCCTGCTCCAGAAGGTCCTCATCAAAGCTGGCTGCATCCAAGGGATTGCCCATTGGCTATCAGATGATGCATCAGCGAGTTAGCGGTGGATCGGCATAGCGGTGATGATTTGCTGACATGGATTAGCGGACGTCTGGAGACGTCTAGAATTCTTGACTTAAAGGGCTTGACACCCGAACCGCGACCCTGAATGATTGACCTTGTTTCCCGACATGTCAGCATGGACCATTCCCAACCCGAGCAACTTTTTTATAGCAGCGTGGTGGTTGAACATATTGTGCCGAAGGGCAAAGGTCTGGCGTTTCGGCGTTGGCATGCAGGGCTGGTTCACACTGCTCGGCGCTTTACTGGCTTTGTACGGGCCGATTTGGGTCCCCCTCTGGCTTGCGCTGACGATGTGGTCAAATGGTATTCAATCCTGCACTTTGATACCCCCGAGCGTCTGAATCAGTGGTTGATGTCTCCTGAGCGTGACGCTCTGATGGTGACAGGGCAAAAGATTTTTCGAGCCTACAAGTTCAAGTCCTTCACGACTGGGCTGGAGGGCTGGTTTTCGCAAGAGTTGGGTTCAGAACAGGCAACCTTGGGCCCGCCGGCATGGAAACAAGTGTTGTCGGTGGTTCTAGGGCTGTATCCCACGGTGATGATCCAAGGAATTCTGTTTGCGGCATTGGGGTTGATGCAGTCCTGGCCACCGGGCAGCGCGATGCTGGTGAATAACTTAATCACGTCGTCTATTTTGACCTGGTTAGTCATGCCCGTTGTGACGCGCTTGTTGCAGTTCTGGCTGCGACCCGCCTATCGTGCCCGTTCACTGCAGACTGATTTAATCGGCACAGTCATGATTGGGGTGGCGTTGGGTGCCATGATGCTCATCTTCAATGCAGTGCAGTGGTGAGAAATAGCTCAACTAGCCGCAGCGAAGTGAGCATGAGTGCGGCGATTGCCGTTAAACCAATGGCCGTCAGGAAAATGCAGATACGGTAGATGCGTGTTCTAAAGCGCAGGGTTTCTTCTGTGGGCTGCCAATCCAGCCAGAGCACAAATAACGAGAGCAGACTACTGATCAAGAACGCGACTGAAATCACAGCGCTGAGCAAGCTGCCCACCTGCGTCAAGTTACCACTGACGGCAGGAATAATATTGAGGGCAAGCACCACCGAAGACAACTCCAGCAGCGCCGAGCATTTGTGATCCAAAATGCCCAGTCGTCTATTCAACTCAGCGACTTCCCCAACTCGCGTTGGTGGGTTCTCCGTGGCTTCAGATCGGGTGCGCAGCATCATTCCGGCCTTCACTCACGCCTCTACGAGCATTACAGAAGAATCTAAATGAGGGAATTGTCGTTATTGTTACCATTGCTCCATCGCCAGGCTCGGGTTTAGAGGATCTAGTGCGAAATTATGATACCTACAAACCAATTCTGTAGTTGCGATGAGCGCTTTTACGACTAGGCAGGGGGCAACCGCTAAACTCGAGCCTAAATCAGGTTCCTGACCATTTTTTCCTGACCATTTTGTCGTGGTTCGTGGCGTTGGAGCAGAATGACATCCGAGTATCCTTAAATTGGAAATTGGAAAAGAATTGAGAAGACACTAGAAGACATTCTCCTCTGGTAAGGCATGGGTCGCACTCCTACCCTCAAATTCGATCGCGGCACGCTGATCCTCCATCCGCCACCCCGCGGCAAAGCCTGGGTGGATTATGCAACCTGGGATGACCGAGTCGAGCGATTTCGGATTCCGGCAATGCAGTATCGCTCTCTGCTGGAAGCATTACGCCATGAGGGAACCCAGTTCAAGGACAACGCTTCTGAATTTGCACCCATTGATTTGCAGGCTGTGCTGGAGCGTCAGCCCTATCCACATCAGCAGGAGGCGCTCACCGCGTGGCAAACGGCAGGTCAGCGAGGAGTTGTGGTGTTGCCAACGGCAGCCGGCAAAACCTATCTAGCACAAATGGCAATGCAGGCTGCCTGCTGCAGCACGCTCATTACAGTTCCTACTCTAGATTTGATGCACCAATGGTATGCCCATCTGCTAGCTGCCTTTCCCGACGCCGAGGTTGGGCTGTTGGGCGGTGGTTCGCGGGATCGGACGCCGATTCTGGTAGCAACTTACGATAGCGCGGCGATCTATGCTGAATCGCTGGGCAACCGCTATGCCCTGCTGATCTGTGATGAATGCCACCATTTGCCGAGTGATTTCAATCGCGTCATTGCTGAGTATGCCATTGCCCCCTACCGCCTAGGATTAACGGCGACACCAGACCGCTCTGACGGTCGGCATGGGGATCTCGACATTTTGTTGGGAGCAGTGGTGTATCGACGGACTGCCGAAGAGTTGGCAGGTCAGGCTTTGGCTCACCACGAGATTGTGCCCGTGCGGGTGAAGCTGTCGCAGCAGGAGCGGCAGCGCTATACCGAGCTGCTCGCCACACGAGATTGCTTCCTGCGGCAGGCTAACATTAGGCTGGGCACGTTGCAAGGTTGGCAGCGGTTTGTGCAAGCTAGCGCCCAATCGAGAGCGGGACGACGAGCCATGCTGGCGCATCGAGAGGCACGGTCAATTGCCCTCGGGACGGCAGGCAAATTGCGGGTGCTGGCAGATCTACTCGCTCAGCACTACCCCGAGCAGATACTCGTGTTTACAAACGACAATGCCACCGTCTACCGCATTTCTCAGGAATTTCTGATCCCGGCAATTACTCACCAAACGCCCGTTAAAGAGCGCCACGAGATTTTGCAGCGTTTTCGGGAAGGTGTTTACCGTGTCTTGGTTGCTTCCCATGTGCTTAACGAAGGCGTTGATGTCCCGGCGGCACGGGTGGCGATTCTGCTGTCGGGCACGGGTTCGGCTCGCGAATACATTCAGCGTCTAGGACGAGTGCTGCGGAAAGGCGAAGAGAGCGCGGGTCCCAAAGTGGCCCTCCTGTATGAAGTTGTTGCTGAAGAAACCACTGAGGAAGGGGTGTCTCGCCGACGGCAGCCTCCTAAGCCTGCTCAGCCTGTAGACTCGCTGCAACGGTCTCCGCGGCTCTATGACGTGACCCGCAAAACGGCTCGCGCAGCGGAAACTGAAGGGCATTGGCTCGATAAGGACGAGTAGGGAAAATTTCTGCCACTTGTTCTACGCTTAATGAAAACCTGCCAGAGATGAGGTCTCGGTTGATTCCTCAGCAAACTGCGGCAGGGACCGACAGGAATTTTGTAAACTACTAAGCGGAGGATGAGGATTTTAGAGTTTGGGAGAGTCTGGTGCGCCAATTTACAACCGTTGCTGGATTGCGCTGTTATCTCGATCGGTGTCGGTCGGGGCAGCAGCTTGCGGAGGCAGTCGCCAGTTCCCCCGGTCGTTCGCGTGATTTAACGGTGGCTCTCGTCCCAACGATGGGAGCACTACACGCCGGTCATCTCAGCCTGATTGAACGCGCCCGCCAGGAAACCGATCTTGTCGTCGTCAGTATCTTTGTTAATCCGCTGCAATTTGGTCCCAACGAAGATTTTCAGAACTACCCTCGCTCGCTGGAGCAGGATCGGCAGCTCTGCCAAGCGGCTGGCGTTGACGTAGTTTTTGCTCCCAGTGCTGAGGAACTATATGGCAAATCTTATCATCGCAGCTACCAAAACTTGGATCTGCGGGTTTTGACCGCCCGAACCCTAGCTTGCGACTCGGTAACGCAGGTTGTGCCACCCACCGCTATGATGCAAGAACTGTGCGGACGTTCGCGGTCAGGCCACTTTCAGGGAGTGGCAACCGTGGTGACCAAGCTGCTAAACATCGTGCAGCCAGACCGAGCCTACTTTGGGCAAAAAGATGCCCAGCAGTTAGCCATTTTGCGGCGAGTGGTTGCCGATTTGAATCTACCGGTAGAAATTGTTGCCTGCCCGATTGTGCGCGAGGCAAGCGGTTTGGCTCTGAGTTCTCGCAATCAATATCTAACGCCAGAGCAGCGATTGCAGGCAACCGTGCTGTATCGCAGTCTGCAGCGAGCCGAGTGGGTGTTTCAGCAAGGCAACCGCTCCCGGCATGACCTGATTAGCGCTGTCAAGGCAGAACTGGAAACGGCTCCGGCGGTTGAGCTTGAGTATGTGGATCTAGTTCATCCCGACACCATTGAACCGCTAGAGCAGGTTGAAGAAGCCGGACTGCTCGCACTGGCGGCCCGAGTTCACTCCACACGCTTGATCGACAATGTAGTGCTGCGCCATCGCCAGCCTATTTTGGCCATTGATGGTCCGGCTGGGGCGGGCAAATCTACGGTGGTGCGGCAGGTGGCCCAGAAACTGCGTCTGCTCTACCTGGATACTGGAGCCATGTACCGCGCCGTGACTTGGCTGGTCCTGCAATCGGGCATTCCCATCGACGATGAAGCTGGGGTGGCAGAGCTGGTTAGCCAATGCCAAATCGACATCAGCGGCGACCCGACCCGCATGAGCGTCTATATTAATGGTAAAGATGTAACCCAGGCGATCCGCAGTTTGGAGGTGACGGACCACGTCTCGGCGATTGCGGCGCAGCCAGCGGTGCGGCGGGAGCTAGTGAAGCGGCAGCAAGCCTATGGTCGTCGTGGCGGCATTGTTATGGACGGGCGAGATATTGGCACCCATGTTTTTCCTGATGCCGAGCTGAAAATTTATCTTACCGCGTCGGTGCAGGAGCGAGCTCGTCGTCGACAGCAGGATTTGCAAAACCAAGGGCAGGCCGAGATCACCCTGGAAGCGCTGGAGCAATCCATCTACGAACGCGATCTCAAAGACAGCACGCGGCGCTTCGCTCCATTGCGCAAGGCAGCAGATGCAATCGAGATCCAAACCGATGATTTGACCATTGACGAGGTTGTTGCTCAGATTATTCGGCTGTATCGAGAAAAGCTCGCCCAAGGAGCACCCGCTTCGGTCTAGCTAGGTCTAACTTGGTCTGACTTACTTTGGTCTCATTCAGGCGATGCCATGGTTTTAATTGCGGAAGGGACAACAACGATGCAAGCCATAGCGATTCGGCTGCAGCCACAGCAAGATCTGAAACGAGAGCTAGACCAGTTTGTGGCACAGCAGCAGCTCACCGCCGCCTGCGTCCTAACCTGCGTTGGTAGCCTGAGTCAGATCGCGCTACGGTTTGCCAATCAGCCCAACGCAACGGTGCAGCAAGGGCACTTTGAAATTGTCTCCTTGACGGGTGTGATGTCAATCCACGGCTGCCACTACCATATGGCGATTGCCGATGCCAAAGGTCAGGTCCTAGGTGGGCATGTGCTAGAAGGCTGCCTAATTTACACAACCGCTGAGATTGTGATCGGTGTGCTGCCCCATCTTCTCTTTAAGCGCCAGCCCGATCTGGTAACCGGCTATAGGGAACTGGCCATTGAGGAGCGCTAGTGGATCTGAAGGTCTCGCCTGCGTCAAGCTCTACTGGGATGAGCGTGCTGATTTAGCTGATTTGGACGCTAAATGCGGCAAACCGAGCCATCTAGGGGTCCAATAATAATTTTTGCAAAAAAAATAAATAACGCTACCAATGTAGTACTAGTCGCAAATTTCCCGTTTAGCTACGCCAGATTTAGGGATACCAGATACTGGCAAACGACCGCAATTCGCTGAGCACCTAGCGTCATAGAGATTTTCGGGAGAGAATAATCATTAAGTAAAGATAATTTGGGCTAGAACTAGACACCAACTAGATACCTAGGCGCAGCACCGTCACCTCCGTCGAGGAAGCGAGCGGCCTTGATAAATGGGTTAGATCAGGCTTCATCTTCTGGCGCTAGACATGCACTCGGGTCTGCCGGGACCTCAGTTCACATTTTCTACGTCAAGAGTGACCTAGCTCTAGTCAAAGCGGCAAGGCCCGATTGCCGGATCGAGCCTGTGCCACTGTTCTACCTGAGTTTGTACCACCAAAAACAAAGTTGAGCGAGGAAGCCATGAAATCGCTATCAAATCACTCTGCCATTGTTGACCAAAGCCCAGGTATACCTCCTAAACTTCAGCCATTTAAGGAGCTGACTGGGAAATTGTCAAGAGCAGCGCGTCAAGGCTGTGCAGGAGCTATCGTGCTAGGGTTAGTGTTTGGTATTGCTCCTAGTGCCTTAGCCCACTATATGCGGTTGGGGGCGCGGGGTCCGGGAGTCGCTCGCGTACAGGCTCAGCTCGGAATTCCAGCCGACGGCATTTTTGGATTTCAAACCAAAGCCGCCGTGATCGCGTTTCAGAGGGCCTGTGGACTGGCCGTTGATGGAATTGTTGGTCCAGAAACCCTGAGTGCGCTGCATTCGGGGTGTTGTGTCGTCGATTGTTCAGTCAGTTCAGGGCACGTCGTTGATCCCGTTGTACCCGACGATGGGCCGATTAGCTGGAATGAACCGCGACTTCCCGGCATTCAGCCACCTTCAACGGTACTACCTCCGGCAGTAATTGGTCCCTATGTGGTGATTGTGCCCGATGCTAGCCCGAGCCGCCTGGCAGCCGTGCAGCGAATTGTGCCGAATTCGGTGATTGATGGCGCTAATCAAGGTTCGTTTATCAATGCCGGCGGCTATCCCAATTACGCCAGTGCTCTAGAGGTAGCGAACCGTCTACGCGGCTTTGGTTTCGACGCCCGAGTTGACTATTTCGAGCGCTACTTGCCCTTCGATGGTCAACGTACATTAGGCAGTGGCGCGGGCAGTTCCAGCTCCGATTTCTATGAGCCAGCTCCCTGAACTTGCCAGTCGTCTCAAGGATGCTAACACGGCTGATTTGGACGCGCACCAGCGGGTCCGGTGGTCTAGAGAGATTGCTGAATCCACTCACACACCCATTGAGCCGTTGCCGGAGCTAGCAATACGCCATTACGGTAATGCCCTGTAGCCAGCAGTACACGACTATCGCCTGCTACAGGTTCCACAATCGGAGCAGCTCGCTCAACCGGTCGTGGGCGCAGCCCAGACCACCTGTGCAAAATTGTGGCCTCGCCCAGTGCCGGACACAGCGCTCTTGCTCCTTGCCAAACTGCTTCTAGCCGGTGAGGGGCCGCTATGGGGGAAGCTGTCAGATCAGCAGTGGGAAATTCTACTGTGGCTCCGATCCAGTACTCATTGTTTTGGTTTTGCAGCGGCACAATGTGGATGTCCTGCCCGGTGATCACAGGCTGAAAGGCAGGATTGCCCAGCGGTTGGTCGAGCCGAAGGCGCATTGCCTGACCTAAAACCGGCTGCATTTTGAGGGCATGGGCTGTGGGCGGCAGGGAGCCTTGGCTGAGGGACATTGACCCCAAACCGGCTGCAATCACAACCCAATCTGCTGTCCAGTCTCCCTCGGAGGTGTGAAGCTGCAGCCCGTTGGAACAAGATTGCCAGCCCTGGACCTGAACATTGAACCGGAAATAAACCCCGTTCTGCTTAGCGGCCTGGACCAGCGCCAAGGTCAACGCCGTTGGATCCACCTGCCCGTCTTGGGGAGAGTACACAGCAGCAATGACTTCAGGATGCTGAACCTGGGGACAGATTGCCCGAAGCTGATCGCGTTGCCAGAGCTGCAATTGCCACTCCTGCTGCTGGCGGAGGGTAATAAGGCGCTCCCAGCTTGCCAGATCGTCATCGACAAAGCAAAGCTTGAGAATACCGTAGGAATTATAGGGAATGGTGCAGCCAGTCGCCGCCTCTAGTTCTGGAATCAGCGTGGCATAACGGCGGATGCTGATCTGCCGCATCGCCCAAGCCCGTCCCTTGGTTTTGTGGCTGATGATCCCCATCAATACGCCCAGGGCAGCACCGGTTGCAGCTTGAGCCGGCGGCTGGACATCAAACACCATCACTTGCAGCCCAGAGATGCGACTCAGCTCATAGGCGATGGTTGCCCCCACGATGCCACAGCCTACGATTGCCACTTGTTTCATGGCCGACTATTCGCCTCTTGCAATGCCGAATGTTTAGCAGAGCCTGCCGGGATAGACGGCATTGCTTGCACAGCCACCCCGCCCTGCTAGCTAAGCTTGAGTGTTCTGAGGAATGTACTGAAAGAAGACGTCAAAATCTCTTAGCGCTTCGTTGTAGTTATTGAACGCCTTGGTGGGATCCTGGGCTTGAGCCGCTTCGTCGATCAAATTGAGATGCTCAAATACATCTTTTGCCGCCGCAAGGGCCGCTTTCTGGGTATCAGGCGATAACGACCGCGCTAGGCGACTCATTTTAGCTCGCAGTTCCCCCAACGGACCGTGAATAAACGATTCGACGTTGTTCCAATCCCGCTGTTGGATCAGGGGAGATAACTCTAGCAGGCGGTCCCGCAGGGCTTGAACATCATCAGCAGCACGCTGAATTTGTTCGAGTTGAGCTGTTGTGTAGGTAGGACCTTGGGCAGTTGGGGTGGAACTTCCACAACTCACTAGAAAAACTGTAATTACTGCCAGAAGCAGAGCAAGAACAGACCGAATCATAGGTGTTTTAAAGTGCTTTAGCCGCTAACCAATTAGACCAAAATTAGACCAATTAGAAGACCAATTGGAACTGTTTAGAACAGTGTGCCGAGGAAGGTGCATCCGTCAAGAATGACAAACACAGGACTCTACCAGCCGAGTACCGTGAAGCCAAGCAAGCTTATGCCGAGCTTATTGATCTTATCAGTGGTTTTATCCTAACTGCATGCCCATCGTTGGCTTAGCCACCTGAGCCACCAGAAACTCATAGATAGAGACAGGTAGAGCTACTTCTGCAACCCCACCACCGCATTAGGACAGAACTACGGGGCTAGGGTGCTGCCTCTGGTAAAGGGGATTGGACTGGACGGGAGGCTTCAATGCCGCCAATGCGTCCGGGAGGCCAGAAGCGAAAGGCAGCTCTGCCAATGATGTTCTCACGAGGCACATAGCCCCAAAAATGGCTATCAAAGCTGTTGTTGCGGTTGTCGCCTAAAACCAGATAGGAATCGGGGGGCACCACTTCTGGTCCCCAAATATAGTCAGGCTTGGCAGCAATGTAGGGTTCCTGAAGGGGTTGGTCGTCAATAAAGACAGTTCCATCTCGGACCTCTACTTTTTCGCCTGGCAGACCAATGACTCGCTTAATGAAGGCATCTTTCAGCTCAGGGTTTTGCTCGCGCAGCCGCTCGTTTGGCCAGAAGACAATAATGTCACCCCGCTGCGGCGGATTGAAGCGGTAGCTAATTTTTTCAACAATTAGCCGGTCGTTCACCTCTAGGGTTGGCACCATAGACTCCGAAGGAATGTAGCGAGCCTCCGCCACAAAATGCCGGATTCCCAAGGCCAGCACTAGGCTAAGCCCAATCGTTTTCAGGACTTCCATGGAACCGCTGTCTGAGCGCTTGCGAGGCGGTGGCTGACCAGGTTTCGCTAGCTCAGGAAACTCATGCGGATTGGGCGATTGAGATTTGCCAGGTTCAGGAGGACGGTCGGGATAAGAATTATTTGGCATGGATAGCTCTGAACGATGACCCAAGGGTGGAAACAGAACGGGAACACGAGACCCACCGCTACGCAGCACTGCTGCACGCTCCTAGTAGGAACTTTGCTGGACCTCTAAGGAACTTGACCGAATCCAAGTCGGCGGCTCATGAATTCTAACCGGAGAGTTCAGTTATTTGCTACCTTCAACGATAGCTCTAACTTTATAACTTCCGCTTGCCTGCTCGCCGTAAATTTTGAGAAGGCCCTGAGATCGCTATGACTTTTGCTCCTCCCCTATTGATTTGTAACGCTCGCATTCTGCTGCCCGATGGCACGTTTTGCCTAGGCGATGTGCACATCCAAAATGGCAAAATTGCACGCATCAGCGAGTCGGCCGCAGCGGATAGTGAGGCAATCCGCGTTGATCCTGACGGTAGAGTGATTGACGCCAGTGGACTCACATTGTTGCCGGGCGTGATCGATCCCCAGGTCCACTTTCGGGAACCAGGCTTAGAGTACAAAGAAGATTTATTTACGGCGAGTTGCGCCTGTGCTCGGGGCGGAGTGACTTCTTTTTTGGAAATGCCCAATACCAAACCGCTCACTACAACGCAGGCTGCACTAGATGACAAGCTACAGCGAGCAGCAGAGAAATGCTTGGTCAACTATGGCTTCTTTATTGGTGCCACAGCCGATAATTTGTCCGAACTGCTAACCGCCGGACCAACGCCGGGCATCAAGATTTTTATGGGATCTATGCATGGGGCGCTGTTGGTCGATCAAGAAGCTGTCTTGGAGCAAATTTTTGCCCACGGCGATCGGCTGATTGCCGTTCATGCCGAAGATCAAGCTCGAATTCGGCAGCGACGAGAGCAGTTTGCCGGCATCACTGATCCAGCGATTCATTCCCAGATTCAGGATAACCAAGCAGCTCTGCTAGCGACGCAGTTGGCACTGAAGCTCTCGAAGCGTTATCGGCGACGGTTGCACATTCTTCACCTATCAACCGCAGAAGAAGCCGAGCTGCTACGGCAAGACAAACCCGCTTGGGTGACGGCAGAAGTCACTCCTCAACACTTGGTATTAAATAGCGAAGCCTACAAAACCATCGGAACGCTGGCACAGATGAACCCCCCCCTGCGCACACCTCACGACAATGAAGTGCTTTGGCAGGCACTGCGGGATGGCGTTCTAGATTTTATCGCGACAGACCATGCGCCGCACACGCTGCAAGAAAAAGCCCAGGGCTACCCCAATACCCCGTCTGGGATGCCAGGGGTAGAAACTTCGCTGGCAGTAATGTTGACTCAGGCTATGCAGGGACGCTGCACGGTGGCCCAAGTGTCTCGCTGGATGTCAACGGCTGTAGCTCGTGCCTATGGTATTCCCAATAAAGGGGTCATTGCCCCCGGATATGATGCCGATTTGGTACTGGTGGACCTCAATACCTATTCTCCTGTACGGCGAGAGGATCTATACACGAAGTGTGGCTGGAGTCCGTTTGAGGGGTGGAACCTGACTGGCTGGGCGGTGGTGACAGTGGTGGGGGGGCAGGTGGTGTATGACCACGGCAAACTCAATACCAATGTTCGCGGCCGTCCACTGACCTTTGAGCCTACGCCGTCCCCATCGATTTCTGAAGAACCCAGGTAGCACCGCGGGAGTAGCTTCAGCAGCGAACTAGCTGCGCGATCCAGAAGTCGGGCGTGTCGCAATAGTAGTTAATTTCCTCGACCCGGTAGCGGACACAGCCTGCTGCTTCCGTCAGCAGGATATAGTCCTGGGAGCGAATGCCTTGCCCGGTGCCAGTCATGCAGAATCGCTGGTTCTGCGGATCGTCCGCTATCGGCTCGATCACGTAGTGTGTCCCCTGCAGGTGTTGGGTGTAGTTGTGTGTTCTACCCACCATAATCGTGGTCATGATCGTGGTCATGTGTTGGGTAAAGCGTTGCTTGATGAGGGTTGTTTTTGGTCTGCCTTGGCATGGTGTGCTGGTCTTCAGGTGCTGAATGCTGCCTACCTTATTGTGCCGATTTTATTTTGCCGATTGGTGTCAGTCGGTTGACTTTTATGTGAACTCGTGCTGCTGTACTAGCTTAAATTTTCTTAAACTTTTTACGCTTGTTTTACGCTGGCTATCCAGTACCTGGGGCGACTCCTCAGCCCACGACCTTACTCTACCCATGGCGTTCCTCAAAGCAACACAACGGCACCCAATTTACGCGACCCATTTACGCGGCCGCGCTAACGATACCCGACCACTGCACCTTCTTCTGGCGCTCTCGCCGGTATGAGAAAAATAAATCTGGGTTTTGATAGGTGCAGTAAGGCGCAATCGCAATTTGATCCGGTTCAATGCCTAACTGATGCAACTGCAACTGATTAACTCGACGCACATCAAGCCGCACTCGTTTCGGCTGCGGATCGGGCAGCACCGGCGAATTGGGCAATTGCCATAGAGCGTCTAAAATCGCTTCTGTTGCTTCGGCATCGAGAGCAGTGGGATCATCACTGATTGCTTCTAGCTTTGGCTTCCCACTCTTCACCACGGTCGCCCCCACTTGAGCAGCCACCGCCGTAGACACCTGATACACTTCTCCAGCAATGGCAGGTCCGAGGGCAACGCGCAGGTTTTCTAAGCGACTCCCCTGAGCTTGGAGTCGGGCAATTGCCTGCGGCACAATCGTAGCCGCCGTGCCACGCCACCCAGCATGGACAGCCGCCACCTGCCCATTAGCAATATCACCAATCAGGACGGGTGTGCAATCGGCTGAACAGACCCACACTGCTTGATCGGGAGCTGCACTCAGCAAGCCATCCGCATGAGCAAACCCAAGCTGCTCTTCAGATACCGCGCTTTCGGCTGCTCCGCTTTGGGTCGGAGTGACCTCAGCCGCACTGAGAACGGTGTTGCCGTGGACCTGCTTGACTCGATAAACCTGGGCATTGGGTTGCAGAATATGCACCAGGGTTTCTGGAGGCTGCGACCAAAACTGCTGGGTAAAGAAACCGTGTGACCAATCCTTGAGCAGACTACAGGTGAGATAGGACCGTCCTTGCCAGGTTTGCCAATGCCAGGTATGCATGAGTTAACGGGATTGAAGGTGCAACAAAATCAATCTATGCTGTCTATGCTGTAGAGCCACGTGCAGCAGCCTACCGCTATGCTAGTTCAGAATGAGCTGCCCTTGTTGGGTATGGGCATTGGCTCTGAGCATTGATCGAGACAGGCGTCATGGTGACTTTTAACCGCTCCTTGCTAGACGAAAAGCTTGGGCAACTTGAGCAACTCCCTTGTGCTCTGACGTCGGCGCTCGATCCAGGGTTTCTGCCCTTGTCCCTGCATTGGTTTGATGAGGTGACATCTACCAATCAGGTGGCCTGGGATCTGCTGCGGCACGGATCGGGCAGCGGAACGGTCGTGATAGCGCAGCAACAATCAACTGGGCGGGGGCAGCGCGGGCATTCGTGGAGTTCTCCCTCGGGTGGGCTGTATCTCTCCTTAGGGCTGGATTTAACTATGTCTGCCACTCAGGGGATAGAACTAACGCTAGTCAGCGTTTGCGGTGTTGCTGCTGCCCTCCGTCAGGTTTCGATTCCTGTGGGCATCAAGTGGCTCAATGATCTCGTCGTAGAGAGGCGCAAGTTGGGAGGAATTCTCACGGAAACGCGAGTTCAGCAGGGGCAGATTCGCCAGGCGGTTGTGGGAGTAGGCATCAATTGGTGCAACCCGGTACCGCCTATGGGAGTCAATCTGCAAACCCTCTGGGAGAGCTTGCCTATTCATCAGAGCCAGTCTAACTTCCCGCTTTGGCCCCATTCTCTAGAGGCGTTAGCGGCTCTCGTTCTGGTTGGGTTAAAGTACAGCCTGAGCCGCTGGCAGCAGGAGAGCATCACTGCCCTAATTCCTTCCTACGAAGCATTGCTGGTGAATCGTGGGCAGGCCTTCCAGTGGCAGGGACATTCGGGGACCATTCTCGGCATTACTGCTGCAGGAGATTTGCGAGTCCAGTTAGCCGCTTCAGAAGGGTCTAGTGTCCTTAGGGAAGTTCAGTTACCGCCCGGTAGCGTTAGCTTGGGTTATAACTTTGATACTTTTTCGGTCTAATCTTGGGGTCAGTCTTTGTCTCAATCTAGATTTGATGAATGCGCCAGCGGTCTGAAACGTCCTCTAGGCACTTTGAACCGTTAAAGAAGGGGGGACCTAGGAATAAATAGCCAGAAGGGGAATTTGCCAGCGTCGGGATTAGGCACTAAGATGAACTGCGGTACGTTGCAACCTCCAGACAGGATGTCCTTCCGAGTTGGAGCGATGCCCCTGCTGGAACTGCTCTGCCGTATTGCCGGTCTGGGATATGGTAAGTTGATGGGCGACGTTCAGCAATCTTGAGCTGAAGCGAGTGGTTTTTCCTGATTTCGCTTCAATTTGCTCGATTGAGTCGATCTAACCAGATAGGGACAGATGTGATGGTTCAGCAAAGCAGCAATTCCAAAGCGTATGGACGGTGTCAGCGACTGCTCTTCGCAGGGGGCTGGATAGGTAGCCTGTGTCTGCTGACTGGAGGCGCGGCATTGGCGCAAACTGCTTCTGAGGCGGTTACTGTTCCCAGTGCTGAAGAATTGCTAGCACCCGTATTGCAGGATGTACCCGCTTCAACTCCTGTTGCAGAACCGTTGCCCGCTGCCGAATCGCCTGAGGTTCCCTCGGTCTCGGTAGAGCTAGAGCAAAGCACACCAGCCCCAGAGCCAGAATTGCAGCCAGGGGCAGGACCGTTGACAGCACCGGCAGACTCGTCTAGGTCGGACGTACTAGTTGCTCCAGATCTAGTAGATGCAGCTCAAGCAGCATTTGAAGGGGAGTCCTATATTGATCCCACGCCCTATTCTCTAGGCGCTACAGACGATCCGAGTGTAGTGGTCTCAGAACGTTCGACTGGATGCCAGATGGTGCTTGAACCTGGTCAGAGCGTTCCTAGCAGCGTTTGTCCGATTGCAGAGACGTCTGGGGGCAGCGGTTGGGTCGGGTCTCTAGGCAGCGATTCCTTTAGTTTGGGTGTTGTCTATGGCAGCGGCCGCACCACACCGTCTGGGCAGGACTACTACAACCTAACGGTGCGTCCTCCTGCTCGACTCAGCCAAGGCAATGTCAGTTTGATGTTCCCTTTGTCGATCCCCGCTGCGATTACCTCTGCCTTTGGTTGGCGGATGCACCCCGTTATGGGAATCAGTCGCTTTCACTCGGGAACCGATCTTGGCGCTCCGCTAGGCACACCGGTTCTAGCCGCTTTCTCCGGTAAGGTGGCTGTAGCCGATTTTATGGGTGGCTACGGTTTAACAGTTGTCCTACAGCATCAGAACGGAAGCGAAGAAACGCTCTACGCTCACCTCTCTGAAATTTTCGTCAAGCCTGGAGAGACCGTTCGGCAAGGAGAAACCATTGGGCGGGTAGGCAGTACTGGCTTGTCAACGGGTCCCCATTTGCACTTTGAGTTCCGCAAACGGCTGCCTGAGGGTTGGGTCGTCATGGATGCTGGGGGGGCACTGGAATATGCCCTTGCTCAGTTGGTGAAATCGCTGCAGTTTGCTCAATCTTCTCCAGGCAAATTAGCTTTGATCCGCTCGACTAGTTTTACCAAGGCACTGCAGATGGTGCAGACAGAGGCTGCCAACGCCCCAGAATCTTCATCAGAGTCCATGGTGGAACTCAGCAATGCCGCCGAGTCTGACAGCGTGAACTAACGCTTATAACGCTTGACCTTGAGCCTTCTTCTGAATGGTGGACTATTCCTCCCAACCAGAGAGCAGTGCTGAGTAGATGCTATTCAAGACGCTGGCGGTGTATCCTTTTCCGCTGAGGATGGTGCAGACAGAAGTTCTTCACCCAGAATCGCCTCACAATAGCGCAGCAGCAGGGTCAAACGGTGTTGTGCCTGGGCTTGCCGCTGTTGCTGGGTTGCAGACTGGCGAGCACTCTGCCAAAACAGCAGATCGGTATTCAGAAGGCGCAGTTGCTTGTTGATCTCAGTTTGGTAGGACTGTAGCCGCACGGCCTGAGACGTCGGCAGTGACGCCAAATCAAGATTCAAGATAGCCTGAAACGTCTGCTGTACCTCTCGCAACTGGTCCTGAATTAGGTCGTGATTTGCTGTATCTAGCGCAGTTTGTAGGTTGCACAAGATCTGCTGTAAACGACGATAGGACTGCTGGTAGTCGGTCGATTCCATCTTCTAATATTTCTCTCAGCATTTTGCAAACTCTACAGGCAGGGCAACCGCTCTGAAGCCAGCGAACCAGAATGAACTTTATCAAGCCGATAATCTATACCAGTCGATCGGGTATCGGTTAAAGTAGTGTTAAGACAGTCTATGTATAATTTTTAAATCGCGATACTTTCTCTCCTAGGGGTAGCCCTATTGCTGAGTAACCGCGCTCCTAGCTGTTGGGTTTGTCATCACTTTTTGAATTATTCGAAATTGATTTTGCTGCAGTGGCTATTGCCTTTTCGGTGCTGGATTGCCGCCGGTTTTGTGTTCCCATTTCACTCTAATAGCATTCGTTACTGGAACGAATCACAGCATCACTCTATCCCTCAAGATGGGTTTCTGCCTAGACTACGCGCTAGATCCCTTACAATCAGCAAAATCATCTCCGACCACTCTTCATTCACTCTTCATTTCGTTCTGGGCTTGACGCATGAACGTAGCTGCTCCTTCTCTTCCCACCGATGTAACCCTGCCAGACTGGCTTCAGGACTGTTTGATTGAGCACCGATCTCCCCTGGCTTGCAACGAATCTGCTTCTTCGCCCACAGAGGTGAATCTGGTCTGCGAAGCCTTTGACTTCGCCTATGAGCTGCATCGCGGGCAGACACGCGCTTCTGGAGAACCCTATATCGCCCATCCTATTGCGGTCGCGGGGTTGTTGCGGGACTTGGGGGGCAGTGCCGCGATGATTGCAGCTGGCTTTCTGCACGATGTCATTGAAGATACTGATGTAACTGCAGAAGAAATTGAGCAGCGCTTTGGGTCCGAAGTGCGACGACTGGTGGAGGGTGTCACCAAACTCTCTAAGTTCAACTTTGCTAGCAAAACCGAACGTCTTGCCGAAAATTTTCGCCGCATGTTTTTGGCAATGGCGCAGGATATTCGCGTCATCGTTGTTAAACTGGCTGACCGACTGCACAACATGCGTACCCTAGAGCATCTCCCCGATGACAAGCGGCGGCGGATTGCGCTGGAAACGCGAGAGATTTTTGCGCCTTTGGCAAACCGATTGGGGATCGGTCGCTTTAAGTGGGAACTAGAAGACCTCTCTTTTAAGTACCTGGAGCCAGAGGCATATCAGCAAATTCGTCAGCTGATCTCCGATAAGCGGACCGATCGGGAAGCCCGGCTAGAGCGAGTGGCAGAGACACTGCGTGAGCGCTTAGATCAGCTGGGCATCCACTGCTACGACATCAGCGGTCGCCCTAAGCATCTCTATGGCATCTACCAAAAGATGCAGCGGCAGCAAAAGAGTTTTGAGGAAATCTTTGATATTGCGGCGATTCGGATCATCGTCGAGACGAATGACGAGTGCTACCGTGCCCTCGCTGTAGTGCATGACGCCTTTCGTCCAATTCCTGGACGCTTTAAGGACTATATAGGCTTGCCCAAGCCCAACCGCTATCAGTCGCTGCACACCGTAGTCATTGGCAATACGGGCCGCCCCATCGAGGTCCAGATCCGAACCCTAGAAATGCATCATGTGGCAGAATACGGGATTGCTGCCCACTGGAAGTACAAGGAAACGGGCGGATCTAGCAGCACTAAACTAACTGCAGATGACGAGAAATTTACCTGGTTGCGGCAGCTACTAGAGTGGCAAAGCGATCTCAAGGATGCCCAAGAATACCTCGAAAGCGTGAAGGGCAATCTGTTCGATGATGATGTCTATGTTTTTACGCCTAGCGGAGATGTAATTGCTTTGGCGCAGGGGGCAACCCCCATTGATTTTGCCTACCGAATCCACACTGAGGTTGGCAATCATTGTGCGGGGGCACGGGTTAATGATCGCATGGTGACCCTCGACACGCCGCTTAAAAATGGCGACATTGTCGAAATCATCACCCAGAAGAACTCCCATCCTAGCCTAGACTGGTTGAATTTTGCGGTGACGACTGGAGCGCGCAATCGAATTCGCCAGTGGTATAAGCGGTCCCATCGGGATGCCAACATTCTCCGAGGGCGAGAACTGTTGGAAAAAGATTTGGGCAAGCGCGGACTAGAAGCGCTGCTGAAGTCGGAGCCAATGCAGGCCACTGCCGAACGCTGCAACTATCAAAGTCCCGAGGATTTACTGGCTGCCCTTGGCTATGGTGAAATCACGCTGAATCTAGTCCTGAATCGGCTGCGAGAGGCAATTAAAGCACGACAGCCAATTGCTCCAGCTCCCAAAGACGATCCCGACACCTTGGTGCACCCATCGTCTTCGGCAACCACTGCTATTACTCCTGCTGCTCGAGGAGCGAAGGGATCACCCATCGTTGGCGTTGAGGGGCTGCTGTACAATCTAGCAGGTTGCTGTAACCCTGTGCCAGGGGAACCCATTATTGGAGTCGTTACCTTAGGCAGCAGTCGTGGTATTTCGATCCATCGGCAAGGATGCAGCAATACCGAAGCTGTGCCGGGTGATCGCTTGATCCCAGTGAGCTGGAATGCCCCTGACACCCGCAGTCGTCCTCAAACCTATCCGGTGCAGATTCAGATCGAAGTCATCGATCGAGTGGGTGTGCTGAAGGATATTCTTTCGAGACTGAGCGACTACAACATCAACGTTCGAAGTGCCCAGGTGAAAACCATTCCTGGACAGACGGCGGTGATCAATCTAGGCATCGACATCATAGATCATGAGCAGCTTGAACGCATCTTTACCCAAATTCGCAAGATGAGTGATGTGCTGCAACTGCGCCGCGTTAGCCAAGTTGAGGATACCTAGATTGAAGGCTGCTAATTAGATAGCACGCAACATCACCCAACATCCCCTTAGCGGAACTCTAGGCTTGGTGCCCACCACGCATTAAAAGCAGTATACGACCACTGCTCTTGTGTCGGTCGAGTAGCTGAGTCAATTGCCTGCCCTGCATCCTGAGTCAGCTGCTGGACAACCACCAGGAATCGATCGAGATCGATGGGTTTTGTGAAAAAGGCCGCGGCACCTGTGGACAGCGCCTGTTGCCGAGTTTCTTCCTGAGCATCACTGGACCAGATCACCAAGGGAGTATCTAGCGCACCCATCTGCTGGCACAGGGCAGGTCCATTCCCGTCTGGGAAATGCCAGTCCAAAACATGTAGATCAAACCGATGTTGCCTTACTAGCGCCAACCCTGCTGAGACTGTTGCAGCCGTCACCACATCAAAATCATGCGAGGTCAAAAACACCGCTAGCATTTCGCATGAATCGGGATCATCATCTACAACTAGAATCTGTTTGCGAGAATATTTGCGAGAAATTGGCATTTCAGGGCAAGATTGGAGGTACTTTATTGTGGTTCCAGTACCACTTGTAATCGATCGCCCCGGCATTCGTCGGTTCGTTGGCGAACGCAGGGATCCAAAGAACAGGGATCCAAAGAAACAGTAAAGCCACTAAAAGATCTCTGCCTAAAGATCTATGACCGATGCGGCAGGAAGCCCAGCTTCTAATAACTATATCCTGGCTTCGTTGCCCGAGGAGGAACTGAGCCACCTCTTGCCCTACCTGCGGCTGGTCCGGCTAGAACAGGGAACACTGCTGTATCCAGCTCGGCAGCCCATCGATCAAGTGCTCTTTCCCACGACAGGAGTCATCTCTTGGGTTGCCACCACCCAAGAAGGAGACCGAGTAGAAACTGGAATCATTGGATGGGAAGGGATCGTCGGAGCGTCTGTTGTTCTGGGCGATGACACACTGCCCTTTCAAATTGAAGTTCAGCTTCCCGGTGAGGCGCAGGTTATGCCAGCCGATCGCTTCCAGTCCGAGTTTGACCAATGCCCTATCCTGCAATCTCTAGTCCTGCGATTTTTGCACACGGGTTTGGTGCAGTTGGCCCAATCAGCTGCTTGCAATCGCTATCACACAGTGGAAGCGCGACTCTGCCGCTGGCTACTCACCGCTAGCGATCGAGCCAACTCCGACCGACTAGTGCTCACTCAAGATACCCTGGCAGGCATGATTGGAGCACGTCGCCCAGCAGTCACTATTGCTTTGGGCACATTGCAATCGGCTGGCCTGATTCAAGCCCGCCGGGGCGAAATTCGTCTGCTCAACCGAGAGAATCTGGAGGCAGCCACCTGCGAGTGCTACTCTATTGTCCGGCAAGCACTGGAACAGTTCTTGCATCCTCTCTAGGGAGCCTACCTCCTCCGGGATTTGGTCCGGGTGGATGCCTTGGGGTTTGTGCTGCTTAGCCCTGCCCAAGCAATGCTCAGGTAGCCTGCAGCAAAGAGCAAGCTTGATACAGTCGTTTGAAAGCGCGTTCGTCGCTGTTCGGATTGCAGTGCATCTAGCGCTTGCTGCTGCCGATCCTCGATTTGTTTGAGTCCTTCTGCTCGAGCTTTCTCAACTTCTTGATCCAGCGCTTCCGGATCGGACTGAACCCGCTGTAGCGTCGTTTGGATGCGCCTTAGCTCTGCCTGCTGTTCCTCGGAGAGGTCGGCATTTTCGAGCTGTTGCTGCAAAGCGGCCAACTGCTGGCTATCAGACAGTAGCGCATCGACCCGGTCGCGCTGTTGTACCAGCAGATTATCCAGCACTTGCTCTGCTCGGGCTGCCTGCTCATTGATCTGTCGAGTTTGCGCGGCACTAGTGAGGCGACTGTTGTTGAAGTACAGCGGAGCCATAACCAAGAACAGAACACCTAGAATCCCTGATAGGATCAGTGATGCAGTCGCTAGCCCTCCCAAATCACGACCTGTTTCCGAGGGATGGCTGCGCTCGATCCAGATTCCTAGAAAAAGAATGCTCACCCCTAGCAGTGGCACGGGTCCTCGCGTCACCCATTCGCTGATCCAATCCGTTATCCATTCGCTGTTGAGGAAGTTTGGTGGCACGGTCACCACAAGATAGTCCAGCAGGGTCGCCGCAATGAGCAGCGTTCCTACTAATTTGAGGATGAGCGCCATAGAGGGCGTGAAGAACAGACGTTCAGCTTTCATGGATGAGCTTAGAAATACAGGGCAGGAGGTACGGATCGAGCACCCAAAATATCGAGCACCCAAAATACGGACCGGCACAGCAGAGACTTCCTAGAGAGCCTTTTGCTGCTTGCGCTCCTCATTGTAAGATGCCCAACTGCTTTGATCATCCAACAGGCGGTGCACAGTCGTAATAATGCCATTGGCAATGCCGGGTAGTCAGGTCGTCCGGTTATTCACTGGGACTTACTATTGATCACGCTACAAATGATCACGCTACAAATCCCCAGTAAAACCTCAGTCAAACCCCGTCGAGGACGCTACGGATGTCTTGAGCATTGCTCCGTCTATTTTGAGTTTTTGAGTTGCTGCCTGTTGCCCTAGGCTGAAACCATCCTGATTACAAAACGGCTGTCTTGAAGACATTAGCTAGATACGGCTAGATACATCAAATTCATTGCCTATTGAACGAGTGATGGAATGGGTTCCACCGTTGAAGCTGAGGAGATAGGTGCAATTGTTCGTGGGATAGCGAAGGGAGTGCCCTCTTTGTCTTTAATCTTCGTCTTCAATCTTCACGAGCTATCAGCCGATGGAACTGATTGAACTAGTCTAGGTCATTACCATTTAAGACCTTAAAGGTTGTCCTACACGTTATCTTCGTCAGGCAATCTGATCTGCTGGGTTGCATCCCCATGGTCGCTCTGTTCAAGGTCTTGGGCATCACGACCTCTCCCTTCCCTGTTTGCCGGCTTGCCAGTCGCCATTGAGCAGAGTCAGGATTTCTATCCTGCGCTCTCTGTCGTGCTGCTTTCGTAGCTGAGTGGAGTTCAGGCATAGGGTAGATAAGCTGTAATCCGCAGAGGCTGAGCCTTTAAGGCTAGAACTTCACAAAAAGGATAGCTACTTCAAAGATTAGGCAAATCCCCTGCCGATTCGCTCGCTCAGCCCAATTGAGGCGCTTATAGTTTCAGTAGATGACTAGCACTTTCAAGGCGGTTTACCTGTAAAGGAGCATCTGAGAACTGTGATTACGACCTCTGAGTTCATGTATTCTTCATCACAATCCTCGTCTATGTTTGCTCAAAACGAGATCCTCCTCACTCCTACACAGGTGCATCCCTCCGTAACCAGTAAATTCAAGCGTTTGATTGACATCTTAGGTTCTCTGGTCGGGCTAGCGATCACTGCCGTTTTGTTCATTCCCTTGGCGGTTGCGATTCAACTCGACAATCCCGGACCCATTTTTTATCGTCAAACCCGATGTGGGCTTTATGGACGGGAATTTCAAATTTGGAAGTTCCGCTCAATGGTGGTCAATGCAGACCGTCTAAAGCACCTTGTTGATAACGAGGCGAAGGGCAATATTTTCAAGAATCGCAATGACCCTCGTGTGACTCGTGTGGGGCAATTTTTACGGCGTACCAGTTTAGATGAGCTGCCTCAGTTCTGGAATGTTTTGAAGGGAGAGATGAGTCTTGTGGGAACTCGCCCACCCACAGTCGATGAAGTGATGCAATATGAGCGGCATCATTTCCAGCGTCTGCTCGTCAAACCTGGCATTACTGGTGAATGGCAGGCCAACGGTCGCTCCCATGTGGAAGATTTTGAAGAAATCGTCAGTATGGATGTGGCTTATCAGCACAAGTGGACGGTTTTCTATGACATTGTCTTGATTCTGAAAACTATCAAGGCTGTCTTGATCAAAGACGGTGCCTACTAAGCTCTATGAGATGTGCATAGATGGTTGTATCAGTCGCTTGAGTTCCCTTGTAAAAAGTCCCCTTGATTAGCGCGTCAGGGGGACCTTTTTTACAGGTTCTATCGTTTCATACAGATTTATACGGATGTTTAGTGTGCTGCAGTGTGTAAAAGCAGGCTCACTACAGCTCACTATAAATGAACTACCACCAGCGCAGTTCGAGATAGCCTCGCTCGGGTTGACTCAACTCTTCTTCGGTGAGCCAGTCTACTGGCTTATACGTTCCAAAAACATGATCCCACCAATCTACAGCTAAGCCGAAGTTGTGATGCCACATGCCATATTTGTGATGCACATAATGAACCGGCATTTTCATCCAGAAGCACTTGGTTGGGTTTTCATGCTGCAACTGATGGGCATAGGCAGAAAAAGCAGCGTACACTAAAGCGCCCAGGAACCATGCCACTCCAGCAGAGAGGGAGACAAAAAACATCAGGCACATCGCGATAAGACTACCTTTGATGTAATCTAAAAACTCCCAGAGTACCCCCTGTCCTTCATTACGGCGATGGTGATCTCGATGGCGTTCTCCTATTTTGGGGGAGGCGTGCATCAACCGGTGCATCCAATATTCCACCAGGCTAGCCAGCACAAACGCTGCTACAAAACATGCGATCGCAATCATCCACATCATAAATTTACGTTCTCCTGTCACACCGAGATCCAACATGTGTCAATGTCCATCAGCCCATACCATTAGCCTGAAGTACCATCAGCCTAGAACCGTATATCCCATGTATCCGTAGAGCCTATGAACTGGACCATGACTCATCTAGCCAACCTAGATTCGGTTGCTTCGACGGATAACGGCTTGATTTTCTGCTCGTCATGTTGTTGTCTAGAGCCGCTGTAGACTACAACCAGAATTAGCTGGCTGGCCGACAATTGCTTCCCTCTAGGCTAACGGGTGCAGTCTGTTTGGATCAACCGTTGTCATGGCTAGTTGCTTGGTTGGATCCGGAGCGGCTTTGCAGGGATCTTTTGAGTTGCCCCGCGGTTACTTTTATTAGTGGTGGACTAGGGGCTAACCGCATTGCATGCAGGAGTCACTAAACATGGTAGTATCCCTGTTGCCGCTTCACACACAATAAGAGGGTGGTCGATCCGGGTTTCCGTTTTACTGCTGGAATTATCATGCAATCTCAACCCATCCTACGTCGGACGAAAATTGTAGCTACGATTGGTCCTGCTACCAGTAGCCCAGAAGTGTTGCGTGAGCTGATTGAAGCGGGAGCCACAACGCTGCGCCTGAATTTTTCCCACGGCACCCACGACGATCATCAGCGCAACATTCGCTTAATTCGACAAGTCTCATTTGAGCTGAACCAGCCAGTGGGAATTTTGCAAGATCTGCAGGGACCCAAAATTCGTCTCGGTAAATTCGAGCAGGGAGCTATTACCCTACAGAAAGGCGATGCCTTCACGCTCACTAGCCGGCCTGTGGTCGGCACCCAGGAGATCAGCTGCGTGACCTATGAACCGCTTGCCGATGAAGTGCCTGAGGGAGCAACGATTCTGCTGGATGATGGACGGGTTGAGATGCGCGTTGAGCAGGTTGATCCGGTGAAGCGCGATTTGCACTGCCGAGTCGTGGTAGGCGGTGTGTTATCCAACAATAAGGGGGTCAACTTTCCAGGGGTCTACCTGTCGATTCGGGCATTGACCGACAAAGACAAGGAAGATTTGATGTTTGGGTTGGATCAGGGTGTTGATTGGGTGGCGCTTAGTTTTGTGCGTAATCCCCAAGATGTCCTGGAAATTAAAGAGCTGATCTCCAGCGCTGGCAAAAATGTGCCGGTCATCGCCAAGATCGAGAAGCACGAGGCCATTGAGCAAATGGAGGCAATCCTGACGCTGTGCGACGGGGTGATGGTGGCCCGAGGAGATTTGGGTGTGGAATTGCCTGCTGAAGATGTGCCCATTCTGCAAAAGCGACTCATTGCTACGGCAAATCGACTTGGTATCCCAGTGATCACTGCAACTCAGATGCTAGACAGCATGGTCAGCAACCCTCGCCCGACCCGAGCCGAGATTTCTGACGTCGCTAACGCTATTTTGGATGGTACCGATGCCGTGATGCTCTCGAATGAGACGGCCGTGGGTAAATATCCGGTGCAGGCCGTAGAGACCATGGCGCGCATTGCTGAACGCATCGAGCGGGAGCAACCTGCCCACCGCGCTTTTGATGAAGTACCGGGGCGCTCGATTCCCAATGCTATCAGCCAAGCCGTTGGGCGAATTGCTGAGCAGTTGCAAGCTGCCGCAATTATGCCGCTCACCAAAACGGGCGCTACCGCTCGCAATGTCTCAAAGTTTCGTCCTAATAAACCAATTCTAGCCGTGACTCCCCATGTAGACGTGGCGCGGCAACTTCAGCTCGTCTGGGGGGTGCGGTCGCTGCTAGTGCTGGATTTGTCCTCGACCGGGCAAACCTTCCATGCAGCGCTGAATGTAGCGCAGGAAAAAGGGCTACTGCGGCAAGGTGACCTAGTGGTGATGACGGCAGGCACCTTGCAAGGTGTTGCTGGTTCCACCGACCTGATCAAAGTTGAACTGGTCACGGCGGTACTCGGCAAAGGCACGGGCATCGGTCAGGGGTCAGTGAGCGGTCGGGCGCGGGTTGCCCATAGCAGTTTAGAGCTAGGAAGTTTCAACCCAGGCGAAATTCTCGTGGTCCCCAAAACAAATGCCGACTATGTGGATGTCATTCGCAAAGCGGCGGGAATTGTCACAGAAGAAGACAGCCTGACCAGCCATGCAGTTGTCATTGGGCTGCGGTTGGGCGTGCCGGTGATTGTTGGCGTGCAAAATGCCACTGAAATTATCCGTGACGGTACAATTTTGACGTTAGATATGCAGCGAGGTTTGGTTTACTCAGGCGTGAACTCGACTCAAACCGATGCCGTCCTGGCAACCTAAGCCGCCTCAATCGGGGGAATACGTTGAGCCTTGAGCACGGCAAGGAGTCGTTCGACGCTGGCATTCGGTTCCAAAAAAGAAAATAAATGGCGAAACCGAATCCGCCCTTGGGGATCAATCACAAATTGAGCCGGTAGCGGAGCGCCCAACGCCTGCCCCACTCGATACTGCCGAAAAACACGACAGCTCGGATCGCTGAGCAGCGGCATCTTCAGCTCTAGGTCTTGCCGAACAATCTGACTCTGGTGAGCGTCCGTGCTGGTAATCATCACCACTTCTGCTCCATACTCGCGAAACTGCTTGTAGGCGGCGTTCATCTCCATGATGTGGGGATAGCACAGCGGGCAATAGTGCTTTTCGGTAAAAATGCGCGTTAAAGCCAGGATGACCCAGGAGGTACGGGTGAAGTCTGCCAAGCGTACCTTCTCACCACTGGCAACGTTTAGCAGTTCGAAAGGGGGAGCTAACACTCCCAACGGCGATTGATGGGTGGCCGGAATCGGCAGGAAGTTTCTCAGAAAGCGCTCGGTGAGCAAACCGTCGAGGTCAAAGGGACTAAGCATAGGTTGCGCAAAGAAAGCAGCAAGAAGGCAGCGCCAGAACTGCTTAAATGGGAGGCAATAGGTTCAGCTTGCCTTCACAATCTCAGTATAGTGTTGGCTCCAAAATTAAATCGGCATTAAATTGGCACTAAAAAGGTGGACCAATGCCCACCTAAGTCATGTCAGTTCTATCTATGGCTATAGCTGCTATTCGTTGCTATTCGTTTCAATTTATTGCAATCACTTGGATAGTGCCAGGAGGCATCGCGCAAAGCACAATCCATCCTGACCCCTCCAAAGCGACCTAACCCAACTGGAGCAGCTTACGCCGAATCAGGCAACTCGCAGATCCTTACACTGCCGCGAAGAATTCCTTCGACTTCACTGGGTCGGGGTTCATCGTAGCATCGCCCGGCTTCCAGTTGGCAGGGCAGACTTCATCGGGGTGAGACTGCACGTACTGAATCGCTTGCAGGGTGCGCAGGGTTTCATCTACGCTGCGGCCAAAGGCTAGGTTGTTGATCGTGGCATGCTGGATGATGCCGTCTTTGTCGATGATGAACAGACCACGCAGAGCAATACCGGCTTCCGGATCGAGTACGTTGTAGGCAGCGCTAATTTCTTTCTTAATGTCCGCTACAAGGGGATAGTTCAGGTCGCCCACACCGCCGGATTTACGGTCAGTCTGAGTCCAGGCTAGGTGAGAGAATTCGCTATCTACCGAAACGCCCAGGATCTCCGTGTTGACCGACTTGAATTCATCGTAGCGGTCGCTAAATGCTGTAATCTCCGTGGGGCAAACAAAAGTGAAGTCCAACGGATAGAAGAACAGCACCACATACTTTCCGCGATAGTCGGACAGCTTAATGGTTTTGAATTCCTGATCGTACACAGCAGTGGCTGTGAAGTCAGGTGCAGGTTGACCAACCCGAAGACATCCCTGGGAATCGTAGGTCAAGCTCATGAATGACTCTCCTTAACTGAATGCGTCTACATGTTTCGATTGTTGTATCCGTTGTATCAGGCGTTACGTCGGGGTTTAACCGTCCTTGAGCTGTTGCTCAAAGGCGTAACGCTGATTAATTTACGAACTGTTACGACTATATCATAGTCATAACGATTTTGAGTAGGCATTTAGAAGATTAAGGATAGTGGATTCAAGATAGTTGCTCGCTCCCCCCTTGCTGATCCTAAAGGCAGCTTGCAAAATAATAGTTCCAGTTCTATGGAAAATCCCGAACTGGAGCAGTTACGGTGCCGCCCTGCTGTGTCCGCTCTGAGCTGTACGCAGCCATTCCCTTGGAGGACCATGGAGCAAATTGATACACGAGAATGGCTGTTAACGAATGGGTTGGGTAGTTTTGCCAGCGGCACCGTTAGCGATGCCCACACCCGCACCTACCACGGTTGGTTGATTGCGGCTCTGGAACCGCCGGGGCAACGGACGTTGCTGCTCTCGCACATTGACGCGGTGCTGGAGATCGCTGGGCAGAGTGTTGAGCTGGGGGCCAATTTTTGGAAAAGCGGTACGATTTCCCCCCAGGGCTATCGGCTGCTGCAGTCGTTTGCTGTTGAGCCAGTGCCAACTTGGGTTTGGGGCACAGAAGATTGGCAGCTCACCCGCCGCCTGATCCTGCCTTACGGCTTAACGGCATCACAGCCGGCTGAGTGGTGCCATCGGCTGTTGGTGCAGTATCACTATCAGGGGCAGGGACCAACAGTGCTCCGGTTGCGCCCCTTGATTGCTGATCGCATCTTTCACTACCAGCAGCAAGCCGATCCCGAACTGGAATTTGTGCAGCTCATAGAGTCATCAGGCATTCTGCTGCAAGCCAAGCGCCCGCATTGGGTCGGCACTTCCTGGCAGCTTTTCTGGACCCAGGGCGAATATGAGAGCGATGGCCTGTGGTATTGGGGCTATCGCTATCCCGAGGAAACCCAGCGAGGCTTAGCCGATACCGAAGATCTCTACAGCCCAGGCTGCCTAACGGTGCTCCTCGCTCCTGGAGAAAGCGTGACGCTAGAAGCTCGGGTGCGCTGCCCAGACGGCCATTACCAGCACTCTCGGCTGGACACCCACAGTTTTGATCTAGCTCTGACAGCAGAGCAACAACGCCTGCAGCAGTCCTTTGCAGCGGATCAGACTTATGCTGTAAGTGCTGCCAGCCACCCGGCGGAAATGTCTAGGTCGCACTGGGCAGTGCTGCGGTCGCAACTTTTACGGGCGGGCGATCAGTTTGTCGTTTATCGCGCCTCAACCTCTGGTCCTACGGTGATTGCGGGCTATCCCTGGTTCAATGATTGGGGGCGAGATACGCTGATTGCTCTGCCGGGGTTAGCCCTAGCCACAAAACGGTTTGATGTGGCGAAGGGACTGCTGAACACCTTTGGGCAATACTGCCAGCAAGGACTGATCCCCAATGCCTTCCCCGATGCTGGCACACGACCGTTCTATAACAGTATTGACGCGGCGCTGTGGTGGATCGAAACCCTGGGATTGTATCTGGAAGCCAGTCAGGACTGGGAATTCCTAAGTGAACAGTATCCAGTTGTGGGGCGAATCTACAAGGGGCTAATGGCAGGTACGCTCTACAGCATTCGGGTCGATGCCGTCGATGGTCTAGTGACCTGGGATGCGCCCAATGTAGCGCTGACCTGGATGGATGCTGTGGTTGCTGAGGAACCTGTGACGCCGCGACGCGGTAAGCCCATCGAGATCAATGCCCTCTGGTATTCAGCCCTAGGTTGGGCAGCGCAGTGGGCAGAGCGGTTGCAGCATCATCCCGATATGGATGCCGTTGCTTTAGCCAATCAGGCGCGACGCTATGCCGAGCAGGCTGAACAGGTTAAGGCATCACTGCAAAAATTCTGGAACCCTGCTCAGGGCTATCTTTACGACACAATCAAACCCGATGACTATCCCGACCGCAGCATCCGCCCGAATGCCGTAATTGCCTTGTCTTTACAGCACTGTGGTTTCCCGGAAGCGATTGGGCAGCAGGTTGTGCAGGTTGCCCGCGAACGACTGCTGACGCCCTATGGCTTGCGATCGCTTGATCCCGCCGATCGGCAATATGTTGGACAATACCGGGGCGGTATCTGGCAGCGCGATCGCTCCTACCATCAGGGCACAGTCTGGCCGTGGCTGCTCGGACCGTTTATGCGAGCCTGGCAGCGATTCTATCCGACTGAACCCATACCGTTTGACTGGCAGCCCCTGCTCGAGCATGTTCAGCATCAGGCCTGTTTAGGCTCTATTTCCGAAATGTTTGATGGAGATCCTCCCCACGCCCCCAAAGGCGCTATTGCTCAAGCCTGGTCTGTTGCTGAAGTGATTCGCCAGTGGTCCTTAGACTAGGCTTCATGAACCATCACATGAACCATCAATCGCTAGAATCGGTAAGGATGGGCTGAGGCAGTTGTCTCTCCCCGCTCTAGACGCTCAATCACTTTACCTGAAATTTTGATCCTCTATGTCTGTTCGCGTTCGGATTGCCCCTAGCCCTACTGGGAATTTGCACATTGGCACGGCTCGCACTGCAGTATTTAACTGGCTGTTTGCTCGTCATCATGGTGGCAGCTTTATTTTGCGAATTGAAGACACAGATGTGGAGCGGTCGCGTCCAGAGTATACGCAGAACATTCTGGATGGCTTGACCTGGTTAGGCCTAACGTGGGATGAAGGTCCTTTCTTCCAAAGCAAGCGGATGGACCTCTACCGCCAGAAAGTGCAGGAACTGCTCGATAAAGGTTTGGCCTACCGTGCCTACGATACACCTGAAGAGCTAGAGGCAATGCGCGATCAGCAAAAGGCGCGCAATCAAGCTCCTCGGTACGACAACCGGCATCGCGACCTCACCCCTGAGCAGGAAGCTGCCTTTCGAGCTGAGGGTCGCCAGCCTGTGATTCGCTTCAAAATCGATGACGAGCGCGAGATTAGCTGGACCGACCTAGTAAGGGGGCAAGTCACCTGGAAAGGGCGCGATTTGGGCGGCGATATGGTGATCGCCCGCGCTGCTACTGCAGATGAAATTGGGCAGCCCCTCTACAATTTTGTGGTGGTGGTGGATGACATCGACATGCAGATCTCACACGTGATTCGTGGGGAAGATCACATCGGCAATACCCCTAAGCAAATTCTGCTCTACGAGGCATTAGGAGCATCGGTACCGCAGTTTGGGCACACGCCGCTGATTTTGAACCAGGCTGGAGCCAAGCTCTCAAAACGAGATGGGGTCACTTCGATCTCCGACTTTCAGCGTATGGGCTACACCGCTGAGGCCATTGCTAATTACATGACCCTGCTGGGCTGGTCGCCGCCGGAAGGCATGAGCGAGATTTTTAGCCTCAGCGAAGCGGCCCAGCAATTCAGTTTTGAACGGGTTAATAAAGCCGGAGCCAAATTCGACTGGGACAAGCTGAACTGGATCAACAGCCAGTATTTGCATCATATGCCCATTGACCAGCTCACCGATCTGCTAATTCCTTACTGGCAGGAGGCAGGCTACGAGCTAGATGCAGCGGGCGACCGGCAGTGGCTGGAGCAAGTAACGGCGCTGATTGCTGCCAGTTTGTCTCGTCTCGATGAAGCCGTAGAGATGACGCGCTATCTGTTCGTTGCCGATGTCGGATTCACGGAAGCGGCTATCGCTCAACTTCAGCAAGAGGGAACGGCGGCTGCCCTGCAGAGTATTCTCACCGCTTTGGAGACGACTCCCCTGACCGCTGATACGGTCCAGTCGGTGATTCAGCAGGGCGCGCAGGCTGCCCATGTTAAAAAAGGGCTGGTGATGCGGTCGCTGCGGGCCGCTCTGACTGGCGACATGCAAGGCCCGGATCTGGTGCAATCCTGGCTGCTCCTGCATCACCATCAGCTCGATCGCCCTCGGCTCCAGCAAGCACTATCCTTGGCCAGATAGGAACAGAACCCAACTAACCCCAGTCAGGGCGATCAGGAACCCGAGCTGAGTCCAGAGGAACATTCAATTGGCGCTGAGTCAGAATCGGCCAAGCAAATTGAGCAAGCCATTGAGAGTTGCGACAGTCGGAGAGGCTGAGCGACAATCAATAAGGTTGATACCTGGGCGAGTATGCTTAGATGGGTGTGCTCCTCAGGGCATGGTTTGATGCTTTGATATCGGTATATGTATCGGTATATGTCTGACCCATATGTCTAACCCATCGTGGCTTGACCTTAATCCACGAGTTATTGCAATTCCACTTCATGCACTATTTAGAACCTATGCAAACTCACGGTTTAAATTCAGGCACTAAACAATCAATTGCCCTGCTGCTAGCCGCCAGCATTGGGGCTTCGGTTCCTGCACAGGCACAGAATATCCAGCCTTCCCCCGTGACCATTTTTGAGAATGTGACGTTGGCTCCCAACTTTGCCCCCGATCCCACTACGGTTAGAGGCATTAGCGGCGGACCGCTCACTGCAACGGATATTGCTGGGCGAGCAGAAACGATAACTGGACCCTGTAATGGCTTTGTTGATGAGCAGCCCGATCATACAATCGAGCTGACGCAATTTTTCAATTACTTGAGTTTGCAGATTCAAAGCACAGACGATACAACCTTGATCGTACGGGGACCCGGCGGGACCTGGTGCAACGATGACTACTCTGGGAAAAATCCAGGAATTGCCGGGCAATGGCTATCGGGAACCTATCAAATTTGGATCGGCTCCTACGAGGAGAATGCCTACCATCCTTACGTGATTCGCATGACCGGACAGAAGCAGCCGTAGTGTTGGCATTAAGGCAGTCAGAAATCCTCTAGCAGTGGAGCTAGGCGAGCAAGCAGCGGGTCAGGTTCCGGTTCTGCAGCCACTTCGGGAGCAGGTGATGCTGAACTTTCTAACCGGGTTACTCGCTCCTCTAACTGCTGTAGCTGCTGTTCCCACTGCTGCAAGGTAGGAGCGTAGGACGCTTGAGACGCTTGCGATTGCTGCTCCAACCGCATTACTTGCAGCTGAAGGGTCATGAGCTGCTGTTCCAACGTTGCTAGCAAAGCAAGAGTGGTTGGAGCCGTTTCGGATTCGAGCAATAGCTGTCTCAGTGCCTGCTTGCACAAATCGCTGAAGCTTATTCGGCGCTGGGCAAGTGCTGCCTCAACGGATTGCAGCAATGTCTGGTCTGCTTCAGTGGCGGCAAACTTAACAACTCGGCTGATTTTGCTGCGATCGGAAGTCACTAGGCGTTCTATGAAAACCTATATGAGAATCAGAGATTCAGAAAACAGACGACTCCATCGCTTAGGGAATGGGTTGGACATCTTAGTAGAGCATCTAGATGAGTCTGTCCGTCCCGATGGGTTGGAAACAACTCAAGATAGCAAGAGACGAAGACAATGAAGCGCTGTCACTCCTGTCACTCCATTGTCGATCAATTGGGATTCCCTGTGCAATTGGCTCTTGATGAGGCCGTTCTTGGTAGATGCTGCGGATGAGCTAGCGGGGCAGGGTTGAGCCTAGGAACTTTGCGCCGCGACCAGCTTACTGGCAGCTGCCAATTGGGCTTCGCCGTAGATATACTGCCCGAGAGCGTTTGCTTTGCGAGAGGGTTTAGCCAAATGCCCTTTGAGCTGAGCATCGCGCAGCAGGGGACGCAGCTCGTTCCAGAAAAATTCGCCGCCACCACCGCTAACAATCACATCCGTCACGCGCTCAGGCAACCAGGCAACCAGACGATCCGAGAGTTCGCGGGCAAAGCTTTTGCGGAGGCTGGGCAGAATATCGTCTAGGTTAGTTGGCTTGGTCGCTCCGCGGGGACGGAAGAAACGCTCGCCTTCCGGACGATTAACAGCAGCAATCAGAGACAACGATTGGCTGTCGGCTCCCTGAATTTGAGCGGCAACCTGTTCGTAGAACTGGCTCATGGCAAAGGGTTCGCTCTTGGAAGCCCCTCGGGCAAAGCGGAAGCGATCCACCATCAGAAAATCTGTTGTTTGATGCCCAATATCCACCACGGCGACTGAAAGGTTGGGGAAGTCGGGGCTGGTGGTTTTTTTGTCTTGAGCTTCGCACCAAATCAGGCTGCCATAGCCTTCGGGCATGACCCACACCCGATCGATGTCGATCGTGACGAGTTCACCACGATAGCTCATCACATGGGGCGAGCGCAGCAAGCTTATGAGCTGCTCTTTTTCCCGATCAAACTGTTCCTGCGAATAGTACGGCAACCCCAGCACCACCGAAATTTTATTCTTGAGGTTGAAGAAGCCCACGCAAGCTAGGACCTTCACGAGTGCATCTTCGACCTTGGATTGCCCCACCCCTAGGTTGGCTCCAAAATCAGCAGCGAGCTGCCCAATCGCGAAGCCTCGCCCCTGGAACTCTAACCACACATCCAGCAGTGGATCAGTGGGCTGCGACTCAAAGCCGCCGCGCCTGACCTGCTCGACGGTGAGATGGGCAACGTTTGCCGGGATCAGAATTACTTTATCTGGATCGCGGGTGACGCATGCCTTAGTCGAGGTTCTGCCGAGATCAACACTCAAGACGGTGCCATTGGGGGGAGGAGGAGATTGTCTGCCTGCCATGGAGCTCAATTGCCTCTATCAAATAGTTTTGCTAAAGAATCTGCTAAGAGCGTGTTTGAAAACCTCCAAATTGTCAAGCTGCGCGAAATGCAGCAACTGACAGCATCAGCCCGCGAGAACGCTTACCTTGCAAAAGAGTCGGGAAATACACCTAAATCAACACTTCTCAGCCTGCTTGCTAGCGGGGAGAGCCGTAGGAGATTCCTATTCTTTAATAATACATCTGTTCCATTCTGAGGAATAGCTCCGGCTCCTGTCACTTCTGAACGCCCTCCAACCTTAGCAGCTTCTCAGGATTCACCGCTGCCAAGCTCGATACCCTCTGCGGTTCAACCCACCGACCTTGTGCTTTCATAGAGTAAGGAAGCGTCCTAGAGTTCTAGGTTTGCGGTTCTATGATTAGTAGGTTGCTGCGGTGTGAGTTGCCCTATGTCCCTGAATTAAGTTAAATTTAGTTAAGATTCGTTCTCAGTTAACAAAATCTGTATAGGGCCCGGTTGCTTAAGTTCTGAGTGAGGCATAGCACTGGGAATTCAACCTCAGGAGGCGAAGTGCCCTACCCTGTTTCTATTTCCTTCGAATTAACCTCCGGCGCACGGAGTCTATAAGCTTCTCGGCTGTTCTTGTTTTGACATTTGCGCTGCTGTATCGCGAACTAAGAGGCGACTTAAACTATGAAACTTTCCTGGAGAGTGATCCTCCTCTGGACATTGCCCATTCTGGTCATTGGCTTTTTTCTCTGGCAAGGTGCCTTCTCGACGGCTCCCATGCCGACCGGAAACAACACGGCAAGCACTCGCATGACCTATGGTCGCTTTCTCGACTATCTCAACCAAGGTCGCATCATGAGTGTTGACCTTTATGAAGGAGGGCGCACAGCAATTGTGGAAGCAACAGACCCGGAGCTAGATGGTCGAATCCAGCGCTTGCGAGTGGATTTGCCGGGCAATGCGCCGGAGCTGATTTCCAGATTGCGGCAAGACCACATTAGTTTTGATGTCCATCCGCCGCGCAACGATGGCGCTATCTGGGGCCTGGTAGGGAACTTGATCTTCCCTATTCTCTTGATTGGTGGACTGTTCTTCTTGTTCCGGCGTTCGAGCAATGTGCCTGGTGGTCCGGGGCAGGCAATGAGCTTCGGCAAGTCTCGGGCCCGCTTCATGATGGAAGCCAAGACCGGGGTGATGTTCGATGATGTGGCAGGCATCGAGGAAGCCAAAGAAGAACTGCAAGAAGTCGTCTCGTTCCTCAAAAAACCCGAGCGCTTCACCGCTGTGGGAGCCAAGATTCCCAAAGGCGTGCTGCTGGTGGGTCCACCGGGAACCGGCAAAACCCTGCTAGCCAAAGCCATTGCCGGCGAAGCAGGTGTGCCCTTTTTCAGCATCTCCGGCTCGGAGTTTGTGGAGATGTTCGTGGGCGTCGGTGCCTCTCGGGTGCGGGATTTGTTCAAGAAGGCGAAAGAGAATGCGCCGTGCATCATCTTCATCGATGAGATTGACGCGGTGGGGCGGCAGCGGGGTGCGGGCATTGGTGGTGGCAACGACGAGCGGGAGCAGACGTTGAACCAGTTGCTGACGGAGATGGATGGATTCGAGGGCAACACGGGCATCATCATCATTGCCGCGACGAACCGCCCGGATGTGTTGGACTCGGCGTTGCTGCGTCCTGGTCGCTTTGACCGCCAAGTCACGGTGGATGCACCGGATATTAAAGGCCGTCTGGAAGTCCTGAAAGTCCACGCTCGCAACAAGAAGCTGGACCCTAGCGTCTCTCTAGAGGCGATTGCTCGCCGCACGCCTGGCTTTACCGGAGCGGACTTGGCCAACTTGCTGAACGAAGCCGCCATCCTCACTGCCCGCCGCCGCAAAGACGCAATCACGATGCTGGAAATCGACGATGCTGTGGATCGCGTGGTAGCTGGCATGGAAGGCACGCCCCTCGTAGACAGCAAGAGCAAGCGCCTGATCGCCTATCACGAGGTGGGACATGCGCTGGTGGGTACGCTGCTGAAAGATCACGATCCGGTGCAAAAAGTAACGCTGATTCCGCGAGGACAGGCTCAAGGCTTGACCTGGTTTACGCCCAATGAAGAGCAAGGTCTGATTTCGCGGGCCCAGCTTTTAGCTCGAATCACCGGAGCCTTGGGTGGACGAGCGGCTGAGCAGGTGATCTTTGGCGATGCCGAAGTGACCACAGGTGCGGGAGGCGACTTGCAGCAGGTCACGGGCATGGCGCGTCAGATGGTGACCCGTTTCGGGATGTCGGATTTAGGACCCCTGTCGTTAGAGAGCCAGCAGGGTGAAGTCTTCCTGGGACGCGATTGGATGTCTCGCTCCGACTACTCCGACGAAATTGCCGCTCGTATTGACGCTCAAGTACGGTCAATTGCCGAACACTGCTATGACCAAGCCTGCAAAATCATCCGCGAGAACCGGGAAGTCATGGATCGACTGGTAGATTTGCTGATCGAGAAAGAAACCATTGACGGCGAAGAGTTCCGGCAGATCGTGGCTGAGTACACGGCAGTACCCGAGAAAGAGCAATACGTGCCAAAGCTGTAGAACCATCGAGGTATAGTAAAGATGCAAAAAGCCGAGCGGAGTTCCATCTGCTCGGCTTTTTAGTTGTACGGCTGCAATTGTTAGTGCAGTGCTGTAAAGTCATCTGTGAGAATGAATTAATCGGTGATTTAACAATTGAGCTTAACCATCTGATGAGCCGCTATGAAAGCAATTGAACTAATCGGCGGAATGAGTTGACAATCTTCAATTGAGTATTACCGCCTTATTAATTGAGATGACTAAGCGCAAGCTTGGTGGATTACATTCTGCTAGGAGCGTAATGTACTCAGTTGATTTTGCAGAAGTTGAGACTTTGCAACATCGGGATCACTGGCAAGAAGCCGCAGAATTGATGATTTCGGCAGGCTACTCACCCCAATACTCATCAGATCAGATTCTCAGATCAAAAATTCTCAGATCAAATTCTCCGGCAGCAGCCCCGCCTGTCGATGTTGGCAAAACTCTACTAGCCAGTCTTTGATACGGTAGGTAGCCCAGCAGTCGTCTTCGTTGTAGCGCAGAATCGCCTCTAGATAACGGCGATCGCCGGTTTCGACCCACTGGGCGTACCAGCAAATGGACTGGGCCCCGTTCGCTTCCGGATCGCGCCAGTTGAAGCCGAGCCAGCGAGCAATTGGCTTGAGGGCATAGCTTTCAACGGGCAAAATCGCCACGCGAGTCACCCGCTCGTGTAGGTCAACAAAGCGCGTGATCAAGGGGTCAACTCGCTCTGGTGGCGTGCCGTAATACTCGGCTAAGCGGCGAACGGTCTGCACTTCGTAGGGGCAGAAGTGAAAAATCGGTGCCTCGGGGTAGCGCCACACCAGATCTAGAAATTGCTGCCAAATCACCGCCTCTTCTGCCTGGGAATGGGCTACCAGTGGATAAAAGGACTCGGTTTGGGCGAGCCGATCGACAACTAGAACACCGTGCAGGTAAACCAGATTTGGCTCAGGGGCAGCTTCGATGTCAAAGTACAGCTCAACCGGAGCGGTGGGCAACTCTTCAAACGAGAGCAGAGGAACGCCCGTCTCGATGGCTACCTCTAAATCGGCTAGCGCTTGATTGTGCAGCATTGCCTGTGCCTGCCGCACCAGTCGCTGAGCCACCTGCCAGCCAAAGCCCGGCAAATTCTCGAGCTGCTTGGGGTTGGCCATTGCTAAGGCTTCGAGACTGGTGAATTGCAGTGCCTTTAAGTGGGTGTAGCGGCTAGGCGTAACGCCCGGCAGCAACGATAGATGACGGTCAGTTTGCGCTAGCCCATAGCAATGGCTGAACCATTGACACAAATCGCAGCGGTTATGAGCAATGAAAACCTCAGGTTCCTCGGGTTGGAGCAGTGTTTGCAGGCAGTCTTGCAAAATCTCCTGCATTCGCGGCACCGTATCGGTTAGGTTGACAGTATAGGCACCCCGCTGCCTCAGAATCAACCAGGCGGTTTCCGGCCAGGCTCCTTGAACCATCGCCAGCATGTAGGCATGGAACGCGACGCTGATTTGGTAGTCGAGCTTGGGGCGTTTGCCGAGCCGAATATCCGCCGGAACATAGATCCAGTCACCCCAGATCGAGCGTCCCGGCTGTTTAATCAAAAGGTTTGGGCAGCTGACTAGGCGAACCCCGTTGCCTAAATCCACTAGCAGCACACCCTCGGCGATGCGATCTACGCCCTGCTGCATTAGCTCTAGTGTGGCAGCGGCACCCATGAGCCAATCGGCTTTGCTGTAAACTGGCTGCTGAGCGGGCTGCTCTGCCAAAACAGCAAGCTGATGAGCCAGACTATCTTGGCGCAACTTTTGGACATAGTCGTTTGGAGGGTCGCGGCGAGTTGTATCGCCATGCAGATCAAGATAGGCGCGGCGGTGGCAGCGCTGATAATTAAACAGCACATCGTCTGTTAACCAAATGCCCTCTGTATGAACCGGGGTGGCAACAGAGGGCAATGGAAATAAGTAGTTAGGCACTAAAAACAGCGAGGCTGAATATGTTCCCTCAGCCCCTTGGATGTTTGGTCGATGGGGGCTAACAGACAAGCGCCTCCTGGTGGGCAGAGAGAATCAGACGCATGGCTAAGCAAGATCGCTGAGTCAGCGGCTGTCTACATCGGAGATGATTGGAATTAACCAGTCGCCTCTTGATCATTTGACTGATCATGCTGATCATAGGGTGCTGCAATGCCTCAGGGAAGCGATGTATCTTTGTAACACTCTTCTTACGAAGATAGCTTGATTTTTTACCTTTTGAGTGATTTTTCTCATCAATTCCGGTTCATCTCGCCGCACTTAGATAGGTTCGGGTGAATTAAGGGCAATGCGCATTCCTCTAGCGACTCCTGCCAGGGGCATTCGGCTCACCAGGCCTCGCCGACGGCAGCCAGCAGAACTTGCTACAATTCAATCGCCCCTGTGCAGAGAATGGCATGACCGCTTCTACCCACCCTTCCCTAAACGTTCATCGTCAGCAGTTTCCTGCCCTTGCCAACAAAGCCTATTTCAATTTTGGCGGTCAAGGTCCGATGCCTCAGTCTGCCATCAATGCAATCCAGCAGGCGCACCATTACATGCAGCAGGCAGGTCCCTTTTCGGGAGAAGTGAATCGCTGGGTGGTTCAGGAAGGACAGCAACTGCGCGAGGCGCTAGCAATTGAACTCGGCATACCAGCCAGCACCCTGACCCTAACTGAGGACGTCTCGATAGGCTGCAACATTGCTCTCTGGGGGTTAGACTGGCGATCGGGTGATCACCTGCTGCTCTCAGACTGCGAGCATCCGGGCATCGTTGCAGCTGCCCACGAAATAAGCCGCCGTTTTGGGGTTGAAGTGACAGTTTGCCCGCTGATGGCAACGCTGAATCAGGGAGATCCGGTCACAGTTTTGGCAGACCATCTGCGCCCATCCACTCGGCTGGTGATTGTTAGCCATATCCTCTGGAACACCGGGCAGGTGCTGCCGCTGCGGGAGATCATGCAGCTCTGCCATACGGCGCAAGCAACCCCAGTGCGGGTATTGGTTGATGCGGCTCAATCGGTGGGCATGTTGCCGCTGGATCTCGATGCTTTAGATGTGGACTTCTACGCCTTCACTGGGCACAAGTGGCTCTGTGGTCCTGCTGGGGTCGGTGGATTGTACGTGTCGGCGGACGCTCGTGAGTTGTTACGCCCTACGTTCATTGGCTGGCGTAGCATTACCAAAAATGCGATGGGGCATCCGACGGGCTGGCAACCCGATGGCAGTCGCTACGAAATAGCCACCTCAGACTATGCGCTCTACTCCGGACTGAAAGCGGCTTTGGGCGTTCATCGGTCTTGGGGAACAGGCGAGAATCGCTACCGGCGGATTCTTGATCTCAGTCAACTGCTCTGGCAGCGCCTGCGGGATTTGCCTCAGGTCGTCTGTTTGCGGACAGCTCCCCCAGAGTCAGGGCTGGTTTCGTTTCAAATAGGCGACTGTACCCCTGCCACCCATGAGCGCTTCGTGCAAGCGTTAGAGCAGCAAGGCTTTCTGCTGCGAACCATTCTCGATCCCACCTGCGTTCGAGCCTGTGTTCACTACTTCACCAGCGAAGCCGAAATCGAGCAGCTAGTTGCAGCTATTCAGAACATTGGGACGCTCTGACGCACTCTGACTATTCTTTGACTCTGACTGTTCTTTGACAACTATTGCCTGTGATTGCCTGTGATCTATGGTTTGTGATCCCGGTAGCGATGAATACCCAGATTATAAAATACCCACGGTAAGCTACAGAAATGCGACGCAGACTTTGCTAGGCTATGCTGCTTTTTGCTCTTTGAGAATCTGCGGGTAGAGGCTGGATCTCTGCTGAACCTTCAAGGTAGAAAGAGTTGATTGAAGGAGGAGTAAGTTTTCGGGAATTCTATTGAAGCCAGAGTGACTTTCTTGTTAGGACAGACAGGTCAACGGGCAAGTTAACGAGCCTAGAACGATACACCAATAGATACACCAACACAAGCGTACAAGCACCAAACACACCAAACAAAGGAGTGACGAGGAATGGTTGAGCCAGCGAATCATCGATCTGCTCATCGCGTAGTTATTGTCGGGGGTGGCTTTGCTGGTTTGTATGCTGCTAAAGAACTCGGAAGAGCTCCTGTGCAGGTGACCCTGATCGACAAACGCAACTTCCATCTGTTTCAGCCGTTGCTCTATCAGGTGGCTACAGGAACCCTGTCGCCTGCTGATATCTCTTCGCCACTGCGAGGGATTTTGAGCAACAACCGCAACACCCAGGTCTTAATGGAAGAAGTGATTGATCTCGACCCCGAGCGCCAGCAGGTGATTCTGCATCAGGGCACGCTTGAATACGATAGCCTGATCATCGCAACTGGGGTCAGCCATCACTACTTTGGGAACGACCATTGGCAGCCGACTGCACCGGGGCTAAAAACCGTCGAAGATGCTCTAGAAATGCGCCGCCGCATCTTTATAGCCTTTGAAGCCGCCGAGAAAGAGCCTGATCCCGAAAAGCGTAAAGCCTGGCTGACCTTTGTGATCGTGGGTGGAGGACCAACGGGTGTTGAGCTGGCTGGAGCCATTGCCGAACTGGCTCGCAATACTCTAAAGCGCGACTTCCGTAACATCAACACCACCGAAACCCAAATTTTGCTACTAGAGGGCCTAGACCGGATCTTGCCGCCCTACCCGCCAGAGTTGTCCGCCAAAGCTGCCGAAGCTTTGACCGATCTGGGCGTGACGGTGCGCACAAAAACTATGGTCACGAATATCGACAACGATGTCGTTACTGCTCGCCACGGCGATCACGAGGAGCACATTGCCGCTCGCACGGTATTATGGGCGGCTGGCGTTAAAGCCTCGGTGATGGGCAAAGTGCTGGAACAGCGCACTGGAGCGCAGCTAGACCGAGTAGGACGGGTGATTGTTGAGCCAGATCTGAGCTTGGCAGGCTACCCCAATATTTTTGTCATCGGCGATTTAGCGCACTATGCTCATCAGCATGATAAACCCTTGCCGGGTGTAGCACCCGTGGCCGTGCAGCAGGGGCAATATGTGGCCAAGTTGCTCAAATCTCGCCTACAAGGCAAATCCCTGGCACCGTTCCGCTACGACGATGCGGGCAGTTTGGCGGTGATCGGGCAAAACAAAGCGGTTGTGATGCTGAGAAGCCTGAAGCTTTGGGGACCCATTGCCTGGTTTATCTGGGTCTTTGCCCACATCTACTACTTAATTGAATATGACAACAAGCTGATTGTGATGCTGCAATGGGGCTGGAATTATTTCACGCGCCATCGAGGAGCGCGGTTGATTACCGGAGAAGCCTCACTTGGTAAACTCGAAGCCAAGACCGAGGAGAATTACAGCGGTTCCTCCAGCAATCAGTCTCCAGTTGAGGTATAGTTTGGGGACAGTTGGATCGGCTGCTGGAGTTGCGGTAGAGTGAGCATAGCGCTGTGACGCTCTATCTTGGCGTTTTACCCAACTTCATTGCTGTTTCCATCCCCCATTCTCTGCTGGAGTGACCCCTGTGGAACCGTCCCCCTTTCCGCATCGACTTGGCTCAACACTAGAACTCGCTGAGCGGGCAACCCTCACCGTTGAATTGACGAATCTGCGCAATCGGCAGGGGGTAGTGTGTGTCGCTCTATTTAACCACCCCGATGGTTACCCAAATACTGCTGCTAAAGCCACGCGGTCGAGCTGCTTTGAGATTTCAGACATTCCCTTGATCATCACTTTCCCTGATCTGCCTTGGGGCTACTACGCAGCCGCTGCTCATCACGACGAAAATCAAGATGGTCAGCTCAACTGCAACGCCTTCGGGATTCCCAAAGAGGGTATCGGGTTTTCTAGCAATCCGCCTATTTGGAAGGGAGTACCTCCGTTTCAGCACGCCGCTTTTGAACTGTGCCCCGACCAGACGGTTGTCTCGATCACCATGAAATACCTCTTGCGGTAGCCTCAGACAACAGGTTCAAATTGGTTTGAACGGTCTGCTGCAGCTCATGCACTAAGGTTTTGACGGTGGCAGCGCGATTTTTGGCATAATCGTTGAGATACGGCTTGAGTGGAACCGGAGTGCCGACTCGCAGAAACGCCTGACGATAGCCCTTGGGGGTAGGTTGATCAATATTGAACACTTCTCGTTCCAAGCGTACGAGTGTATCTAAAAAGCGCTCTGGCGTTGGTTTCTCAGCTACATAGCCATCGTAGATAGCATCGAAGTTCAGCACTCGTCCTAATGCTTTGTGCAGCACTTCCCAACTATCCGTGCCGTCTGCCAAAAATACGCTATAGCGGTCTTCTAGTAGCTGTTGCATGTGATAAACCCGTTCGCGATTGGCTATCCCAGGAATTGGGGTGACGCCAAGGCGCTGTTCGCACTGCTGCAAAATTTCCGTTTTAATGTTCGTAATCCGCTGGTTCCAATCGGCCGTTGGGGGCGGCGTCAGACCATATTCCAGCTCACACTGCCGAATCACCCGCCCTGACACTTCCCGCAGCCGCTGGTAGCTATTTCCAATGCCCGAAGCACCCGTCGCCCGCTCCAACTGGCTCAGCGTTTGTTCGATGACGGCAGTCATTGAGCGAGTGTAGCGGTATTTAAGACTCATTGGAACCACCAGCAGATCTGACGCCGTTCCTGCTCTAGCTTGCTTTGCTAGGGACTGCAGGGCCATTTGCACCGCTCCTGGGCGAAACGGCATGACCGTATCGTTCTGGAACGAGCAGCCGCCTTCGGGAAAAATCACCAGCTTTGAATCAGGCTGGGCCAAGACCTGAAACGTTTGGGCGACGCTAGCGCGATCAGGTTGCCCCCGCCGCACTGAGTAAGCCCCCAAGCGTTGATAGAGCTGACCCTGAATGCCGCTAAATTGCTCATGAGCTGCCAAATAGTAGAATGGCTTCCTCAAACGCGCGGAAAACAAAAACAGCACAATGGGATCGTGAAACGTCGGATGGTTGCACAGCAGCAAACAGGGCTGGTTCTGTAAAGTCGAAAGCTGCACGTCTGACTCAGTACTGATGATCAGCTCTAGCTGATGAGTCCATCGCACAACCGTCGGCCCCAGCGTTTGCAGCAGCCGCACTAGGGGCGGATTGAGCTTTGGAGGATAAAAGGGACATGAGCGCCGCGACATGGGTATGCCTTCTTGTAGGGAGTGTCATTCTATCCAACGTTCTACTTAACGTTCTAGCCAAGGTTGCTGCTGGAATGGAGTGCCCTGTGCCACCTTGCTAGATTGCCTCGCAATTCTCTTGCCCCAGTAGAAGGGAGAATACACTCTACCCAATCTGAAAATCTTTGAAAAATTCCTCTGTCCCTGGAATGAACAGCGCTAGGATGACACTGAGATCAACAGGTTGGCTTCTCTAGGGCGACGCGGTTTACTAGGCTACGTTGCCTCACGGGACTGGTCTGATAGTCTGATGACACTGGTAACGACACTAGTTGAATCAAACGGATTTGATCAAACCAGGTCGCGATCACGCTCTGCCTCCCCAATTAGCAAGCAACTCTAAGGATAAATCCATGGCTGAGAAGAATTTGTTGGAGCAACTGCGGGAAATGACGGTCGTCGTTGCAGATACCGGGGATATTCAGGCAATTCAAAAGTTTAAGCCTCGAGATGCCACAACGAACCCCTCACTGATTACTGCCGCTGCCCAAATGCCGGAATATCAGGGAATTGTAGATGAAACCTTGAAGCAGGCAAAGCAAGATGCTGGCCCAGATGCAACCAGTCAAGATATTGTCAGCCTAGCGTTTGATCGCTTGGCCGTTGCCTTCGGTTTAAAGATTCTAGAAATCGTGCCTAAACGGGTTTCCACCGAGGTTGATGCCCGCCTGTCCTACGATACAGAAGCCACAATCGAAAAAGGGCGCTCTCTGATTGCTCAGTACGAAGCAGCCGGTATTTCCCGCGAACGCATCTTGATCAAGATCGCCTCGACCTGGGAAGGCATTAAAGCAGCTGAAGTGTTGGAGAAAGAAGGCATCCACTGCAATTTGACCTTGCTGTTTGGTATTCACCAAGCCATTGCTTGTGCCGAAGCTGGAGTAACGCTGATTTCGCCGTTTGTCGGACGCATTCTCGACTGGTATAAGAAGGAAACAGGTAAGGAGTATAGCGGTGCCGAGGACCCAGGCGTGCAGTCGGTGACTCAGATCTACAACTACTACAAGAAGTTTGGCTACACCACCGAAGTTATGGGAGCAAGCTTCCGCAACATCGGCGAGATCATCGAGCTAGCTGGCTGCGATTTGTTGACCATTTCGCCGGCACTGTTAGGCGAGTTGCAGGCGACTCAGGGTGAGCTGGTGCGCAAACTTGATCCGAGCAAGGCTGCAGCTATGGCAATCGAGAAGATTCCGATGGACAAGGCCACCTTCGACAAAATGCATGCCGAAGACCGCATGGCGTCCGAGAAGCTGGATGAAGGTATTAAGGGCTTCACCAAGGCGCTGGAAACGCTAGAGACCCTGCTGGCGGAGCGGTTGGCACGGCTCGAAAGCGATGAAACGTTTAGCCATGCAACGGAAAATATCTTCCACATGTACGATCTCGATGGCGATGGCTTTATTACTCGGGAAGAGTGGCTGGGTACCGATGCCGTCTTTGATGCACTTGATGCCAATAAAGATGGCAAAATTACCCCAGAGGAAATGGGAGCAGGCCTAGGGGCAGTGCTGATGGCAAAGGTAGCGTAACCATGTACGTCCTGCCAGTTATTCAACCCTAAGCATCCTAGCGAGTGAGTCTGAAATTAGATAGACGGAATTAGATAGACGGATAGATAAGCGGGCAATTAACCCGCTTTTTTCGTTGGATTTTGTCTATAAAAAATCCCCCGCCTACACAGAGACAGGGGACTGAATGAGTTAGTTAATCAAGGTTAATCAAGTAGAGCCTCTCTAGGCTGATCAACCGTAGCGACTGGCCGTTGAGGCAATCAAGAAGGCAGCATAGGTTAGGACATAACCCACCGTAAAGTGAGCCAAACCAACCAAGCGAGCCTGAACGATGGACAGTGCAACGGGCTTGTCCTTCCAGCGAACGAGGTTAGCTAGAGGGGTACGCTCGTGTGCCCAAACAATCGTTTCAATCAGCTCCTGCCAGTAGCCTCTCCAGGAGATCAGGAACATGAAGCCAGTTGCCCAAACCAAGTGTCCAAACAGGAACATCCAAGCCCAGACCGCCAGAGCATTCATGCCATAGGGGTTGTAGCCGTTGATCAGCTGAGCGGAGTTCAGCCACAGGTAATCCCGTAGCCAGCCCATTAGGTAGGTCGAAGACTCGTTAAATTGAGCCACGTTGCCCTGCCAAATACCTAGGTGCTTCCAGTGCCAGTAGAAGGTGACCCAACCAATCGTGTTGAGCATCCAGAACATCGCCAGATAGAAGGCATCCCAAGCAGAGATGTCGCAGGTACCGCCGCGGCCAGGACCATCGCAAGGGAAGGTGTAGCCGAAGTCTTTTTTGTCCGGCATGAGCTTAGAACCGCGAGCATCCAACGCGCCCTTCACTAGGATCAGCGTCGTAGTGTGCAGTCCAAGAGCGATCGCATGGTGAACCAAGAAGTCACCAGGTCCAATGGTCAAGAACAGCGAGTTTGTACCGCTGTTGATGGCATCCAACCAGCCGGGTAGCCAGACGTTGCCGTGATTGGGCCAAGCGGTGGAGGCAATGCTGTCTGGATTCGACAGTAGGGTATCGAAGCCGTAGAGCAGCTTACCGTGAGATGCCTGAATGAACTGAGCAAACACCGGCTCAATCAGGATTTGCTTTTCAGGAGTACCAAAGGCTTGGACAACATCATTGTGGACATACAGACCCAGGGTATGGAAGCCCAAGAACAGAGACACCCAGCTCAAATGCGAGATGATTGCCTCTTTGTGCTGCAGGACGCGATCAAGCACATTGCCTTTATTCTGTGCCGGATCGTAGTCCCGCACCAGGAAGATCGCGCCATGAGCGAAGGCACCCACCATAATGAAACCAGCAATGTACTGGTGATGGGTGTAGAGCGCTGCTTGCGTGGTGTAATCCCGCGCCATGAAGGCGTAAGGCGGCAGCGAATACATATGCTGGGCAACCAGCGAGGTAATCACGCCCAGAGCAGCCAAGTGGAATGCCAACTGGAAGTGTAGGGAGTTGTTGTAGGTGTCATACAGCCCTTGGTGGGGCAGGTTGAACTGTCCTTCACTGCGACCGCCAAACAGACCGGCTTTGGAGTCCAGCATTTCCTTAATGCTGTGACCAATGCCGAAGTTCGTGCGATACATGTGACCTGCCACGATAAAGAGCACCGCAATCGCCAGATGGTGATGCGCCATATCCGTGAGCCAGAGCGACTCGGTTTGCGGATGGAAGCCGCCCACAAAGGTTAGGATGGCACTCCCAGCCCCCTGAGCTGTACCAAAGATATGGCTCGCTGTATCTGGGTTCTCAGCGTAGACACCCCAGTTACCAGTAAAGAACGGTGCCAGACCCGCAGGGTGGGGCGGCGTAGACAGGAAGTTGTTCCAGCCTACATGCTGACCGCGAGACTCAGGGATAGCCACGTGAATCAGGTGACCAGCCCAAGCCAAGGAGCTTACACCAAACAGCCCTGCCAAATGGTGATTCAGGCGCGACTCGGCGTTCTTGAACCAGGACAAGCTAGGACGAAACTTCGGCTGCAGGTGAAGCCAACCGGCGAACAGCATCACAGCTGCCAGAATCATCAGGAAGATGGAACCCATGTAGAGATCGGAGTTGGTCCGCATCCCGATGGTGTACCACCAGTGATAGATCCCGGAGTAGGTAATGTTAACCGGGTAGGTCGCACCAGCGCGCGTAAAAGCATCAACAGCGGCCTGACCAAAGTGAGGATCCCAAATCGCGTGGGCGATGGGACGCGTGTTGAGCGGATCTTTGATCCACTGCTCAAAGTTGCCTTGCCAGGCGACATGGAACAGGTTACCGGAAGTCCAGAGGAAGATGATTGCCAGATGTCCGAAGTGCGAAGCAAAAATCTTCTGGTAAAGATTTTCCTCCGTCATGCCATCGTGGCTTTCAAAATCGTGGGCAGTGGCAATCCCGTACCAAATCCGACGAGTGGTCGGATCCTGAGCCAGACCCTGGCTAAATTTAGGGAATTTTGTTGCCATAAGTCCTAATTGAAGTTCTCAATTAGCTAGCAGCGTTTCACATCAGCCTCTAGTGTACTGAATGCCAGCAGGCGAACCCAGAATCACAGTAAGACCATTGGCTAATCAAGCTCTGCGCCATCTGCAGTCCTGAGTTCACCGCTATGCTCCAGCGCCTAGAGAGGAGTTCACAGCGACTAGCCGCCTACTGCAATGATCCGAGCTAAGAAGAATGACCAGGTTGTCACAATACCTCCAAGGAGGTAGTGAGCAACGCCAACCGCACGACCCTGAATAATGCTCAGAGCGCGAGGCTGAATCGCAGGGGCCACCCGTAGCTTGTTGTGAGCCCAAACAATTGACTCAATTAGTTCTTGCCAGTAGCCACGACCACTGAACAGGAACATCAAGCTAAATGCCCAGACAAAGTGAGCGCCCAAGAACAGCAAGCCATAAGCAGACAATGCTGAACCATAGGAGCCAATCACCTGAGCTGCCTGTGCCCAGAGGAAGTCACGCAGCCAGCCGTTAATCGTTAAAGCACTTTGAGCGAAGTTACCGCCCGTAATGTGCGAAACCGAGCCGTCAGCGCCGACTGTACCCCACACATCTGACTGCATCTTCCAGCTGAAGTGGAAAATAGCCACCGACAGCGAGTTATACATCCAGAACAGACCGAGGAAGACGTGATCCCAACCAGAAACCTGGCAGGTACCACCTCGACCAGGACCATCGCAGGGGAAGCGGAAGCCCAAGTTTGCCTTATCAGGAATCAGACGCGAGCTGCGAGCATAAAGTACGCCCTTGAGCAGAATCAGCACCGTCACGTGAATCGTGAAGGCATGGATATGGTGGACCATGAAATCTGCCGTACCTAGGGCAATTGGCATCATCGCGACCTTACCGCCGACAGCTACAATGCCGCCACCAAAGGCGTAGCTAGCCGGTTCAATCGCATTGGGAGCCGTATTGCCGGGGGCTAGCGTGTGCAGATTTTGAATCCATTGCGCAAACACAGGCTGCAGCTGGATTGCCGTATCCGAGAACATGTCTTGGGGACGACCCAGAGCACGCATGGTGTCATTGTGGATGTACAGACCAAAGCTGTGGAAGCCAAGGAAAATGCACACCCAGTTGAGGTGAGAGATAATGGCATCGCGATGCCGAATCACCCGATCCAGAAGGTTATTGACGTTTTTGGCCGGGTCATAGTCCCGCACCATGAAGATCGCACCATGAGCACCCGCTCCTACGATCAGGAATCCACCAATCCACATGTGGTGGGTAAAGATGGACAGCTGAGTCGCGTAATCGGTTGCCAAATAAGGATAGGGCGGCATTGCGTACATGTGCTGCGCCACAATAATGGTCAACGAACCTAGCAGAGCCAAGTTGATCGCCAGTTGCGCATGCCATGAGGTCGTGAGGATTTCATAGAGACCTTTGTGACCCTCACCGGTGAAGGGGCCCTTATGGTTCTCAAGGATTTCCTTCATGCTATGACCGATACCCCAGTTGGTCCGGTACATATGACCTGCAATCAGGAACAGAACCGCAATTGCCAAGTGGTGGTGAGCCGTATCCGACAGCCACAGCCCTCCCGTGACCGGGTTTAATCCTCCCTTGAAGGTGAGGAAATCTGAGTACTCACCCCAGTTGAGTGTGAAGAAAGGAACAAGCCCTTTGGCAAAACTGGGATAGAGGTCCGCGATCAGATCACGGTTCAAGATGAACTCTTGAGGCAAGGGGATGTCTTGAGGAGCAACCCCTGCATCTAGCATTTTGTTAATCGGCAACGCCACGTGGATCTGGTGACCCGCCCAAGACAGAGAACCCAAGCCCAGCAGACCTGCCAGGTGATGGTTCATCATAGATTCCACATTCTGGAACCACTCCAGCTTGGGAGCGCGCTTATGGTAATGGAACCAGCCCGCGAACAGCATCAGACCAGCCATCACCAAGCCACCAATCGCCGTGCAGTAGAGCTGGAACTCATTCGTAATTCCAGCAGCACGCCAAAGTTGGAAAAATCCAGAGGTAATTTGGATGCCGTGGAAACCACCACCCACATCACCATTCAAAATTTCTTGACCCACGATGGGCCAAACCACCTGAGCACTCGGTTTGATGCTCAAGGGGTCAGCCAGCCAAGCTTCATAGTTTGAAAAACGAGCGCCATGGAAATACATGCCACTCAGCCAGACGAACACCACGGCTAAGTGCCCGAAGTGTGCGCTGAAGATTTTACGAGATATATCTTCTAGGTCACTGGTATGACTATCAAAATCGTGAGCGTCGGCATGAAGGTTCCAGATCCAAGCAGTTGTTTTTGGACCCTTTGCTAAAGTGCGGTCGAAGTGACCAGGCTGTGCCCACTTCTCGAAAGAAGTAGGAACGGGATCCTTATCGACCACCACTCTGACCTTCGAGGTTGCTGCCTCTCGCTCCCGTGGGGTAGTTGTCATTAGAGACTCTCCTCTCTCTAGACAAGGAAACGAGTAGCCTATGGCGCAAGTGGGGCACAAACACTATTCGTAGAGCTTGTGCGGCTGCTTCCTCCCTCAATCTCTTTGCCTATGCAAAGAAACTTCAGATAACGAGGCGGATAAGACCAGATGGGAGCGTCTATTTGAAATCTAGACTTTGCTCGCTCGGTGTTGGAGGAAACAGACTGTGACTACTCTGGGTAGTTTGAGCAGCCTTCACCACCTGCTGAGGTACTGACGAGCATTATAGAACTGTATTTCGCCCCGTTTTACGACGAGTTAACAATAATTAAAATGGGAAATCCTTGATTCACAAGCATTTCACGTGCATCATCAGTAAGTAAAATGCTCACCATTTATAATTTTTTACAAATCGAAACATTCGATGATAACAATAGGAAAATGGTTGAAAACAAGATAGAAGAAGGCACTTGCCATATCGCTAGAAAACTGCCGGGATAGATATTGAATTTTTATGAAGTATATCCAGGAAGCAGCTAATACAATCAATAGATTTCAGATAAAGTAAAAGATTCTCCTCGGTAAAACTGTGGAAGTCTACCCTTGCTGTTGCGCTCATCAGAATCACAGGGTAGCTCTCCTGTCAGCCAATTCACCTCAACTCATCACTGATTTACCTGCTTGGCGGGCAGTGAGCGGCACAGGACTGCTTGCTCAGGGCTATTCAGGACTATTTACTAAAGTTAAGGTGACTCAGGTTACTCAAAGTTAAAGATTGAGCAAGCAGGGCGTTCAATCTCTAAGCAAAGCTTGCTGCAAGTGGTGAAAGAGACATAATCCGTTATAGTGCCCTAGGAGCCAACTGTGTGATCCTTGTCTTCAAGGGGTTACGTCTTCAGTGGTCAGGAGTATGAGTGTTCAGGAGTATGACGCTGTGCTGGGGATAAATAGGAGATGGAGAGGAATAGCCAGACTATTCACTAGGCTACTCACGGTGTTGATGGTAGGAGTAGTTGCCTTTGGGCTAGTGAGCTGCAGCTCAACACCACGCGCTGCACTCCCCCCAGGCACCGTCAAGAAACCCTTTTTCAGTCGGCTGGCTGAAGTGGCTCCGCCGGCAACGATTCGCGAGTTGGAAACATGGCTAGCTGGATATCAACCCCAGGTCAAGATTATTGCTCCTCGAGCCAACGAAATTCTGCAAGACACTCAGGTTACTGTTCGCTTGCAGGTAAATGACTTACCCCTATTTCAGGACAGCAGCTTCGGGTTGGGTCCCCATCTGCAAGTCGTGCTAGACAACCAAACCTACAGCGAAATCTATGATGTCAGCCAGCCGTTGCTCATTGAGGATCTCACTCCAGGAACTCATACCCTACGAGTTTTCGCGGTGCGCCCCTGGGAGGAAAGCTTCAAAAATGAAGGAGCCTATGCTCAAACTACGTTTCACGTCTTTACTCCTACTCCCGACAACGCTCCTGATCCAAACAAACCCCTGCTGACTTACAATGCCCCCCGAGGCGTGATTGGAGCAGAGCCTGTGCTGCTAGATTTTTACTTGACCAACGTGCCGCTGCATCTGGTAGCTCAGGAAAGTGCCGAGGACGACATCCCGGACTGGCAGATTCGCTGCACCATCAATGGCGAAAGCTTTACTTTTGATCGCTGGGAACCAATCTACTTGACTGGACTCAAACCCGGCAAAAATTGGGTCCAACTGGAACTGCTGGACGAACGCGGCAATGCCATTACCAACACCTACAACAACACGGTGCATTTAGTCACCTACGAACCGGGCGGCAGCGATCCCCTTTCTCAGCTGATTCGAGGAGAGTTAACGCCGCGTCTAGCCCGGAGCATTGTAGATCCTACCTATGTCTATGTGCCCGAGCCAGAACCCGAACCCGAACCAGCGGCCTCTGAAGAGGAACCCGTCTTGATACCAGAACCTCTTGAAGAGCAAGAGTTGGTACCAGAACCTCCCGAAGAGCAAGAGCTACCAGAGCCTGAGATGCCGACCACCGCCGAGACTGAGCCGACGGTTGCGGAACCGTCAGAAGCGACTGAGGTTCCCTCTCAACCCGACCGTGCCTCCCCAACAGTGGATGAGGCTGGGGATGAGTCCGGTAAGCTGCTCGCACCAGTTCAAGCACCTAGTCAGCCCGAAACTCAGCCATCGCCAACTTCAGTGATCTTGGACGTCACGCCAGACGAGGAAGTACCGGCACCTCCAGGACCGCCCGAGCTAATGTCACCGTCGCCCCTACCCGTTGAAATCGAAGCCGAACCCGTTGAGCCTTTGAAGACTCTGATTCCCGAACAGGTCGTGCCGTCTGAGTCTGAAAGCGCCGAATCTTCTGGTCTAGAGCCTGCGCCAGTGCCTCCGGCTGAATCGGGAGCATTGCCAGATGCTGTGCCTGAGCAACCTGAAGCCTCAGGGCTATTGCCGTTGTTCGATCAGGTAAAAGGCTTTTTTGAGAGGTTGCGACGGCAACCCACTCCTGTCATTGAGACACCGTTGCTCGTGCCCACTGCTGAGCCGGTTGAGACTGCGGAAGAAGCGACACCGCAGGTCCCGACAACGCCAGCTCCTTCGGAAACGCCTTCACCCGAGCCTTCACTCGATTCAGAGCCGACCTCGCCCGAGGACACACCGCCTCTGGTGCAGCCTTCGTAAGGTTCCCCCTTACAGCGACAGATCCTTCGCTCGCTTACCTCGTTGCATCACCAGCGGGTCCACCTTATGAAAAGGCTGGTGAAATGAAAAGGCTGGTGAAAAGGTCGGCTATCGCCAGTCGCTCCAATCCAGGTTAAAGATGGACGTACCAGGAAACGCTGTCGGGTTCCCTGCCCGGTGTAGCCGTTGCTGTAGGTCTTCTAACTGCGGCTCTCGCTGTGGCAACTCATTGACGAGTTCATAGGGAGCGACAGACTGCTCTAGAGCGTAGTCGATGAGCGTACCGGCCGCCGCACCAACGGACCACTCGAACGAATGCACCCGATACGCAGCGGCGGCAATGTAGCTGGTGGCAATGCTTTTGCCGGCAATCAAGAAATTGTCGAGCTGTTGGGGAATCATGGCGCGTAGGGGAATCTGAAACGGGTAAGTTTCTCCCTGCCCTTGCCGCACGCCCGGATATTCATAATTGCCCGGCAGTTCCGGTGGACTCAGAGCCATACAGGGATGAAAATCGATGTTGTAGTGCCCGATCCCTACAGAGTCGGGGTAGATGCGCGAGCGGGTCCTGAGGCGCAGCGGATCGGGGGGATCGCTGCTGCGGATGCGGGCAATGGCGTCTAGTCCACTCAAGGAAATTCCCAGATCGCGATAGAGCCGGGGGGATAGGGTTTGACTGTAATGCTCGGCGGTGAAGTCGTTGCGGGTAATGTCGGTTTCGCCGATTGTGAAGCCCGCGGCATACCCAGGACTCGGTCGTCCAATAATTCGCCGCACTTCCCGCATGTAAGGATATTTAGACAACCCATGCTCAGTGCCCATTGGGGAGTCTAGCCCGGTGAGTAAGCGATTATTGGGATTAGGCTGCTTAACGCCCGCGCCAAGCTGGGAATCGGTGGTACCTGCTACCAGCCAGTAGTAAAAGCCAAGGGCTGCCTCTTCCGCCCGCTGCAAGCTCTCGATACGTAAGCCGCCCATCCAGCCGTTTGGCTCTAGTTGCCCGGTTTGCTGGAGCTGGTTTCGGGTCAAGATCAGGTTGTCGGCGGCTGTCCCAGGACGATAATCATTGCCCCAGGTCCAGTTCTGCATCGAAATATCGCCTGGCTTAGGCACCGATACGCCAAACACTCGCTGCTCGGGGCGCGGCTCAGGACTCCAGATGCGGCGGTAGGTAAACAGAATGTCAAAGTCTGCCAAATCTGAGCGTTCGTAGCTGTAGTAAGGCTCGTACTGGGGGTAGAAGGACGGCATTATCTGTGGCTGCGGCTCAGCAGTGGCCTCCATCGCGAAGGTGTAGGTGTAGCCCTGGGTGCAGTAGGGGTCACCCGTGGCACTGGCAGAGGACGGATCAGCCGCCGTCAGCGGATCAATCCCAACCCGATAGGGAACATCTGCCAACGCTACTAGTTCTCCCGTTTCAGTAGCATCAACGACGTACCAGGCTGGTAGGTCTTCAGCGGACTCAGTATGGTTGCCAGCTAGAGGCACAAACTGAATCACGGTCTTGGTCAAGCGCTCACTGTCTTCATAGCGATAGGCATCGGCTAAAATTTGGGACAGCGGTTCGCTATTGAGCGGAGAGGTTCCCGGAGCGGGCTGGTGCTGAATAGCTGTAGCGGTTGCTATTTGGGTGCCACTAGCATCGAGGTCTAAGTCTTTGACGACCGTTGAGGGAAACCACTTCAATGTGCCGTTGCCCTGTGCAGCCGCTTCTTGCAGCATTGCGAAGAGAATGGCATGACCATCGCGAGGCAAAAAACAAAAGCGGCTAACCCAGCAGTCACCTGGATTTGGCTGCTGGTATACTTCGTGCAGCCGTTGGGTAAATGTTTTGTAGCCCTGCGGAAAGAAATCTCGCTGGCGCTGTGTTGTGCGTTCATCTAGGGCTGAGGTCCCCTGAGCTGAAATTTGCCCGCCTACCCAGTCGGTGATTTCTGTGAGGCAGATGGTTCGCCCCGCGAGCAAACTTTCGTAAGCTGCCGCCGCTCCGGCCAAGCCGCCGCCAGCAATCAGCGCCTCGCACTCAATCACCTGATCGGGTATAGGATTGGGGTTTTGAGGAGAGCGTTGAGGCAACTGAGCAACGGCTGTTAGCTCAACCCCAAAGACAACCCCCGCGATGAGTGCTGGATTGATTCTCATTCGTTTTCACGTCTCACTTTTTGCTTCTCTTCTGTTGCTTCCACTTGATGCTTTTACATCGGTTTGTTTTCATCCATCCTGTTTTTATGCGCATTAGCTTAAATCCAAGATTTTCATAGGTGTGGATAGTTTTTTACTCATATTTGCTGAGTGAGATGGCACGTAACCTGCTCTGAAAATCACTCCGTACCTACCTCTAGCCGGACTTAAGCTATTAACAGATTTATAGCCGAAGCGATTTTTAGTTCATCCACTCTAGTGGGTTACACGTCCCTCAGGCAAAATCAGCATGGCATCCCCAAAGGAGTAGAAGCGGTAGGATTCATTCACCGCAACCTGATATAGATCCAGTAGCCGCCGTCGCCCAATCAGGGCACTGACGAGCATCATGAGACTCGACTTCGGCAAGTGAAAATTGGTAATCAATCCTTCGACGACCTTCCAGGAATAGCCGGGGTAAATATAAAGCTCGGTTTTGCCGCTATAAGGCTGAAGAGTGCCGGATTGGGCAGCACCTTCTAAGGCCCGCACTACGGTTGTGCCGACGGCAATGATTCGACCGCCTTGGGCTTGGGTTTGCCGAATTTTCTCAACCGTCTCTGCGGGCACTTCAAGCCATTCGCCATGCATCGTGTGACTGGTGATGTTCTCGGATTCTACCGGGCGAAAGGTTCCAACCCCTACATGCAAGGTGATGAAGGCTTGGTCAATGCCGGTTGCTTGCAGGCGGTCTAACAATTCGGGCGTAAAGTGTAGCCCAGCGGTGGGGGCAGCAGCAGCGCCAGGACGACTCGCATAGACGGTTTGGTATTGTTCTGGGGCAGCCTGGGTATCGGTAATATAGGGCGGTAGAGGCACCTCACCTAACTGGGAAATGAGACTGAGCAGAGATTGCCCCTCAGGGGGATGAAACTGCAGGAGTCGCCCACCGGTTGCTGCATCCACAGATTGAACGGTAGCCCTAAGTGGCTCTACTTCCCCAAAGGCAATCAGTGCGCCAGGTTTGAGCCGTCGCCCCGGTTTGACCAATGCCAGCCAGCAATTTGGCTGCTGCTCCTCCAGCAGTAACACCTCAATTTTGGCTCCATCGGCGTTCTGCCCAACTTTGTGCCCATAGAGGCGAGCGGGCAACACGCGCGTATTATTGAGCACGAGGAGATCACCAGGACGCAGCAGCTCAGGCAAATCTCGAAAACGATGATGCCGGTACTCAGGAAAAGCATCGACAACCAGCAGTCGCGAGCTGTCACGCGGTACGGCCGGATTTTGGGCAATGCGATCCTCGGGTAGATAGTAGTCGTAGGCAGACAGCAATAAATCCTCTGGGTCAGGTGCTGCTGCACTCTGATGCGATAGCTCATCCGCTGATCGAGCAGCGTTCTCGGCTGTGGGCTTGGCTTCGGAAGAATGAAAGGCGGTCATGCAGCAAAACCTAAACGTGGCTCAATTCGAGTCCACATTTTAATGGTTTTTTAGTAGTCTTGGTATCTCGATGGTGAAACCCTGCAACGGTCTATTTCGATTGTTTCTATGTTCATTATTGACGTTCACTTTTAAAGATGGGGAACATTCCCCAATAGAGGTCGGGGACTTCTCCCCTAGTCGATGTTTCAATATCCGGCGAAGATGAAAGTGTAGCATTTGCCAGGATCACCCCTATGGAGTACATGTACTACCTCGCGACGGCCAGTCTAACTCTAAGGGTTGTTGAGCACGTTCAAGCAATGCCCTGGCTGCCAGTTCGCTTCATTACTGTAATTCATCAAATTGACGGATGGGTAGTTCGAATTAAGCTTTGCCGTTCGCTTGATGCTCAGGAAGACGGTGACCTACGGGCGTTCCTAAACGAGATGGGTATTCCCTACCAGCCGGAAATTCGAGTGCAGATGGCGCTCTGGGGCTTGGAAACTGGGCAAACGCCTGTAGACGTGATGCGACGCTATCAGGTGGCAGTGGTGTCCCATGGACATCCGGATCGCACCGAGATTGAAGAATTCCGGCGGCAGTTTGTGCGGGGGTTAGGGTATTGCCCTGAAACCTTAGCCTGAGTAGGGGATGCCGCTGCTGAGTCCGGGATTTAAGTTTTGGGTGGTGAACGACGGGCGCGCTTCGCGCCCTTTCTTGTGACTGTTGTGGGCAATTCCTTATGAGCAGAGCAACATCATGGCTCAAAAGCGGCTTCGATATAGTCGTAGAGCAGCAACTGATAGCCCGCAACGCATACAGGTTGCCTGAGCTGTACTGAGGGAACTGGCATCCCATCTGACTGAATCGGTGCATCAGAAGATGAGCGGCAAACAGCACCGTACTGCACCAGCGCCACATCGAATCGGCAGGGAAGAGCGGCAAACTCGGGATAGTCTGCTAGAAACAGAGCAGCGGCTTGTGCGAGCTTATTGCATTTCTGAGGCGTAATTGCCAGCAGTCCTCCCTGATCCCAGTTTTGGCAGCGGCGAGCCTTGACCTCTACGAACGCAAGGCAGGACATCTCTCGATGAGCCACCAAATCGAGTTCGCCCCAGCGACAGTACCAGCGCCGCTGCACAATTTGCCAGCTTTGTCCGATCAGCCACTGAGCGACCAGTTCCTCCGCCAGCGTTCCTAGTGTGATTGCCTGTTGCTTTTTGGTAATGCGATCCTGATCGGACATTTAACGATTCACTCAACCCGTAACTGAAGTTTGCCCCAAGCCCGAGCATTTTGCCCGATGGAGCATCGCACATTCAGGTAGTATCAGAGTATCTAGCCCAGTGCCATTCCAGTTCAACCAAATTTGTAGACAGAAATAGTTGACAGGAATAACTAGTATCAGGAATAGCCGGTATCAGGTCACTGCCAGCTAGGTAATGTGAGAGATGAGTGAAGTATGATCGCGAAGCTGTACAGAGAGTTTAATCCAGGATGGCGGCAAGATTTAGCTCAGCATTTAGCTCGATATTTGGCTCAATATTTAGCTCAATGTTTAGCTCGATGCCAATTTTTGTTCCGCTGGCTGTATGGTCTCTGCGGCCTCGGGCTAGCGGTGGTGCTGCTGTCTACCCCGGCTCTGGCATACGACTATAACAAAGAATTTTTAGTCAATGCTGACTTCTCAGGACGTGACTTGACTGACTCCAGCTTTACCAAAGCCAATCTGCGAGGTGCTAACTTCAACCGCTCCAAGCTGCAGGGCGTCAGTTTTTTTGGCGCTAACCTGGAAGGGGCTAACCTAGAGGGAGCCGACCTCAGTTTTGCCACATTAGATTCAGCGCGACTGGTCAACGCTAATCTAAAAAATGCGATTCTGTCCGGTGCCTTTGCCTTCAATACTCAGTTCAGCGGTGCTGAAATTGCTGGGGCGGACTTCACTGATGTGTTAATGCGCGATGACATGCAAAAGCAGTTGTGTCAGCGGGCAACAGGTACCAATCCCACAACCGGCCAGGACACTCGCGAATCTTTGGGCTGCTATTAAAGTGGGCATTATGCTCGCTCTTATTGCGGAATCTGTTCTAATGCTGCCTGAAACTCGCCTACCCAGGGTAACTGAGCCAGATCATGAAATGTGACTTGCCGCTGCTCGCGGTCGAGTTCGGCAATGCGCTGTTTCTCGGCATAAATTTGCTGCTGATAGTACTGCCGCAGTTCAGCCGAGGCCGAGTGGTCGAGTTTTTCCCAAAGGCTGAGAAAATGGCGGCAGCGCTTCTCGCACATAATTCGCTCCATGCAGGCGGTGGCAGCACGAATCACCAAGGGCGCTCGCAGCAAGTCGCGCTGGGTTTTCTCGTCGAGCTGAAATAGAGCGTAGGCTTGCTGAAGCTGATCAGGAAATTCTTCTCCCCGGTCGTAGAGGCGAGAGATCAGATCCGTCGCAGCCAGAGGATGGGCGTTTGGTGACGCTTGCGGCTCTGCTGATTCGAGCTGCAAAATGAGCTGCCACAGCAGGCGATGATGAGCTAGGCTGAAGTCTAAATCGCGGTGTTCTAACGACTCGCGGATCAGGCTGCGGTACTCGGGCAAGTGCAGGTACAGCCGCAACAACTGGGCTTCTGATTCTTCTAGCAGTGTGCGGTCGCCAGGGCGCTGCCATTTTTGCGAACGACCGTGCCAGCGCTGACCACGAACCTGAGTCCGTAGATCGTCTTCAATCCGCAGTGTCAGGCGGGCATCCCCTTGGCTCAGCAGCTCAGCACAGCGATGGATGTAGTGGGTGCGCAGGGTAGCATTGGGGAGTTGCCCCAGCAGTTTCACAATATCTTGGGTGCTCTGATGAAACTGATCGGCTTGGTTGAGATCGACACCCAGCAGCCGCTGCTGAATTTGCCAATCCAGCCAGAGGGGAGCCGACTGCAGCAGGGTTTGGTACTCTTCAGCGGTGTGGGTTTTCAAAAATTCATCGGGGTCTTTGCCCTGCGGCAGGTTGAGCACCCGCAGCTGCACCTCTCCCTGATAGGCTAGCTCTGCCACCTCCCCAATTGCCCGCTCGGCCGCCTTGGTGCCTGCCGCATCAGCATCAAAGTTGAGGACAATCTGCTTCGATTCGGTGTAGCGCAGCAGTTGCCGGACCTGCACCGCACTCAATGCTGTCCCCAGAGCCGCGACGACTTGGGTAATGCCCGCCGCGTGCAGGGCAATCACATCGAAATAACCCTCGACGACAACGGCTTTGTCGTGTTTGGCAATTGCCGCTCGGGCTTTATCGAGGGCGAACAGGGTTTTGCTCTTATCAAACAGCTCAGTTTCCGGTGAGTTGAGGTATTTGGGCTGCTCGTCGCCCAAGGCTCGACCACCAAAGCCAATCACCCGCCCTTGCAGATCATGAATCGGAATCATCAGCCGATCGCGAAATCGGTCGTAGTAGCCTTTTCCCTCCGAGCGGGGCACAATCAAGCCTGCCTTTTCCACCAGCTCTACCGGATAGCGCTTCTGCTCGACAAGATAGCCATAGAGCGTCTGCCATCCTCCGGGCGCGTAGCCAAGCTGGAACTGTTGAATCGTGGCTTCGCTGAGCTGCCGTTGTTGGCGTAGGTAGTCTAGCGCGGCTTGGCCATCGCTTTGGCGCAGAGCGTGTTCAAAGAATTTCGCCGTCAGAGCCAGCACTTCATAGAGCTGTTCCCGTAGCGAGAGCTGCCGCTGCAACTCCTGCCGCTGCTCTGGTTCTAGCGTTTGCACCGGAATTTGATAACGCCGCGCCAGATCCAGCACCACATCCGAGAAAGACTGCTTGCCGATTTCCATTAAAAACTTGATGGCATTGCCGCCCGCCCCGCAGCTAAAGCAGTAGTAAAACTGTTTGCTGGGACTAACGCTAAAGCTAGGAGATTTGTCGTCGTGAAACGGGCAGAGTCCGGTAAAATCTTTGCCGCGTTTGCGCAGCACTACGTGCTCGGAGATGACATCGACAATATCAACTCGCTGTTTCACAGCATCGATGGTATCGGGATGAAGGCGGGGAATGTCCATTGCCGACTAGGGAACGTGACGTTGGTGCAGAGACAGAACCGGAATCGAGAGGGTTAATCTGGAAGCCGTAGGCTAAACGTAGCGTAGTTTGGCATATCCTCGCACATTTAGGCGCTAGAAGTAGCAAAATATTTGTCAACGGATTGATCAACGACTCATCGTTGGCTGGAAGAGAGCCACCCCAGCAGCCCATCCTTTCTCAGCAGCGCCTCAGCTCCGGTTCACCGTCCGATCATCTGCTGCCTGATATTTCCCTTTACAGTGAAGGAGGGAGGATCAGAATCTGCATCAGCTCCGGTTTTCTCGCTGCTCTCTACTAGCTTGATCATGCGTCAGTTGCTATCCTTGCCGACTCAGCACGGCATCCTTCGTTCTCTAGTGATCCTCGGGTTCAGCGGAGTCATCTGGACGTTCACCAGTCATCCAGCTTTAGCCCTGGACCTTGTGGACGGACTGCATCCCCAAACCGTGCTGCAAGAGGGTTTGGAAGCCATTCAAAACCTAGGACCTGTAGGCGTAATTGCCTTTATCGGGCTGTACAGTTTGGCAACCGTAGCGTTTTTGCCCGGCTCGCTGCTAACCTTGGGGGCAGGCGTCATCTTTGGGCTGCTGCCGGGTACACTCTACGCTCTAATCGGCGCTACTCTTGGCGCTACCCTGGCGTTCCTGGTTGGTCGCTATGGGGCACGGGATTGGGTTGCCCAGAAAGTCGCCGAAAACCCCAAATTCCAAGCCATTGATGACGCCGTTAGGCAGTCCGGATTCCAAATTGTGCTGCTGACCCGCCTATCACCCATCTTTCCGTTTAATCTACTCAACTATGCCTATGGCATCACGGGCGTGTCGCTGCGGGATTACGTACTGGGCTGCCTTGGTATGATACCGGGCACATTGCTTTACGTCTATTTGGGCGTATTGGCTGGAGATTTAACTCAGCTCGGCGCAGCCCAATCTCCTCCAACCTCCATACAGTGGGCCATCCGGATAGTCGGCTTTCTGGCAACGCTCGCCGTGACTATCTTGATCACTCAAATCGCTCGTCGTGCCTTGGCGTCTGCCTCGGTTGCCGATGGCGAAAAGTCAGACTAGGCGACATCTGGATGCTGGCTATACTCTGCTCTGCCTCAACTTCTTTGCCTAACCATCCCTCTACCTAACCATCACTCAAGATTGGGAGTCTTAACTCATGTCGAATCGCCTATCGTCTGCTGCCTCGCCGGCGGTTCCTTTTGGGGTGCTGCCCATGGATGAGTACAATCAAACCCTGGTTTCCCAGGTCCACCCACCCGATTGGGTAAACCCGACGCCGCAAGACCTATATGACTTGGTCGTCATCGGGGCCGGCACCGCTGGACTGGTCGTGGCCGCTGGAGCCGCTGGCTTGGGTCTGGGGCTGAAGGTGGCGCTGATCGAACGGCACTTAATGGGCGGCGATTGCCTGAATGTGGGGTGCGTGCCCTCGAAGTGCGTGATTCGCTCCTCGCGCGTCGTGGCTGATATTCGCAATGCCCAACCCTTCGGCATTCAGCCACCGAATGAGATAGATATTGACTTTGCAGCAGTCATGGCTCGGATGCGGCGTCTGCGAGCCGGCATTAGCCACCACGATTCGGCCAGCCGCTTCCAAAAATTAGGGGTGGATGTGTTCTTGGGCGACGGGCGCTTTGTCGATGCCCGAACCATTGAGGTGGCAGATGGCATGGGCACGCGGCGGCTGCGCTTTCGCAAGGCAGTAATCGCCACCGGAGCACGGGCGGCTCGTCCTGATATTCTCGGCCTTGAGCAAACCGGCTATCTGACTAATGAAACCGTCTTTTCCCTGACCGAACGACCGTCTCGGCTCGCAGTGATTGGCGGTGGTCCGATTGGCTGCGAACTGGCTCAGGCGTTTCAGCGGCTCGGCTCCCAGGTGACGCTATTTCACAAAGGACCGCACCTGCTGAATCGGGAAGATGCCGAAGCCGCGGAGATTGTGCAGCAAACCTTTCTAGACGAAGGCATGCATCTGCTGCTGAATAGCCAGATTCAGCGTGTCGAGCCAACAGAGGCAGGCAAGGTGATCCATTTTCTAGAGAACCATCAGCCAGCCTCCATTACCGTCGATGAAATTTTGGTGGGGGCAGGACGGGCACCCAATGTGGAGGGGCTAAACCTGGAGGCAGCCGGCGTGGAGTACGACCGCCACGGCATCCGCGTGAATGACTACTTGCAAACGACGCAGTCCCATATCTATGCGGCAGGCGATATTTGCATGAACTGGAAGTTTACCCATGCTGCCGATGCGGCTGCACGACTGGTGATCAAAAACTCTCTGTTTGCCCCTCTGGGGTTAGGACGCTCGCAGTTGAGCCAGCTCATCATGCCGTGGGTTACCTATACTGATCCGGAAGTCGCCCATGTAGGGCTATATGAACACGAGGCGACGGCTCAAGGCATGGCAGTAAACACAATTAAAATCGACTTCAGCACGGTCGATCGGGCGATTGCTGACGGGGAAACCACCGGTTTCATCAAGATTTTGCATCCCCAAGGCAAGGACAAAATTCTGGGAGCCACGATTGTCGCTCGCCATGCCGGAGAGATGATCAGCGAAGTGACAACCGCTATGGTCGGTAAAATCGGGTTGAGCCAGCTCTCCACCGTGATCCATCCCTATCCCACCCAGGCAGAAGCGATCAAGAAAGCAGCAGATGCCTATCGCCGGACGCTGCTGACGCCTCGCAGCCGGTTTTTGCTCAGGCTTCTCAGCAAACTTGCGTAAGCACCGAGATGGATTTGCTGCCCTGAATTTATTTTTCAGGAGAGCCGTGGGAGATAATGAAGAAAGAATGAACGCTCACAGTTGCTTGCTCACAGCATCACCGAACCTCAATTTTGCTTGACCGCAGGATTGGTGCAACGGATACAGCAGTTTTTCGTCAACATGATTTTGTAAAGACATGCCGCGTTTGGTTTAGTTCTATAGACGACCATCTGAGCATAGGGCACAGTTGAAATCATGGAACCCTTGATTTGTCCCCGTTCTATACCCGATCGGCTCACCCAAACCGGTGAAGATAAACTTGAGGCTTACTCTAAACAATGAAGGCATCCTTCTGTTTCATCACTCAAGCACTACCTCCCTCCTCACGTCGTTTTCTTGGCAACCCACTTCCGTCCTTTAGCGTCCTAAAAGTAACGTCAAAGTAAAGTAGAGTTGCCGCTCACTGTTTAGCAAGGGCACGGCTCATGGCTTCCATTGCGCGTCGAAATCTTTTCGAGGATATTCCTCGGTTTTTAGTGGCTCAGGCCGGCATTATGTTTGCCGTGAGCTTGGTCACCATCCAAACGGGCGTCCTCAGTGGGTTTATCCGCTCAGTCGGGGTGTTGATTGACCAGTCGAATGCAGATATCTGGATCGCCCATCGTGACATGGTGCAACTAGAGTTGACTCTGCCCATGCCTGCCGGCAACCTAGACCGAGTGCGGCAAGTTGAGGGGGTCGAGCGGGCAGAGCCATTGCTGATGGGGGGCGGCACTTGGCGCAGTCCCAGCGGCGAAATCAACTTGGTGCGCGTGTTTGGCTTTGAGCCGACCGGGCAATTGTTCAGCTCCTTTCGCATGACCCAGGGCAGCCTCGGCAACTTACAAGACCCTTACACCGTCATGGTAGATGAGTCGGTGATGGGTGGACTCGGCATTCAGCAGGTCGGAGATACAGCAACGCTTGGTTCTTTGAGTCTGCGAGTTGTGGGGTTGAGCGAAGGCGCGCAGTCAATTGCTTCTAGCCCCTATCTATTCACCTCGATCGAGAATGCCAAAGCCTTTGCGACAGCCGGACTTACCGCTAACCTCAACTGCCGTCTAGAAGCAGGACAGTTTCTCTGCACTAATGTGTACGAACGCTCCCCCGATGCTAACCCTGCTACGTCTCGCCCTTCGCCGCTGACCGCTACTGATGGCATCAGCTATATCCTGGTGCGGGCGCAGCCGGGACAAGACCTAGACACGCTGAAGCAGCGCCTCGAAGCTGCTCTCCCCGAAACCCAAGCCTATACCCAAACGGAAATGGCTAACCGTACGCGCAACTACTGGGTGCGGCGCACGGGCATTGGCTTCATTCTGGGCTTAGGAGCCACCGTAGGGGTGATTGTAGGGGTGGTGATCGTGGGACAAATTCTCTATTCGTCCGTCTCTGACCATATGAAGGAGTTTGCCACCCTGAAAGCAATGGGCGTTTCCGATCGCGTTGTGTATGGCATCATCATCCGCCAAGCCCTATGGATGGGAGTGTTAGGCTACCTGCCTAGTTTGGCGCTCTGCCTTGCGCTTGGAGCCTGGACCTTTCAAACCCAAGGCATCATGATCTTGATTACGCCGCTGACGGCCACCGGCATTCTGGGACTAACCATTTTTATGTGTGTTGGCTCGGCCATTTTTGCCATCCAGAAGATTACGCGGGTCGATCCAGCCATTGTGTTCAAATCGTAGGCGATCTCAATGCCAGTGATCCCAATGCAAGTCTGAATGAAAATCCGATGGCGGTGTGGAGGTTTGTAAAAGCATGAATGGGATGCCTTGTTTAACCCAGTTGACCCATGAGGAGTGACCCTATGAGAGTGCCAAGCCCCCCGATCGGCTGTCCGAAGTCAGGAGCGATCGGTTTGAATTCAACTACATCGACACTCAACTACTGGAACCACAATTCAGACAGAAATGCAACTGGACTCGAGCGACTGTCAGCGTTCATCCGCTTTAAGGCTTCGCAGCGTAACTGTGACAGATGGATGACTGTGCCAATTTCCTGACCATCCCGAACAAAACCTCTCATACTGCATAAAGATGGGTCATTCAACGTAATAAATTTCGTAGATCGATAGATTTATAGAATCCCTGCCACTTACCTACCCAAGAACATGACTGCTGCGCCAATCAATTTTCAAGTCAATTTAACGGAGTCGGCTAGAACGTTGAACTCGGTCTCTGATGCAGCTCTCGATCCGGTCAAGGCGGGAGCCAGAGCCATTGTTGCTAGAGGCGTGGAAATGGTCTTCCAGAGCGGAACGCAACGCTTCCATGCCCTGAAAAACATTGACCTAGATGTCTATCGAGGCGATATTCAGCTGTTAATGGGACCCTCCGGCTCCGGTAAAACAACGCTGCTGTCGATCTTGGGAGGTATTTTGACGCCAACGGCAGGCAGTGTGACGCTGCTCGGGCAGGATCTGACGCGCATGTCGCGCTCACAGCTGTCTCGCTTTCGCCTCAAAAACATTGGCTTTATCTTTCAGGAATTCAATCTGTTTCCGGCGCTGACGGCTCTAGAAAACGTGGCGGTGGCTCTAGAAATGAAGGGCGTTAAGGGACGGGCAGGGCGACAGGAAGCCTTGCGGCTCTTGACGGAGGTGGAGCTAGACGGCAAAGCCGACAGTTTGCCTCGAGACCTCTCGGGTGGGCAAAAGCAGCGGGTGGCGATTGCGCGAGCCTTGGCCGGCAATCCGCACTTCATCATGGCCGACGAGCCGACGGCCGCCCTCGATTCCCGCAGCGGTCAGGCGGTGGTGGCGCTGCTGCGTCGTTTAGCGAAAGAGCAAGGGCGTACCGTGGTGATGGTGACCCACGACCCGCGTATTATTGAAGAAGCCGACCGGGTTGTTCACATCGAAGATGGGATGCTGCAGGCAAATCGTCCTGGTGGAGCGGTGTGATCGCGATGGCGAATTCTTTGGATTTAACGTCAGGCGAGACACTGGATATCGCTCAGCTCGTAGACCTCATGGCCGAGCTGCTGCAGTTGCCTATTGCACCCGATTACCGTCCGGGCGTGATCGCCAACCTGCAGCGAACGGCAGATATTGCTCAGCTCGTGATGGAATTCCCACTGCCCGAAGAAATTGAGATCGCCCCGGTGTTTGATCCCTAGGATTCGCCCCTCAGTCCGCCGTATACTGAAGCCCGATACTGGTTGGGAAACGGGGTTCTACTATGACGTTTGATTTTGCCGGGGCAGATGCGGTGGCCACAGCAACCGCCGTTCGCACTGGGGTGGTTTCTGCTCAAGTCGTCGTTCAAGCGGCTTTAGATCGGGTTGCTAGTCACGACAACGCTCTGAATAGCTTTACGGCAGTGCTGACGGAACAGGCCCTGGCAGAGGCTGCTGCGATCGATCAAGCCCTGGAGCGCGGCGAGGACCCCGGTGAGTTGGCAGGCGTTCCCTTTGCGGTCAAAAATCTGTTTGATGTTGCTGGATTAACTACTTTAGCTGGCTCCAAAATTAACCGCGACAATCCGCCTGCCTCCCAAGATGCAACCGCCGTGGCAGGGCTGAGACGAGCTGGAGCGGTCTTGATTGGAACACTCAATATGGATGAGTACGCCTATGGCTTTGTCACCGAAAACAGCCACTATGGACCAACCCACAACCCGCATGATCTGTCGCGGGTGGCAGGCGGCTCCTCGGGCGGCTCGGCGGCGGCGGTGGCGGCGGGTCTGGTGCCCTTAACGCTAGGCTCAGATACAAATGGCTCGATCCGGGTTCCGGCGTCGTTTTGCGGTATCTTTGGCCTGAAGCCGACCTACGGGCGACTATCTCGCGCTGGAGTGTATCTCTTCTCAGGCAGTTTGGATCACATTGGACCTTTTGCTCGTTCGATCCGCGACATTGCCTTCACATTCGATTTGCTCCAGGGCCCCGATCCTCGCGACCCGATCTGCACCCCGCGTCCGCCCGATCCGGTGCTGCCACAGCTTAATCAAGGTATTGCGGGTTTGCGCATCGCGGTGGCAGAGGACTACTTTGCCCGAGGTAGTGAGCCTGCTGCAATGGCGGCAGTAGAAATTGTAGCTCGGGCCCTAGGAGTCACCCAGACTGTAACAATTCCTGAAGCCCACCGGGCCCGAGCAGCCGCCTATGTGATTACCGCTAGCGAGGGCAGCAATCTCCATCTCGGCCATCTGAAAACGCGGGCGCAAGACTTTGACCCCGCCACCCGCGATCGCTTCTTGGCAGGCACCATGATTCCCAACACCTGGTATCTTCAGGCACAGCGGTTTCGTCAGTGGTATCGCAACCAGCTCCGGCAGATTTTTCAGCAGGTGGACGTGATTCTGGCTCCCACAACGCCCTGCCCTGCTCCCAAAATTGGGCAGCAGACGATGCAGCTTGATGGCGTAGAGGTGCTGGTACGTCCAAATTTGGGACTGTATACCCAGCCACTTTCCTTTGTAGGGCTGCCAGTGCTATCGGTGCCTGTCGTACACCCCAACGAACTGCCGATGGGAGTACAGATCATTGCCGCCCCCTACCAGGAAGCTCGGATTTTGCGGGTAGCGGCCTGGTTGGAGTCCGAGGGGGTAGTGGCTGCTCCTGTGGCTCAGGTTTATCGAGCTGAATCCTAACGCTTCTGGCTGACTTGCCACGTGGCACCAATCGCTGCGCCGGCTCCCACAAACAGCCCAGTGAACATGCCTTCTAGCCGCTTCTCGGTGGGGCTTTGCATCAGGCATTGGTTCGATGGAGTATCATCGGTCAAACATTGATGAATTTCAGCCTGACTGGCAGTAGCGCCAAAGATGATGCCCAAAATGCTGCATACGACAATCGTGAGAGAAAGCTGATTGTTTTTTCTACCCATAGATAGATGAAGTTGAAGAACGACGCCAATTCTGGATACTCTTGCTGATCTTAAAGGAGTTCGAGAAGCGTATTGGTTCGGATTTCAAAAAGATTGAGTGAAGACTAGAGAGGTGGATTCTACGGATGGAGCGCCAACAGATTTCCAGCGGTACACCTTGGGAAGCGATTGCCGGCTACTCTCGGGCGGTGCGGGTGGGGCCCTTTGTTTATGTAGCGGGTACTACTGCATCAGATGCTAGCGGCACCATTCAGCATCCGGGGCAGCCCTACGAGCAGGCGGTATACATCTTGAGAAAAATCGAGGCGGCGCTGATAGCCGTCAATGCTGAGCTGGCTCACGTTGTGCGAACGCGCGTCTACCTCACCAATATGAACGATTGGGATGCGATTGCTAAAGCCCACGGCGAGTATTTTGGCTCGATTCGTCCCGCCAACACTCTAGTCGAAGTCAGTCGCCTAGCCACACCCGAGATGCTGGTTGAAATCGAAGTCGATGCGGTCGTTCATTCTGATGGCAATATGCCGGACAGGGGGTCTGAATAATCCTGCGTTTGAATGATCTGCGAACGATTTGCCGCAAAGCCTACTACAAAGCAAAGGCATCATACCGGCAGTTTGGGCAGCAAATATAGTGCCCTTGCCAGCGAATCGGTCCTTCACCGCAAGCCGGACAGTAGAAAGTAAAGTGGGTTGTTACAACAGACCGGGAACGCGGCGACGGCTGAGACTTGCGTTTTCGCGATTTGGTAATTGGCTGCGGAGGAGCCAAATAGCGGGCACGATAGTTGACGGCTGCCATCTGCTGCGCTTCTAGTTTAGTCCAGCGGTGTTCAGGTTTGAGGGTGGGCACCGAGCGAAACGCACTCATGAGGCAGTTGTCATCTGTTAGGGTAGCTACTAGACTGGCGATCGTTTTGCAGCAGCTTGCCGGAGCTTGCACAATCTGCGCTTCGCTGAAGCGAATGATCACCCAGCCCCAATTTAAAAACGCTTGATTGCGCTGCTGGTCTTTGGTGCAGTTTAGATAGTGCAACGGCTGCCGGGTGTCGTAGGTGTAGGGTTCGTCGATTTCAATGTCGATGTGGAGATGGCAGTCCGGATCGATATAGGCAAAATCGGGAACATAGGGCGTAGCGCCATCGGCTCGCATCATCATCATCCCGGTGTGGATCTTGCCGGGAAAGTAGCGCCACAGATCTTGCTCAAACTGTGACTCGGAATGGCCACGCGGAGGACGAGAGTGGGCAGCAGCCGGACGAACGGTTTGATTGAGAACCTGATACCGCTGCTCCGAATCGCGACTCACAGACTGAAGCGCTGAAGGAAGCAAAACTGTGGGAAATCGCTCCATGAGGGATTAGATGTTGTCAGATGATGTTATCAGCATGGTCCATCAGGTATGGCTTGAAGCGTCCTGATTTTAATTGTGCCTGCGATTGCACTGAACCAATGGAGTTCTCCTAAGCCGCATAGTATTAAGTCGCATAGTAGCGAGCTGCATTCAAAGATTGCCAGATTCTTAGATTCTTAATCTATTGTTGCCTTTCGGTTTTCGGCTGAATTCGCCTGTTCTGCGGTGACATTATTCAATCTCGACATTGAGAACTATAACGAAACGTCACAACGGGTTAGCGATATGAATTTTAACGAACAGGGTGGCCAGCCAGGTTAGGTCCAGGTTAATCTAAATCTATTGCAGCAAGAATCGATGAATGAATCGAAGCGATTTGCATTCATCCCGGAGCACAGCACCGTTCACCTCTACATCAATATTGCTCTCGCTTTAGCGCTCCACAGTCGCTGGTCGCTCACCGAATGCTGATTGCTTTTTATCATTGCACCGAGGCACCGGAAGAACTGATAGCACAGTTCCCTGCCTCAATCTTGCTGTTTGTTGTTATCAGCAAAAAGTGAGTGTTGCTATGAATGAAAGAGTGATCTCAGGCTCACGAAATGTGGCGATTGTGGGTCCCTATCTGAGCGGCAAAACGACCTTGCTGGAAAGCATTCTCTCGGTGACTGGAGCGACCTCTCGCAAAGGTCGAGTGGTAGACGGAAACACGGTTGGAGATGCCTCCCCAGAAGCCCGCGATCGCCAAATGAGTGTGGAAGTGAATGCCGCCAGTGCTGAGTATGGCGGCATTTGTTTTACGTTTCTCGACTGTCCTGGGTCGGTAGAATTTGCTCAGGAAACCTACAATGCGTTGGTGGGCGTGGATGCGGCCGTTGTGGTGTGCGAGCCAGACTGCAATCGCGTGTTGACGCTAGCTCCGCTGTTTCAGTTTCTAGATGATTGGGAGATTCCTCACCTCGTTTTTATTAACAAGATGGACCGGGCACATGCATCCTATGCCGACATCTTGCAGGCGTTGAAAGCGGTGTCGAGCCGCCCTCTAGTGCCCCACCAGTACCCAATTGGGCAGGGCGAGACGATTACTGGCTTTATTGATTTGGTAAGCGAGCAAGCTTATCAATACCATCCCGGTGCGCCCGCAGATCCGATTCCCCTGCCCGATGAATTGAGAGAACAAGAACACGCGGTTCGGGCCGAAATGCTGGAAACCCTAGCCGACTTTGATGATCATTTATTGGAAGAACTGCTAGAAGAAATTGATCCGCCTCAGGAAGAAATCTTGCGCGACCTGAAGATGGAGCTAGGTGCCGATCTGATTGTGCCGGTGCTGGTCGGGATTGCCGAGCAGGATTTTGGCGTGCGCCCGCTGCTAGAAGCGTTGCTGCGGGAAGCTCCCGAACCGGAAGTCATGGCCGAGCGGCGCGGTTTATCGGCAGATAGCCAGATTCCGGTGGCGCAAGTGCTGAAGACTTACTCCACCCTGCAAGGCGGCAAGCTATCACTGGTGCGAGTTTGGCAAGGCACGCTGACGGAAAACGCAGTCCTAAACGGCGTGCGCACGGGCGGCATCTATCGCTTGATGGGGCAGCAGCAGCAACCCCTGCAGCAGGCTACAGCCGGGGCGATTGTGGCGTTGGGGCGGATGGAAGGCATCAAAACCGGCGATGTCCTCAGCAGCGATGCCCAGTACCTCGATGCGTTACCGAAACCCGAGCGGCTAGAACCGGTTTATGCTCTGGCGATTATGCCCGAGAAGCGCAGCGATGAAGTCAAGCTCAGCAGTGCCCTGGGTAAGCTGCTAGAGGAAGATCCTTCCCTTGTGTGGGAGCAGCATGGCGATACCCATGAAGTGATTCTCTGGGGGCAAGGCGAAATTCATTTGCAGGTGGCCCTCGACCGCTTGCGCCGTAAGTATGGTTTGCCGATGACGACTCACCTGCCGCAGGTGCCTTACAAAGAAACCATTCGTCGTTCGGCTAGCTCGGTGCATGGGCGCTACAAGCGGCAGACCGGCGGTCATGGGCAATTTGGGGATGTCTACCTCGACATCAAGCCTCTGCCGCGCGGTACCGGATTCAACTTCAACGAAACCATTGTTGGCGGAGTCGTGCCTCGGCAGTACATTCCCGGTGTCGAGATGGGCGTGCGCGAATTTCTTAATCATGGTCCCCTTGGCTTCCCAGTAGTCGATGTAGCAGTGACGCTGACGAACGGTTCCTATCACTCGGTGGATAGCTCCGAGCAAGCCTTCAAGCAGGCCGCCCGGATTGCCATGCAGGAGGGAATGCAGAAGTGCGAGCCGAGTTTGCTAGAGCCGATCCTCGCTGTCGTGATCTCGGTGCCCAGCGAATTCACGTCCAACGTGCTGCGGCTGATCAATGGTCATCGGGGGCAGGTGCTGGGCTATGAAGCGAAGCCGAACTGGCGTGGCTGGGACGAAGTGCAGGCCCATTTGCCCCAAGCCGAGATGCAGATGCTGATTGTTGAACTGCGCTCGCTGACGATGGGGGTGGGTAGCTTCCGCTGGCAGTTTGACCATCTGCAAGAAGTGCCCGACAAAATTGCTGAGCGAGTCTTGGCAAAAGTCGGGAATGGCAATGGCAATGGCTAGAGGGTAACCTTTAGTGCTGCGAGGGCTAGGGGTGGGTTTCCTACCCTTAGCTCCAGGGTGCGCTTTAGGATTGAGCAGATGGCGAGACGAACCTCATCTTACTCTGCCTCTGTGAGTCCTGAAGCCGATTTTTGGAGTCAGCATCAGCACAATCTGAGGCACTAGCAGGTCGAAAGAGCATGGTCTGTCCTGACTAATAGCTATGGCTCCACTGCAAAGAGCGATATTGCCTCTGCTGGGGGTCGCGGATAGATACACCCTTCCTGCTTGCTGTATTCCACTAAAGGCAATCCCCAAGCTCCATCGGCGAAGCTCAGGGATAGAAGTGGATTGGTAAAGCGGCAGGAAAGGGGCAGCGTCTAGGCTGCGTGCTGCCGATACCAGTCGATGGTGTTTTTCAGTCCTTGGCGGAAATCCATCTCGGCGACAAAACCGAACTTCTCCTTGGCCCGCTGAGTATCCAGGCAGCGACGCGGCTGACCATTGGGCTTATCGGTTTCCCAGATCAACTCACCCTCGTATCCCATTAGCTCACAGATCAGAGTAATCAACTCTTTGATCGAAATCTCATAGCCGGTACCCAAATTCACGGGTTCCGATTCGTTGTAGAGCTGTGTTCCCATGACAATGCCGCGGGCCGCATCGGTGGAGTAGAGAAACTCCCGCGTTGGGCTACCATCGCCCCATACCGGAATCTGCTTGTCGCCTCGCTGCTGCGCTTCATGAACCTTGCGAATTAGCGCCGGGATCACGTGCGAGCTGCGGGGGTCAAAGTTATCCTCAGGTCCGTAGAGGTTCACCGGCAGTAAGTAAATGCCATTAAACCCGTACTGCTGCCGATAGGATTGCAACTGCACTAGCAACGCTTTCTTGGCAATGCCGTAGGGCGCGTTGGTTTCCTCGGGGTAACCGTTCCAGAGGTCGTCTTCTTTAAAAGGGAGTGGCGTGAATTTGGGATAGGCGCAGATCGTGCCGACGCAGGTAAATTTCTTGACGCCCGCTTCGTAGGCTGCGTGGATCAGCTGCGCGCCCATCATCAGGTTGTCGTAGAATAGCTCGGCGGGCTTCTCGCGGTTTAATCCGATGCCGCCCACATGAGCCGCCATGTGAATCACGATATCTTGCTGGTCAACGGCACGCCGACAGGCATCCATCTGGCGCAAGTCGCAGTCGCGCGACCGGGGCACGGTAATTTTTTCGGGGTTGGCTCCGGCTTGGCAGAGTTGGTCCACTACTTGCCGACCCAGAAAGCCAGCACCGCCAGTTACCAAGATTCGCTGGTTTGAGAGATCAAGTTTGGAGGTCATGGTTGGGAGGTTGCGCAAAAAATAGAAGGGCAGGAAGATGCGCCTCAGGCAGACAAAAGCAAGTCAAATGCAACCGCTTCTTAGAGTAAGTTAAATAAGAAGCTTAAGAAGCTACAGATAAAACTGGCGAAACGCGGTCAGTGGAGAGAATTCCTCTAAGGAGTGCGATACAGAATTCTAGCCCTAGAGACTCTGTCTACTGACCGCTTCAGTCTAGCTCAACGCACCGGCAACACTTGGCCGCACCGTAGCCTGATCCAACACCGGCTGCACCGTATGGCCGTTGAGTGGCACTAGACCGAGTGCTTTGAGGTCCGCTTCTACCATCAGGGCAACAAGCTGCTCGAAGGTGACGCTCGGCTCCCAACCCAGCTTCTCTTTGGCTTTTGCTGGATCGCCAATCAGCAGATCCACCTCCGCCGGACGGAGATAACGCTCGTCGAACTCAACGTAGTCTTCCCAGCGCAGATTGACATAGCCAAAGGCCAGATCAAGGAACTCGCGTACCGAGTGGGTTTCGCCGGTGGCTACTACATAGTCATCGGGCTGCTCTTGCTGCAACATCAGCCACATGGCGCGGACATAGTCTTTGGCATAGCCCCAATCGCGCTTAGCATCGAGATTACCCATAAACAGCTTTTTCTGCTGCCCGGCAACGATGCGAGCGAGAGCACGGGTAATTTTGCGTGTCACAAAGGTTTCACCTCGGCGCGGCGACTCGTGGTTGAACAAAATACCGTTGCAGGCGAACAGACCATAGGATTCGCGATAGTTCACCGTCTGCCAGTGACCGTACACCTTAGCGCAAGCGTAGGGGCTACGAGGATAGAAAGGCGTCGTTTCGCGCTGGGGCACTTCTTGCACCTTACCGTACATTTCTGAAGATCCAGCTTGGTAGAAGCGCACTTCGTTGCTCGTCCGCTGCTGGTAGTCTCGAATCGCTTCCAGCAGCCGTAACACGCCCATACCCACCGCATCAACGGTGTACTCGGGGGAGTCGAAGCTAACCCGCACATGGGATTGAGCACCCAGATTATAAATTTCGTGGGGCTGAACCTGCTCTAGGATGCGCCGTAGCGTGGTGCCATCGGTCAGGTCGCCGTGATGAAGAAACAAACGAGCCTGCTCATCGTGGGGGTCTTCATAGATGTGGTCAATCCGGTCGGTATTGAACGTCGAGGTTCGCCGGATGATACCGTGAACTTCGTACCCTTTTTCCAGCAGCAGTTCGCTCAAATACGAACCATCTTGACCCGTGATACCAGTGATCAGCGCGCGTTTCCGTTGTGTCATGCTTAAATATCCCCTATGATCCATGGGTAAAAAAGACGGAGAGATCCCGCTTGGAAAAGCAAGCAGTGTATGGTCTCCTTGGGTGTCTCTGTCTGAGAGATGCTCTGAAACGTGACTAGGTCGTTAAGAGAACGTCATTCTGTAGCTTTCCCATAAAGATTCCACAATTCACCGACTCTCCTGCGAGATGACTCGGTCCTGTGGTTCTGCTAAATGTGGTCCTGCTAAAACCTGTATTCAGCAGATCGTGACGACAGTCAGGGAACCCTCTATAAATTTCTTCATCAAGCTAACAGATTAACCTACAAAGTTTTGCTAGGAAAACTCCGTGAAACTATGTAGGAACGGTAAAGAAGCGTCGAAAAACCGAATTTCAGCGGCAGTCCGTTTTTCGTAAAGTTTTCGTGAAGCGGGTTTCGGTGGGGTCCCGCGACAGCAACCTGCAGCAAGCGCCATGGGCGGCACCAGTAAATGTAAGTTTTGTCACTCTTTTGTCACTGTAGTGGCTCAGAATGCGGTCTGTCATGCTCACTGATTTGTCATGTCGATTCTGAGGTATCTCGCCTAGTATCAGTAAAGATAAGGATCAAGCGTTACCTAGGGGATAAGAGCGCTATAGAGAGCCATGCAGTTTATTGATCAGGCGGATATTGAGGTGCAGGGCGGCAAAGGGGGCGATGGTTTGGTCGCCTTTCGTCGCGAGAAATACGTGCCAGCGGGGGGACCTTCAGGCGGCAACGGGGGCCATGGCGGCTCGGTGATTCTAGTAGCAGTAGAGCACCTGCAAACGCTGCTGGACTTCAAATATGCCCATCACTTCAAGGCAGAAGACGGCAAGCGCGGTGGTCCCAAGAATATGACTGGAGCCTCGGGAGCCGACCTGCGGATTGAGGTTCCTTGCGGCACAGTTGTCTACGATGCTGAGACCGAAGCGATCCTGGGCGATTTGGTGCAGCCAGGGCAAGAACTCTGCGTGGCTAAAGGGGGTAAGGGTGGCTTGGGCAACAAGCATTTCCTCAGCAATCATAATCGTGCCCCCGAACGCGCTTTACCAGGACTGCCGGGTGAGGAGCGTTGCATTCGTTTAGAGCTGAAGCTGCTGGCGGAAGTGGGAATCATTGGTCTGCCGAATGCCGGCAAATCGACGCTGATTTCAACCCTCTCGGCCGCCCGCCCCAAAATCGCCGATTATCCCTTTACAACGCTGATTCCCAACCTCGGCGTGGTGCGTCGCCCCAGCGGTGATGGTACTGTTTTTGCGGATATTCCAGGATTGATTGAAGGCGCGCATCTAGGCACCGGGCTGGGGCACGACTTTTTGCGGCACATCGAACGGACACGGCTGCTGCTGCACCTAGTTGACATCACCCAGGAGGATCCGCTGGCGGCTTACCACACCATTCAGGATGAGCTAGCAGCCTACGGGCGAGGTCTCACAGACCGGCCGCAGATCATTGCCCTCAACAAGATCGACGCACTGCCGCCTGATAGCCCCGTAGTGGACGCAATTGCCAGTCAACTTCGCTCCTTGAGTGCCTACCCGGTGTTTGCTATCTCGGCGGTCGCCAATGTTGGCATAGAACCATTGCTACAGCAGATCTGGCAAATTCTCGACCATGAGGTAGCAAACCCAGCACTGGCAGCATCGCTGACTATGCCTCAGCCTTAGCGCTCTCCCCAGCTAGGAACCAGCAGTGCAAACTATCACATCCTTTCCTTCATCCTTCATCGTTGCCATCACCCGAGTTGGCTTCGGTCTCTGGAGCGGCTTCTGCGTCAGGAGGGGTAGCGTCAGGTGCGGCGGGTGGAGCTGCTTCCGTTGGAGCAGGGGCGACGGGAGGGGCAGGAGCGATGGCTCCAGCAGGAGGAACAGTCGGATAGACAGGTGGGGCCGATTGCTGTGGACCGCTACCTGGCGCATAGGGCATACCTGGAGACGGCACACCATAGGGGACCGTTCCCGGTTGAGGGATACCTGGAGTTGCGGCGGGAGGGGCACCCGGTGCCGCAGGGAGAACAGGACTGGGTTGGATCACCGGCTGTCCGCCAAACTGCTCGTACACAACAGCTGCCATTTGCCGAATTAACTCTTGAGCTCGGGGATCGTTGTGCGGTCGCTTCACCATGGCTGCAATTGCATAGCGGCGGCCACTGGGCAAGTCCACAATGCCAGTGTCTCCCACGAGAGAGCCAATATCTCCTGTTTTATGGGCTACTGAGGAGCCAGACGAAATGACGCTGGGCAGCAATGTATCGGTGAGGGTGCGCCGCATAATGTCAAAGGTGCGATCGCGGGACTTCATCGACAGCAGCTTGCCATTGTTGATCAGCGCCAGCAAGCTCACTAATTCCTTTGGGGACGTAGTATTGGTGCCTTCTAGGTCGGGCAATGGCTTGCGCAGCAGGGTTTGCTGTAGCCCCCACTGCTGAAAGCGACGATTGAGAACTTCAATGCCTCCCAGACGGCGAATAATCATATTCGTCGCCGTGTTGTCGCTGGTAATGATCATGTTCGTGGCTGTTTCCAAGGCGGTGTACTGCGTTCCCACGGCATCGTACTGCATATCGCCAGAGCCTTCGGCCAGATCGGTCTGCTGCATCGTCAGCATCTCATCAAGGCGCACCTTGCCGGCGTCCACATCCTGAAAGAAGGCAACTAGAATCGGCACCTTGATCATGCTGGCGGCCGAAAAGGTGGTGGCTCCGTTGAAGCTAAAGAAGTTGCCATTGTCGAGATCCATGACAAACACGCCGGGCACCAGATCCGTCAGGCTTTGGGTCAACGGTGTGAACTTAGTCGCCATTTCGGTCATTTCCCGCCCCATCTGCACGGTAACGATGGTGTCGGTATTAAGGCTAGGCACTAGATTGGATGGCTGTGTTGAGGAAGCGCCATCGGCTGCTTGATTTGCCTCAGCCGGGGAGCGCAGACTGGGATCCCAGATCGAGATTACAGTACCGGCAATTGCGCCCACACCAATTCCCAAAATCAACAGCCGCAGCAAATGCACGAACGGCGACACCTTGGTCCGCTGCCCCGCTGGACGTTCGCCCTGGTTGGTCCCCGTTGTTCCCTGCTGACCCCGGTTAGCTGAGCCTTCGCCTAAGCGTCGCTTCGCCAAGACTGAGGCACCGGCGACCTTAGGAATCAACGCACGACCTGCTCGGGATCTGCGGCTAGACCGACGATCCGCTAGCGGCTCTACTTTCCGATCCGGCGCTTTGTCTGAGGTTTTAGCCACTGGACGCTGAGCTGATTGTTGCCGCGACGGCTCAGGCTGCGGTTGCTCTTGGGATTGTGCCGTGTTGGGCTTAGGACGCGGGGAATGATTGCGGAGGTGTTCAATTCGCTCCGACGATCCCTTAGGGTCTTGAGCGTTTGGACGGGGGCGCGCCTGCGAGGACCGACGCGGGGGGCGGCGTTGCGATCTTCTCGAACGATGACTAAATTCCAGCACAGTGCAAACCTCTAAACGCAATTAACTGAATCACAAGCAATCAAAAGCAGCCGTTGGCTAGCCCTATCGACCCAAATTCGATTCCTGACGGTATCGAAAATTTGTCTGAGCAGATGATTTTAAGACGGATTCTTAATATTTCTAAACAATTGCCACGAGAAGCAGCTGAGCACAGCAATCCAGGCTGCTTTTTCCCTAATGCCCGGCATTGGTAGAGCAGCTCATCCCGGCACCCCAACTAACCTCCAGATTCTATCGCCATCTCCGGTGAGTGAGTTATCGTGCGTCTGATTTCTGCTTCAGCCCTCGATGCGGTTGTCTGGTTGTGGTGTCTGTAGTGCCCAATTGATCTGCCGCACCATGCCCCGCAGCATCGCCACTTCTGTTGAGGTCAACTCGGCTCGGCTATAGAGCCGCCGCAGCTTCTCCATGCGACTCCTTGCCGTGTGGGGATAGAGATAGCCAATTTGCAGCAGCAGGGCTTCGAGCTGTTGATAGTATTGCTCTAGAGCCTCCAGAGGAGCTAGCTCGTGGGCCCTTGCCTCGGGTACATCGGGCAGCGCTAGGTCATCATTCTCTGCTGGCGATAAATTCTCTGCTGGCACCTGCTCGGTCGCGGCGGCAGCCAAAGCCAACTCGTAGCAGCAGATGGCAACGGCCTGGGCTAGATTCAGCGAAGGGTATTCAGCGCTAGTGGGAATGCGCACAAATCGCTGGGCGTAATTCAGCTCAGATTTCGTCAGACCGTGATCTTCCCGACCAAAAATTAGTGCAGCCGCAGGTGGGGGTTCAGTGCCGCTCGACAGCAGCCACGGCAGGGCAGACCGAGGCGGTTCTAGGGTGACCGCTAGCGTGGTCCGATCCAGTCCGGTTGTGGCAATCGCCCGCTGACAGCCCTGTAGTGCATCGGGTAGCGTAGGCACTTGCCGCGCCGCTAGCAGCACGTCCGCCGCATGGACCGCCATGTGCCGTGCCGGATCACTTGCGGGATCGCACTGCGGATTCACCAGCACGAGCTGCTCTAACCCCATGTTCTTCATGACGCGAGCTACTGAGCCGACGTTGAGGGGACCCGCAGGCTCCACTAGAATAATGCGGATGTGGGCAAGGCGAGTCGTCATAGCAATATCAGGTTTAAACCTAATTGAGAAACTGCAGCACTGTAGGATAGAGAAAAATTGGGATCTCGTTGGGATCTGTAATATTTGGATCTCTATCTCTATACGGTTTCTCCATCATCCTGCTCTATGGGACGTGCCCGTTCGAAATCCGATTTGCCGACTAAGATTTGTCCGGTGTGTCAGCGTCCCTTCACATGGCGCAAGAAATGGGAAGACTGTTGGGATGAGGTGAAATACTGCTCAGAGCGCTGTCGGCGGCGGCGCTCAGCTTCAAAAACTTCAGAGCAGGCAGACGCTTAAGCGGCAATTCTGATATGGTCAAATGTTGTTAAATGGTTTATTCCTCGTGAATGGTAGGCTCAAGGTTGCTCTTCGCCTCTAGCGCCTGAAACGAGGCAGACTTTTCGCCGCTGACGGGTGCTCCTTAGATTTGGTGTACCCCCGGCAAAGACTCGGCAAAGACAGGTTCAAAAATAGGTTCAGCGACCGTTGTCGCCTCAGGTTCTTTGGCGTTCATTCTCTGTATCTCACAAGGTGTCATCAATTATGTCAATGGGTCCCATTCAGCCCAAGCTGATTGTCCATGGTGGAGCCGGCAGCTCTCTGAAAGGTAAGGAAGGAGCTGATGCGGTGCGGCGTTCGCTCTACAACGTTGTGATCGAGGTATACGAGCTGCTGCAAGCGGGTAGCGATGCTAAATCGGCAGTGATTCGCGGCTGCCAATTGCTCGAAGACGATCCGCGCTTCAATGCGGGAACGGGGTCGGTGCTGCAATCCGACGGGCAAATCCGCATGAGCGCCTCGTTGATGGATGGCATGACGCAGCGCTTTAGCGGTGTGATTAACGTCTCGCGAGTCAAAAATCCCATCGAATTAGCTCAGTTTTTGCAGCATTCTGATGATCGCGTCCTCTCGGACATAGGAGCGCTAGAGCTAATGCGGGAACTGCAATTGCCTTATTACGATCCGTTGACCAAACTGCGCTTGCAAGAATGGATGCTAGAGCGCGAGGGGAATTTCGACAAGGCAATGGCTGGCGTGGTGGCTGAGCGGGAGTTGGTCAGCGAGGCTGGACGGGGCACGATTGGCGTGGTGGTGCTGGATAGCCACGGACACCTAGCGGTTGGTACTTCAACGGGCGGCAAAGGGTTTGAGCGGATTGGGCGCGTCAGCGATTCGGCGATGCCCGCCGGCAATTATGCCAATGCCCATGCGGCGATTAGCTGTACCGGCATCGGCGAAGACATCATTGAAGAGTGCCTGGCTGCCCGGATTGTGGTGCGCGTCACAGATGGCATGCCGCTGACAACCGCCTTCGAGCGTTCGTTTCAGGAGGCCCAGAGCCGCAACCGCGATTTTGGAGCGATTGGCATCGATGCAACAGGCACGATTGCTTGGGGCAAAACGAGTGAAGTGCTGCTGGCTGCCTACCACGATGGCGAGAAGCTAGCCGACACGTTAGATCTCGACTCCGGCGTGCAGGTTGGCAGTCGTGCTAGCGACAACTAGTAGCTCGGAACCACCTCGACGCATGAACTCTCGACGCATGAACTGTGGACAAATTAGCCCCACAGCAGATTGAGTCAAGCGGACGTTCTGAATCAGGCTATCCTGAACAAAGCGGTCAAAGATGAATCATCTTTCATGGGGCTTATGCGCGTTTGGCTCATTTGTCTGGTGCTGTTTTGGGGAGTCGCTGAGCTGTATCAGTGGCTTCATGAGTTGGCACTGTCGCCCCCTTGCTTTGTCGCAGCAGGAATTGCCCTAGCTGTCGTCTCTAACCGTTCAGGGAGGCAGGCACGCTCGGTAGCCGCTTCATCAGGGCCTCACAAATCATCGCCTTCAGCCGCCGCATCCTTGGCTGAATCTGTGAAGGTTGCTGCCGTTCCGAGTCAGCTGTCTACTGGGGTCACCTCTCTGTCCCCACCGGGAGCACAGTTGCCTAGCTTTAATGAGATAACTCCTACCTCCCAGCCCTCTATCTCTTTTACGATTCGCCGCTCTCCGTCTTCGGTGGATCCATCCAGCGATTCATGAAGTTTTCGCGAAACTTCCTAAATCTGCCTAGGGAAGTCCCAGTCCGCTGTTGACCCTAAGCTCTGATGCTGGGCAACCTAGAAAAGAACCTTCGTGGGATTTCTTGGGAGGCGGATAACAGATGAAAACGGCTTTGATTTGTGGTATCTCTGGGCAGGACGGTGCTTATCTGGCGCAGCTGTTGCTGAGTAAGGGCTACACTGTGTGGGGCACCTCCCGAGACGCCCAAATCTCGACATTTCGCAATCTTGTGCGCTTAGGCATTCGCGACCGCGTTAAGACCTGTTCAATGGCGCTCAACGATTTTCGCAGCGTCCTGCAGGTGATTAGCCGCGTACAGCCCCAGGAAATCTACAATTTGGCTGGGCAAACGTCGGTAGGGTTGTCCTTTGAGCTGCCCGTCGAAACTATGGAAAGCATTACCCTGGGAACGCTGAACTTGCTGGAAGCGATTCGGTTTATTGGTGCTCCGATTAAGCTCTACAATGCTGGTTCTAGCGAATGCTTTGGCGACACGGGCGAGACGGCCGCCAATGAAACGACCCCCTTTCGTCCCCGCAGTCCCTATGCCGTAGCTAAGGCGGCCGCGTTTTGGCAAGTGGCGAACTACCGGGAAGCCTATAATCTGTTCGCCTGCTCAGGCATTTTGTTCAACCACGAATCGCCGCTGCGCCCTAAACGCTTCGTGACTCAAAAAATTGTCAGCACCGCCTGCGATATTGCCAATGGCAAGACGGAAAAGCTCTATCTCGGCGATATTTCCATTCGCCGCGACTGGGGCTGGTCGCCTGAATATGTGGAAGCCATGTACCGAATGCTGCAGCAAGAGCAGCCGGATGATTTTGTGATAGCTACCGGCAAAACCCACGCCCTAGAGGAGTTTGTGGTGGAAGTGTTTGCCTATCTCGGACTGAACTGGCTCGACCATGTCCACATCGATAAGAGCCTCTACCGCCCCACCGATATTGCCGTCAGCCGGGGCGATGCCTCAAAAGCCAAGCAGCTTCTAAATTGGGAGGCGCAATACACAATGAAAGAAATTGCGCACATGATGGTCGATGCGGTTTAGCCTGGAGCAGGCTGCTTCTACTATCTTCTTAGCATCTCTACTTAACTTACCTACTTCATCTCAGCATCTTAAGCCAAATTCTATTGATAACATTGTCTTTTTTGTCCCCCGGCTAGATCAACCAAGTGGGGGACGCCATTGGGCTGCCAGAGCCGCTAAGTTAACGAGTATCCTTTTTTCTTTCTGCGATATTTACGCTTTGAAACTAGTCTCACCGTCAGGTGTTCGCTACGCTGGAAGCAATAGCACAGGCTAGTTTGCCTATTGGTCTGCATTCGCTGTGTATGACTCACTCTCGGTATGACTCACGGTTTTGCCGCATGTCAGCCATTCAGCAAAGCTCATCTCAAAGTTCATCTAAGTAATTGAACCGAATAGCCACTTGCTTCACTCTTCTTCACTTATATTGGAGCCACAGGAACAGCCACTTTTCTTAATTTCTTTTGTTCAATAATGTAAAACGCGTTCATGCCCTGAGTCATTTTCTGTTTTTGTAAATTTGCTTAGTAATCAACGCAAGAGTTTTTCAATTCTTTATTGAATTGTTTCATTCACCATTCGGATTTAACTTTTATTAACCGTTACTAGGAGCTACTGTCATGGTCGTTGCCAAGACCCCCAAATCCCCTTTAGCTGCTGATTTGTCAAACAAAGACGAGGCGTTTGTGCTTTGGTTCGATCAGGTCGGCATTGAAGATGTGGCGCTGGTGGGTGGAAAGAATGCATCTCTAGGAGAATTGATTCAGCAGTTGACACCTCAGGGTGTGAATGTGCCCACTGGATTTGCCATCACCGCCTATGCCTTTCGCTATTTCATGCAGAAAGCGGGACTAGAGCAGCGATTGCGGCGGCTCCTTGCTGATTTAGATGTGAATAACATTGATAATTTGCGAGAGCGAGGGAGACAGGCACGCACCCTGATTCTAGATACGCCCTTTCCGGCAGAATTGGAAGCTGCCATTGTCGATGCCTATGCTCAACTCTCCGAGCGCTATGGCGTGAGTTTAGAAGCCTGCAACACCCTAGAAGACTCGGAACGCGAGCTGTGCCGCAGCTATCACAGTGGTGTCGATGTTGCCGTTCGCTCTAGCGCCACGGCTGAGGATCTGCCCGATGCTAGCTTTGCTGGTCAACAGGAAACCTACCTCAATGTCCACGGCATTCGCGCTGTGCTCGAAGCCTGCCAGATGTGCTTTGCTTCTCTGTTTACCGATCGCGCTATTTCGTATCGCACCATTAAACACTTTGATCACTTCAGCGTGGCTCTATCGGTCGGGGTGCAAAAAATGGTGCGTTCAGACCTGGCGACTTCGGGCGTCATGTTCTCGATTGACACCGAAACTGGCTTCCGCAACGCAGCTCTCATTACAGCCTCCTACGGGCTGGGGGAAACCGTAGTGCAGGGCGTTGTGAACCCCGACGAGTATGTAGTGTTCAAGCCCACGCTCAAGCAAGGCTTCCGTCCGATTTTAGAGAAGCGCTTGGGCAGTAAAGAGATCAAGATGGTTTACGACATTGGCGGCAGCAAGCCCACGATTAATGTGCCGGTGTCTAAAACCGAGCAGTCCAAGTTTGCCTTGAGCGATGAAGAAATTCTGCAGCTCGCGCAGTGGGTCTGCACAATCGAAGACCACTATTCGGCAGTGCGCGGTACCTATACACCCATGGATATTGAATGGGCTAAGGACGGTACGACCGGCGATCTGTTCATTGTTCAAGCCCGCCCCGAAACGGTGCATTCGCAAAAATCGGGCAATATTCTTCGTTCCTATCAGCTGCAATCGCCTGCAGAACCGCTGCTGACTGGGCGTGCCGTCGGTGAAATGATTGGTCAGGGTAAGGTGCGGGTGATTCTAGACGTGCGCGATCTCGATGAGTTTCAGGACGGTGAAGTGCTGGTTACGACTCGCACAGACCCTGACTGGGAGCCGATCATGAAAAAAGCTAGCGCTGTGATTACGAATCAGGGGGGACGCACCTGCCACGCGGCGATCATTGCGCGGGAGTTGCAGTTGCCAGCCATTGTAGGCTGCGACAATGCTACCGATGTCCTTAAGAACGGACAGGAAGTCACCGTTTCCTGTGCTGAAGGGGATGAGGGACGAGTGTATGACGGGCTGCTACCCTTTGATGTCAAAGAAATCCAACTCGACGAATTACCGAAGACGCGGACGAAGGTCCTGATGAACGTCGGCAATCCCCAAGAGGCGTTCCGACTGTCGATGATTCCTAGCGAAGGAGTGGGGCTGGCACGCACCGAGTTTATTATTGCCAATCACATTAAGGTGCATCCGCTGGCGCTGCTGCATTTTGACCAGTTGAAAGACAAGGCTGCCAAGTGGGAAATTAGCCAGTTGACGCTGCACTACGACGATCGTGCTGAGTATTTTGTCGATAAGTTGGCGGCCGGCATTGGGATGCTTGCTGCCGCTTTCTACCCAAATCCGGTGATTGTGCGTATGTCAGACCTCAAGAGCAACGAGTACGCCAACCTGATCGGCGGACGGGAATTTGAGCCAGAGGAAGAAAACCCGATGCTGGGCTGGCGCGGAGCATCCCGCTACTATGACCCCAGATATGCCGACGCCTTTGGGCTGGAATGCCGTGCCTTTAAACGGGTACGCGATGAGATGGGTCTTACCAACGTGATTCCGATGATTCCCTTCTGCCGCACCCCCGAGGAGGGACACAAAGTCCAGGAAATTATGGCCCGTTACGGACTAGTGCGTGGCGAAAATGGCTTGCAGATCTACGTCATGTGCGAACTGCCGAGCAACGTGATTCTGGCAGACGAGTTCAGCGAGATCTTTGACGGCTTCTCGATTGGCTCTAACGACCTGACGCAGCTCACCCTTGGGCTAGACCGGGACTCAGCGCTAGTGTCGCACCTGTTTGATGAGCGTAATAGCGCCGTGAAAGCCATGGTGAAGCGGGTGATTGAAAAGGCGAAGGCGCAAGGGCGCAAAGTGGGCATCTGCGGCCAGGCCCCTAGCGACTACCCGGAGTTCGCTGCCTTTCTAGTGGAACAAGGCATTGACACAATCAGCCTCAACCCCGATTCGGTGCTGAAAACGCTGCTGACCATTGCTAAAACTGAAGCTATCCTTGCCCAAGCCTCGGCGAAATCACCATCGACCTAGCTTTTCCTGAGTGACCTAATTTGAGCTGGAGGCTCAGCAAACCTGCCCTAACTTGCCCCCAGCTCAACCCAATTACAAGTCAAAGGACCCCTTGGCGTATCGAGCTGCACCGAAGCGCGGCTACACCGTGGTGGCCCGACGATACACCGCTAGGTAGTGCCCAAGCAATTTTTTGGCTTCTCCTTCCGATGCAAGACGATAGCGAATCATAAACAGAAACGGCTTGACGCGGATATCGCTTTTGACAGCCGGCTCCCAGATACTCAACAAAACGCCGCCATCAATAGCCGTGATGTTGTACTTAAGCTGCGGGGTTTCTAGAAAATGCATAGGCACAATAGGAGAGGACATCGATCCCTCGCCTGTGCCAGACGAGTCCTCTAGATAGGCTGCATGATGAAGATCCTGGTCAGCTCTAGCCACAAACATCCAGATTCGTCCTATTTCACTGCACTGTGGAGACATTACCCTGTTCTTGGGGTAAGAGTCCACCGTTTGCTAATCATCTGCTACCCATTTGCTATGAAATGTGCTGTGGATTTGCTAGCAATCACTCCCACTGTTCACCTTACTCATCTCAGCAGCCCTAGACTCAACCTCCCGCAGCAAATACTCCCATGACCAAAATGGAGAGCAGCAGTCCAGGCACTAGCAGCAATACAAGGGTAATCAGTTCGCTGAATTCCATGAATCCTCCTTAGGAATATAACTACCACAAGGCAAACCTGAATAGTAGCAGCTCAGCCCCTATTTTCGAGCGGAGAGCCGAATTGTGCAACCTAGACAAATTTCATCTAAGCTGGTTTCTGTCTTCGCGGTTGGTCACAACAGTTTGTTTTGACTTCCACTGCTAACTGATTCTGACATTCTGATTCTCGTTCTGATTCTAAGGTAGCCCACCATGCCAAGTCGAAAATCGCCGGAGTGGGCGGTGATACGCCAGCGTGCTACCCCCTATCTTTTTCTGCTGCCTGCCCTGCTCATGCTGGGGCTAACTGTGTTTTATCCGGCGCTACAGGCTTTCTACCTCAGCTTCACTCGCTACGAGTACGACATCACCCAGCCTCCGCAGTGGATCGGGCTAGAAAATTTTCAGCGCCTGCTCGTTGACAGGGTCTTCTGGAAAACGCTGGGCAATACCCTGATCTATCTCGTTGGAGTGGTGCCGATCCTAGTACTCGCGCCTTTAGGATTAGCCATTTTGGTGAATCGAGCGCTGCCTGGCATTCGCTGGTTTCGAGCTGCCTATTACACCCCGGTTGTGATCTCGATGGTGGTAGCGGGCATTGCTTGGCGTTGGCTCTATGCCGAAACGGGGTTGCTGAACCAAATCTTGATTGGCTTAGGCTTATCGTCAGAGGGGATTCCTTGGCTCACTAGTCCTCGTTTGTCCCTGTTTAGCGTCATGCTGGTCACCATTTGGAAAGGATTAGGCTACTACATGGTGATTTATCTAGCTGGGCTGCAGTCGATTCCTGGCGACCTCTACGAAGCGGCTGCTATTGACGGCTGCGAAGGCTGGCGCAAACACTGGGATATTACGCTGCCGCTGATGCGTCCCTATTTATTCTTGGTTGCTGTCATTTCGGCAATCTCTGCGACCAAGGTCTTCGAGGAAGTGTTCATCATGACTCAAGGGGGACCGCGCAACAGTTCCAAAACACTGGTCTACTATGTCTACGAACGCGCCTTTCAGGATTTGGAAATCAGCTATGCCTGTACCATCGGGCTAGTCACGTTTCTGATCATCCTTAGCCTCTCGATCCTGCGGCTTAGCCTCAATCGTGGCTCAACCGCCGAAATTAGTTTGTGATCCTCCTGAGCTTCATGACCGACTGGTTCTTTCCCTATCCGCCGCTGGTTTCCGGCACGCTCATCCAACGCTACAAGCGCTTTTTGGCTGATATTCAGCTCGATTCCGGCGAGACGATTGTGGCGCACTGCCCCAATACCGGACCGATGACGGGGGTTTACAGCCCTGGTAGCCGCGTGCAATTGTCCTACAACCCCAGCCCGATCCGTAAACTGCCTTACACTTGGGAAATGGTTCACCTTAATCCGCCGGCGGCGGTTGTCCCAACCTGGGTAGGCGTCAATACTGCCCTGCCCAATCGGGTAATTAAATCCGCATTAGCAGCCCATCTGTTTCCATTGCACCCCTACGAGCAGATTCGTACCGAGGTGGCCTACGGTCAGGACCAGAAAAGCCGGGTAGATTTTGTTCTGAGTTGTAGCGATGGCACGCCGATCTATATCGAGGTTAAAAATACAACCTGGACACAGGGGACAGTTGCGCTGTTTCCCGACACGAAAACCACTCGCGGGCAGAAGCATTTAATCGAACTTACCCAGCTCCTGCCTCATAGCCGAGCCGTGATGCTGTACTTCATTAATCGTGGCGATTGCTGCTCCTTTGCACCGGGCGACAGTGCCGATCCAGTGTATGGACGGCTCCTCCGCAAAGCTATGGCACTTGGGCTTGAGGTGTTGCCCTGCCGGTTCAACATTACCCCTGAAGGAATCCGCTATCTGGGCTTGGCTGAATTGAAAGTTTGAATCGAAAGTCTGAATTGAAGATATAGAAAACCCAAACGGGATATTACGTTGTTTAAAGTTTTTTGGGCTTTTACTGAACTGGGTAAAAGTGCTGCTGTACACTGGTTTCGTTTAGAGAAACGTCGCAAGGCGGTCTGTGTAAGGGTTTTCCTTTGGGTGTAGCTCCTGCACCGATCGTTCGCGTTTGTAGTTTGGAGCCACTATATCAATGTCTCATACAGTCAAGATCTACGACACCTGCATCGGATGCACCCAGTGCGTTCGAGCTTGTCCGACAGACGTTTTAGAGATGGTTCCCTGGGATGGCTGTAAAGCCGGACAGATCGCGGCCTCTCCCCGCACAGAAGACTGCGTGGGCTGCAAGCGGTGTGAAACGGCTTGTCCTACAGACTTCCTCAGCATTCGAGTGTATCTAGGACCTGAAACGACTCGCAGTATGGGTCTGGCTTACTAGATACGCATCCAAGACTGAATGCAATTTAATACTGCGTTTCTGGATACATCTGGGTCTAACATTTGCAAGGGGAATTCCCCCTTTTTTTGTGGGTTTGCAGCACAGCAACTCCATATCCCTACCCTGATCGATACAGACGTTGAACGAACCGCCTGCCGATGCAACTCCTATGAGTCTTGATTTTTGGACTAAAACCAGCGGTACCTGGATCAACGCCGCTACGATTTTGCTTGGCACAGCGCTGGGGTCACTCCTGCAAGGGCGGCTGCCGTTGCCAATGCAGCAAATGATTACCCAAGGGCTGGGGCTGATTACCCTATTGATCGGCTTCAGCATGGGCAACAGCCTCATGAAAGCCAGCGTCGGGCGGGCCGATGGTGTAATTCTGGGACTGTTGGCTATTGTTATGGGTGGGCTGTTGGGAGAATGGTGGCAACTTGAGTCTAAACTTGAAGCCTTAGGCAACGGACTCAAACAACGATTCAAGGGGCGAGGCAAATTCACCGAAGGGTTTATGGCGGCCAGCCTGCTGTTTTGCGTTGGCCCCATGACGCTAATTGGCAGTCTCAACAACGGCTTAACCGGCGATAATACATTGCTGCTGCTGAAGGCAGTTATGGACGGTTTAGCCTCAATTGCTCTTACCAACAGCTATGGCATTGGCGTTGGCTTTTCAATTCTGATCGTGTTGCTATATCAGGGCGGAGTGTCTCTGGCAGCAGGGCTGCTCTCGCAAGGGTTGCCGGACCCTGCCACCCACCCGGCCGTGCTGCTGATCACCGGCATCGGCGGGCTAATCATTGTCGGTCTCGGCTTAAACCTGCTTGAGATGACTCGGGTCCGCGTCGCCTCGTTTCTACCGGCTCTACTTATTGCCCCTGGCTTGGTATGGCTGGCGAGCTGGATCGGATAACGCTGCAAGTATCGACAACAACAAGTATCGACAACGATAGGGGTTCAGTAGGAATCAGCAGGAATTCAGTACAATCAGGCGAGAACCCATTGCACACAGCGCAAGGAGTATTCTGGATGACTAGCCCCTCCAAAACCCAACCCATTCGGGTGTTGATTGTGGAAGATGATCCCATGATGCAGTTGGGCCTAGAGCAATCGCTATCGAGTGCTCCCGATATCACCGTTGTGGGGCAAACGGATGACGGCTACACGGCGGTAGAAGAAGCCCAACGATTATCGCCTGACGTCATTGTCATGGATATTGGCTTGCCGCGTCAGGATGGCATTGCTGCCACACAGCAAATCAAAACTGCTCAGCCTGATGTGCGCGTGGTGATGCTCACCTCCCACACCACCGAGATGGAAGTGATTGGTGCCCTCTCCAGCGGGGCCGATGCCTATTGTGTCAAGGGCACGAGTGTGGACCGACTGTTAACGGCGATTCATGCTGCCTATGAAGGGGCAAGTTATCTAGATCCTCAAGTGGCACGGCTGGTGATGGATCACCTCAAACCCATGTCTAGCGCCGAAGCTAACGTGGTTGGGCAACTCTCCCAACGCGAATTGGAAGTTTTGAAACTTATGGTGGAAGGATTGAGTAATCCTGAAATTGCCGCTGTCCTCTATCTCAGCCCCAACACGGTTAAGACGCATGTCCGAGGCATCATGAACAAACTGGCGGTGGACGATCGCGTGCAGGCTGCCGTGGTGGCCTTACGAGCCGGGCTAGTTTAACGTTGATCGGTTAAGTTTTATTAAATTTTCTAAGACTCTGTGGATAGATTATCTGCAGAGTTTTTGTTTTCGCAGAACACTATCGGTAGAGTATTCACCCAATCGATGCCAAAAATAACGAAGGAGGGCTGCGGCTGAAAAGCCCATTCTTTCGATGTTGTACCCCAATGAACTTTGGAGTTCAGAAAGCAAAGTCAGGCTGAAATGACTACAATTGGATTATTATCTGGCAACAAGCAATCTGCTCCAAATTAGTTTTAGCTTGGGGTAACCCTGCCCGCTAGCGAGGTCTTGTAGACTTCGCTGGGATTGGCGTCTGTTGTAATTTTGGAATCTACATCAGGGTTACGCTGGAGTTACTGTTGAGGTCAACCGTTGGCAGGCACCTGTGCTGCTGCGCCTCTGAGTGTATTAGTGCTTTGGTTGTCGCTGACAAAAGATTTGACCCACCACTCGGCAGAGTATTAGCGTTGTCCGCCAATTTAGGTGAAATCCGTCAACAGGACAAGTAGGCTTCACTGGACGCTTGCGACTTGGCTAAGTGCAACCGGATGAATGAGCAGATTGCATCCCTATGAAGACTATTGACCCACGTTGGGGGTCTACAGGCTAACTCTATAGTCAGAACAGTCAGTTAGAACAGTTAGAAGAACTGCCGGTGTGGTCTATTTACTGGGTTAGATAAGCGATATGACTACATTTGAAGATATCTATCAGTTTTTTCGCAATCCGCCCCCATTTTATCTGAACAAAGAGTTGGCAGTTTGCTATGTGCTTGCTGTGTTGCTCCGTCGGGACTCCTACGGAACAGAGCTGATTAATCTGCTAGAGCACGAGTATCCTAACTATCGACTCTCGGATACAGTCCTCTACAGCGCTCTGAAATTTCTGGAAGATGCAAACGCCATTACTGGCTACTGGAAAAAAGTAGAAGGACGGGGGCGACCTCGCCGCATGTACCAGATTTGCCCAGAATGGCAGCAGCAGGCGCAGGAATTAGCTCGCCTCTGGCAAAACTATGTGGGGCGACCGGTGCAGGCATCCCATTCCTAAGAACTGCCTGAGCGAACGTGGTTCAGGTATTGTAGTTCTAGCCCTTTATTCCTGCCCGTTGATGTCATGCAAATCCCAGTTTTGACGTCTACCGCCCTACTGACGGTGCTGTTGTCGGTAGGGTTGTTTTTCTTCATCCGAGCCTCTACAAAGGACCGCACGCAAGTCGTTCGGCTCGTGGCGAATCAGCAGGGCGAGTCCCTACTCGAGCAATTGCAGCAGTATTTTACTCAGCGGGCTTATCGACTGATTGCTGTAGATGCGGATCAAAATCGCGCTACCTTTGCTGGGTTTGTCCGCCCTAGTTTGTTTCTCGCGTTGTTTTTGAGTGGACTCGCTGGCGTGGGAATTCTCTGTCTAGCTTTGGTGCTGTCGCTGGTGTTCCCTGAGATAGGGCAAGTCTTCTTGGCATTGCTTGTGTTAGCGCCGGCAGCAGGGCTGTTCTACTGGCAACGGGCCGGACGGCAAGAGCAGGTGTCGCTGCAAGTCGAAGACTTGGCTTCCGGGGCAATCCCCCAGAGTTTGATTACCGTCACCGCTCATCGTGATGAGTTGGCTGAGTTGCAGCGGTCTCTGGGGCTGAAACCCTTGGATCCAGACTAACTCGCTTAGCCTGGGGTAACATTAAATTGCGCTCGAGACTGCTGGGTACGCGTCAAGCGTTCTTCTAAGTGGCTCCAGTTCGATTGCTCAATGTCCTGAATGATTTGCTGCAACTGCTCTCGATAGGCATAGAGCGACTGCAGAAGCGCAGATTGATTGTATTGCGCCATCATTACTCCTAGTTCTGGATTGCCACCTCCCACGCGGCTGGTGTCGCGAAAACCGGAGCTAGCTAACTTCTGAGCAAGCCTTAAAACTGCGGGATCAGCTTCTGAGAGGCAGGCGGTAATGAGATTAGCGCTGATCATGACCGGTAAATGCGAGATCCAGGCGACTGCCCGATCGTGCTCGGTTGGGGAGCAATAGTATAGCCGCGCCTGTAATGATTCTGCCAGAGCTGCTACGGTGGCTGTGGCCGCGGTGGGAGTGGTGTCCGTCGGAGTTAGGACGTAGGGGCGGTTCACAAACAACTGGGACTGGGCGGCGTCTAAACCCTGATCGGCAGTTCCAGCCATCGGATGTCCTCCCACGAAGTTGGGCCAGTGAGGAGCCACGCTATTCACAACCGATCCTTTCACCGATCCCACATCCGTGAGCACAGTTGCGGTGGGCAAATAGCGAACTAGCTCGATCACGGTAGGCTCAATTGCTGCGAGAGGCGTACAGAGAAACACAACCTCGGCAGTCGCTAGAAGTGCCAAGTCGGTACTGGCTTGATCGGTAATGCCTCGGGCAATCGCCTGCTCACAAGTTTGCTGCCGCCGACTGACGCCCAGAATGGTATGTCCGAGGTGCTGCAAATCAATTGCGAGCGACCCACCAATCAGCCCTAACCCTACAATCCCAATCCGCATAGGCACCTGCTAATGGTGTAACTTGCTAACCCGTTTGTTGTACTCCCTGTACTTCCTGCCATAGTAGGTCTTCCGGTGCATTTCTGTCTTCAATGACGACTATCACCAAGGATCCCCAGGGTTTGTGTCACAATGAAGTTCATCTGGTCGTACCGTAACGCCTGTGATTGAGGTCGAAGTCCACCAACAACTCCGTGCATTTCTGCGAGAGCAAGGAGAGCCTTACTGGCCCCACCATCTAACCATGGCGCGGCTGGTTGCTCGGGCCTTGCGGTTAGGACGGAGTGCATTGATTCAAGCCGGTGCACCTTCGGGTTATCACGGGCGATACCGCCTGAGCTATTTGATGCCGCTGCTGATTTGGCAAGGATCGGCAATCGTGGTGGCTCCGGAAGCAGTGCAGCAGCGCTTGCTGATGGTCGAGATTCCGCGCCTACGGCAGTGGATTGCCACCACCAAACCGATTCGCACCGGAGAACACTGGTTGGGGGAGGAGTTTCAAGGGCTGCTGCTGACGACGCCGCAGTCATGGTTGTCAGACCGTCTCAATCATGAAGGGCGCTTTCCCACCAACATTCCCACAATTCTCGATGGAGTGGATGATCTGGAGACCTGGGCTCGCGACTTGCTGACAGCACAGCTGTGCCCCCAAGACTGGGATAAGCTGATGGCAGCCTACCCGCAGCAGACAGAGCAAATTCGAGATGCTCGGGTGCAGCTCACTCGCTCGATTTTTCAACATCCGGTCAACCCCTACGATTGCTACTTGGTTGAACCTCAAGAGCAAGAGATTTTGGCACAGCTCTTTATTGATTTACAAGATTTACAAATAGATGTACAGACTGAAGAAACGGCAAATGCTGCGGATAAGGCAATGGACCGTGCTCCTGCTTGCTCCTGGTCTGTAGACACCCCAATCGCAGGACTGCCGGACGCATGGCAGCGCTTTCAACGGCAATTCGCGGCAACTGGGCAACTGTTGTGGACCGAGGTAGCACGGCAGCAGGGGCAGTTTTCGTTGCATTGTGCTCCGGCAGAGGTAGCCTCAGCCCTCACGCCTATCTGGGCACAGCAGCCAGTGGTGTTGATTGGGGGATCGCTCGATCTGGAACCCAACGCCGCCGTGTTTCGCCAGCGCTTGGGTCTAGAAGACCTCACCTGCCTGAAGTTCTCGCCAGACCGGCAGCATGAACTGATCCAGCTCTATCTGCCCGACGGCTTGCCCATGCCAAACACGCCGCAATTTCAGCCGGTGCTGATGCAAGAAATTCGTGCCCTGCTAACTGCTACGAACGCGGCAAATCAAGGATTAACGGTTCTACTCGTTGGAGACATGCCGCTAAAAGGGCAAATTGGCTCTATGTTGGCCGGAGAATTGGGTTCTCGGGTACAGGTGGAGAAGACGTGCCTCGATGACAACGGCATCCTAGTGACGGGCTGGGAATTTTGGCGGCAGCATCAAGCCGTTCTGCCAGCCCCACAACTGCTGATTATTACCACACTACCGCTGCCGTCGCTGGAAAATCCTTTAGTGGCGGGGCAGGTTGCTCACCTCAAGCGTCAGCGGCAAGACTGGTTTCGGCTGTATTTGCTGCCGGCAGCCCTGAGTGAATTACAGCGAGCCATTGCCCCGGTGCGCGATGCTCAAGGGGTGGTGGCTCTACTCGACAACCGCGTCAACCATCGCAGCTATGGTCAGCAGGTGTTGGCCGCCCTCAGCCCTCTAGCTCGCATCAATTACGTGGATGCTAGCTTGTTCAACCCCTTTGAAGGCTTAGGCACTCGGGATTAGGAATCGTTGGCTTAAAATGCTTGGTTCCAGTTTGCTTCTGGTGGGCAGCATCGTTGCTATGCAGTCTCACTTGGTTTCCCCAGAAGCGGTATTATCAGAATCAGAAGCACGATAAAATCAACTTTTCCATCAACTATTTCTATCTGAATACGCGGGCAAGAAAGGAATTTCATATGGGCGATTCTAAGCGGCGCAAAGAAACATTGGGTGAAAAGTATGGTCAGGAGACTAATATTCTGCCTTGGTTGCCTGTGAAGAAAAGTCAGGCTCAGCGGTTTGTCAACTGGAGTACTCGGGGTGCCTGGATAGGAATTGGCATTCTGGTTCTGTATTGGGTAACTATTCGCTTTATTGGACCTGCTTTCGGCTGGTGGCAGGTCAATTAGCAGATGAACCCGTGGGTTCAAGAGCCTCCATCTCCTAAATTTTGAATAAATTTTAATATTCGTTGAAAATTTGAATAGTTTATATATTGCAAAGCGTATCGTTACTGGGCAAATTTGACCTGGTCAGGTTAGTGTGGTAGTTGGGTAGCTAGCTCTGCTGATACTCCACGCTTTTTTGGGTTGAGCATCTGAATTTAACTGTTTTGTCTAATACTTTCTTGATGGTAGCCATCAGCTAGTCTTAATTCATCTTTATAGTTACTGGCGGCGTCTCCCAGAACCGCTCCTTACACCTCTATCGTATCGGTGCTGCCAGTGGGTCGCTTAGTTTATCCGCACTAATCCGCACTAAGATGACCTAAGTTTTGAGAAGTGGAGTTTGCCTACCTGTGCCCAATGCTTAAGAAATCATAAAAAGTTTTAGAATGATGTGATAAGTGTGGTGATAGGAGGTAGAACCTATGTTCCTCAGACTTGCAGAACAGCACCGCCAATTCGTTCAGGATCTTGTCATGAATCTGCAGGCTCTAGCAATCGTCCTAGAGCGTCGAGGCTATCTGGCATCCTGCTATACGTGCGGTGGTCAAATGAATAGCGCGTCGTTTATGGTCAGCCTAGGAGAGAATCATCTGATTCGGTTCCTGGTTTCCGACTATGGAATCACCTGGACTGAAATGCGCGATGACCGTGAATTGATGAAGCTAGAAGGGGCAGAAGCCATCAGCCAACTTCAGGAGCTTGCTAATCTGGTTAAGTACCAAATTAAGCCGTCTGATTACCGTCCGGCAGTCGCTCCATTATCCTAAACCGACGTCTTGAGCGTGCTACAGTTCTGCGCTTCAACCGCTCTTAGACCCTTTCGCCTCCTGTCTCCTCCGATCGCCTCTGCAAGTTACACAGCATTCACGAGGGATCGCTAGTTCCCACACCGTCTGCCAGCAGAACTCAGTCAGTGAGCTAGCAACGGCTTGCAGCAAGCCACTCAATGATCTGATCCATTGCTTGTTGTACGGATGTTAGGGAGGTCTCGAAATGGTTTGCCATTAGGCTGAAAACCAGGGTGCTCGCATCTGACCGCTCAAGATAGCCCGACAAGGTAGCGACACTCCTCAACGCTCCCGTCTTGCCTTGGAGGCTGCCCTGCACTCTAGAGTTTTGCAAGCGATGCCGCAGCGTTCCGCTGATCCCCGCTACAGACAGCGATGCCCGGTAAACTGACGCATCAGGGTGCTGAGCCATAGCTTGTAGAGTTGCGACCAATGCTTCTGGACTAATCTGATTCTGCCGCGACAAGCCTGAACCATCGGCTAACTGATAGCTGCTCGGCTCGACTCCAAGCGTACCCAACGTCCTTTGCACTGCTGTGATACCTGCCTCCAAACTGCTGGGCTTGGGTGCTTCAGCGACTTGTATACCCAAGATGCGAAGTAATGCTTCGGCGTAGAGGTTGTTGCTTTGCTGATTGGTTTCCATCAGCAGGTCTGCAAGGGGTGGCGACTCCACCGCTGCGATCTCGATTGAGTTTGCTGGAATGCTGAACGGCGGGGGATCGGGGGTCACAGCCGCTTGGACAACCGCAACCTGCTGAGAAGCTAATGCCCGTTGCAGGCGCTCCAAAAAGTGCTCAGTAGGACGTGGGATCGAAACGGCGACCGGCTCGGCTGCCGACCCAACGCGCAATTGACCAGTGATGTAAGCAATTGATTCAGTTAGATCCCGCCCCACCTGCACAAATTCTGGCTCGGTAGCCGCCACCGTTGTCGAGCGATTGATCATTCGCCATCCCCGTCCAGTTTCGGGATCATCCCAGACCACGCGTAACGGTTGACCGAGCGATTGAGGAATCAGGGTTAAGCCAATCCAGTTTTGATTGAGAATCAAGCTGTTAACCGGTGCTCCGTACCCCGCTTGAATATCTTCCCATTCCCAATTGGGGTGAACGGGATCGCCCTGAAAGTAGCGATCGTCGGCAACTAACCGGTCAATACGAGTGATCCCTCGAGAGCGGATCTGGTAGGCAAGCTGTTCTAGATCGGCGTCGCTGAAGCTAGGATCACCACGCCCAACCACCTGTAGGATCACCCTACCGTCTGAACGGGGTACCTGATAAATCGAAGTGCGGATCCGAAAATCTGGTCCAAGCTGATTTAGGACGGCAGCCGTGGTCAGCAGTTTAGCATTGGACGCGGGAATAAAGTAATTGGCAGCATCATAGGCATAGAGCGTCTGTGGTTGCGCCCCTACGGTTTGGATCAGTACACCCCAGCGCGCTCGCCGGAATTGAGGATGCTGAGTAATGGATTCAATCGCATCGGCTACAGCAGGACAGACAACTGGTGGTTGGCTTGAGGCAGCAGGACCGTTTCCCAGGACTATTAAGATTAATCCCAAGACTGATCCCAGACCCATGTCTACCCAGCACCGCCAGTCCGTTCGCATCCCCATGCAGCTACTAGGCTGAAGCCTGTAAGAACTGGGCAATACGAGTCACAGCCATTTCTAGAACTGCGGGATCATGCACGAGCGCAAACCGGACATAGCCCTCTCCTGCCTTGCCAAAGCCTGCCCCAGGCGAAACGGCAACCCCTGTCTGTTCAACGAGCTGAGTTGCAAAGCCGATGGAGTTCATCGCCCAAGCTGCAGGCAACTTTGCCCAAATGTACATCGTAGCGCTGGGCACAGGAACCTGCCAACCGATGCTGTGCATGGCGTTCACAAAGGCATCGCGTCGCTGACGAAAGGTAGTGACAGCAGTCTGTACCGTTGCCTGCGATCCCATCAAGGCTGCCACTGCTCCATTCAAAATTCCGCGATACTGATTAAAATCTACCGCAGCCTTGACCTGCCGCAACGCCTGGATCAACGTGGAGTTGCCAATAGCATAGCCAACTCGGAAGCCACCCATGTTGTAGGACTTGGATAGGGTAAAAAATTCAATTGACAGCGTTTTATCGGGATCAGCCTGCAGAAGTGATGGGGGGGCTTCCCCTTCAAAGTACAGATCGGCATAGGGAAAATCATGAACCAGCACCAGATTGTGCTGTTGGCAAAAATCCACAGCCTGCTGAAAGAACGCCAGCGATGCTACTGCTGTCGTCGGATTGTGGGGATAACTCAACACCATCATCCGCGACTGGGCCAAAACTGGCGTCGGAATATCTTGAAATACCGGCAGAAAGTGATTCTCCGGCAACAGCGGCATGGTGTAGATTTGCCCGTTTGCCAAATAGACGCCACCAGCATGGGAGGGGTAGCCAGGATCCAATAGCAGCGCAAAATCTCCAGGATTTAAGACTGCAAGCGGCAGATGGGCCGTTCCTTCCTGAGAACCAATCAACGGCAGCACTTCTGTTTCGGGATCCACAGCCACCCCGAATTTTTGGGTATACCACTGGGCCGCCGCTTGCCGAAACGCTTGGGTGCCATGGAATAGCAGATAGCCGTGGGTGCTGGGATCGGGTAATGACCGCTCAATTGCCTCCAACACATGGGGTGGCGTTGGCAGATCCGATGACCCTAGAGAAAGATCGATTATGGACTGCCCTGCCGCACGGGCGCGCGCTTTTGCCTGATCCATGTCAGCAAAAACATTGGTTCTAAGGGGTTGCAGGCGATCGGCAAGTTGCATAGAAGTCCGGCAGGCGGCTTGAAACCACCGAGTTGGGAGTTCAGAAAAGACGGCTGATTATCATCTTAGCGATTAAGATACCGGAGATAGATAGGAGCTGAGAAACGCTTCCAGCTTTTGCTGATTCATAGCGCCTTCGGTCGCACCGAGCAGTTCACCCTTTTGAAAGAGGCGTAGAGCCGGAACTCCTTCCACCTGGCACCTAGAAACAGCATCTGGATTGGGATCAACCTCCATCTTGACTACCTTTAACCGCTCACCGTACTGGCGAGCGATGGCGTCAATGGCAGGAGTCATTAGGCGGCAAGGACCGCACCAATTCGCCCAAAAGTATACCAAGACTGGATTGGAGGCATCTAGCACTTCGGTCGCGAAGTCAGCATCCGAGAGGGTCACTACACTGTTGCTCATGGCAGCTCGTTATCTCGTTATCAAATCTTAAGAAGTTTCTACTTCTAGCTTACTCGGCAGACTCCCTGCAAGGGCAGAGACGCATCAAGTTTCCGAAAAAAGCCACCAACCCAAAAAGAAGGGCAAGGTTCGACCCGCCCTCCTTAGAAAATCAACTAAAAATCAACTAAAGAGATCGCTCAAACACCGCTACACCAGAACGAGTATTGTTGTACCCGTATTGTTGTACCCGCTGAGTTAGAGCTGATCAAGCTGATTTTTTAACGCTTCCAGTTCGGCATCCACCGCCGCATCTTGAGGAGCTGCACTGGTTGTGGACGTGCCCGGCAATTGGGCCTGATTGGGAGCCGCACCGCCCAGTAATTGAGCCTTCATAGCCGCTAGCTCTTCATCGACATTGCTGCCGGATTCTAGAGCCGCAAACTGACTTTCTAAGTCAGCTCCTGCCAATTCGGCTGCTGCTTGGGAACGAGCTTCCATTTGCAGCACTTTTTCTTCCATACGCTCAAAGGCACCCATTGCACTGCTGGTGCTCATGCTGCCCACAGTTTTTTGGAGTTGCTCATTGGCTTTGGCAGCACTGGCCCTGGCCTTGAGCATGTCCTTCTTGGTCTTAGCTTCGGAAATCTTACCCTCTAGGGCAATCAGGTTGCGTTTCAGCGTATCAACAGTGGTGCTCTGCTGATCGAGTTGGGCTTTCAGTGCCGTTGCCGTTTCTGTCTGAACCTTTTTCCGGCTCAATGCTTCCCGAGCCAAGGTTTCATCGCCTTTCTGCAGCGCCAATTGAGCGCGTCGCTGCCAATTATCCGCTTCGGATTGAGCCTGGTTGTACTGCTGCTGTGTTCGCTTTTGGCTAGCAATGGCACTAGCAACAGCCTGACGCAATTGCACCAGGTCTTCCTGCATATCAATAATGGCTTGTTCTAGGATCTTTTCTGGATCCTCGGCCTTGCTAATTGCGTCGTTGATATTGGCTCGAACAAGTCGGCTTACACGGTCAAATAGTCCCATGACATTATTTTTCCTTGTACGAGGTAAGCGGCTAAAACTTTCAGAAAACTACTTTCCAGCCTACCCAATCGGGGCCAAGATGTGGGTATTACAGCCGAAAAGAAGCGAAGTTTGCTTTAGCTTTCAGTATAGTCGTCAGTATATTCACCGCAATATGCCCCTGATGACAGATGCTCTAATTGTCGGGCTGCTCAAACTTGACTTGTCACGAATCACTCATCAATCCTACCCATCAATTCTAATGAACCGAATGAACCCCTGATCAGGACCCAAAAATGGAAGGTGGCGCTGTTTTTGATGCCAGCGGCAACTATCGTTATAGCCTGTGGCGGAGTTGGAATCAACAGGCAGCTAGGGTTGTGTTTGTCATGTTAAATCCCAGCACTGCCGATGCCACAGCTAACGATGCCACGATTCGCCGCTGTTTGGGTTTTGCTCACCTTTGGGGCTATGGCAGTTTGGAGGTCGTGAACCTGTTTGCCTTTCGCAGCTCTGATCCTCAGACGCTAAGGCAGGTTGCCGATCCGATAGGTCAGGAGTGCGATCGATACATTCTAGCAGCTGTTCGACGGGCTGAGCGTGTGATCGTGGCATGGGGCAATGGCGGCAGTTGGCAGAGGCGCGATCAGACGGTTCTGGCGCTGCTCCAGCATGATACTTCGCTGTATTGTTTAGGACAGAATCAGTCAGGGCAACCTAGTCATCCGCTGTATTTGAAGCGAACGGTTCAAGTGGCTCCCTATCCAGGTTATTGCGGAGCAGAACGGAGCAGTGCAGCTCTTGGTTGAATCAGCAGAACCGATTAAAAAATCTAAAAAATCGGAAGAATGGGAGGAGTCAAAGGGACAACTGCATCACCCAGTCTCGCAGCAAAGCATTGACCTGATCAGGCACTTCATCGTGGGGGCAATGGCCAGCTTGCAGGTAGTACTCGGTGAGCTGTGGGTAGTGCTCACGGAATTTGGCACCACGAACGCGAGCATTCATCCAAGGATCGCCCTCGCCCCAGATCATGAGCAGCGGACAGGTCATCTGGCGCAGCAGCTCGTCATTCTTGGCTCCCTGAGGCGACTTAAACACCGCAGCAAATACCTGGGCTGCACCCGGATCACAGGAAGGACGGTAGATGTCCTCCACGAGTTGATCAGTAACGGCACTTTGGTCAAGATACACCTGAGACAGAGTTCTGCGAATCACTGAGCGCTGCCGCACATATTGGAACAGGATGAAGCTGGGCAACGGCATCAGCAACACCGAGCGCGTCAGATTAAAAAAGACCTCGCGGAACGGATCGGGCTTGGTGGGGGTTTGGGTTTCGGTAAACGGCCCTGCACAGTTAAGCAGGACTAGCCCTACCACTGATTCAGGTCGTTGGGCCGCTACGCAGAGAGAGGCATAGCCACCCAAAGAATTTCCAACGAGCACAGCAGGTCGCCCAATAACTTCACTGACAAAATCATGGAGCTGATCGCGCCAGAGGTCGCCACTGTAGGACAAATCAGGTTTTGCTGAGCGCCCAAAGCCAAGTAGATCGATGGCCCAAACTTCAAAGTCATGCTGGAGTCCAGCGATATTTTTGCGCCAGTGGTCGGTGGAAGCACCAAAGCCATGCACCAAGAGCAGCGGCGGTCGATCATCGTGTCGCTCACCAGCTTTAACGTAGTGAATTGACTGCCCTCGCCATTGCCAATAGGCTCCTGGGATGGCGGCAACTGCAGTTTGCATGACAGATTCAACCTGAGCGAAATGTAAAGCAATATGAATCATTGTAGTGGAGCCTCGATAGAATGGAGACCGCTGCCCCCGTACTGCTTCCGTTGATTGTTTGTTTTCAATTTGTTTCCGATTTGTTTCCGAGAGCCTCTCTGGTTGCCAGCAGCCATTAACCAACTGACTGGAGCAGAATCAAGAGAGCGCTAGGGCTTAGAACTCTCTTGATATGGTCATGCAATCTTTTTGGGGTCGGCCGTCTCGGTTGGGGCGTAGACGCTTCAAAACGCTTTGGTTCGAGCGGCTGATGGCACTGCTGGCACTGCTCAATCTAGGGTTAGTGGCCTTTGATGCGAGCTATATTCCGCGGCGGGATTTCTACCTGCGGCACATTCCTCAGTTCACCCTCTGGTACGGCGAGCGGTTTAAGGGCATCGAACCCCACCGCGTCACAGAGTCCTATTTGGCAGCCGTTCAAGATTTGGAGGTGCAGCTCGCGTTAACAGGCGTGCCGTCGGCAGAAGTGAATCAGCGACTCGAAGAGTTGCAAACCCTCAGCATCACTTTGATCGATGAAAACCCCTTTGGTGCGGTCGGTCAGTCTGGCACGCTTGAACAGATCAAGCACCGGATGCGCAGCCAGATGGGAGTAGAGTCCGCTAAACAAGCGTTCTCGCTCTTTTGGAGCCAAAATTATCTGCAACAAACTGGCTGGAACTCGGCGATGCATTTCTTTCATACCGAGATTGAGCCACTCATCGCTCGCAACTACTACCGCCGAATTAACGAAGCCGGAGGGTTTGTAGACCGGTTTTGGCATATCGATCTCTGGTTTATAGGAATATTTGGGCTAGAGTTTTTGCTGCGAACGCTCTACTTGAGCCGTCGCTTTCAGACGTCTTGGCTGGATGCCATTATCTGGCGCAGCTACGATATTCCGCTTTTCATGCCTTTCTGGCGCTGGCTCCGTCTTGTGCCGGTTGTGATTCGTCTGGATCAGACGCAGCTCATCACCCTGGCACCTATCACTCGGCGCTTAGTGCGCTTGATTATTTCTAGTGTGGTTGTCGAGTTGACGGAGCTAGTTGTCTTGCGCATCATTAACCAGCTGCAAAATTGGATTCAGCGTGGTGAGGCGGCGCGTTGGTTGCTACAAACTGAGCACTATATTGATCTAAACGGAGTCAATGAAACGGCTGCGATTAGTAAGCACCTGATCACGGTCTTGGTTTATCAAGTCTTGCCCCAGATGCGGACTGAAATTGATGCCCTGCTGCATCACAGCATGGCGCAAATTTTCAGCCGCTCTCCCCTATTGGGTAGATTGCAGCACCTTCCTGGGATGAAGGATATATCGCACCAACTCACGCAGCAGCTCGTTGCCGATATTTCCGACCATAGCTATCGCGCGGTTGCAGCGGCGCTGGAAGACGAAACGGGATCTCAACTTATGCAGCAGCTCATCGACAAATTGGGTCAGGTCTTTCGCCGGGAAGTGCAGCAAAGTCAGGCGTTGGGCGAGATTGAGTCCCTGATCGTAGCGCTATTGGATGAAGTGAAAGTCAGCTATGTGCGGCGAGTCAAAGCAGAAGATATTGAGCGCTTAAAATTGATGCGTCAGCGCTTTTATGAAGTCAAACAAAGTCGAGGTCAGTAGAGATCCAAGCGCATAGAGAAGGAGCAGGTTCTATCGCCAATGAACACCAATCCAAAATGGATGCGCTAAACTGACATCTGTAAGGGGACAGTTCCCGTCCCTCGCTGATGTTATGACGATGTTTAACATCCCGGTGTTCGGCATCATTGTTCAAGCATCATTGCATCAGAAGTGGGTCGGTGCCCACTTTTTTTAATTGTATATTTCTGCCAGAAGGCAGGTGCGACTGCCTGTTGCGAATATGACTCATCCTGTGATTGCACAAGTCATTAACCTGGCCACTCCTGTTGCCAACACCCTAGGACTCGATGTGGTAGGGGCGGTGTTTCACACCCATCAAAATCCGCCTGTGCTGCGGGTGGATATTCGTAACCTGCACCAAGATACGAGCTTAGACGATTGCGAGCGCATGAGCCGTGCTCTGGAAGCAGCGTTAGACGCAGAAAATTTAATTCCTGATGCATATGTGTTGGAGGTATCGAGTCCTGGCATTTCCCGCTCTCTGACGACCGATCGGGAGTTTATTTCCTTCAAGGGGTTTCCGGTTGTCGTAACCACAAAGGAACCCTACGAAGGACACTTCACCTGGACTGGGCAACTGGTACGACGCGATGAAAATGCGGTCTATCTCAGTCAGAAGGGACGCTCGATTCCAATTCCTCGAGATTTGATTAGTACGGTACAGCTTGTAGAGCGGTCTTGACGGAATTGAAACAGCACTGAGGACGACAACTGGACGGAGGTGAGTCCTGTCCAGGCTGTGACCCAATCGGCAAGGTGATAGTCAGGAAGAGAGGATATCCTCTCATGGCTGCTCTGCTGAGTGGTAACCCCAAGCAATTGAAAACTAAACAACTCAACAACTGAAAATTTGGAGGCTGCTCCGATGTCAATGGTTACTCTCCCTGGGCTTCAAGACATGATCGACAATATTAGCCGCGAGCGCAATTTGCCGAAACACGCGGTGCAAGCGGCACTGCGAGAAGCCCTGCTCAAAGGATACGAGCGCTACCGGCGCACCCATCGACCTGACGTAACTAATTTTGACGATGAATATTTCAACAACTTCGAGGTAGAGCTAGACGTAGAGGATGAAGGCTTCCGCGTGCTGGCTACTAAAACTATTGTGGAAGCCGTGAGCAACCCGGATCATCAAATTGCTCTGGCGGAAGTTCAGGAAGTGGCGGCCGAAGCTCAATTGGGCGATACCGTGGTGCTCGATGTGACGCCGGATCAAGGAGAATTTGGGCGAATGGCAGCCATTCAAACCAAGCAAGTGCTGGCCCAAAAGCTGCGCGATCAGCAGCGCAAGCTGGTGCAGGAAGAATTCCAAGAGCTAGAGGGGACTGTTCTGCAGGCTAAAGTGCTGCGATTCGAGCGCCAGTCAGTGATCATGGCCGTCAGTAGTGGCTTTGGGCAACCCGAAGTCGAGGCCGAACTGCCAAAGCGAGATCAGTTACCCAACGACAATTATCGCGCCAATGCCACCTTCAAGGTCTACCTGAAGAAGGTCTCAGAAGGCTCCCACCGGGGGCCCCAGTTGCTGGTGTCTCGAGCCGATGCAGGGCTGGTGGTGGATTTGTTTGCGACCGAAGTGCCTGAGATTGAAGATGAAATCGTACGGATTGTTGCCGTGGCACGGGAAGCCAATCCGCCGTCGCGCTCGGTTGGACCCCGCACCAAGATTGCCGTTGATACCTTAGAACGGGATGTGGATCCAGTAGGGGCTTGCATTGGGGCGCGAGGCTCCCGCATTCAGGTGGTGGTCAATGAGCTGCGCGGCGAAAAAATTGACGTCATCCGCTGGTCGCCTGATCCAGCTACTTATATTGCCAATGCCCTCAGTCCGGCACGGGTTGATGAGGTGCGTTTGATTAACCCTGAAGAACGACAAGCTCATGTTCTGGTTCCAGAGGATCAGCTCAGTCTTGCCATTGGCAAAGAGGGGCAAAACGTGCGGCTCGCAGCTCGCCTGACCGGCTGGAAGATTGACATCAAGGACACGGCGAAGTACGACTACGAGGCAGAAACACGCAAGATGGAAGCGCTGGCCGAAGAGCGGCGTTTGGCGCGAGAAGCAGCTCTGGCCGAAGAAGCCGAAGCAGCGAATACCGATGAGGACTTATTGGAGGCAGAAGCGACTGAGGATCTAGCAGACGCTCCCTCAGAGGCCAGTACTGCTGAGAGCGCAACCAACGACGGTTTTGGAACTGAAGCGCAAGAAGCACTACAGCGTCCTCAATAGCCTCCTGGATGCAGCTTCCCTAGTCCGTACCTGCTGGGCTTGCTGGTGTTGTCGGCGCTACCCTTTCCCTGAAGAGTTATGCTGAATGGTTATGCTTCCCAACTATCGTCGCTGTATCAGTTGCCGCAGGGTTGCTCACAAATCAGCCTTTTGGCGAGTTGTTCGAGTATTTCCATCACAGCAGGTACAATTAGATCAGGGGATGGGCCGCTCTGCCTACCTCTGCCCACAGGCGAGCTGCCTGCAAATTGCCCAGAAGAAGAATCGTTTAGGGCGATCGCTGAAAGCCGTAATTCCCGAGGAGGTCTATCACATTCTCTGGCAACGTCTATCCACAGATCCAGCATCTGCTAATCCAACAGCCGATCGAGCCGATCGAACAATGGAGTCCCGAACAGTGGAGGATAGCTCCACACCTGCTGGTTCTACCGCTTCCACAGTGGCTCAGCAAGCAACTTCCGAGTCAATTAGCTAGTGCTGACTTGTGCTTTACTCCGGCAGGATCTGAGTGCCTCGCTATGCATACCAACAGCAGGTAACTTAGATGAGTCGCTACTGGTTGGACTACAGCAGATTGCGGCACTGCTGGAATCGCTTCACTGAGATAGACACTTCGTTAATTTGGATGATGCGAACGATCAAGAACGTGAACAATGCGGTCCTTGGGCTGGATGTTGCCTGAAAATTGCCTTCCTTTTTCAAGAAATTCGTGCAAGATGGTAGAGAGGGTTGTTAGTACAGCCCTGTTATTCTGGGTTTGGCTTGGGGAAGCTTGACTCAGAGCACGAGGAGCGGTCTTATGGGCTGCTTATGGGTTTCCTAACCCCGCTTTTTCAAGGGAAACCGTTGCCTTGTTGTAGAACATTTGGTTAGTGTTTCCAATGTAGTTTCAACAAAAGCAGTAGGTTCAGATATGTAAAAATCGATCGGGACGCAGAGGGGATAGTGGATGAACAACGGCAAAGTGAGAATATACGAGTTGTCAAAGGAATTGAATTTGGATAATCGCGATATTTTGGCGGTCTGTGATCAGCTTAATATTTCCGTCAAGAGCCATAGCAGCACAATTACAGAAGCTGAGGCGGCAAGAATTCGAAGCGCTGCTGAGAAGTATACTTCCAGTCATCCCACGTCCAAGCCTGCGGTTTCTGCTTCGGGTTCTTCCCGGCCATCCAGCCCTCAGCCTCCCGTGAAAAAGCAGCAAATTCTCGAAATTCGTCGCAATCGCCCTTTGGTTGAACCTCCCAAACGCCCTGAGGCAGAGGCTGTAGCGCCCGCTGCAAAACCGACTCCCGCTCCACAGCCTCCGTCAGAGCCTCCCACGCAGTTGACCGCTCCAAGCCGCCCTGCTGAGGCAACAAGTCAGCCGATGGAAGAGGTCAAGCCTCAACCTCCTGCTGAGACGGATTCTGAGATGATGGACACTGAAAGGGAAGCCGTTGAAGCTGCGGTTGAGCCAGAGACTCCCCAGCTGCCCGAGCCTATGGCTGAATCCAGCGCACCTCCGGTGGAGAGTGAGCCGGTTGCTGCCTCTGCAGAGTTAGTGCCACCGCCAGCTCGTCCGGCAGAGCCAACTCCCCCGCAAGCTGCTCGCCCCGCCGCGGTTTCTCCTAGCTCGGTGAATCGCCCAATTTTGAAGCGGCCACGAGTTGCTCAGACCGAACCCGCTGCTCGAGAAAGTCGGCGTCCAGCGGAGGTAGGTGCTGCTAAAGAGCCGCCGCGACGCTCGGAAGCAACCAGTGCAGAGCCTACGCTGAAGCCTAAACCGGTGCTGGAACTGCGCCGCAAACCCGTTCGACCGGGTGCTGATTCAGCTAGTGAGGGAGAAGGAACGAGTAAGGCAGCCTCTGCCGTTGGGGTAAAACCAGGAGAGAGTATTGTTGAAGAAGTCCGCCGCCCAACGCTGCAGCGAGCACCGAAGCGTGGCAAGACCTGGGAAGAGGAAGACGAGGAAGAAACCGAAGCTCAGAGAGCCGGTAAGACTGGTACAAAGTCGAAGCGGCGCACGCCATTAATTGATGACGAAGAGGACATCATCGACATCGATCTCGATGAGGTCTTTGAAGAAGAGGAGGACGAAGAAGAGGAGGACGAAAACGCTCCCGTGCAGGTTAGCCTGTCGTTGGCGCGACCTCCTAAGCCCAAGAGCCGCCCGGCTGCTCCTAAACCACCTGTTGTAGCCTCTCCCCAACGGTCGAAACGAGGTGAATCACGTTCGTTCCGTCGTGAACGTCGCCAAGAGGAAACGCGACAGCGACCGGAGGAAATCGCCCTGAGTGCCGGCATCTCGGTTCATGATCTGGCCGAAGCGTTGGTTGTGCCGGAGACTGAGCTGATCAAGATTCTATTCATTAAGGGTATCGCGGCAAATATTAACCAGATTCTGGATATTCCCACTGCCGCGATGGTGGCTCAGGAGTATGGAGTTACCGTGCGCACCACCGAAGCCGAAGCGGAAGCTCGCAAGGTTACGGAGATGCTGGATGCGGAAGACCTCGAAAACCTGCAGCGTCGTCCGCCGGTGGTCACGATTATGGGCCACGTTGATCACGGAAAAACCACCCTACTTGACTCAATCCGCAAGACTAGGGTGGCACAGGGCGAAGCAGGTGGCATTACTCAGCACATCGGAGCCTACCATGTAGATGTCGAGCAAGAAGGCAGGGTGCAGCAGGTCGTTTTCCTCGATACGCCGGGCCATGAAGCCTTCACGGCTATGCGGGCTCGTGGGGCGCGGGTGACTGATGTGGCGGTTCTAGTCGTCGCCGCTGACGATGGTGTGCGACCTCAAACGATTGAGGCCATCAGCCATGCCAAAGCCGCAGGAGTCCCGATTATTGTCGCAATCAACAAAATCGACAAAGAGGAAGCTCAACCCGACCGCGTGAAGCAAGAGCTGACCGAATTCGGTTTGGTTCCGGAAGAGTGGGGCGGCGACACCATTATGGTGCCAGTGAGTGCCATCAAAGGCGAAAATCTGGATGCCCTATTGGAGATGATCCTGCTGGTGTCGGAGGTGGAAGATCTCTATGCCAATCCCAATCGTCCAGCGAAGGGAACGGTGATTGAAGCTCACCTCGACAAAGCACGTGGTCCGGTAGCGACACTCATTGTGCAAAATGGCTCGCTGCGGGTAGGTGATGTTTTAGTCGCGGGTTCAGCCTTCGGTAAGGTGCGAGCCATGGTGGACGACCGAGGGCAGCGGGTTGAGGAAGCATCACCGTCCTTTGCGGTCGAGGTGCTCGGGCTGAGCGATGTTCCAGCTGCCGGAGACGAATTTGAAGTCTACCGAGATGAGAAGGAAGCACGCGCTATTGCTGCAAGCCGTACCGACCAGCAGCGTCAGTCTCGTCTGCAGCAGGCTATGGCGTCGCGGCGAGTCAGCCTCAATACGCTGTCGGCGCAGGCTCAAGAAGGGGAGTTGAAGGAGCTGAACCTGATTCTGAAAGCTGATGTCCAAGGCTCAGTAGAAGCGATTCTAGGCGCATTGCAGCAGCTACCTCAGAAGGAAGTGCAGCTTCGAGTTCTTCTAGCCGCTCCCGGAGAGATCACTGAAACGGACGTAGATTTGGCTGCTGCGAGTAGCGCCGTGATTGTTGGCTTCAACACGACCTTTGCTAGTGGTGCTCGTCAAGCTGCTGATGAAGCTGGGGTCGATGTCCGCGACTACAACATCATCTACAAGCTACTGGAGGATATCCAGGGCGCAATGGAAGGGTTGCTAGAACCCGAGATGGTAGAAGAGCCGTTGGGCCAAGCAGAGGTGCGGGCTGTATTCCCGGTGGGTCGTGGTGCTGTAGCGGGCTGCTATGTCCAATCCGGTAAGCTCGTACGGAACTGCCGAGTTCGTGTGCGCCGGCAAGGGGAGGTTGTTTTTGAAGGCAACCTCGACTCGCTGAAACGGATGAAAGATGACGTTAAGGAAGCCAACGCTGGCTATGAGTGTGGCGTCGGAGTGGATGCCTTCAAAGATTGGGAGATCGGTGACATCATTGAGGCCTTCCGTTTGGTCTCGAAGCGCCGCACCCTATCGGCTTAGTCCACTGGTATCCATCGCTGAGTCCTTGGTTTAAGGGCCGCTTATTCAACGACTGCTAAATAGACTAAATAGATCTGAATCCGAGTAGATCAACATCTGAATCGATCAACACTCTGGGCTGGGAAGCAACTTCTCAGTCCTTTTGCATGAGCTGCTGCGAGGTCGAAGTGTTTAACCGGGGCAAGATTTCCTGATTGAACTAGGAAAAGGCAGAAGAGAAGAATATGCCCCCTGTTTGGCTCAACGACTCAACAGATCATCGTCCGTGAATGCAAAGCGTCTATGAAAGCTGTCGTGTGACATGAAGAATCATTCTTGGTTACATACCCTTGAGAACGTTTCACTCGTGGGTTTAGGGGTGGGGTCGGTTGCATCTGTATGGTTACAGCAAATGCTTTACACAACGGCCCCGCTATCGGTGCTGGTGGTTTTGGGATTAGTCAACCGACGGCGACTGCAAGAGCTGAGCGAACGACGAGATACCAGTTTAGCCGAGATGGATCGAGCCGTTTCGCGGCAGCTCGATCGGCTGACGCAACAGGTGGCGACCCTACCGACTCCAGAAGTGATTCACAAAATGAATCGGGGGTTGTGGTTGCGGAGTGAGGAAACGTCCGAAAAGCTGCACCACGAAATAGCAGCCTTGAAGCAAGGGCTACAGCAGCGTTTGAGCCAACTGGAACAGCAGCAATTGGCTCCTGTTCAGCACGAACTCTGGCAGCTTAGCAGCCAGTACAGCCGCGTTATGGAAGAGGTGTCTGGGCTGCAGGCGAACTTGAAGGCAATGGCAGAGACCAACCCAACGGATGCCTTGCGCAGCAGCATTGAACAATTGCGCAGTACTGTCAGTGGGTTGCAGTCCAACCTGGAAACGTTGAGCTACCATACCAAACCCAGCCTGACGGCGCTGCAAGAACAAGTAACCCGCTTGAATCGACAATTTGCCAAGCTGCCGCCGCCGGTGGATGTTGGAGCGCTAAAACAAGAGGTAGCAGAGCTAATCAAAGTTATTGCCGAGCTAGTGCCCCGGCGCGATCTAGTTAGCTTAACGAACGAAATTAAAGAATTGCATCAGCAGCAAGACATGCTGCGACAGTCGGTGATTGCCATCGAGACCGCGGCACTCCACTTCAAGCGAACGTTGCACGCATCACCGCAGGAGTCGCCCCAAGGGGTATCGAATGAGGGAAACTCCCATAACTCCTATGACTCCCCTGAAACAGACTCCCCTACGCCTGCCACAAAGCTGGTTCTATCGAGTCAGTTAGAGGCAGCCCTTGCTGAGGAGTCCCTACAGTTATCTCATTTGGGGACAGTGCCTTCCCAGGTATATCCCGAACTCCAGGAGCTAGCCAGTGCCTACTTGACGAACTTACGGGCCCAATTGGGGACGATTCAGGAATTTACCCAACAGTTGGCTCAGCAGCAGCAGCAGTTGCGTGAACAAATTAACCAACTGCCGCACAGTCTAGATGTGGTGGCTCTGCAGCGCCAATTAACCGATCTGTCGCAACGGCTTCCTGCCTCGGAAAGGGCGATTGCCACCTTTCAAGCGCGGATTCAGACTGTCTTGGATCAAGAATTGCATGCTATGAATCGTCAGTTGCAGACCATTGCAGCCATTCCTCAAGCCGAGCTGATTTTTGATCTCAATGCTGATGATACGGGCGAGGCAGGATTGCTGACGGGCAGCCGTGCCGTTCTAGAGGAAGCGCTAGACAGCACCCAGGAACAGTTGGTCTTGATTTTGCCCTGGTCCGATAGTTGCCCCCTCGATGCAGCACTAATGCAGAAATTTGAGGCGTTTCTCAGCCGCAATGGCCAGTTGGCGATCGGCTGGTGCCATCTGGCAGACCGTGACGAAGGGCGCTTGCTCAACAAGCTACGGCGGGGCTGGATGGATGAGGCTCCTCACCGAGCGCTTCAGGAAACACTGCACAATTTGCTGCAGTTGAAACGGGTCTTCCCCGATCGCTTTCAGTTCAAAATTTTGGGCACGAGCGAGAACTTCCTAGTCTCAGATCGCTCCTTTGCAGTGCTAGGTATCGCCAACGGATTGGAAACCGCGACTCCCTTTCCGGAATTGCAACTGAAACTACGCACTAAGGATCCAGAAGTGATTCAGCGGCTGTTGCAGCGGTTTGATGACCCAAGTTTGGTGCCCACCGATCTCACGTCCTATTGGAATCGGGCTGTGACTCGCTATGAGCTAGGAGACAAAACCGGAGCCATTGCCGACTACAGCCACATGCTTAGCCTATCCCCCGAGGATGCAATTACCTACAACTATCGAGGGCTAGCCTACTACGATACCCAAAACCTCGATGCCGCCCTTGCCGATTTCAGCGAATCGATTCGGCTCCACCCCCATCAAAGCGCGGCCTACTGCAATCGAGGCTTTGTGCGAGCTGAGCAGGGCGATCTGTGGGGAGCACTCGACGATTATGCCTCGGCAATTCAGAGGGCACCCGACTCTGCTGTTGCCTATTTCTATCGAGGACTGACTCAGCAGAAGTTAGATCGTCATGCCAACGCGATCTGCGACTACAGTGAAGCGATTCAGCTAGCTCCCCAATCTGCTGTCACCTACTATTACCGAGGTCTGGCTCAACAAAAACTAGGACGCCTGTCCGAGGCTATTGCGGATTTGCAAACGGCAGTCCGCCTGTTTTGCGATCAAGGCAGCCAACCAAACGCTCAGAAAGCGCTAAAGCTGCTGGCAAGGCTGCAGCAAGAAACGCGGCTGACATCAACGGAACTGCAAAGACCCGTGGAACCCTCGCTGTCCCCGAGTCATTCATAGAGTCATTAACGGTCGTTTGCTTCGGGTGGTCTACATCCCATCCAGTCTATATCCTATCCAAAGGCTGACCCAGCTCAGCATGGCCCACGCTAGCATTGAAGTCGTTAGGGCATGAAAAGCCAGATTGATTCATTGCTACTTTACTTTGGGGGATGATGGTACGTTGGAGCACTGCTAAACTTCGTCTGCGATGGCTGCTAGGGATTCCTTTACTTTGGGCAATAGCTGGATGCGAAGCTGTAGATCAGCTCGTGAATCGACTGCCGCCACTGCCCGTAGCGATTCAGCAAGATGCGCCCTCGCCAACACCCGCTCAGTCAGATAGTATTGCCGAGATGGAGTTGCAGGTGCGGCAGCAAATCAACCAGATTCGTCAAGAGCAAGGACTACGTCCTTTGGAAAACAACGAGGAATTGGCGCAGGTTGCCCGCAATTACAGCCGCAGAATGGCAGAGCAGGATTTCTTTAGCCACACCGGGCCGGATGGCGATACACCCGCTGAGCGAGTGCAGTCTGCAGGCATTTTTTATTTCATGGTGGGCGAGAATCTGTTTACAGGGACCAATATTCCGCAGCCAGTTCCAGCAGCGGTGGAAGGCTGGATGAATAGCCAGGGGCACCGAGAAAACATTCTGCGTCCTGAGTATCGCGAAACTGGCATTGGCATTTGGCGCCGAGACAACACCTACTACTTCACGCAGCTGTTTATGCGGGCGCTGTGACAGCATGAGAAGCTGTAATTGCTATTGAATGACAACTTAACTGACAACTTAACAACTTACACTGGCTACTGGTAGCTATAGTTTTGCACGCTTTTGTAGCGCCATCACCTGTCGCTGTAATTGATGCAGCCGCCGATCACGAATGCCAGACTGCATCAACCCTTCGACCGTTTGTTGCAGATAGTCAGCGCAGGAACCTAGAGGACCTTGAGCCGTAGCAAGATGCTGAACTGTAGCTTCTAGCGAGAGCTTGCTGGCATAGAAGGGATGGCCCCGATTGATAATGAACGCAATGGCAAGGCGGACTGTATCACCTTCAATAACCTTGACCCAGCGGGGAATATAGGACCCTACCACCATTTCCCGTCGCCACACCAGCAGCAGTTCTGAGCGCACCTCCGGAGCCACCCGGTAGAGAATCCCCCGACAGCTTCCGCCCCGATCCAGTCCTAGCATTAATCCTGGATTATCGGGCGTTCCCCGTCCGAGAGCGGTCCAAAGGCAAAAGCGACGATGAAACCCATGTACGGTGCCAACCCGACGTTCGACAAAGTGAAATACCGGATTCCAGATAAGAGAGCCATAGGCAAACAGCCAGATGTCGGTTTGGGGGCACTGTTGCAGGGTGTGATCGAGGGAAGCTTGTAGCTCTGCTTCAGTCAGAACATGGATGTTGATGCCGGATTGAGCAATTAACTGTTGCAACCGTCCTGTTTCGAGATCGGCGCGGGTTAAGGTCATGGGAGGTGATGGAGAAGAAAAGTAACGTCCTGCAGTAGCTCTAGCATATCTAACTCGTGAATAACAATTGGTACGCTCATGTAGATTATCTGAGCTTCAGCAGCTATTGATTTGAAAGTTCTGAGTCTCGTTGGGGCAAGCTAGTAGTAGCTGAGTAGCATTGCATTCTGCCTTCCGTGCTTCTTACCGAAGGCAGGATTTTTGCGTCACGCTTAAAGGGTGCATCTTTTTGTTTTTCCTTTGCGTTTAGTGATCATCGCACTTCACTGCGAGTAATTTTCACACTCTTAAAGCTGAGCGGTAAGACCTACCTCAGAGTAGGCCAATTTTTGCTGCTTAACCAGCCCCATATCCTTTCCTAATTTCGCCTCTGTACTTGTTCTTTCAAGGTAAAAATGGCATCATCCGGACTGTTTCGCACCATTGTTTTTATTGATTCAACCGTTGCAGACTACCAGCATCTCATCAATGGGGTTGATTCCAGTGCTGAAGTGATTTTGCTTGATCCGACCCAGGATGGGATTCAGCAGATCACCCAAATCTTAGGCGAGCGGCACTCGGTTCAAAGTGTGCATTTAGTCTCCCATGGAGCTGCGGGTCTAGTGCAACTGGGAAGCAGTCAGCTCAGTTTGGAAACCCTGAGTCAGTATCAGACCCAGCTACAGCAGTGGCAAGCAGCTCTCACTCCCGATGCCGATATCTTGTTATATGGCTGTGATGTGGCCTCTGATCCGCTCGGGATGCAATTCATTGAACGTTTAAGCCAGATCACAGGAGCGGATGTAGCAGCGTCAACGGATCGCACGGGGGCTGCTGATTTGGGGGGCAACTGGGCATTGGAAGCTGCAACCGGAGCGATTGAAACGACGCTGGTGTTCCAGTCCGAGGTGATGCAGACCTACCGCTCCATCTTGCCTGTTCTGCTCACCGAAAGCTTTCGCGGCAGTGATGTAGTAGCCGGGTCCAACTGGCTCTATGGGGTCCGTGGCTCCTCAGCTCAACCATTCCTCACGGCTCGTAGTACAGTGGCTCCCTCGCCGGGCGGTTTACCGGGCAACCCTGGCACCGCCGAGCCAATAGGCAGTGGAGCGCTGCGACTCACGAATGCCGCCAAAAACCAAGCTTCGTTTGTGATTTACGACACGCCGATTGTCGCCACAGGAGGGCTGTCGATCAGTTTTGAGCTGTCGATGTATGGCGGCACACCCGAAAACAGCACAGGGCACGGCGCAGACGGCATTAGCTTCTTCCTGGTGCGCGGTACGGAATCCCCCACCCAAGCTGGCAGTTTTGGTGGCTCGCTAGGGTACGCCAATCGCACAACCTCGTCTGCCTCGGAAAGCGGGATTGTTGGCGGGTATCTTGGCATTGGGTTTGATGCCTACGGTAACTTCTCTCAGGCGAATGAAGGACGAGTTGGGGGTCCAGGACGTCGCCCTGATGCAATCGCTGTTCGCGGCAGCCGAGAAACAAACTACAAGTATCTCACCGGCACTGCCTCGCTGACGGCTGCAGGCGGGCTGGATGTGGCAGGCAGCAGCGGTACACGCGAGAATTCGCGCCGACGAGTTCAAATTGACCTAACCTCTGCCGGATTGCTCACTGTTCGAATTGATTTGAACGATGATGGCGATTTTGATGACGCCAATGAACAAGCCATCACTAATTTTAACGTCACCTCGGCTGCTAACAACAACGAGCCGCTCCCTGAAACCTTTAAGTTTGGTTTTGCTGCTTCCACTGGAGGCGTCACTAACATTCACGAGATTCGTAATCTTCAGGTTCGCACTATTAACCCATTGGTGACCCTGAGTGCCTCTGCGGCGACAGTTGTAGAGTCGGGCGGCACCCTCACCTTGACTGCAACCCTAACGGAAGCGACAACACAGGATGTAACGGTAACCCTTGGCTATACAGGCAGCGCTGTTCGAGGCACAGATTATACAGCGCCGACCACGATTACGATTCCTGCGGGTCAACTGTCTGCTAGCATTACCTTGACTAGCAACAGTGATTTCATCGTTGAAGGTAATGAGACCGTCATTGTAGATATTGTGAATGTCACCAATGCGGGTGAACTAGGAACACAGCAGGTAAGCGCTACAATCCTTGATGAAGGAACACCTGGTGTGATTTTTGCGCCAGTATCGGGACTAACGACAACGGAAGCTGGAGGAACCGCAACCTTTACCGCTGTTCTAACGAGTCAGCCTACGGCTGATGTGACATTTTTCTTCAGCAGTTCGGATCCGAGTGAAGGGACGGTAATATCTAGCATAACGTTCACGCCATCGAACTGGAATATTCCGCAAACAGTGACCGTCACTGGTGTTGATGATGCAGATCTCGATGGCAATATCGATTACACAATCAATGCAACGAGCAGCAGTAGTGATGCCAACTACAATGGGCTAACTCTGGTACCCGTTACGGTGACGAACATCGATAATGATCTGCTGCCTACCGTTACCCTGAGTGTAGACAATACCTCAATTTCTGAGGCAGAAGGTACAGCAACGATTACGGCTACTCTCTCTAGTCCGGCGATTCAGCCTGTGACCATTACGCTCAGCTATGGCGGTTCGGCAACGTCCGGCAGTGACTACAGTGCTGCTACAACCATCACGATCCCAATAGGGCAAACTAGCGGCAGCGTAACTCTCTTAGCGAGTGACGATTCAACCGATGAGGTAGATGAAACAGTCGTAGTAGAGATTGCTTCGGTAACGGGTGCGCTTGAAGCAACTCTGCAGCAGCTCACGATTACCATTACCGATGACGATCTTCCTAGCCCCAGTCCCGATCCAACCCCCGCACCCGATCCGACTCCTAGCCCGGAGCCTGCCCCAACTCCCGATCCAACTCCCGATCCAACGCCAGACCCGCTTCCTAGCCCCGATCCAACTCCTAGTCCGGAGCCTGCCCCAACTCCCGATCCAACTCCCGCGCCTGATCCCACTCCTAGCCCCGATCCAACGCCTGTTCCTGATCCCACTCCTAGCCCTATCCCAACTCCAGAGCCAGGACCAACGCCTGTTCCTGATCCCACTCCTAGCCCTATCCCAACTCCAGAGCCAGCTCCAACCCCAGACCCAACTCCCAGTCCAGAGCCAGCCCCAGATCCAACTCCCAGTCCAGAGCCGGCTCCAACCCCAGACCCAACCCCCAGCCCAGACCCAACGCCTGTTCCTGATCCCACTCCTAGCCCAGAACCTGCCCCGGATCCAATCCCCAGCCCAGACCCAACTCCCGGCCCAGAGCCTAGTCCAGTGCCACCCCTTGAGCCAACGCCAGACCCCGACCCCATTTCAACACCCAATCCCAGTCCCGCTCCTTTGGAACCACCCAATCTTCCTCCTCGGGCCCTGGATGCTCTCATTTCATCACGTCCAGGACAGACCATACCCGTCAAAGGCATTTTGGCGCAGGATCCAGATGGCACGATTGTTGCTTATCGCTTTGCTACCCTGCCGCCGGTCGAACAGGGCACGCTCTATCTTGGCGATCCAGCAGCCGGAGGAGTTGCTGTTCAGGTTGGCCAAACGTTGACGCCAAGCGAAATTGAGCGGCTGTTTTTCCGGGCTAGCGCTGCTTTTGCAGAAGCTCGCTTCCAGTTTATTGCCATTGACGATCGTGGCAACGTGACTCCTACTCCCGGCACGATTGTTCTCACCTCAACCTCTCCCCTCTTGGAGACGCCACTATCCGAAGACTGCTTGCTCCAGCCTGGCCAAACTTTGCGAGGCAACCGTCAGCGCAATCGGCTCCGGGGCACTCTCGGTACCGATCGCATGTTAGGTGGTGCTGGCCATGACGTGCTGCGGGGCGGCGATCGCAGTGACTGGCTACTGGGTGGAGGCGGCAACGATCGGCTCTGGGGCGGACGATGCCCGGATGTATTGCGTGGCAGTCAAGGTCACGATCGGTTGCGCGGCGGGGCTGGGGACGATCGACTACAGGGTAATCGCGGCAGAGATCGACTCCACGGAGACGCAGGCAACGATCGGTTGGCAGGTGGAGTGAACCCCGATCGCCTGCGCGGCGGTACTGGAGACGATTGGCTACAAGGTAGTCGTGGCCGAGATCGCCTGAATGGTGGCTCTGGCGATGACATCCTGCGCGGTGGTCGTCATCGCGATCGGCTGCACGGCCAAGCTGACCGCGATCGGCTCTGGGGCAACCAAGGTCACGATCGGCTGAATGGCGGCGCGGGCGACGATCGGCTCCACGGTGGTCTAGGTCACGATCGGCTCTTGGGACGGCAAGGACAGGATGTGCTTTGGGGCGGTGCGGGCAACGATGTATTGCGGGGCGGCGGGCGGCGCGATCGCTCGGTCGATATCTTATTCGGGCAGAAGGGGGACGATGTATTAGTTGGCGGTCGGGGGGCAGATCGGCTCAGCGGCGGCTCCGGGCGCGATCGCTTTGTGTACCGCCACATTCGCGAACGAGGCGACCAAATTCTCGATTTTGAGATGACTCAAGATCGCATCGATTTGCGGGAGATTCGGCAGCAGATGGGATTCCGCAACCCGTCTTGGACCGATCTAGTGCGCCCAGTACAGCAAGGCTCGGATACGGTAATCTGGCTCAATCGTAGCGATCGAGCCTCTGTCGGATCGGTACCGCTTGCCACCCTCGTCGATGTGACTGCCGCTCAGTTAACGGCGAATCATTTTCTACTGTGATTTGGTTCTACTGTGGTTCTACTGTGGTTCTACTGTAATTGAGCAGGTAACGAGCTGTCGTGGGGCGAAAAGCAGTCTTGCCGATGCTGCGCCCTGCCCAACTGCGCCTCCTAAAACCTCTATGATATGTAAAGAAACATGTAGAAGATGAACTCAGGCAGAGCGCTGTGGCACCCCGCATTCTCATTTGGTATCGGACCGATCTCCGCATCCACGATCATGAACCGCTGCATCAGGCCCTCAAGCAGCAAGCGATTGTGGTTCCAGTCTACTGTCTAGACCCGCGCCAGTTTGGGCAGACATCCTTTGGTTTTGCCAAGACTGGAGCCTTTCGCGCTCAATTCTTGTTGGAGAGTTTGGCGGATTTGCGGCGCTCCCTGCGTGAACTAGGCAGCGATTTGATTGTGCGCTCCGGCAAGCCAGAGCAGATTATTCCCAATTTGGTGCAGCAGTGGCAGATTAGCGCAGTCCACTATCATCAGGAAGTGACTGCAGAAGAACAGCGGGTGGAGCAGGCGCTGAAGAAGGCCCTTGCTGCCCAGACCATCCCCCTGAAGCAGTTCTGGGGACACACGCTGTATCACCCTGACGATTTGCCATTCGATCAGCGGAGCATTCCAGAGCTATTTACTGCCTTTCGCAAGCAGGTAGAAAAGCAGGCGAGTGTGAATCCGACCCTGCCAGGACCGCGACGATTGCAAGCACTGCCGGAAGGTATAGATGTCGGGGAGATTCCCAGCGTATCTGATTTAGGGCTAGAGCCGGTTCCCCCAGATCCGCGAGCGGTCCTGCCTTTCCAGGGTGGTGAATCGGCTGGCTTGGCGCGGCTGAAGCATTACATTTGGGAGCAGGATCATCTGCGCCGCTACAAAGAAACCCGTAACGGCATGTTGGGGGCAAACTATTCCTCAAAATTCTCGCCGTGGCTGGCGTTGGGCTGTTTGTCGCCGCGCTACATCTACGAGCAGGTGTTGCAGTACGAAGAGGAGCGAGTCCGCAATGATTCCACCTACTGGCTGATCTTTGAGTTACTCTGGCGAGACTACTTTCGGTTTATTTGCCAGAAACACGGCAACAAAGTGTTTCATCCATCGGGTTTACAAGGTATAGACATTCCCTGGAAACAAGACTGGCAACGCTTTGATCTATGGCGTGAGGGACAAACCGGATATCCGCTGGTGGATGCCAACATGCGTGAACTAGCTGCCACAGGATTTATTTCAAATCGGGGTCGCCAGAATGTAGCCAGCTTTTTAACGAAAAATTTGGGAATTGATTGGCGAATGGGTGCAGAATGGTTTGAGTCACTGTTAATTGATTACGACGTGTGCAGCAACTGGGGCAACTGGAACTATACTGCCGGAGTTGGCAATGACGCCCGAGGGTTCCGCTTTTTTAACATCACGAAGCAAGCCAAAGATTACGATCCCCAGGGCAAGTATGTGAAACACTGGTTACCTGAGTTGGCTAATGTTCCGATCAGCAAAATTCACGAGCCGTGGAGGCTTACTGCTGAGGAACAGAAACGGCATCAGGTACGCTTAGGAGTAGACTATCCGCATCCGGTGGTGGATCTGTTCATATCTGCTGAGGCAAATGAGAAGATCTACAATGCGGCAGTGCGTTGATCGCAACGTTGCACGTTAGAAACACGTTAGCAACCACAAGAAAACAGAGGCAAAACCACCCACTGATAGCCTTGCCTCTAGTCAGTTCCAGCGATTCGTAATCGGAGCATCAACCCACGGGCAGAGCGTGGGGCTGCATCACCTGACGAATTCGTTCGGCGATTTGCGGAGCGGTGAGCTGCAGATCGGCCAAGGATTCCTCGGGCTTAGCGTGGTCTACCAAAATATCGGGGACTCCTAGCCGCGTTATGGGTACCATCACCTCGTGATCCAGCAGTGATTCGGCAACCGCGGAACCAAAGCCACCCATGAGACAGCCTTCTTCTAGCGTTACCACTCGCTTCACCTGACGCGCTAAGGGCAGAATCAACTCTGTATCCAGCGGTTTAGCAAAGCGAGCGTTGATCACCGTGGCTTCGATGCCGTGCTCGCTGAGGATTTCTGCTGCCTGCATCGCCGGATAGACCATCGAGCCGTAGCCGAGCAGCAGCACATCATCGCCGTGGCGCAGCATCTCGGCCTTGCCGATTGGCAGTGGTTCCCAGCCTTCTTCCATCAGGGGCACCCCGTAGCCGTTGCCGCGGGGATAGCGCATAGCAATTGGACCATCGGTGTAGTTGACGCCGGTGACGATCATCCGCTGCAGTTCCGCTTCGTCTTTAGGAGCCATCACCACCATGTTGGGGATGCAGCGCAGATAGGCAATGTCGTACATGCCCTGGTGCGTCGGACCGTCATTACCGACAACCCCCGCCCGGTCAAGGCAGAAGAACACCGGCAGGTTTTGGATACAGACATCGTGGATGATTTGATCGTAAGCCCGCTGCAAGAAGGTGGAATAAATGGCGCAGACGGGGCGCATGCCCTCGCAGGCTAAACCCGCTGCTAGTGTCACCGCATGCTGTTCGGCAATCCCAACATCCACATACTGATTCGGCAGCTTTTGCTGGAATTTATCGAGTCCGGTGCCCGTGGCCATCGCCGCTGTGATGCCGATAATTCTGGGATTATTTTCCGCCAGCCGAGTCAGCGTGTGACCAAACACTTTCGAGTAGCTAGGCGGCTTTGGCTTGCTAGAGGGAATTGCTTTACCGGTGGCTAGATTAAACGGGTTTTGCGCGTGATAGCCCACCTGATCCTGTTCGGCAATCGCGTAGCCCTTGCCTTTGACGGTAGCCACATGCACCAGCACCGGACCGGGAATTTGATGCGCCTGACTAAAGGTAGCGATTAATTCTTCCAGGTTGTGCCCATCGACGGGGCCCATGTAGGTAAAGCCTAGCTCCTCGAACACCGCCCCCACCTTGGGCACCGCCAAACGCTTCATCCCTTCTTTGATGCGGCTGAGTTCCGGCGTCAGCGAACCGCCCACAAACGGCAGATGCTTGAATTGCTCCTCCAAGTTATCGCTGAGGAACTGCATCGGCGGACTGAGGCGCATTTTGTTGAGGTAGCGCGGAATCGCTCCTACGTTGGGCGAAATCGACATCTCGTTGTCGTTCAGTACCACCAGCAAATTCGTTTTCGGCAAATGCCCGGCGTGGTTAATGGCCTCTAGCGCCATGCCGCCCGTGAGAGCGCCGTCGCCAATCACCGCCACGACCTTAAACTTTTCGCCCCGCAGATCCCGCGCCAAGGCCATACCGAGTGCCGCCGAGATGCTCGTGGAGGCATGACCTGCACCAAAGTGATCAAACTTGCTTTCGCACCGCTTCAGATAGCCCGCCACACCGTCCTTCTGCCGCAGCGTGTGGAAGCGGTCGTACCGTCCGGTAATTAGCTTGTGGGGGTAGGCTTGATGCCCGACATCCCAAACCACCTTATCTCGATCGAGATCTAATGTTTGATAGAGTCCCAGAGTTAGCTCTACCACCCCCAACCCCGGACCCAAGTGTCCTCCGCTCGCCGCGACCGTCTCCAGATGCTTTTCCCGAATCTGCCGAGCGATCTGTTTTAGCTGGTGAATCGACAGACCATGCAGTTGATTCGGGTGGGTAATTTCACTCAGATGCATATCATGAAATACCTTCAAAAAAGTAAGTCTATTGTTATAGTCTCACTCTAAAGCGATTCAGGGGGCCGATTAGCATCGCTTTTAGGAATGATCAGGATTTATTATTTTCTGGTGCTGTGTCTCGAACGTCCAACAACCCACCTCAGCTGCTCTCAATCAACTGTGCAACTTGCTACCGTAGAAATAGCAGCATACGGTTAAATAATTGTTTTGGGGCGTAGATTGTATCGACGCCGCCTGATCCTGATGTCTGGAGAGAAGTCACCATGTTGGAAGCGTATCGGAACCATGTCGCAGAGCGGGCGGCTCTGGGAATTCCGCCCCTGCCACTGTCGGCAGAACAGACGTCGGATCTGTGTAACCTGCTGCAACATCCTCCGACAGGCGAGGAAGCGACCCTACTGGACCTGCTGCGGAACCGGATTCCGCCCGGGGTGGATCAGGCAGCCTACGTCAAGGCGGGCTTTCTCACCGGCATTGCCAAAGGCACGATCACGAGTCCTCTCGTGTCACCCCTGGATGCCGTTGAGCTGCTGGGCACCATGATGGGCGGCTACAACGTGCAGTCGTTGATTGATCTGCTGCACGCCGAGGATGCCACGATTGCCAATGCTGCAGTGACCGCCCTCAGCAAAATTCTCCTGGTTTACGATGCCTTCTATGACGTGCAGGAGCTAGCTGAGTCTGGAAACGTCTATGCCCAGCAGGTGATGCAGTCCTGGGCAGATGCCGAGTGGTTTGTGAAGCGCCCTCCGTTGCCGGATGCGATTACTGTCACTGTGTTCAAGGTGCCCGGCGAAACTAACACTGACGATCTCTCCCCTGCTCCCCATGCCACAACCCGTCCCGACATTCCGCTGCATGCACTAGCGATGCTGGAGACCCGCATGCCAGGGGCGCTGCAAACCCTTGCCGAGCTAAAGCAACAGGGGTATCCGGTGGCTTATGTCGGCGATGTGGTAGGCACCGGCTCCTCGCGCAAGTCGGCGATTAACTCAGTGCTGTGGCATATCGGCGACGATATTCCCTTTGTGCCCAACAAACGCTCGGGTGGCTATATCCTAGGCGGCAAAATCGCGCCGATTTTCTTCAACACCGCCGAAGATTCCGGGGCGCTGCCAATTGAGTGCGACGTCACTGCCCTGGCAACCGGCGATGTGATCACGATTTACCCCTATAAAGGCGAGATTACCAACGCCGCAGGAGACGTGATCTCGCGCTTCAGCCTCAAGCCGGATACCATTCTCGACGAAGTGCGGGCCGGCGGCCGGATTCCGCTGCTGATTGGCCGCACCCTCACCGACAAAACCCGGGCTGCCTTAGGACTAGAGCCAAGCCCGATCTTCACTCGCCCCAGCCAGCCGGCAGATACGGGCAAAGGCTTTACGCTAGCGCAGAAGATGGTGGGCAAAGCCTGCGGGCTGCCGGGAATCCGACCGGGCACCTACTGCGAACCAATTATGACTACAGTAGGTTCCCAGGACACCACCGGACCGATGACTCGCGACGAGCTAAAGGAGTTAGCCTGCCTCGGGTTCGGAGCTGATCTGGTGATGCAGAGCTTTTGCCACACCGCTGCCTATCCCAAGCCGGTGGACATCAAAACCCATCACGAGCTGCCCGACTTCATCACCTCACGGGGCGGCGTGTCGCTACGGCCGGGCGACGGCATTATCCACTCCTGGTTGAACCGGATGCTGCTACCCGATACGGTGGGCACCGGCGGCGACTCCCATACTCGGTTTCCGTTGGGCATTTCCTTCCCAGCTGGCTCAGGACTGGTAGCCTTTGCCGCCGCTCTAGGCGTGATGCCGCTGGATATGCCGGAATCCGTCCGGGTGCGCTTTACAGGGGAACTGCAACCTGGCGTTACTCTGCGCGACATCGTCAATGCCATCCCCTATGTGGCGATCCAGCAGGGGCTACTCACCGTCGAAAAGCAAAACAAGAAGAACATCTTCTCCGGGCGGATTATGGAAATGGAAGGCCTGCCCGATCTGAAACTGGAGCAAGCCTTTGAACTCACCGACGCCACGGCAGAGCGCTCCTGTGCCGGCTGCACGATCAAGCTCAGCCCGGAAACGGTGGCCGAGTATCTCCGCTCTAATGTGGCGCTGCTAAAAAATATGGTGGCCCGGGGCTACGGCGATGCCCGCACAATTTTGCGCCGCGTGGCCAAGATGGAGCAATGGCTAGCCAACCCAGTGCTGATGGAGGCCGATGCCGACGCAGAGTATCTGGAAACCATCGAAGTCAACCTGAGCGAGATCAAAGAACCGCTGGTGGCGGCTCCCAACGACCCGGACAACATTAAGCTGATGTCTGAGTGTGCGGGCGACCCGATCCACGAGGTGTTCATTGGGTCCTGTATGACCAACATCGGGCACTACCGCGCCGCCGCCAAGATTCTAGAGGGTGCTGGTCCGGTGAAGGTGCGGCTGTGGATTTGCCCGCCCACCCGCATGGATGAAAAACAGCTCCGGGAAGAAGGCATGTACGGCATTTTTGCGGCCGCGGGTGCTAGAACCGAGATGCCAGGCTGCTCGCTGTGCATGGGCAATCAGGCACGGGTGGCAGATGGCGTTACCGTGTTCTCCACCTCGACACGCAACTTCAACAACCGCATGGGCAAGGATGCCAGGGTTTACCTCGGCTCCGCTGAACTGGCGGCAGTCTGTGCGCTGCTGGGACGGGTGCCGACAATCGAGGAATACATGGAGATCGTGCAGAACAAAATCGATCCCTTTGCGGCAGATCTCTATCGCTACCTCAACTTTGACCAAATTCCCGGCTTTGAAGATGAAGGTCGCGTGATTCCCCTGGAAGAAATGCCTCGCATTGAAGACATTTTAGGGATGCCTACTGCTGCTGGTCGCTAGCGATCTAGCCGCGAATTGGTCCAATTGGTGCGTAGTTGTATCAATTGATGCCATCAGGTTGGATAGGAGATGCAGGGGGGCTGCGGTGTCCCTTCGCAATCTTGCTACCCTGTGCCTTCATGGGTTGGCTACCTACGCCACCAGCGGCTGACAGAGATCAGCAGCTAATTCTTGCTCCTGCTCAGCGGTTTCTTGAATCGCCGCTTGCATCACCTGCCGCACATTCCAGCCTTGATCAATTCGGCGCAGCCAGCGTTGAGCTTCGTTTCCTTCCCGCAGCACTTTCTGGAGCGGCATTAGGAAACAGCTAAAGCCTTGCTTTTTGGCGCTTGCCCACACCTCTCGCTGCAAGTCTTCTATCCAATCCCGAGCGAGAATTGGACGACCGTCGATCCAGTGGTGCAGTTCTGCATCGAGACTGAGTTTGCCGACAGCGCATTCATTCGCGTTTGTCAGCGCCACGAGGTCTTCAGCGCGGGTCGAAGCAGGGAGAGTGCTTGCTTCTAGCGGATCAAGCCTGGGATTGGCAATAAGCTGTAGCAAGCGAGCTTCTAGCAGAGCGGTGATGGCTAACAGCGTTAGCGGATCGCTGACCATGTCACAGATCCGCAGCTCTAAGCGATTCAAGCTGTAGGGGCGGCGGTCTCCATTAGGACGCACAGACGACCAGAGGTGACGCACGTTTTGCATGGTGCCTAAGGCGAGCTGTTCTTCCGTCCAGCGGATGTAGTGGGCATGGCTCTCGAACATCGGCACATAAGCAGGTGTTTTGGGAAACACGCTCCAGCGGGTCGAATGGTAGCCGGTGACCTGATTGTCGAGAAAAGGAGAGGCAGCGCTGAGAGCCAAATAGAGCGGAGCTTCTACCCGCACCAACCGGCAAGCCCGCATCAAGGTCTCGGGATCGGGAATGCCAACGTTGATGTGGATACTGGCAGTGACCACCGTGGTCCCGTAGGTTTGCTCGATATAGGTATGGTATGGATTGCCTGGATCCGAGCGGTAGAAAACGTGACTGTCCCCCGTGGACAGAGTACTGCCTGGAATCAGCGTGTACGGTCCGAGCTGCTTCAGAAAAGCCCGTAGCCGCTGCCGGGGGCGCACCAGCTCACAGAGCAGCCGATCATAGCGATAGAGTGGTGCTGTAGTGTACTCCACATTGCGGGTATCGGGTTCCCGCACAAATCCATTGAGGGTGGCCACGATTTTGTCGGAGAACCCCACAATGTCGCCATCAGGTGTACCTGTGTACATCTCGACTTCAAAGCCTTTGGTCAACATGCGTTTGTTCCCCTAGTAGACAGTCTCTCCTTAAGTATCGAGGAAAAGGAGAAAACTACATCCACCGAATGGTTTAGCCTTTCTGATGGATGAGCCGCTCAAACGCACAGAAAGCCTGATTTAGCTAGGCGAGTGGCTCGTCGATTGGGGGCTGTTCTTTGGAGCAAGGGCAGTAAGCATGGCAAATTCATCAAATCTTAACCCATTGGTGTACTGCCATTGAGGTTTGGGTCAGTACATTGACGCGGCTAGGTTGCCAAGCACTAAAGTAGCTTAAGTAATTTCATCTACGTAGAATTCCTGATCTGGCAATGTCAGGAGTTTCTGTCAGAGGCGCTCTACCGAGAAGGGTCCTACCCGACGCATTCAGTTCACACTTTCCGGCAATTCAACCCTCTGACCATGAATAATAATCCTTCTTTTGCTCCAGCCGCTCCTCTGGGGGCATTTCCGCTGCCCGCAGCGCGCTCCACGATCCTCCAAGACGCTTTTCCGGTCAACGAGCTGGTCCTGATTGGTCCTACCGTTCAAGATGCTGAGCAGCTGATGGCAGGCATCAAAACGGCGGACGTGGTTCTGCTGGATCGCCAAGATACGCTGGCGCAGCTAACAGCTATATTTGCGCAGCATCGCAATCTGACGAGTGTGCAGGTAATCTCTCACGGCGATGTCGGGCAGGTGCAGCTTGGCAATCTAACGCTGACGGCTGTCAATTTAGAGACTTATACCGAGCTGCTGCAGCAGTGGAGTGAGGCCCTGGCCCCCGGTGCTGACCTCCTGTTCTACGGCTGCAATATTGCAGCTGATCCAACCGGGGTAAACTTCGTGCAGCGCCTAGCTGATCTGACCGGAGCCGATGTTGCTGCTTCGGATGATTTGACAGGCAGTGCCCAGCTAGGTGGCGATTGGGTTTTGGAAGTGGCAACAGGACCGATTACTGCGAACCTGGCAATTGCCAGCGACGTGATGCAGCAATACAGCAGCATTCTGCCCTTCTACAACGGCAATGAGTATCTGTTGACGGATCCGAATCTGGATTGGGACCAAGCGCAGGCAGCCGCTCAGCGACTGGGGGGTAATCTGGTCACCATCAATGATGCCGAAGAAGAAGCCTGGCTGCAGCAAACCTTTGGTACCCAAGAACGCTTCTGGATCGGGCTGAACGACCGGGACAACGAAGGACAATTTCGCTGGGTAAGCGGCGAACCGATCACCTACACCAACTGGCAACCTGGGGCCCCAATTGATCTCAAAGGACGCCGCGATTTTGTCCATATGAACGCTGGACCCCGCCTACAGTGGATCGATGTTCCCACGACTCGCCGGGTGCGCGGCATTGTTGAAATTAAAAATCCAGAGGCGCTCAGCACCATCGAGCTAGAGCAAAACTCGTACAGCGTTAATGAGGCGGGTGGAGCTGTTGAAATTGCCGTGACTCGCACTGGCAATACCAGCCGAACTGCTACCATTCAGTATCGCACCGATAGCGGCACAGCCGTAGCAGGCAGTGATTTTACAGCCACCAGCGGCACCCTCACGTTCAATCCAGGGGAAACCCGCAAACTGATCTCAATTCCCATCCGAGACGACAGCAGCAACGAAAGCAACGAAGAATTTAGCTTTGTGATTGAGTCACCTACGAGAGCGAATTTAGGTACAGTCCGCACAGCAACGATCACGATTATCGATGATGAAAGCCTGGATTTAACGATCAATTCGGTGCAAGTTGATGAGAATGTCGGTCAGGCTGTGGTGGCGGTGCGGCGCGGAAGTGGCATCGGCACGGCACGAGTAGATTTTGCCACCCAGAATGGCACTGCGTTGGCAGGCAGCGATTACCAAGCCACCAGCGGTACTCTCACCTTTGCTGACGGAGAATTGAATCAAACAGTGCGGGTGAATATCTTAAATGACACTGTGGCTGAATCAAATGAAACGTTCCGGATCAACTTTAGTAATCCGGTGGGAGTGAGTTTGAGAAGCACTAATTTTGCGACGGTTACCATTCTAGATGACGATCTGGGAGATTTTGTCCGCGAAACTATAATCTCGGGATTGAGCCAACCTACGGCTTTTGCCCACGCGCCGGGAAATGAGCTGATGTTTATTGCCGAGAAATCGGGGATTGTGAAAGTCGCTCGCAATAATTCACTGCTGCCCACACCGTTTATCGACTTGTCTCGCCAAGTGAACAACGTCCGCGATCGGGGGCTGCTCGGGATTACGGTGCATCCCGAGTTTTACAGCGGCAAGCCCTTTGTGTATCTTGCCTATACCTATGATCCGCCAGAAGCCTTCGAAAATCGTAACCCCAACACAACTCTAGATGAGCCGGACCGACCAGGCAACCGCCCGGCAAGAATTGTCCGCGTCACGGCAGATGTAGATGCCCAGTACACCCGCGCTGTGGCTGGTAGTCAGGTAGTTCTGGTGGGAAACAACAGCACCTGGGACAACACCAGCCGTCCCGATGGCAATAGCACTACCAACTTCTCAATTCCCGAGTCGGGACGAAACCCTGATGGCTCCTATATTCAGGACTACATCAAAACTGACAGCGAATCGCACACGATTGGGCAACTCGCCTTTGGTGCCGATGGTGCCCTCTATGCCAGCATTGGGGACGGTACCTCCTACAATGCGGTGGATCCGCGAACCCTGTCGGTGCTGAATCCCGATAGCCTGTCGGGCAAAATTCTGCGGATTGATCCGCTCACTGGACAGGGCTTTGCAAACAATCCCTTCTATGACGGCAACCCCAACAGCAACCGCTCGAAGGTATGGAATCTGGGATTGCGCAATCCTTTCCGCTTCACAATCCGACCGGGAACCAGCACGCCGTTTATTGGCGATGTGGGCTGGAAAACCTGGGAAGAGGTGAATGTGGGAACGAGAGGCGCCAACTTCGGCTGGCCAGCCTTTGAAGGCAGCAACACAGGTAGCTTGGTGCAGCCCGAGTATGACGATCTGCCGGCGGTGCAAACCTTCCTGAACAGCGATCCATCGGTTGTAGCCCCCATTTACGCCCGCTCCCATGCAAGCGGTGCCCGTGCCATCATCATGGGAGACTTCTACGACGGCACAACCTTCCCCAGCCTCTACAGCGGCCGGCTGTTTGTGGCAGATGTTAATGAGGGCACTGTAGACGCTCTGACGCTAGACAGCCAAAACCGAGTGACAGCAGTGCGGCGTTTCGATTCGGGAATTCCCGGTATTGTCTACATGGAAACCGGACTCGACGGCAACCTCTATTTCGTGAACTTGGGCACGGGCATTATTGGGCGCTGGCGTCCTGTGGCGTGAGGCTCAACGGCAAGCAGCAACCCCCTCACTGGCTCGCTGCCGCAGCAGGTCGGTGAGGCGGGGGTCGGTGAAGTCGGATACAACCAATTTGGCTCCCAGATCCGATAAAACCTGCGGATCATGGGTCGAGGCAATGCCCACGGTGTAGATTCCGGCAGCGACGGCCGAGCGAATCCCAGAGGGGGAATCCTCGAAAGCAATTGTTTCTGCTGCCGCCACGTCCAACCGTCGCAGGGCTTCCTGGTAGGGTAGTGGGTCAGGTTTGCCTTTAGGCAGATCGTCCCCCAGAACCACCGTGGCAAAGTGAGCCGCCAGTCCGAGCGACTGCAGCATGAAATCGGCATTTTCGCGAGGAGCGTTCGTGACTACCGCCTGGCGTAAGGAGTGCTGGTTCGACCAAGCCAGCAACTCCACTACTCCAGCCAGTGGCTCTAGACCGTCTACCTGCTCGCGGAAGGTGGCTTCTTTCTGCCAGATAAACTGCGCCTGCGCCTCAGGCGAAAGCTGCGGCAACAGCTCAGCCACAATGTCTGGGTTCAGGCGGCCGCTAATTTTGGCTTTGTAGAATGCGCGATCGATCTCCAGTCCGTGCTCGCGCAGCAGGGTCTGCCAGATGCGAAAGTGGGTGGAGTCAGTTTCCACCAGGGTCCCGTCTAAGTCGAATAATAAAGCGGTCAGCATCCAGCCCTCCTAATTGCTGCATCTTTGCTCGAATGTGACAAAGTGTAACAGATAGCCTACCAAGAGCGCGGTTATCTCCATCGCTCAATAGAGGCGCTCAATAGAGGACTAGAGTTCTCACCGAAGCAGCAAACTCACTCAGCGGCTAAACCCGGTCTAGCCAAAAGTGCTGCTATTCCAGCCCCAGAGATAGCCTTTGGCGTCATTGAACTCGATATAGGTGCGGTTGGGTGGAACGTTCAGCGCCTGCTGCACCTGCTGGCAGAAATCCTGGCTCATGGCTTTTGTTTGGGCTGGGGTCATGGTGCCAACGCTCTTAATTTCGATGTAGCAGGCCGGCTCGGTCGTGCCGGCGAAGGTCATGGGGACAGCGGCTTCAAAAGCAGTCATCACATAGGATTCCGGCTTTCCAGTGTGCTTGGCTAGGCTAGCGGACAACTGCTTCAGCAACGCCTCCACAGCATCAGCATCGGGAGTAGAAACAGAGGATTGAACTTTGATCAGCGGCATCGCAATTTGAGAGAAGATAAATGTTCTTGTTCATCGAGCTTAGATCAACTTACACCCTCAACAAATGCCTCAAATGCGTTCCGGCGTAGTGAGGTTGTCATACCTCTCAACTCCAGGCGGTGGGTAAGGCTTAGCAAAGGTAAACTACGCATCAGGTAGAGAGGGCTTCCTCGATCCAGCGCTTCAGCGTCGGCACGACTTCGTGAATCGAAATCTCCTGAGTTTCGCGGCTAGCTCGTTTCACGACTTCTACCTTGCCCTGCTGAACTGAGCGCCCGGTGACAATGCGGTAAGGAATGCCCACCAAATCGGCATCTTTGAATTTAACGCCGGCTCGCTCGTCGCGGTCATCGAGCAGCGTTTCCACGCCCGCCTTGTTTAGCTCGCTGTAGATCGTCTCCGCCGCCGAGACTTGATTAGTATCGTTGATGTTGGGAATCACCACAATGGCATGATAGGGGGCAATGGCGACGGGCCAGATAATGCCGTCTTTATCGTAGGATTGCTCCACGGCAGCCTGCGCTAAGCGCGACACGCCAATGCCATAGCAGCCCATGACCAGCGGTATTTCCTCGCCTTGCTCGTTGGTGTAGGTGGCACCCATCGCCTTGGAATACTTGGTGCCAAGCTGGAAGATATGCCCAATCTCGATGCCGCGAGCGCTTTTCAGGGTTTGGCTGGGGTCGTGGATGGCCCGGTCCCCTACCTTAGCTTTGCGGACATCGACAATCTGGGACGGCCGCTGAAACTCCTTGCCCCAGTTTGCTCCCACCACGTGATGCCCGGACTGGTTCGAGCCGGTGACAAATCCCTGCAACTCCACGGCCGTTTGATCGAGCAGCCGCAGAAACTGGGGAGCCACGGTTTTGCTGGGCTGAATGTAGTCGTCGCTGAGGTCGGGTGCAATGTAGCCTAGGGGCAACGGTTTGGCCGCCCACTGCTGCTGGTCGTCTTCGCTGGGTACCCTCAGGGCAAGCACTGCGCTGCCGCCATAGTCTGCCGCCCGCTTGGCCAGCTCGTTTTGCAGCTTCACCTCGTTGACATCTTGATCGCCTCGAATGCTGACTAGCACCAGCACCGTCATGCCATTGTCATAGACCACCTGATACAGCACGTTTTTTAGCACCAGCGTCGGCGAGCAGTTGAGGAATTCGCACAAACTAGCGATTGTCGGCGTGTTGGGAGTATCGAGGATTTCAAATTGCTTAAATGGAGAAGGCTCAGCATCAGCGGGCAGCGAGATCGCCTTCTCGACGTTGGCGGCGTATTGACCGTCGTCGGTATAGAGAACTTCATCTTCGCCAGCATCCGCCAGCACCATGAATTCTTGGGAGCCGGAGCCGCCAATTGCCCCCGAGTCGGCATCCACCGCCCGAAAGGCTAAGCCGCAACGCCGCAGCACGTTATGATAGGCGATATTCATCTTGCGGTAGGACTCCTTCATGCCTGCCTCGTCAGCGTCAAAGGAGTAGGCGTCTTTCATAATAAATTCGCGGCCGCGCATCAAGCCAAAGCGGGGGCGGATCTCGTCGCGGAATTTGGTTTGAATTTGGTAGAGATTAATCGGCAACTGCCGGTAGGAGCGGATCATGTCGCGGGCGATGGTGGTAATCACCTCTTCGTGGGTGGGCCCTAAACCAAGCTGCCGTCCCTGGCGATCGGTGAGGGCAAACATGATGCCTTCCGCTTTTGTATAGGTGTCCCAGCGTCCGGATTCTTTCCATAGCTCTGCGGGTTGAAGCTGCGTCAGCAAACACTCCTGGGCACCGGCTGCGTTCATCTCCTCGCGAACAATCTGCGACACTTTCTGCAACACGCGCCATAGCAAGGGCAAATAGGCATACACCCCGCTGCCAATGCGGCGAATATAGCCAGCCCGCACCAATAGCTTGTGGCTGGGAATTTCTGCCTCTGCTGGATCTTCTCGCAACGTCACAAACAGCATTTGAGACAGCCGCATAGCTCGTTTCCCTCGTTTGACTGGAGCATTACAATCTCTCAGTCTAAAGCATTGTGCGGATGTGCAGACTCGATCCGAGTCAACCCGTGAGCGCAAGAAAACGTAGAAGTTCTCAGAAGCTTTTGACGATTCGGGATCATAAACGCGATGATGGAGGACGTGCCCATGGCGCAGATGGGATGTCGGCTCATGTCATCCAAAGATGAGTAACGACCTGACTGCTGCCCGCTGGTTGAATTACACGTGTTGGGAGAAAGAAATTCTATGAGCATCGCTATGCTCGCGTTGGGGCTGGTCTTGTTGGTTGTGGGAGCAGAGGTGCTGGTGCGCGGAGCATCGAATATAGCCACAATGGCAGGAATTTCGCCCCTCGTGATTGGCTTAACTATCGTCGCCTATGGCACCAGCTCGCCGGAAATGGCAGTCAGCGTCCTCACTAGCTTTTCAGGACAGGCAGATATCGCTGTGGGCAACGTCGTTGGCAGCAATATTTTCAATGTGCTGTTGATTCTGGGTGTGTCGGCGCTGGTGTCTCCGCTGATCGTGGCGCAGCAGCTCGTGCGGCTCGACGTGCCGATCATGATTGGCGTCTCCGTGCTCATGTTCATGTTTGGGCTAGATGGTCGCATCAGCCGCGTGGACGGCATCATCCTGTTTGTGCTGGCCGTGACTTACACGATCTTTTTAATCTATCAGGGGCGGCAGGAAAAGAATCCCGAGGTGCAGGCCGAGTACAACCAAGAATACAGCCGAACTAGCCCCCGTTCGCCGCTACAGGTCTTGATCAATATTGGCTACATTGTCGCGGGGTTGGGTTTGCTAGTCTTGGGATCGCGCTGGCTTGTGGACGGGGCGATTACAATTGCCCGGGCAGTGGGAGTCAGCGAACTGGTGATCGGGCTAACCATTGTGGCGGCGGGAACCTCGCTGCCGGAACTAGCAACTTCGGTGATAGCCAGCATGAAGGGTGAACGCGATATCGCCGTGGGTAATGTGGTTGGCAGCAATATTTTCAATATTTTGGCGGTGCTAGGGCTATCAGGAATTGCCTCTCCCCAAGGGTTAATCGTCTCGGATGCAGCCCTGCGGTTTGATATTCCTGTGATGATTGCGGTCGCCATTGCTTGCCTGCCCGTGTTCGTCACCGGTAATCTGATTGCCCGCTGGGAGGGGGTGGTCTTTACTGGCTATTACATTGCCTACACAACCTATCTCATTCTGGCTTCAACGCAACACGACAGTCTACCGATGTACAGCGGCGTCATGCTGGGCTTTGTCATCCCGATTACCCTGCTGACGCTCATTCTGGTATTTTGGCGAGAGACGCGCTCGCGGCCGCGCAAAGGCTAGAGCAGCCGGTCATCAAATCGACCTCATGTCTCGACCTCATGTCTCGACCTCAAGACTGATCCAAAAATTCTAGATACTGGTGGCTTAGTTCTTTCACAGCCCGTTCGTAGAACTGCTGTCCATGCTCGGGGGTTGCTAGAGCCGGGTTCGACCCCATACGCCCATCCGGGTAACGGCGACGAAAATCGGCAGCCCCATAGATAGGTTGCCCCGATGCCACAGTCGGATCGAGAGGAGCCTGTTTGATAGCTTGCGGATAGACATACTGTGTCAAAGCTACTTCGCTGGGGGTCGCATGGGAGCCTTCTTGATCGCCATAGAGTTCTTTGGCCAACTGATACACCGAGCTGCACATAAACCAGTTTGCCAAGCGACACTGCACACGATCCGCGTTAGGCAGATTCAGATCGGCTAGCACCGCATAGGTTTCTGAGAAGGCGGCCTTCAGGGTCGCCATGTTGCCGCCGTGCCCGTTGATGAAGAAAAACTTGGTGAATCCTGCTCGGGCTAAGCTTGTGAGATAGTCGCGGATCACAAGAATCAAAGTGCTGGGGCGAAGGCTGATCGATCCGGGAAACGCCGTGTGGTGCAACGCCATGCCAACGTTAATTGTGGGGGCAACCAGCCCATGGGTGGCTTCGCCAACTCCTTGAGCGATAGCTTCAGCACAGATGGCATCAGTACCAATCAAGCCGGTGGGTCCGTGCTGCTCGGTAGAACCAATCGGCAGAATCAACCCCTGCGACGCTTCTAAATAAGCCTCGACCTCTAGCCACGTGCTCAGGTGTAGCAACATATCTCTCTCCCTAATCGTCCTAACTGTAAAGCATGGATTTCAAAAATAACGCTGAGAATCGAGACGAGCACGCTCTCTGTTCGCAAGAAATCAACCAACCCTGTTTGAACCGGATTAGAACTCGTTAGAATAGGAGGTAAACTTCCATACCGTTGTTCTCACTAGAGAAACGATCTAGAGAAACGATTGAAGAACCGTCTGATTTGTGTTGGCTCGGTCTGCGCAGATCATCGCAATCCCACTTGGACGATCACGGTTGGACTTGTTGCGAGCTAAAGTTGGAGGATTGGCGTTAGTTTACCCCATTAGTTCACCCCACGGATTTCTTGAATCTCTACCCATCACCCAAATTGTTAAGATACTGCTACTAAACCTACAGCCCCCTTCACAATTCTCCCAACTCAGGTTTTAATTTGCTTAACCTTGCTTTAAGCCCGTCATGTTCCTGAGTAGTGTCTTTTTAGCCAGTCCTTGCTTGAATGTAATGATAAACTTGATGGCTGTCTACACTTCCAGAAAGCGCTACATTCTCAATTCTTTCCATGATTTGGGTTCCCCTTGGGCGGCAGTTTGCCCTTTAGCTGCGGGCATTGGTTTATGAACAGTGGGATTTTAGCTGGCTTTGCTGTTCCAAACTGGGTAAGGAGTTTGGGTTCGATGTGTCTGATAAGCGACTGCTGGCTTAAGTAGCCGCTTGACCTATGTAGTGTTTGCAAAACAGTTTGCTCAGGAGACGCGATACATGCTACACCGCAAGATCTATCAACTCTGTTGTGATGGTCGCGAGGTTTGGATCTTTTTGCGGGATCAACAACGCTGGATTGAGCGCGCTCGCATTCTCGATATTGAAGGAGATTTGGTCACGGTTCGCTATGAAACCGAGGAAGAAGATGAAATCTGCTCCTGGGAGGAAATGCTTCGCTTAGAAAGTATTGGTTCAGTGATGCAGAAGTTGGCAACGGTGCCTCGAGGCGACACAGACCCCCTGGTTTCGGAAGATTGCCCTGAGGCTGAACGGATTCAGAATCATCGCCCAGACGCTAATCCGGATTGATGTTCCCAAATTGACGTCCCAAAGGGGTAGCAAAGGGGGGCGATCCATCGCTAGCGTTTATTAGCGGTTGATGCAGTCAGGGCGGAGGCGAGGTAGTCTCCGCTCTTTTAGCATTTCAGCTCAGCGTTGACTCAGCTCACTGTTGACCCAGACTGTTGACTCAGACTGAATCTACGCCTCAAAGGTATTCCTTAAGAAAGTCCAACTCGTCATCCCAGCACGGTTCAGGACAGCGCCATAGCAAATTTTGCAAGATGTCCGCTTCGATGGATTCAATTTCCTCTTGCGTGAATAAATCAACTAAGACCTGTAGATCCCGTTCCCGTAAAGGCGTGATAGCTGCTGTACTGCTGGCAACCTCTGCACTCTCCTCATCGGTGAAAGGTAAATCTGCCACGTTTAATATCCCCCTGCGACCCTGAGCCTCAACTAGCTTGAGCACTCCGCTGCCCGTACGACGTCTAGAAACAGCGGCGAAGCAATCATCACTATTGACACGGTTGACGGCGGTACTCCTGATGCGAGCACTCTAGCAATGTTAAAAAGCATGAATGATTTTGGCAAGTAGTATTACGGAATTTTTCGTAGGGCACTGGCTTTTTCGAGGAGTTGAAACCGCAATTTCCCGGTGTAGATTGGTAGCAGCAAAAACCTAATAGTCCTGGTCATGATGGTTTGTTAAACAGAGCGAATCTGACAAGAGCGAGGATACTGATAACAAACGGATAACAACAGCTCGCTCCAGATCTCCATAAAGCCACTAAAAGCCATAGGGAGTTGTCGTCGCCGTCGGATGCCTGAAAGCCGGAGATGCTGGCATGGACTGTGCGGTCAGATTAAGCCTCTTCAGGGAACGGTTGCCAGTCCCGAGCAGGTTGGCCCCTATCGTCAGCCCCGTTGTTGAGCTGACCTGACCGCAGCCATTCGCTCAGTTCCGCTGGAGCTTGCGCCCGTTGCAGGTATTGCTGCAGCTTATCGCCTTCCAGTACTTCTGTTTGGAGTAGCTCTTGGGCCACTTCTTCGAGCAGATCGCGATTAGTACGCAGGATGCTTTGGGCTACAGCATGGGCCGCATCCATGATTTGCTGCACGCGGCGATCGATTAGCGCAGTAAGTTCGGGGCTAATGGGGCGACGGGCGCTATTGGGATTGAGGAACTGCGGCTGCACTCGCTCGAAGGCAACGGGTCCGAGCTGGTCGTCCATGCCGTAGATCGTCACCATCCGTTCCGCCAAATCGGTCGCTTTCTGAATGTCATCGCTGGCTCCAGTCGAGATCTTGCCGAACACAACCTCTTCAGCAGACCGACCGCCCAGCAGAGTAGCGATGCGACCGCGCAGTTCGTCTTCAGCCATGAGAAACCGATCTTCCTCGGGGAGCTGCAGTGTATAGCCCAGAGCACCGACGCCCCGCGGCACAATCGAAATTTTTTCGACGCGATTCGAGCCGGGCATCAAAAAGCCCACAATGGCATGACCGACCTCATGGTAAGACACAATTTTACGCTCTAGCGGATTCAGCACCCGTGATTTGCGCTCCAGTCCGGCAATCACTCGCTCGATGGCTTCGTTGAGGTCTGCCATACGCACGGCCGACTGATTTTTGCGGGCCGCGAGCAGGGCCGCCTCGTTGATCAAATTCGCTAAATCAGCTCCCGAGAAGCCTGGAGTGCGGGTGGCAATGGCGCTGAGATCAACATCTTCTGCTAACTGCACTTTCTTGGCATGGACCCGCAGGATAGCATCTCGTCCTAGCTTATCGGGGCGGTCTACCGTCACCTGGCGATCGAACCGACCGGGACGCCGTAGCGCCGGATCCAGCACCTCCGGGCGATTGGTGGCAGCAATGATGATCACACCCGTATTGCCTTCGAAGCCGTCCATTTCAGTCAGGAGCTGGTTTAGGGTTTGCTCTTGCTCGTCGTTGCTGCCAAGGGCATTGCTGCTGCTGCGGGCTTTGCCGAGGGCATCGAGTTCGTCAATAAACACGATGCAGGGGGCTTTTTGCTTGGCTTGCTGAAATAAATCCCGCACTCGAGCCGCTCCGACTCCCACAAACAGCTCGATGAATTCCGATCCGGAGATGCTAAAAAAGGGCACGCCCGCTTCGCCGGCAATGGCCTTAGCCAGCAGGGTTTTGCCGGTGCCGGGTGGTCCTACCAACAAGACACCTTTGGGAATGACAGCCCCTAGCTTGGTGTACTTGTCTGGCTGCTTGAGGAATTCCACAATTTCTTCCAGTTCGGCTTTGGCTTCGTCTTCGCCCGCCACATCGTCGAAGGTGACGCCAGTGTTGCCCTCAGCATAGATGCGGGCCTTGCTTTTACCGACTGTCAATGCGGTTGAGCCTCCCTGGGCCCGCTGCAAAAACCAAGCCCAGATACCCACAAAAATTAAGGGTGGAATGATCCAGCCCAGCAGCGTAGATAAGAAGCCACCCTGATTCGGAGGTACGGCTCCAAACTCAACATTCTGCTCTTCCAGCAGCGTCACCAGATTCTCGGTATTGCCGTCGATTGGCACGGTGGAAAACACAGGTTCGGGATCGGGTTGCCGCCGCCTGAAGAGTCCGCCGGGAGATGCCTCTGGGCTGGGTTCGGTCGCGGATGGGGCTGATTCCTGGGGTCCGGGAGATGCCTCTGGGCTGGGAGCCGCTTCGGATGGGGCAGACGCATCAGTTCTCAGGGTGAAGCGAATTTCGGTATCGGAGATAGCCACCTGATCCACCTTGCCTTCCCGAACCTGACGGAGGAATTCGCTGTACAGCACACGGGTTGGACCTGGGCGCAACGCGGGGAGCAGCACGAAATTCAGCAGAAACAGCGTAATCAAAAACGAGAGCAAGCTGCTGCCAAATTTCCGCGGCTCAGATGCCTTATCTCGCTTGTCGCGGTTTTTGGGGGGTTCAATGGGCATCGGAGCCTCCTTGAAATCACTGCTGCCTAGAAAGGCGTTACATTTCTCAATTCTAGAGACTCCAGAGTGGTTTCTGGGTGAGAGGGCACTGAGAACCCACCGAAGACCAGCTGAAGACCGACTGAATAACGGGTGATGTTAGCGGCTGACCGGAGCGACTGCCATCGCGAGATGAGTTATCAGAGCTTCGGCCGTGGCTAGATTTGGTGGCAATCGGAATGTTGTAAACCTCACAGATCCGCAGTAGGGCACAAATGTCGGGTTCGTGGGGCTGAGCGTAGAGGGGATCAATGAAGAAAATGACAGCAATGATCTTGCCCTCAACCACTTCGGCCGCAATTTGGGTGTCGCCGCCTAGGGGTCCTGAGGCTTTACGCTCCACGGGGAGCTGGGTTGCAGTCTGGATGCGAGAGCCGGTGGTGCCAGTGGCGATCAGTCGGTATTGGGTCAGGAACTGGAGATGCTGTTGGGCAAACGCAACAAGGTCATCTTTTTTGTTGTCGTGGGCAATTAAAGCGATAGTCGGCAGCATGAATCAAGGGTTATGGGGGATCGGCACGAGATCGGCATAGGGTCCGTCTGCTTGATTGGGCAGTTGGGGAATACAGTCCTTGTGACTGCCAGAGGGGAATCCTGGCTCTGACCGCATGGCTGGTGTGAATGGGGGCATGGTCTTAGAGCAATGACGGTCATCATGCCTGTGCGTTGCCAGCGTCGTGCTGCTTGTTACAGCGTTGCCAAGTCCGCTTGTTTGTTTACCCGTGCGATGGGGTCTTGCAACTGTCGATGGCTGATGCGAGTCCGTTTCCAGCTAAAGCCCTTTTTTTGAGGATACGCTGCACCTGATAACAACTCAGTCGAACCTGACGTTGCTGTTCTAGTTGCTCTGTCCACTGAGCACTGCTATAGGTTTTAGGGTCTTGTTCTACTGTTGCTTCTATGTGAGCACAATCAGCTTCCTGCCACTTGGGACGACGTCCCGGACGAGGAGCATCCCATAACCCACCCAACCCTTTCCGGGGCGTTTCCAGCCTCGATGACTCAGGCGCAATACTTCCGCTCGGTCTGTGGTGCATTGCGGCACATGGGTTGCCGTTCTCAATTCCAACAAAGTACGGTCTGGTTCAGGGGTCAGAAACCCTCGTAGAGGGGGAGATGACATACCTATAAATGCAAGGAGTTTTGTAAATGCAAGGAGTTTTGGGCTGCATCCTCATCTTTACATAGCTCTGTTTATTTTTGCGTAATTAGTCACAGCAAGAAGCAGGGCTAATTGAGACAGCCCAGAAGCCCTACCTAAACTTCTATTCAGTTATTCAGTGGTCAAAGGCAGCAATTGGGGTGGCGAACGTTCAACACCTGCCAGTCAATTAAACAGTTCAGTCACTGCATTCTTGCCCTGAAGTCGCATCGTTTCGAGAAAGCTGAACATGAGCGACACTAACTGTCCGCCCCAAGGACGTCTGGCACCACCACTGGTTTTGCGATGAAGCACCCCTGGGCGCAGAGCGCGTTCAGCATCGTTGTTGTCAGGTTTGACTTCTGGCACACTCAAAAACGTGAACCAATCTGACCAATGGCGATGGAAGCGATTTGCTAAGGCTTGAGCATCAGCCGCCCAACCTGATTGCGGGGGATGGTCGATGACATCTGCTAACTCCGCTTCCAAGATCAGTCGCTGCCTCTGGAGTTGTTCTAAAGTTAAGCTGCCTGCATGGTAGTCTCGATGGGCTTGCCGCGCTCGCTGGAAGACAGCGCTCACCTGGCTTAAAAACTGTCGATTTGACTCGAAGCGCGAACTGCTGAGGGCTTCGAGTTCTCGTTGAATGTGTGCTAAACATTTCTGTTTTGCGGTCGCTTGCACTGAACTATAAGCAGACCAACAATCACTGCTCAAAATGCCCTGGAAGTCTTTGCCTAGCAAGGACTCCACTTCAGCAGAACTGCGACTAGGGGCAAGAAATAGCACACAGACTTCACTCGAAGTTGCCACCCACATCCAGTAGTTCATCCCATCTATGCGATAGCTTGTTTCATCGACACAGCGCACTCCAGGCTGTTGCATCAGGCTCCACCACTGCTCATAGCGAGGATACAAACTTTCGCAGAACCAGCGATGCATCTTAGCAAGGCTGCCTTGCGACAACGGAATCCCAAAGACCACCGCAATCAGATCGCGTTGCTTGACCCAACTCAAGTGTCCGCCGTAGCCCAACCAACCGACCAAACTACTCAGTAGCGCGCCATAGCTAAAGTCCTCTCGCCAGCCCAACGGTAGGGCTGCATAACTGTGCCAGCCACAGACCGAACAAGCATAGGCAGGGCGTTCATACTCCCACACCTCAACCGGACGCTCGACCAATTCTGCGATTTGCTGCCGCTTGGTGCGGGCAGTTTCATCCCGTTCCAGGGCGCTACCACACGCCGGACAATGCGTTAGGGTTAGCTCTCGATGGTGTTCGACTGACTCAAACCCATTGCGCGTTTTGCCCTCATGTCCGTATTTCGGTCCTTGCTTGCGTTGACGCGGCACAAACGCTTTGCTCTTGCGCTTGTATCTGTCTGATGACGGTGGTTGTGAACTATTCCCACTATCACGATTGCTCAACTTCCGCAGCGTTTCTTTTAACTGTTCTACTTCCGCTTGCAGTTGAGTGAATTGCGATTGTAATTCTGCATTCTCAGCTCGTTGCTTCAAATACTGCTTATACCAAAACTGCGTCCCCAGTTGTTCTGGATTAAAGTCGGGGGCGGCCATCATCGCTTCCAGATTGGCGTCTCTGGTTTCCATACCGCTCAACCTACCTCATCCGATGCGATTTGACGATTCTCATTTAACCTTTCTTATTGCGCTGACCAGTTACGTTTTCGTTACAGCACCAGTTTCACTAATTTCAGAGGGAAAGTCAGGAAAATACTCCCTCAATTCGTCATAATATTTCTTTGCGACTTCAGCAGGTTTCTGTTTGTCAGCATCAGCGACAATTGCAAAAGCTGACAAAGAGTTCAAATAATCAATATCAGCTAACTTGTCTTTTAAGTTATCTACTAATCTACTCCCTTCACCCGCATATATAGCTACAGATAAAGTGTCTGTATATAGAATTGACGCAGGGTAAACGCATCTAAAAAAGAGGCGACAAGGGTGTATGATAAGGGGTTTTCC
>JACYLU010000004.1 GCA_015272325.1 Synechococcales cyanobacterium C42_A2020_086 | reverse complement strand
TGAAATTTACCATGCCTCTCCCGCTCGCAACCCCTCTTTCATGCAACAACGCCGCGTGGAGGATTAAGAAATTCTTCGATCGGGATTGTCAACCTGACAAAATTTTACTTCGGGTTGATCAAGATACAGTTTCACTCTGGAGAAAATCTCAATCGGCTCATCGCTTAAATCAAGCGCCTCGTCATCTTCTGCGTAGTGTGCAGCTCGTTTATCTTTCTAACGCCAAGAAGCCGTGTAGATACCATGTTCAGCTTAGAGCCGATGCAGAGTCTTCAAGTATTCATTCCAAGAATAATTTCAAGATTGGCAATCGAACTTTCTGGCTCTCTTGGCAGGAGGCGCATTGGCTCGCTTACGAACTCAGTAGCTGGCTGGAATTACCTGTTTCGACAGTGGAGGTGATTGACAATAATGTTGCCTAACGGCTCATTCACTGAATTGACACATATCGCTAAGCTGGAGAATATGAAAAAGCAGTAGAGCTTGCCAACAACCGTTGAGATGGTAGGAACATTACAGTGTACTCATTGTGCATGAGGTTGCACATAGACATGTCAATCAATGGCATGGGGGGCAACATCCACGCCCGGAGGACTAGCTTGCCGAAATGCGGGTTGTGCGAAACGTGACGTTTACTCCTTCATTAAGTTGCTCTAAAACCAGCAGCGGCGTGGGTTTGGCTTTCTGGTCCCAATGCATGCTGGCAATGCGTCCTTGAATTGTGGGCTGCCAGTTGTCGTCACCATTCTGGCTCATAAACTTTTGCATACAGTCGATGATTTGCCCGATGGTCACAGAGGTCGGCTGCGTCGGAAGCTTGGTGATTTTAATCTGAATCCGAAACAAAACACGCCTGACCCCACGAGGCGAATTCGAGGGATCATATTCGACGTCAAAGATTTCATCGACCTGACGCCCGGTGCTGCTGGCAATTCCAACCATACCCTGCTCAGCCTGACTGGGGCGCAACGCAATCGAGATTTTTTCTTTAACTTTAATTTTAATTTGATTCATAATGGCGAAATGGAATTGTTCTTCTTCCATTCGCATCCTCAGATAGTCCAGATTAAATTCCCGCGAATGAATCAGATCGGGATTCTTCTCCATCTTGCTGATGGTATTCAGCGCCAGCTTGAGTTTTTTTTGCAGCTCGCGGTTTTTATACTCTTCAAACCGTTTTTGCTTTTCGAGCTGGCGCACCTTAATTCGGGTATAGATTGCTAAGGCCAGCAAGAGCAGAGTGAGAATGCCGGAACTCGCCATCCAAATGTGCTGGAGCGGCAACGCGGATATAGAAACCGATCGCGAAGCTTGAGCCAACCTAGGCTGTACGAGAGTGACATGGGCTGACATGATGGCGGCGCACCAAATGTAGGTCAACAAGGAGGTAATGTTCGCTTCTAGGGTGCCCTCGAGGCTCCCCAATCTCATCATCCTTTATTTAGATCATTACTAGAGATCATTACAACGGCTTGCCCTCAAAATCCGCAATTCAGTGTAGCGAGAACTAGAGGCATTTCAGCATTGCCCATTCCCTTGAGATGAAACCAGTAAGATGAAACCGGGTTTTCAGCGGGTCCAACGAGCAGGGTCTGGGCGAGCATCTAGGTAACACAGCTCGGGATAGGCGCGGTATCGTCCCAACCCGCCGATCCACCACGGATCAAGGGCACGGTAGAGTTGCGACCCGGTTAGCCCATCACAGTAGAACTCGATGGCATCACCGAGGGCGTGGCGATTGCGGACGGTGCCGCTGCGCTGGGGATCGGCTTCAGCCGGACGATACCAAGTCAGAATTCGCAGGGGGCGGCCAATGCGGTCTCGGGCTTGCTGCGTCAACTCGGCCATACGCACAATGGCATCCACAACGGCTTGATTGGGCGGCAGATATTTACCGCCGTGGGTGGCTTCTGCCCAAGTAAAGTTGCCGTTGGTCAGGATCGCCGCGTGCAGTTGCAGGGTGTCGCAGGTCCAACGAGGTGGGCGCGGTGGTAGGGCTATGGGTTCAGGCGCAGGAGCCGCATCCAGGGAATCGCGACGAGCGGTTTCCATGCGCTGCACATCGTCGACTAGAGCTTGCAGGGTTTTCTCCCGCCCGTCGATGTTGCGCCAATGCTGTACGAGCTGCAGCAGGGCTTCTCGCTGGGTTTCCGTTTCCTGGTAGAGGGCGGGCAGCCGCTTCACAAACTCCAGCAGCGAGCGGTCTAATTGAGCTGCGGTGTTCATCAATGCCGTGCGGTTGGGATTGCTAGCCGTCAGTACTTGCGGATCGACTCCCAGTTGCTTCAGGGCTGCTCCACGGGACTCCAGTCCATACCAGAGTCGGTAGGTTTCCGTCAGGGTGTTGCGCTGATCGCCCTTGCCCTGATAGGTCTGGGGAACGCGCTGCACAAACGCCACCAAAGCCGGATCAACCACCTGGATACTAACTTCGGCCGAGGCATGGGTTGCGAGGCGGGCAATGGCAACCTCGCGGGAGTCTAACTGCTGCCAGAGCTGGGTCAGCCGCAGCAATGCCTCCCGTTGGTGGGGATAGCCAGCATAATCGGGCATGCTTTGCTGAAGCCATTGCAGCAGCAACGGATCGAGCTGAGCACTATCCATCTGAGACAAGGCTGGATCTGTTTCTGAGGTGTGCAGCAGTGCGGCTATCGTGGCAGGGCGGGAATCCAATTTGCGCCAGAGTCGAGCCGCTTCTAGCAGTGCCAGACGCTGGTACGACAACCCCAAATAAAAGCGTGGCAATGGCTCGATGAATTGCAGCAGCGCAGCATCGACAAACTCTAGGTTGGTTGGCAGTTCGGCTGCCTTGCTGTCAAGCATCCAATCGTGCCGATAGGCCTCCAGCAACTGTTGATCATCACTGGGTTCTAGACGAGCCGCGAACTGATCGCTGGTCGAGGGGCTGTAGCCACTGCCCAAGATTTCAATGAGCCGCTCACTGTAGCACCCCTGCTCGGCGTTCCACAGCTCTTGCCCGGTCCAGCCCTGGGCTATTAGCTGGTTGATCAGGCTGCGTACGGTATTAGCTGCAAACTGCACCTGCCCCGCAAAGGTGTTAACCTGCTCCAGCGGAATGCGATTGGCGGGCGAGATCCCCAATCCCCATTCTCCATCCCCAAGACTGGGACGACGGTGGACTGCATAGAGCGCCGCCAAAATCGGCTTGTGAATCCCGGTGCGGGTGGCCTCAGTGAGGTAATAGTCGTTCCGCTGATCGGCGCTTAGTCCTGCCATAGCTCTCTTGCCGGTTTAAAGTCAGTGAGAATCATTGAGGAGAAGAGACACCCTGCCTCTGTGGGGGTGCGTCTGCTACATACTAGTTGAATTTTTTGCAGCAGCATCAACTTTGTTGAGGAGGCCGGCACTGGATTAGCACTGGGGCAGCAGCCGTCGCAGAATAGTCGTGAAAAAATATCCAAGACCCAATTGCGTCAGCCGCGTATGCTAGAGAGCTGGCACACTAGAAAACGAACGCCGTCTGGATCCAGGAGGCAAAGCATTGCTGAGGACCTCTTCTGCATCAGCTCGATCACCTTCAGTTGCTTTATTATCCCGAGCTGCACCGATGCCGCCCCCCAAAGAGCAGGCATTCTTCTGGCGTGACCCGGTTCTGGGAAACATGGAGCTGCTGCGGGCAACCTATGTCACTCACTCGTTTGCTCGCCATACCCACGAGGGCTACGCCATCGGCGTGATTGATGCCGGTGTCGAGGAATTCAACTATCAAGGCGCGACCCATCAAGCCATCGCCAATAATATTGTGATTGTGCATCCAGGGGAGGTGCATACCGGCCATGCAGGCATTCCTAGCGGCTGGCAGTATCGCATGTTCTATCCATCCATAGCGCTGCTGCAAAGCACCGTAGGTCAACTCCAGCCAAAGTACGCAGCTTCACAGATTCCTTACTTTCCTGTGCCGGTGATTGTTGATGAAGAGCTAGCGCAAGGGCTGCGGGCACTACACATGCTCCTGGAACGATCCGATCTGCCGCTGGAGCGCGAGTCGCAGTTTCTCTGGACGTTTGCTCGGCTGGTGCAGCGCCACGCCGAATGCCGCCTAAACTGGACGACCATGGGACGCGACAGCCGTGCCGTGCAGCAGGTGCTTGAGTATCTCGCCGCTCACTATGCCGAATCCGTATCGCTGGAACAGCTCGCGACCATTGCCCACTTGAAACCTCTGCGGCTGCTGCGGGTGTTTCAGCGAGACGTCGGGCTACCTCCCCATGCCTATCTGCTCCAGTTGCGCATCAATCGGGCAAAAGCTCTGCTGGCGCTGGACATGCCGATTGCTCAAGTCGCCGTTGAGACGGGGTTTAGTGATCAGAGCCATTTGAATCGCCACTTCAAGCGCTGGGTGGGCGTTACTCCTGGGCACTATGCCAAGGGCTGCCGGTTTTTGACCCATTGAATGGCCAGTTGGGTTCCTGCAAAAACGTTCAAGACGGACTTCTCCTGCCTAACTACACTGGAGGCGGTTTTGTAGAAGTCGTTGAGAGTCGCAACATTGAGAGACCCATGAAGATGCGTGTTGCCGCTACTCCATCCCCGCAAACGGAGTTTTGGGCGGGCTGCCGAGCCATTGTGCCCTTGGTAGTGGGTGCCATTCCCTTCGGAATGATCTTTGGAACGCTAGCAACCAGCAGCGGGCTATCCTTTGCTGGGGCGCTGGGGATGTCTGCATTGGTGTTTGCTGGGTCGTCCCAGTTTATCGCCCTGGGGCTGTTGGCGGCTGGAACTCCGCTGCCGCTGATCATTCTCACAACCTTTGTGGTGAATCTGCGGCACTTGCTCTATGCGATAAGTTTGCTGCCCCACATCCGACATTTGCCGCAGGCGTGGAAAGTACCGATAGGCTTTTGGTTAACCGACGAAGCGTTTGCTGTTGCTATTGCCCGCTATCATCAGCCAGATCCGTCTCCCTACAAGCACTGGTATTACTTGGGAGCCTCTGTGCTGATGTACCTCAATTGGCAGGTCTTTACCTGGATCGGGTTAACGCTGGGGCAAATGCTCCCCAACGTGGCCAACTGGGGGCTGGATTTTGCCATGTCGGTCACGTTTATTGGCATGATCCTTCCCTATCTGCAGAGTCATCCCACGATCGCAGCAGTTCTGGTGGCGGGTGGGGTATCCCTGCTCACTCACGGCTTGCCGCATCAGTTGGGGCTGATGGTTGCCGCGATCCTGGGTATGGCAGCGGGCGTACTGGCAGAAAAGCTGACCAATCTCAGGAGGATGCACCATGAATGAACTGCTGTTGATCATGGGCATGATGCTGGTGACGCTGGCCATTCGCTACCCGGTGCTGGCGCTGAGTGGCCGCCTCAAGCTATCGGATTGGTTTTTGCAACTGCTGCGCTATGTGCCGCCGACAGTGCTGACGGCGATTGTCGTGCCTGCTGTGCTCATGCCTACAGGAGAGGAGCTTTCCCTGACTTTAGCCAACGCTCGCATGGTGGGAGCACTAGCCGCTGTGACGGTCGGGCTGTGGCGCAAAAATCTGCTGTTGACGATTGCTGTCGGCATGGGGGTATTTCTGCTCTGGCAGTGGGGCGTCGTTGCGGCTCATCATTAGCTCAGAGTGCTCCAATACACCGAATGCAGAGGCATAGCCCCTGCACTCAGTTGTCTAGCCATGGTTAAGCGATGAACCCTTCTGGGTGGAGATTACTCGTCGTCCTCGTCATCAGGGTCAGTCGAGCCGTAGTCGTCTTCCAGAATCGACGAGAAGGAGTCATCATCCTCATCCTGGACGCTGCCCATACCGTAGTTCGCGCCATAGTCGCCCATCTCGCCAGGCCGCAAATTGCTAGGGAAGACATCAAAGCCTCCCTCCCGCTCGTAGGTGCGAGCCGTGCGATCATCGAGCACGATATCGGTGAGATCGGCATCGTCGTAATCAATGCCGCCGTCGTACAGCGGATCGATATCGATGCTGGCGGTGTCTTCGTAGGTGTTGAAGCCGGTACCCGCCGGAATCAGACGACCGATGATCACGTTTTCCTTGAGACCGCGCAGCCAATCCGACTTGCCTTCGATGGCTGCCTCTGTAAGGACGCGAGTAGTTTCCTGGAAGCTGGCGGCTGAGATGAAACTGTCGGTGTTTAGAGAAGCTTTGGTGATCCCCAGCAGGACCGGCGTGTATTCGGCCGGAGCGCCGCCAGTGATCGACATAGCCTCATTCACCTGCTCGATCTGGCGCAGTTCCACGAGTTCACCGGGCAGCATCGTTGTGTCGCCGCCGTCGTCAATCCGCGCTTTCGAGGTCATCTGCCGCACAATCACCTCGATGTGTTTGTCAGAAATCTCGATGCCCTGCGACTGATACACCGACTGCACCTCGTTCACCAAGAAGGTCTGCACCTCCTGCAAGCTCTTAAGAGCCGCTTCATGGGAGCCTTCCGTTTCCCGATGGTAGTCGAAGAAAATCTCCAGGATCTCGTGCGGGTTGGCCGGACCGTCAGTGAGCGGTTCACCCGCTTTGACTTCTTGTCCATCCATCACTAGCACGTTCTGACCCGGCAAGAGTGGATATTCCGTGGTCACGCCATCTGATTCGATCACCTTCACCTCAACGGTGTCATCGTCGCCGTAGACGACCTGCGCCGTACCCGGTCGACGAGCTAGAATGCAGGCTTCCTTCGGCTTGCGAGCTTCTAGCAGTTCTTCAATGCGCGGCAGACCCTGAATAATGTCTCCGGTTTTGGCACGCTCAAACACCAGCAGCACCAAGTTATCTCCCCGCTGCACTAGGTCGCCGTCGTTGATATGCAGCACGGCACCCGCCGACACCCGATAGGGACGGGCAATCCGCAGCACGATGTGATCCTCTGCGACTTCCACCACCTGACCCGAATCGGGGGTGATGACGCCCGAAGCAATCGCGCTGCTGCCCGCTACCACCAGATCACCGACCTTCACCGTTGGAGTTTTGCCTTCCGTACTGACGGTCGTCAGGTCAGCTTGACGCATCACCAAGATGCGGCGAATCGCTTCACCGTCCTCGCGTACGCCGCGCACCTCTCCAGCTTCCTTACACTGGATTTCCGTGCGGGCCACAACCGCTCCTGGTGCAATCTGATCGCCATCTTGAACGAGCAGACGGGTCAGCGTGCTGCCTTGAGTTTGGTCTGCGGCCACATCACGCCGGATCACCAGCGATTCCAGAATCACCAGCTGCAGCCGCATCACGGTGGGATCAGTTTCGTCGGGTACTAGCTCGATGTCTGCCGCGAGTTGGGGCGCTTCTTTTTCGATCTCCAGCACGAGCTGGGTCCGCAGCAGCTCTAGCCCTTCTACGGACTTAACACGCTCGCCATCTTTATAGGGAATGCGCTGCACCGCCCGCAGCTGGATCGAGCAGCCAGACTCTTCGCGAGTCGAAGCTTGGCTAGGCACGGCCGGCTCATCGGGCACCGTAAATTCCGTGACTGGGCGCAGCAGCAGCGCCGGACCTTCGGGACCCTCAACATACTCCACATAGCGCAGCTCGTCTACAACCAGACCTGGCATCACTTCCTGACCGGGGCTGACGATCGTGCCGTCCTTCGAGAGCACCGCTTCTGGGTTGTCGGCCAAGTGCAGTTCACCCGGCTTAATCACGATCTCCCGCAAAATGTCGTTCTTTTGGGTCACTTCCACGACACCATTGCTCTGGCAGAAGATGTCCTTGACGACTTCGGTGCCGGCTTCCACATATTGCCCATCTTCCACAAGCAGCAGCGAGATGTCTTTGTTGACTTCGTGGGCTTCTTCCGGAATCCAGAGGATCGTGCCGCCCTGCACCACTTCGTAGCCCTGCTTGGCTTTGCCCTTCTTGGCTACCTCTACGCCGGAGAACTTGATAATGCCGCCGGTTTGGGTATGATAGCGGTCGTCGATCAGCTCGGCCACTACCTGACCATTGGCGACCTTGGTGCCGGGCGTGGCGATCAGCGAGAAACGCTGCCCGCTCTGGGTTTCAATCAGGTAATGCTCACGACCTTGCTGGCTTTCGGCAATTACCCGGGCTTCGTCGAGCAGCACCGAGGCGGTGATAATTTCGATCTCTCGTCCGCCCTTGTTGCCTTCGCTCTCCTGGGGAATCCGCACCACGCCGCCATTCTCGGTGATTAGCTTGGTCTCTGCCAAGATGCTATTCGAGTCTACGCGGTCGCCGTTCTTGACCACAGGTTCCGCTCCTGGCGGTAGGTTGTAGACCTCACCCGAGAGGATCCAGATCAAGCCGCCGCGCTGGGCAATGCGAGTTGTGTTGCCTTGGCGGTCTTTCTTCTCTTCTGGTACCACATCCGCGAACTTGACCTCGCCAGCTAGGTCCGAGGCGACGTCCTTGGTAGCTTTTTCCGTTACCTTGCGCACGCGACCGGTGCTAGGCATTTCCACTAGAATCTTGCCAGCTTTCACCGATTCGCCGTCTCGCACGAAGACAATGGAACCCGAAGGCACTGTCGAGGTTTCCTTGCGTCCGTCTGCTGACTCAATCGTCAGGTCCACACTCACCTCAGAGATCACTGCGTCTTCGCCGTGGCTAGTGCGGAAGGCACGCGAACGGAACTGCTTTGGCTTGGTGTGTACCACTCCATCAAAGGAAGCGCGGATTTGGGGGGCCATCTCGCCGGTGAAGGTTCCGCCCGTATGGAAGGTCCGCATCGTCAGCTGGGTACCCGGTTCGCCGATGGACTGGGCGGCAATAATACCCACCGCTTCGCCCAGATCCACCAGAGACGCATGGGCCAGGCTCCAACCATAGCAAAGCTGACACACCGAGCGCGATGCTTCGCAGGTGAGGGGCGAGCGCACGAAGACTTCTTCTACATTGGCTTTGCCGATTGCCTTAGCTAGATCGTCCGAGATGGCCTGGTTGCGGGACACGATCACTTCGCCAGTTTGGGGATGCACCACATCCCGAGCCGCAATCCGCCCTAGCAGCCGGTCTTGCAGGGGAATCAACACCCGCTCGCCGTCCGTCATGCTGCGAACAGAGATGCCGCGTTCGGTGCCACAGTCCAGCTCACGAATGATCACATCCTGGGACACATCCACTAGGCGTCGCGTCAGGTAGCCCGAGTCTGCCGTGCGGAGCGCTGTATCGACTAGACCCTTGCGGGCCCCGTAGGAGGAAATAATGTATTCGGTTACCGTCAGCCCTTCCCGGAAGTTGGTTTTAATCGGCAGGTCGATGATTTCCCCTTGCGGGTTGGCCATCAAGCCCCGCATACCCACCAACTGCCGCACCTGAGAGATATTGCCTCGGGCACCCGAGAACGCCATCATGTAGACCGAGTTGAGGGGGTTGCTTTCCCGGAAGTGGCGCACCACTTCGTTTTTCAGCTCTTCACTGGTACCGTTCCAGGTGTCAATCACCTTTTGGAAGCGCTCCACTTCGGTGATCTCGCCGCGGGTGTAGCGGTTCTCGGTTTCCCGGATTTCTTCTTCTGCCGCATCTAGGAGCTGCCGCTTTTTAGGGGGCACCTGCAAGTCATCAACGCTGATCGAGACCCCAGCCCGTGTGGCAAACCGGAATCCCAGATCTTTGAGCTCGTCCGCTACCTGAGCCGTGCGAGCCGTACCGTAGTGGGTAAAAGCCCAGGCAATCAGCCGCCGCAGTTGCCCTTTATCGACCACCCGGTTGCGAAACACCATCGGCTGTTCCGACTTTTGAATCGATTGTTGCTCTGCCGTCATCTATCTCTGCCCTTCTAATTCGCAAGGTTAGTAGTCAATGTTGCCGTCTCGCTCTCTAGACGAGCGCATCCTGGATGGTCTTGTTGTAGATGATGCGTCCAGGGGTGGTTTTAATGTACTGAGAGATGATTTTGCCCTCTGCGTCTTCCCGAACCCGTCGGAATTTATAGACCTTGGTGACAATACCATCGTCGGATTGCTGCATCTCCAGCGGCTCGGTTTCGGGGTCGCTGCTTTCCACCGGGCCATCAAACCGTACCCAGACGTAAGCGTGGAGATCGACCAGCCCCTGCTCGTAGGCGATGATTGCGTCTGTGAGGCTGGAGAAGTAGCGACCCGCGCCCTTTGTCGCCATCGGGTTCTCTGCGGTTAGGTAGTAGCAGCCTAAGACCATATCTTGGCTCGGCGTCACGATTGGCTTGCCGGTTGCTGGCGACAGGATATTGTTCGAGGCCAGCATCAGCAACCGTGCCTCTGCCTGCGATTCCAGCGACAGCGGCACATGCACTGCCATCTGGTCCCCGTCAAAGTCGGCATTAAAGGCAGGACAGACGAGCGGGTGAATCTGAATCGCACGTCCTTCTACTAGAATCGGCTCGAAGGCTTGAATGCCCAGTCGATGCAGGGTTGGCGCTCGGTTCAGCAGCACAGGGTGACCGTCGATCACTTCTTCTAGGACATCCCAGATTTGCGGATCATTGCGCTGGATCAGCTTTTTAGCTGCCTTAATGTTGTTCACCAAGCCCTGACGAATTAAGCGGTGGATCACAAAGGGCTGGAACAGCTCGATTGCCATTTCTCGCGGCAGACCGCACTGGTGGATCTTCAGCTTAGGACCGACCACGATCACAGAACGACCGGAGTAGTCAACCCGTTTACCCAGCAGGTTTTGCCGGAAGCGACCCTGTTTCCCTTCGATAATGTCGGAGAGCGACTTCAGTGGGCGGTTGTTGGCTCCCACGACGGTACGACCGCGCCGTCCATTGTCGATTAGGGCATCTACGGCTTCCTGCAGCATCCGCTTTTCGTTGCGGACGATGATCTCGGGCGCTAAAATTTCCTGAAGACGAGCTAGCCGGTTGTTGCGATTAATCACCCGACGGTACAGATCGTTCAAATCCGAAGTCGCGAAGCGACCGCCATCAAGCTGCACCATCGGACGCAGATCCGGAGGAATCACCGGAATTACACTCAGGATCATCCACTCGGGCAGCGATTGCGTGGCAATGAAGTTGTCGATCACTCTGAGCCGCTTGATCAGCTTGGCTCGCTTCTGCCCTTTAGCCGTGGCGATCTCTTCCCGCAGCCCTTCCGCTTCTTTTTCTAGATCGAGATCTTGCAGCAGCCGCTGTAATGCCTCAGCTCCAATGCCAACCTCAATGCCCTGTAGCTGCGAGTCTTCGCTGTAGAGCTGATCCTCGATTTCGATCCACTGGTCTTCCGTGAGAAGCTGCTTGTAGCTAAGGTTCTCGGCGTTGCCAGGATTCAGCACCACATAGGAGTTGAAGTAGACAATTTGCTCCACATCCCGCAGAGGCATATCCAGCAAAATCGACATGTAGCTGGGAATGCCCTTCAGGTACCAAACATGAGCAACCGGAGCCGCCAACTTGATATAGCCCATGCGATGCCGGCGCACCCGCGACTCCGTCACTTCAACGCCGCAGCGCTCGCAGACAATGCCCCGGTGCCGCACTCGCTTATATTTGCCGCAATGGCATTCCCAATCCTTGGCCGGACCAAAGATGCGCTCGCAAAACAGCCCGTCCATTTCTGGCTTCAGCGTCCGGTAGTTGATGGTTTCCGGTTTAGTGACTTCACCCACCACCATGCCGTTGGGTAAGGTCCGCTCTCCCCACTGACGAATTCGCTCTGGAGATGCTAGACCGATCTTGACGTAGTCAAACCGCTGTTCTAGCTTTGGCATTGCTGATACTTCCTTGTTGTGTCACGGTAATTCTGAATGAAGGTCAGCTGATCTCATGGTCTGAATCTGATTATCTGGATCATTGGGTCAACCCAAGACGGCTGACGGCAGGCAACCGGTTTGATCATCGTCAGAAGGTTGTAGGAATCGGGGACCCAAAAACAACCGCAATCGTTCAAATGGCTGTCGCTTTTGAGATCCCGTAACTCCTCAACCGTTCAACTCATTCCATGAAGACGCTGACGACAGAAGATTAATCTTCAACCTCTTCCATCTCATCGCGGGAGATCGACTCATAGGTGGGTCGCGAGGGCGTGCGGCGGTTGCCGACATCAGCCATCAAATCCACTTCTACGTCGCGGCTAGTGCCATCTTCCTGGGTTTGCAGTTTGTGAGCCGCAATATCGAGACAGAGAGATTGCAGCTCGCGCATTAGCACCTTGAAGGATTCGGGCGTACCCGGCCGCGGGATTTGCTTACCTTTAACAATGGCGTTCAGGGCTTCGTTGCGGCCCTGCATATCATCGGATTTCACCGTCAGCAGCTCTTGCAGAATGTAGGCTGCTCCGAAGGCTTCTAGCGCCCACACTTCCATTTCTCCAAAGCGCTGTCCGCCCTGCTGCGCCTTACCACCCAACGGCTGCTGCGTCACCAGCGAATAGGGTCCAGTGGAACGAGCGTGGATCTTGTCGTCTACGAGGTGAACTAGCTTCAGCATGTAGGCTGTGCCCACCGTCACTGGGCGATCAAACGGTTCACCCGTACGGCCGTCGTACACCTGGATCTTGCCGGGGTTGTCGGGGTTGTAGACCCAGTCCTGGCCAGTTTTCTGTCGGGCCTCGTCGATTTTGGCATGGGTGGTGAGCCGCGACGCTTCTGCACCGTACATTTCGTCGAACGGAATCATCTTGAAGCGCTTGCCGAGGTTATGGCCTGCCCAACCCAGCAAACATTCAAACACCTGACCCACGTTCATTCGTGAGGGCACCCCTAGCGGGTTGAGCACGATATCCACCGGTGTACCGTCGGGTAGGTAGGGCATGTCTTCCTGGGGCAAAATCCGAGAAATGATGCCCTTGTTGCCGTGGCGGCCTGCCATCTTGTCGCCTACTTGGATCTTGCGCTTCTGGGCTACATAGACCCGCACCACCATATTGGCACCCGGAGGCAGCTCGTCGCCCTGTTCGCGCGTAAACACCCGCACATCGACCACGCGCCCCTTCTCCCCGTTGGGAACCCGCAGCGAATTGTCACGCACATCCCGCGCCTTTTCTCCGAAAATGGCCCGCAGCAGCTTTTCTTCCGGTGGCTGATCCGATTCGCCTTTCGGCGTTACTTTACCGACGAGAATATCGCCCGCTTCGACCCAAGCGCCAATGCGGATAATTCCGGTCTCATCGAGCTGCCGCAATGCGTCTTCGCCAACGTTGGGAATCTCGCGAGTAATTTCCTCGGGACCGAGCTTAGTTTGCCGTGCCTCGATCTCATACTTCTCGATGTGGATCGAGGTATAGACATCGTCGTAGACTAGGCGCTCGCTGATCAGGATCGCATCTTCGTAGTTATAGCCTTCCCAGGGCATGTAGGCCACAAGCACATTCTGCCCCAAGGCCAGCTCACCGCCCTCGGTTGCGGAACCATCTGCCATGATCTGACCGGCCACGATCTTGTCGCCGACAAAGACAATCGGGCGCTGGTTCAAGCAGGTATCTTGGTTTGAGCGCTGGTACTTTTGCAACTGGTACTCGATCTCTTTGCCTTCGGTATCGCGAACCCGGATGCGGTTGGCATCTACGTAGGTAACTTCGCCATCGGTACGGCTGACGATCACCATCCCCGAGTCGCGGGCGGCCTGCGCTTCTAGACCCGTACCCACTAGGGGGCGCTCGGGCCGCAGCAGAGGCACCGCCTGACGCTGCATGTTCGATCCCATCAGGGCACGGTTAGCGTCATCGTGCTCCAGGAACGGAATCAGCGAGGTGGCGACCGAGATGATCTGCACCGGCGATACGGCCACGTAGTCCACTTCGCTGGGTGCAGCCGTGGTGAATTCTTGGCGATAGCGGATCGGCACCTGCTCGCCGAGGATGTAGCCTTCTTCATCTACAGAAACGTCGCCCGCCGCCACGCGGAAATCATCCTCTTCATCTGCCGTCATGTAGACGGGAGCTTGGTCACGGATGACGCGGCCGTTCTCTGCCCGAAAGAAGGGCGTTTCGATAAACCCGTAGGTGTTGACGCGGGCGTGGGTAGCCAGCGAGCCGATCAGCCCGGCATTCGGACCTTCCGGCGTTTCGATCGGGCAGATGCGGCCGTAGTGCGACGGATGAATATCCCGTACTGCGAAGCCCGCCCGTTCCCGCGTCAGGCCGCCCGGACCAAGGGCGCTAAGCCGCCGCTTGTGGGTCAATTCCGCCAACGGGTTCGTCTGATCCATGAACTGGGAAAGCTGCGAGGACCCGAAGAATTCCTTGATGGCTGCGACTAGCGGCTTGGGGTTCACCAGCGAAGCCGGCGTCAGCGAGTCGGCATCTGAGACCGTCATCCGCTCCCGGATAATTCGCTCTAGCCGGTTCAAACCCACCCGCACCTGGTTTTGCAGCAGCTCGCCCACCGAGCGCACCCGACGGTTACCCAAGTGATCAATATCATCGATCTGCCCCAGGTCAAATTCCAGGTTGATCAAATAATCGATGGCGGCCAGAATGTCTTGGGGCGTCAGGATTCGGGTTCCCTCGGGTACGTTCAGCCGCAGCTTGCGATTCAGCTTGTAGCGACCGACCCGCCCCAAATCGTAGCGCTTGGGATCAAAGAAGCGCGAATCAAGGAGTTGCTGTCCGCCTGATACGGTTGGCGGCTCACCAGGACGCAGCTTGCGGTACAGCTCCATCAGCGCTTCTTCTTCGCTGAACTGTCCTTCTTTCTCGATTGTTTTCTGGAAGTACTCGGGATGGCGCAAGGCATCAAAAATCTCGCCGTCGCTCAAGCCCAGAGCCTTCAGCAGCACCTGAGCCGAGAGCTTGCGGGTTTTATCAATCCGCACCCACACCAAGTCATTCTTGTCGGTTTCAAACTTCAGCCACGCGCCGCGGTTCGGGATCAGGCTGGCGTTGAAGGTGCTGCGACCGTTCTTGTCAATTTCTTTTTTGTAATAGACGCCCGGGCTACGCACGATCTGGTTGACGATGACGCGCTCGGCCCCGTTGATAATGAAGGTGCCTCGATCGGTCATCAACGGCAGATCGCCAATGAACACCTCTTGTTCCTTGATCTCGCCGGTTTCTTTGTTAATTAGGCGCGTTGGCACATACATCTGCACGGCGTAGGTGCTGTCGCGGCGTTTGGCTTCATCGACGTCATACTTCGGACGTCTGAGTTTATAGTCTTTACCCAGGAAGTGCAATTCCAGCTTGCCGGTGTAGTCTGTGATCGGAGAGAAACTATCTAACTCCTCAATCAGTCCCTCTTCCAGAAACCAGCGAAAGCTCGCCCGCTGAATTTCTACGAGGTCAGGCAGGGTAAAGATGGGTGTGGCTTTGGTCAGGTTACTCATGCGTCTCCTCAAATGAGTCGTGCGTGGGGCATGCCCCTCATGCTGTAGGAGCTGGGCAATAGTCAGCAATATACGGACGAAAAAACTTCAGTCCTCACATTTGGAAGACTGAATCGACTTCGTCTAGGTTAAAAAACTCGTGAAACTAAACTTAGGGAGTGAAGATGGGCGCAATTCCAATACTTATAGGCAGGGTACGGGCAGGTTGGGCATGGAGAGTATAGCTTAAACAATGGGCTTCGTCAACCGCTGGCACGGCATAAACAGTATTCAGAAATTACAGAACCCTAGCGAGTTAGATATAACTGCAAATTGCAGATAAACACCCTAGTGAACAGGCAATTTGGATGGACTGCAGGAAGCACCTCAAAATTATTTACATAGTCCAACCTCAATTATGACGTAAACTAGTCCGTTTGTGGTTGTTTGCAGTGCCCTGTCTGTGATCGCAGTCGCTGCATGGCTATCCTATTCCAACCGTGACGGGGGAAGCCGCGTCTGCAACCGGCAAGCTGAGGTGGAACAAGCGACAGGCGTTCTCGGTGGTTTGGGTCGCGAGGGTCTCAAGGGGAACCTGACGCAACCGGGCAACCTGTTCTGCCACAAAGCGAACATAAGCGGGCTGATTGCGACGTTCACCGCGCTTGGGCACCGGCGCTAGAAACGGACAGTCGGTTTCGATCAAAATCCGGTCGCTGGGGACGAGCTTGGCGGATTCCTGAACTTGCGTAGCGTTCTTGAAGGTGACGATGCCGCTAAAGCTGATGTAGAAACCCAAATCCAAAAACCACTCGGTTTCCTCTGGCGTGCCGCTCCAACAGTGCATCACCCCTGCCACCGGACCTTCCTCAGTCCAGATCCGACGCAGCAGTTCTGCCATTCGGGATGCCGCATCGCGACAGTGAATAATCACCGGCAGGTTGAGCTGGCGAGCGATCTGGAGTTGCACTTGAAAGGCAGCTTCCTGAATCGCGTGATCCTCAGCCTTGAAAAAATCCAGCCCAGTTTCGCCGATTGCCACCACTCGCCGATCGGAACGCGCCAGTTGGACAATCTGATCAGCTGTTTCGGGTGTCCACTGGTTCATATCGAGTGGATGCAGCCCAACCGCAAAGGATAGTTCTGGAAACCGATCCGCGAGGGCTTGAATCCTGGGAAACTCCGCTGGCTCAACGCAAGAGTGAACCAACCGCACCACGCCAGCTTCTCGCCAGTTCTGAGCCACTGCGTCCAGATCAGGCTGAAAACTCTCGAAATTAAGATGAACGTGGGTATCGATCAACTGCATGGTGGCATCAACTCAAAAGGGCAATTCGGCAGGGACGACCTTTTCTATATTAAGTTTTTTGACCTGTGTTTTGCCACGCTAAATAACCTTCTACTCTGGAAAGCAGAAGGCTGGCAAGCTGCAAGCTCTGAAGCTGCATCAAAGGTCAAACTGAGCGCTCAAGCAAACCGGGCGCTGACCTAGGGAGACTGGCGGAAGACTTAACTTATTGACCTAACTTACTGACCTATCTATGAAGCGGCGGCTTCTTTTGCTTTTAATGCTTTGGCCAAACGCGCTTTTTTGCGAGCCCCATTGTTGGGATGGATAACGCCCCGCTTCACGGCCTTGTCGATCTTACTGAAGGCGGCTGATAATCGCTGTTGCACTTCCTGTTCGGTTTCTGGGGTGGGGTTTGCCGCATGGGCATCCACGGCAGTGAAGAAGCGTTTCATCAGGGTGCGTACCGCTGACTTGTAAGACTTATTGTGCAGACGGTTACGCTCTGCAATTTGAATGCGCTTGATCGCGGACTTGATATTTGCCACAGTACCTACTCTAGACCTAAATACACTACAGACACTTACAGCGATCCATTATTCTAGCGAATGACTTACCAAAGTGCTAGAGAAACTGCCATCTCATCTACATAAATCCTATGAAAATCCAGGTTAAGCTAAAAGAAACACAGGTTTCAGTCTGGCGGCTATAATCGCTGGAATACCGTGGACCCTGTCGTTTTGCGGGTACTCCCAGACTAGTGTTCTTGACTCATTGTGGCGATGCTGCGAATTATTACTCAGCGGGCTGAGGCACTCACCGAGATCCGGCGAATTTGCGACCGCACTCACGACGATCAGGTTGTGCACAAAGAAGCAACCGTTCGGGAGGTGCTGCAAGCTGTAAAGCGACAAGGGGATCGAGCTGTTCTGCACTACACCGAAGAATATGACCAGCTAGTCCTGAAGCCTGAGGAATTGCGAATCAGTGGCTCTGAACTCGATGCGGCCTACCAGCAAGTTTCGCAGGAGTTGCTTAGCGCCATCCGGCTTGCCTGTCGGCAGGTTGAGGCATTCCATCGGCAGCGCGTTCCCAAGAGCTGGGTACAGTTTGGCGACGATGAAGTGGTTTTGGGCAAGCGCTACACGCCGGTCGATCGGGCAGGGCTGTACGTGCCGGGTGGACGGGCAGCCTATCCTAGCACGGTGATTATGAATGCTATCCCCGCCCGAGTCGCCAAGGTGCCGCGGATCGTGGTAACAACGCCTCCGGGACCCGATAAAGCGGTGAACCCGGCGGTGCTAGTGGCAGCGCAGGAAGCGGGCGTGCATGAAATCTACCGGGTGGGTGGTGCCCAGGCAATTGCGGCCTTGGCCTACGGCACAGAAACGATTCCCCGTGTGGATGTGATTACGGGTCCGGGCAACATCTACGTGACGCTGGCTAAAAAGCTGGTCTACGGTACAGTGGGCATCGACTCGCTGGCAGGCCCTTCGGAAGTCTTGATTATTGCCGATAGCTCTGCCAATCCAGTGCATGTAGCGGTAGATATGCTGGCGCAGGCCGAGCACGACCCGATGGCGGCGGCGATTTTGCTGACAACTGATGCCGATCTGGCCATGAAAGTGGTGGCCGAAGTCAAGCAGCAGTTGGTCAACCATCCCCGCAAAATGCTGACGGAGAAGGCCATTGCGCATCACGGCCTTGTGGTGGTAGTTGAGTCTCTGGAGGCAGCGGCGGAACTATCCAACGAGTTTGCTCCCGAACATCTGGAGCTAGAAGTAGCCGATCCCTGGAGCTTGCTGGAAAAAATTCGTCATGCCGGTGCCATCTTTTTGGGCAATTCAACCCCAGAAGCTGTGGGAGATTACTTGGCTGGACCGAACCACACCCTGCCGACCTCTGGTTCTGCCCGTTACGCCTCGGCTCTTAGCGTCGAAACCTTTATTAAAAGTTCTAGCCTGATTGAGTACTCGCCGAAAGCGCTGCAGCGGGTCGCCTCTGCTATTGATGTTTTAGCGACCGCTGAAGGGCTGCCGTCCCATGCAGATTCGGTGCGGCTGCGCATTCAAGCCAAGTCCGAGGCAGAACGCCTAGAAGCTGAACTAGAAGCCACAGATTAAAACTGAGTGCACCCATTTTTGCAGTGGGCATAAATGCCTAGATTTCGCTACCGGAAGACAGGCTACCCTTTGAGCACTTCCCTCCATCGCCCTGGAGTGTGCTGGTTGTTAGCAAAGGTTATCTGAGTCCGGTAATTAGGAATGTTTCCTTGGTGGTCCACCAATGACCACAATTCCTCACATTGAATCGTTAGCCTCCCTTCTTGTGGGTCTCAGCTGCACTGGACGGAGCACGTCAGCATGTTTTGGGTTAACGCAGGCTTGTAGCCATTGCTCAGAGACCTCGGTAGCACGAGCGATGGCAGCTAGAGAAATACGCTCTAAACAGCCATCGGTCACGTTTTGGATTGGTTATCTAATGAACTGTCGTCCACAGTCGTAGCATCTGAATCGTTGCTTACCGTTGTTTACCATTGTAGATGCAACCGTTCTTGACAGTTTCGATAAATGCACCAACGGGGCAGGCCGGCATGGAAGGAGGATAGCAAAAACTCTGCCTCTCCATCATTACCTCTTGAGCACTACCCCATCATTGCCTTTTGAGCACTACCAAATTAAATTACGGTCTTCACTGTGGGCTTTTTCCCTATCTCAGGAACTTTGAGAGGGTACTATCTGCTGCACCCATTCTAGAGACTAGACAGCAAACCCAGTAGACCATGCCCGGTCAGGACTTCCAAGACAATCAGCGATACAAAGCCCAGCATCGCTAGCCGCCCGTTCAACTTCTCGGCGTAGGGGGTGAAGCCGACCTGAGTCTCTTCCATCACGTACATTTTGGGCTCGATCGCATAGTTGTTCAGCCGTCCCTGCTCTTCAGTAACCTGACCGCTTCTCATGACAACTCCTAAATTGATTACTTGTTAACTTATGTAAACAATATTAGACCAATTGTAACGATTTTGCAATCTTTTCTTTCAAGATGTAGTTAGACAGGAGAAACAACCTTCCAGCAGGCTACCTAGACCCCAACGCTGAAGAGAGATCTGTCCCGGCAGCGGCACGCCCTTCTCAATGCTCTCTAGCTCGTGCAGCAACAGCACGAGATTAATAGCCATCCAGTAGCACCCTGCTACTGCTATTCTGTTTGATGCCTTTCGCTTCATCTCTGTCTCAAGAAAGACGAACTTTAGGGTGAAATAAATGATCCTAAACGAGACACAGGGGACTACCGGACTTTGGAACCTTTGGAACTACAGCTATCTAATCCATTGAAATTCATTAGTGCGTATGCACTAGCGTGGATTTACATTGACGTGAATTCAGCTGTGTAAAGTCTGAATGCGCTAGTGTGAACATCGATACAATACGAATAGCTATATAGATAATTTTGATGTAGATATATTTTGAGATTGTGGATCTAGGAGGAACGCATTGCTCACCTGATCACTATAGATCACTGCTAAGAACCTATAAGCACACGAGTATGGCTCAAATTGGATATCATGCCTCCCACGAGCAATTTAAACCGAGTGAACTGCTGCAGTACGTCCAGCAGGCAGAGCAGGCAGGATTTACGCGAGCGCTTTCTTCCGATCATTTTCACCCCTGGAGTGAGCAGCAAGGGCAAAGCGGGTTTGCGTGGTCGTGGCTGGGGGCGGCAATGCAGGCGACACCACAGCTTTCCTACCGTGTGGTGTGTGCTCCGGGGCAGCGCTACCATCCTGCTATCATTGCCCAGGCAGCCGCTACCCTAGCCGAGCTGTTTCCCGATCGTTTTTGGCTAACGATTGGCAGCGGTCAGGCAGTCAATGAACGCATCACGGGGGATGGATGGCCCTGCAAAGCCGATCGCAATGCTCGCCTCAAGGAATGCGCCGATGTCATGCGTGCCCTCTGGGCTGGCGAAACTGTGACCCATCGCGGACTGGTGCAAGTGGAAGACGCCAAGCTCTACACGCGACCTGCGACCCCGCCACTGCTGATTGGAGCAGCAGTCACCGCGAAAACCGCAGAGTGGCTCGGGAGCTGGGCCGACGGACTGATTACGATATCGCGACCGCCCGAGCAGCTTCGACCTGTGGTGGACGCCTTTCGTCAAGGCGGCGGTGCTGGCAAACCGATGATCCTGAAAGTGCAGCTCTCTTACGACCGGGATGAAGTCAGCGCTCGCCGTGGTGCCCATCAGCAGTGGCGGACCAATGTATTTGAAAATCACCTGATGACGGAGCTATCTACCCCGCAGCAGTTTCAGGCGGCGGCCGCCTTTGTACAGCCGGCAGACCTCGATCCCCATGTGCGGATTTCGGCAGACCCACAGCAGCACATCGAATGGTTGCAGCAGGATATTGAGATGGGATTTGATGAGCTGATTCTGCACAATGTGAATCGCGAGCAGCAGCGGTTTATCGAGATCTTTGGTGAAAAGGTGCTGCCTGCTCTGCGTCAGCGGTGAGCAATATGGTCGATTCACCTCCTGAGAGTGGCGAGAGATGAATTGAAGAACAGCTTGAGGAACGAACCCTGCCTAAAGGTTAACTCTGCGAGCATGCTCCCTTCGTTGCTGAATCTTGCCGCAGATGGCGACGGGTTACAGAATCGAGAAACCATGTATTTTCTTAAGCGAGTTGTTAAATGATTCCGATATCCTCAGGTCAGTAGAGGTGACAGTGCGACAATGCCGGTGTGGACGTATGGTGTCAAGGCGATACTGTCTATAGAACCCTGCGTTCAATGGTTCTCATGGGAGAAGGAGTACAGTCATGACTGTTAAGACAAACCCTTATCTATCGTTGCTCGAAATTCCAGCGGGCTACCTCAACATCATGGGCTATGTGGATGAATCGGAGGTGAATGGTCCCGGCTGCCGAGCGGTGGTCTGGGTGCAGGGCTGTTTGCGCGAATGTCCTGGCTGCTTCAATCCAGCATCTTGGTCGTTTGAGATTAACCAGCTAATCGCCGTTGAAACCCTCGCCGAGAAAATCCTCAGCAATCCTCGCAACCAAGGTGTCACCTTCTCGGGTGGGGAGCCGTTTTGGCAAGCTCCGGCTCTGGCGAATTTAGCACGACGGCTAAAGGCAGCGGGCTTAAACGTCATGTCGTTTACGGGTTTTACCCTGGAGCAGTTGCAGGACCCCTACGGACCGGCAGGGGCGCAGGAGTTGCTAGAGCAGCTCGATATTTTGATCGATGGTCCCTATGTGGAGCGGCTGGCCGTACATTCCCCCGACTGTCCGGTGTCGTCAAGCAACCAGCGGGTGCATATTTTCAACCCGGCGTTCCAGGACCAAATCACTTGGGCGAGCGACCAGATGGAGATTCACATTCTTAAAGACGGCAGCCGCATTATCACGGGGTATCGCGGTCAGATGGATCTTGCCGAGTGAATGGCAGAACACTGAACAGCAGGCGGTTTGAAATGGCGGCTTACTCAGGGCTATGACCGACCTCCACCATCGCCGCTTTCACCGCCGCCACGTCTGCGGTTGTATCAATTGTCAGGGTCTTGTTGGCTAGATCGCCGGTAACTTTGGCGTTGGGATCGAGTTTCGTCACGGCTTTCGTCAGCGTCTCAATGCAGCCTTCACAAACGATGGATGGCACTTTAATTTGCATCATGATCAAATCCCTCCTAAGTCTTCAGTGTGGGGTTCAGCAATCCAACGAATTGCATCGAGTAGAGGCAGCCAATCCACTGCCTCCTAGAGGATCGTAACAGCCCTTGCCCTGGGTGAACCACAAAGCTCACTTCGGGTTCTTGAGCTTGAATCCGGTCTCAGTTTGTCCTCAATTCTCCGCTCAACAATAGCGTCTCCATAGTTGGAGTCCGTCGCGTCGGTCTAGCTAGATGAGGTGGATTGAACAACACATTTAGTCCACTGAAGTGGACTTGCTTGCATAGCCCGCCATTCATTCGCGGATGTCTTTGATTCGGAGCCAATCAGAGCAGTTCCAGCGGTCGGATAATCGTTTCTTGAGCATGATGCTGCTTTTGGTTCTGCACATAGGCAATTGCCTGATCGAGTTGCTTGCCGCCTAGAGAGAATACGCCGTACTCCCGCTGCCATGCAAATCTGTGGGGTAAATTCATCTGGTTCATGAACCGAGAACTGCTCCCTTTGATGCGTTTTGCATAGCTTGAAATAGACAAATGGGATGGAATTGAAACAATGATGTGAATATGATCAGACATACCATTGATGGCATGCATAGGGCGACAGAGGGAGCGGCTTTTCCCAGCAATGTAATCGTGTAGCTCATCCCCAGCGTTTGGCACAATCAATGGCAACCGAATTATGTGTTGCCCAAATCAGATGGTAATCCACTGTCCAGAGCGTCATTCGTCATTCTAGGTGTGTCGAAAGCAGGTTTCCTTCCTAACCTGCCTTCATTCGCGGATGCCTCACCCCCCCAGAAGCCGCTTTCGCCACTGGGCATCGGCTTTGCGGTCGCAGGGCACTTCCAAAACGCGGATGCCAGTGGTGGGGAGAACTTGGATTCGCTGGATGAACTGCACCCAAGACTCAATGCGTTCGTAAGCTACATCGTAGGTGCGGCAGAGCTGGGCAAAATCAATGGCTTGGGGTGTGGCAAAAAACGTCTCGAAGGGCGGATCGAACTGAGCGATGGGCAGGTTCTCGAAAATACCACCACCGTTATTGTTGATTAGCACAATCGTCAGATGGCCAGTAAAGTGATGCCGCAGCAGCAGCCCGTTTGTGTCGTGCAGAAAGGCCAGATCGCCGGTCAGCAGAACCGTACTGCGATGACGATGGGCGATACCTAGTGCCGTCGAAAGAATACCGTCGATGCCGTTAGCGCCACGATTAAAGAAAGGCTGAATTTCCCGGTCACCCGGCTGCCAGAACCACTCGACATCCCGCACCGGCGTGCTGCTCGATATGAAGATCGGTGTTTGCGGCGGCAAATGTTGCGAGAGCAGCCAGGCTACCTGCCCTTCAAACCAGAGATCTGGTTGAGCAAGCGCCTGATCAAGCGATTGCCGCGTCTGGGCTTCCGCCTCACACCAAAGATTTAAATACGGCGACGGCAGTGGAGGGGGCAACGGCAGCAGCCGCATCGCGAGCTGTTCTATCGTCAGCCGCAGATGGATCGTTCTACCGTGGGTAGGGTCAAGGTTGCGGTCGCTGGGGTCGATCACCCATTGGCGGGGCTGGGTTTGGCTGAGCCATTGCCGCAACACGCGACTGGTTGGCATGTCCCCCACGCGGATCACGAAGTCGGGCTTCAGCTTGTCGGACAGCTCGGGCTGCCGCAGAATGCGATCGTAGGCCGAGACTAGATAGGGGTTCAGGGCGGCATAGTTGCGTACAGGCGACAGTCCTTCAGCCAGGACTGGCACTCCTAGGGTTTTGGAAAGGTGAGCAATGGCGGCGCAATACTCCCGAGGCGAGGGGGGCTGCGCGACTCCGGCAATCAAAACACCGCGCTCCCAGTGGTGCCAGTCTGCCAGCGGCAGAGGTGCGGCGGTGCCGGTCGGCTGAACTTGCAGACTACTCGATTCAATTGGGGGTGCAATCCCAGCAAAAAACTCTTCAATGTCCTCCTCAATGTCAAAAGTGTCACCCCAAGCTTGGGCGTCGGGATGGGGGGCGGGCGTCAGCGGTTCCCGGAAGGGCAGGTTGAGATGCACCGGTCCTGCCACCGGATAGAGACTGCGCTCCCAGGCGTGAACCACCGTTTGCCGTAGGTAAGCCAGCAGCCCTGCATCAAGCTCCGGCACCGCTAACTCGTAATACCCGTTGACATAGCTGCCGTAGAGCTTTTGCTGGTCGATGGCTTGCCCAGCGTTGCACTGGCGTAGCTCTGGTGGGCGATCGGCGGTCAGCACCAGCAGCGGCACCCGGCTCTCGTGGGATTCAATCACCGCCGGATAGAAATGGGCGGCAGCCGTTCCCGAGGTGCAAACTAGCGCCGTGGGTCGCCTGCTCTGTCGGGCTAATCCTAGGGCAAAAAAAGCAGCCGAGCGTTCATCTAAGACCGGAATGGCTTCAATCTGCTGATGCCGGGCAAAGGCGACCGCCAGTGGGGCCGAGCGCGATCCTGGGCAGACGACCGCCGTTCTCAGCCCCAAGCGATACAGCGTTTCCACTAAAACTGATACCCAAACCGTGTTGACGTTGCTGAAATCCACTGACCTCATCCCTAAACCAAACATCGCGAGGAGCGTCTGCCCCATACCGCCTTTTCCACCCTACACCGTTCGCTACCGGACATTCGCGAATCTTCAGCGTTGTCATCATCGCGGGTAGGGCAACTGGCAGCTTAACGGGTAGCTCAGCATAGCGATGCTGGGAATCGTGCCATTGTGCGGCAGTGACACCCAAATGGCTGCGGTCGTCATTGCCAGAGTACCAGGTTAGCTCACCGAAAGAAGTGGGATAACTAGACCGAGAACTCTCCATCGCAGCTAAGCTATGAGCGATTTATTTAAAGGATTTGAGCAGCTTCTAGAGCTTGCCAAACTCCTGGAAGAAAAAGCCGAGAAGGGAGAACTCAAAGCCGACATTCAGTTCAATTCCCGTACCCTCAGCAGTATTCCCCGTCAGGGCAACATACCCCGCAGCGATATCGGAACCAGCCGCATCCGCACACCTGCTCCGCCTAGCGCGGCACACCACAGAACCGATCAGGTTTCGCCCGCCGAGGTTGAACAGCCCTCTCCTAACCTACCTAGCCTAGAAGACGTGGGTGGCATCAAGGACGTGCTGCAAGAGCTGCGCGAACTCGTCGAAATTCCTCTGAAACGCCCGGATCTGCTGACCAAACTGGGGCTAGAGCCTCCCGGTGGCGTGCTGTTGGTGGGACCGCCAGGAACCGGTAAAACCTTGACCGCTCGCGCCCTAGCAGCCGACCTGGATGTCAACTACATTGCTATTGCCGGTCCCGAGGTAATGGGCAAGTACTATGGAGAAGCCGAAGCCCGCCTGCGTAGTGTGTTTGAAAAAGCGGCTCGTTCGGCTCCCTGCTTGGTGTTTATTGACGAGATTGATAGCCTCGCACCCGATCGCGCCAAAGTCGAAGGAGAGGTCGAAAAACGCCTCGTCGCCCAGCTTCTGAGTTTGATGGATGGGTTTGCCCAGACCCAGGGCGTGATCGTGCTGGCAGCCACGAATCGTCCCAATCATCTAGACCCGGCGCTGCGTCGTCCCGGGCGTTTCGATCGAGAAATCCAGTTTCGTGTGCCAGACCGAGACGGGCGACTAGATATTTTGCGCATTCAAACCCGCTCGATGCCCCTCGATGCCTCAGTAAACCTGGAAGCCGTTGCCGATCTTGCTGTTGGCATGGTCGGAGCCGATCTGAAAGCAGTATGCCAGAAGGCTGCCTTCCTGGCGCTGCGGCGTCAGGTGCCCAATCTACATACTCCAGAACCCGAGACGCTGCTGCTGAGTCAGGCCGATTTCCTACTCGCTCTAAAGGACGTGAAGCCTTCGGTGCTGCGCTCGGTCGAAATTGAGATTCCAGCTATCACCTGGGAGGAAATTGGCGGTCTCAGTGCGGTGAAGCAAACCCTGCAAGAATCCGTGGAAGGCGCATTGCTCTACCCCGAGCTGTACCAGCAAACCGGCGCGAAAGCTCCACGTGGCATTCTGCTCTGGGGTCCACCCGGTACTGGCAAAACGCTGCTGGCCAAGGCAGTGGCGTCCCAGGCACGAGCAAATTTCATTGCGGTCAATGGTCCGGAACTCTTAAGCAAATGGGTGGGGACCGCCGAGCAAGCCGTGAGAGAACTCTTCGCCAAAGCGCGACAAGCCGCTCCCTGCGTCGTGTTTATCGACGAGATTGATACTCTGGCCCCCGCCCGCGGTCAATTTCAGGGTGATTCGGGCGTTAGCGATCGCGTGGTGGGGCAACTCCTGACCGAACTTGACGGGTTGCAAGGCTGCCGGAATGTCCTGCTGATTGCCGCCACCAATCGTCCCGACGCCATCGATGCGGCCCTGCTGCGAGCCGGACGCCTCGATTTGCAGCTAAAAATCGATTTGCCGGATCTCGACAGTCGATTGGCAATTTTACAGGTGCACAACAGCGAACGACCTCTCACTGAAGTCGATCTAGCAACTTGGGCTGCCCGAACTGAAGGTTGGAACGGAGCAGATTTGGCGCTGCTCAGCAATCAGGCGGCTTTGGAGGCTATTCGCCGCTATCGCTCCCAGGGGCTGAGCGACCCTAGCGCCATTCGGATCACCACGTCCGACTTTGCTGCTGCCTACCAACAATTAGCTGAGCAGAAAACGCAACCTCAATCTTCGTTGGCGTCAACACCCAAAGACTGATAAGGCCCACTCTACAGGCTCAGTCTACAAGCTCAGTCTACGATGCTCTATCGCAATTGCAATTTACCTTTCCACTTCTCAATTCAACACTAAATTCTATGAGTCAATCCCTGGATTTGGTTCGTCAACAAGCTCTGCAGATGCTTACAGCCAATTTTGTTGCCCAAGGGCACCCGACTCAGTACGCCCAGCACATGGCTACTGCTGCCATCTTTCAAACCGATTTAGAACTGAGGAATGCTCAGCTTGCTCGCTTACTTGCCTGGTTAAAGCAGGATTATTGCGATATTTATGAGCAGGCGATACAGCTTGTTGAATCAACTCGTGAAGAATTTGAGCGCCGATTGAATATTTAGCGTGACGCGATTTCCTCAACTATTCTCATAATTTTAAACTCATTTTTGATAACTGATTTAAAATTTTATAAATACTCAATAGAATCTGTTATCAAAAATAGAGAAATGGGAACGATGATCGCATCACCCTTTTGCTAGCTAAATTTGCCAAATTCGTGCAGACGTTCAAGTTAGTAGAAGTGGAGAGAGGCTTATTGAGGAAGACATAGATAGATTTAAGCATCCCCGTGTTTCCTCGGATAGGGTCTCTAATTCCTTGATAACTTCAGCGATATTGCTGTCACTTCAAGTAGAGAGAATTCTTACTCTAGTAGAGGCTGATCTATCCTTGTCAGGATTTATTTCACTCAGTAAGCCGCCCTTCGTTCTGTATTCATTCAACTTAGGTGACTAATCATGGCTGTTGAAAAGGTAAACTCTTCCTCTAGCTTGGCTGAAGTCGTTGATCGCATTCTCGACAAGGGAATTGTGGTTGATGCGTGGGTACGGGTTTCGCTAGTTGGGATTGAATTGCTCTCGGTTGAAGCCCGTGTGGTCATTGCTTCAGTTGAAACCTATCTGAAGTATGCTGAGGCAGTTGGTCTAACGGCTCAAGCCGCGGTTCCGGCTGCTTAATTTCGAGTTTTGCCTGGGTGCTAGGCATGCAATCATTACTCCTCAGCACTCAGGTTAATACATCAATTCGTTCAAAAGATTATTTTTAAAAGGTTGCTTGAGAAGTTACTTAGTCAATGGCTTCCCATTACACTTGTCTGTCTTAATCTGCCCTACGCACCACGCCCACCGATTGGCTTAACCTGTCCGCAGGGCATCTGTCCTCAATCCACTACTCCTCATTTACTCCTCATTCACTACTTCTTTTAGGAGGTTTCTGTGTCCCTTAAAGACGCATGGCAACAGCAGAAGCAGCAGCGGCAGCAGGATGTCATCCAACGGCAGCAGCAAGTGCAGCAAACCCTGATGCAGTTTCAGCAAGAGCGGCAGCAAACGGCGGTGCAGCTTCGTCGGGAGTTACAGGCATTTCAGCAGCAGGTGCAGCAAGAAACTCAGACTTTGCTGATTCAAGCTCATGCGCAGCGTCAAGTTCAGGCGCAGCAGCTAGCGCAGCAACTGCACGAGTTCACTCAATCGCTACAGCAGCAGACGGCAAACTTTCTGTCGGCTTGTGCAGCAGACCATTCCCTGATGGCGCAACAGTTGTTGCAGGACCTGAGCGAGTTTCGTACGCAGCTTAAATCCTCGGTTGCGGAACTGCGGCAATTGCTGCAAGCCCGCGTGCAATCTCTACAGCAGGAAACGCAGGCTTTATTGCAGCAAAGTCGGCAAGAGCGTTTGCAGCAGCATCTAAAGCTAGTGCAGGAATTGACTCGTTCTGTCGATCACCTACGAGCTGAAGTACAAACCTACCTCACGGAACTCGGATTGGCTCGCCAAGAGCGCGCTCAGCAGCTCCAGCAAATGCTGCAACAGGATCGGCAGCGGCGACAAATCGACCAAGTTAATCTGTTTCAGCAGCTTGCTGACTTCCGAGCCGAACTGCGCCAGTACCGTACCGATTTGCGGCAACTGGTCTGGGGAGAAGAGAGTGTCGTGGACAGCCTACCCCCTGAATCTGTTCCGCCGCCAGCCCAAGTTATCTCGATTAAGCATCAGCCCAAAACTAAGCATCAGCCCAACGCATCCGCCGCACCTCTTTCCCCTGCGGTTGTATCCCCGCCGACCCAAAAGCGATCTGCCGCAGCAGTGGGAACGTCTAGCAAATCCCCTCGCAAAGAGGCAGTTTCCACAGAGGAGCAAGTATACACCTACATTGATCAAGTGCAAGGTGCTCGCTTAACCGAAATTGAATCTGCTCTGGGGATTAACCGATTTCAAGCAGTGGATGCGCTGCGGGCATTGATCAAAAAAGGATTGATTACCCAGCGGGATCGCATGTATTTAATTCAAGAGGAAGTTAGCCTGTGACTACTGTTCTACGAGCCAGCCCCCGGCGCTTTGTCAGCACACCTCCCATCGAGCGTGTGGCCGCGCGGGCACTTCGCTATCTCCAATCTGGTTTCTCGGTTCATCTGCGGGGACCTGCCGGAACCGGTAAAACGACGTTGGCCTTGCATCTTGCCGATCTCCTGGCCCGTCCCATCATGCTGTTGTATGGAGACGATGAGTTTAAAACCTCTGATTTAATTGGCAACCAAACCGGCTACACGCGCAAAAAAGTTGTAGATAACTTTATTCATAGCGTTGTAAAGGTTGAGGATGAGCTGCGCCACAATTGGGTGGACTCGCGCTTGACGCTGGCATGTCGAGAGGGATTTACACTCGTTTACGATGAGTTTAATCGTTCTCGTCCTGAAGTGAATAACGTTCTGCTGTCGGCATTAGAAGAAAAGCTGCTGGTGCTGCCGCCCAACAATAGCCGCAGCGAATATATTCGGGTTAATTCGCAGTTTCGCGTCATTCTTACCTCGAATCCTGAGGAATATTGCGGGGTGCATGCCACTCAGGATGCACTGCTTGATCGCATTATCACCATCAATATTCCCGAACCCGATGAACTGACACAGCAAGAAATTATTGTCCAAAAAACGGGGATCGATCGCGAAAGTGCCCTGATTATCGTGCGGCTAGTGCGTGAATTTCGCCATAGAACCCATACTGACAAGTCTTCGGGGTTGCGCTCTTGCCTGATGCTAGCCAAGGTCTGCCACGAGCACGAAATTTTGGCGATGCCGGAAAACCCCGAGTTCCGGGATATTTGTCAGGATGTGCTGCTGTCCCGCTCGGCCCTCTCTCTAGATGAATCAACGCGCCTATTGTGGGAAGTGTTCAACGAGATGATCACGGCTCATGCGATGCAGCAAGAAGCCACGAGCTTTGCACCGCAGTCGCGCGTTATTCCCAGTCCACCTCAAACTCCACCGGCAGCACCATTGCCAGAGGAAGCACTTGCAGCATCAGAAACGGAACCCACCGCTGAATCACCAGCTGAATCACCAGAGGTTGCAGCCAATCAAACGGCTGATTCCTCTCCCGAAGCAGTCTCAGTTCCGCCTGCTGAAGCTGTTGAATTAGATTCTCCAGCGGCAGACCGCAAACCAGCCCCTCGCGGAGGTAAAAAGGCATGACACTCGCTACTTCGCGCTCTACTGCTGGTACTACGCCCACCATTGCCACTGCAACTCAAGGCTCCTCATTGGCCGATGTGCTTGAACGAGTCCTCGACAAAGGCATTGTGATTGCTGGCGATATCTCGGTTTCTGTAGGCTCGACGGAACTGCTCAGCATTCGGATTCGGCTGCTCGTTTCCTCGGTTGATAAAGCCAAGGAAATGGGCATCAACTGGTGGGAGAGCGATCCCTATCTCAGTAGCCGCACGCAGCAGTTGCTAGCTACAAATCAGCAGCTTTTGGAAACCAATCAGCACCTGCAAACTCGCCTCGCACACCTGGAAGCCGAGTTGAAGTCCCTCAAGGCTGGGTAGCTCAGGACTCATAGAAAGCAATTGAACGCAGGTATCGTGTAAGCTCAAGTCATGCCCTCTGACATGCCGATTCCCATCACTTCCGCGGCTCTGACGCCTGGTTCATTGCCCGAAGACAAAGGTGCCAATTCTGGGCTAGCGCCGTTGCTGTTGACGCTAGTGGAATTGATTCGTCAGCTCATGGAAGCACAGGTGATTCGCCGCATGGAAGCCGGAGAGCTGAGTGAAGCGGATCTTGATCGAGCGGCCGAGAGTTTGCGTCAGCTCGAAGCACAGGTGATTCAACTCTGTGAAGGATTTGGCATTGACCCTACTGAGTTGAATATCGACCTAGGTGATGTAGGTACCCTGCTGCCCAAAACCGGCGGCTACTATCCGGGGGAAACCTCAACCAACCCCTCGATTTTGGAATTACTCGATCGGCTGCTGCATACGGGTGTTGTCCTAGAAGGCAGCGTCGATCTGGGATTGGCGCAGCTCAATTTGATCCACGCCAAGTTGCAATTGGTGTTAACCTCGAAACCGCTCGGATCCAGTCAGTCTGTTTGACTCGAGTTTTGGGGAGTGAAGTTGCAGCAGGGTTACTCTCCAAACGCTGGGCGCCTGACCTACCTGTCCCCTGACCGATACTACCCCTTCCCGCTTGGGCACTCTGAACTAGGCATGGATAAAGCTTGATTCGATCTAGCACTCTACCAATGCCTTGCCCCGTTTCATTATCGGCACCTCTATGGCATACGGTCTTTACCTATACGGCATTCTACCTGCCGCTGCTGAATTGCCCTCCGATTTGGAAGGGCTTGATCAACAGCCCGTACAGATGCACACTATCGATGGCTTTGTGTTTTTGTATTCTGAGGCGCAGCAGGAGCGCTACCTGGCAAGTCGGCGGAACCTGCTAGGACATGAGCGAGTGTTAGAGCAGGTGATGCAGCAGGGGTCTCGCACGCTCTTACCGTTGCAGTTTGGTATGACGATTGATGATTGGGATGCCGTGCAGGGGCAATTAACCCTTCCCCAAGGCGATAACCTGAAACAGCTATTCGCGAGGCTAGAAGGGCGGCGGGAAGTGGGTATTAAGGTGTTTTGGGAGGCGGAACAGGAGCTGGCAGCCCTGATGCAGGAGAACGAATCGCTGCGGGCCCAGCGCGATCGCTTAGAAGGCAAGGCGCTGAGCATGGACCAGGTGGTGGCTATCGGGCAAGCCATTGAACAGAGCATGACCGTTCGCAAACAGCAGATCGTGGATCGGTTTCGTGCAGTTCTCAATCCGCTGGCTGTTGAAACCGTGGAAAACGAAAATCTCAGCGAAGCCATGATTTACAATGCCGCCTATCTCATTGCTTGGGAGGCGGAAGCTGAATTTGGTGAGCAAGTTGAAGATCTCGATCAGCAGTTTGGCAGTCGGCTGCGCATCCGTTACAACAACTTTACAGCTCCTTTTAACTTTGCCCAGTTGCCCTGAGTCGTCAGCACGGTTTAGCTCAACACTAATCCACCCTGCGTTATCTGAACCAAATCGTTCAATAATTCAATAATTCAACAGGGGAATCTCTACGCATGTTTCTCGACTTGCTGATAGCACCACTGACTGCTCCGGTGACCGGCCTCACCTGGATCGCGGATAAAATTTTGGAACAAGCTAGCACCGAGCTGAACGAGAAAGAAAATCTCAGCAAACGTCTGCTGGCACTGCAACTTGCCTTCGATATGGGAGACATTTCGGAATCCGAGTTTGAAGCAGAGGAAGAAGCACTACTGCTCGCCATTCAAGCGCTTGAAGAACAAGCACGCGCCAGCGAGGCAGAATAGGTGCCGCTCTTAACCGGCAGCACATCGAATGTGGAGCGCCGGATCCCCCATTTACGAACCTAGTCTGTCTTGCGCGATATGGTTGTGGCGGTGATTGCTGTTTGAGCGGGTCTGGTGATTTTGGTTTCTTTTGATCTTTCTAGTGCTCTTCAGAAGTGAAGCAATGCCTCTTATCTGCTGCGTAGTCTGCACTCCTGTGCCGGCACCCGTCATGTCAAGGAAAGATGACATAAAAGCAGGCGCTTATTGACAAAATAGTGGCAAACGGTAACAATGAATACAGAATAAATCGTTCATCCTTCTACTGACCAGATAAGAATTGAACGGTAAGAGTCAGAAGGACGGAAGTAGGGAGATTCTCCTGAAGGAACGCGCCTCATTATCCCATCAGAGACTAAAAGAGGCGAAACCTATGAAATTAACCTATCGTGGAGTCAGCTACGACTATAATCCTCCTCAAGTGGAATATGGTGATCCCACCCAAGTCGGTAAGTATCGAGGTGTGGATATCCGTTTTCGCAATCCTAAGAAGCCACTTGTACTTCAACCCACGTTGGATTTGATCTATCGCGGCGCTCACTACACCTCGCAGCCCGTGGCTGAAGCAGTTGCAGCCCCTGCGACAACGTCGATTCAGGAGAGAGCACGTCAGCTCATGATGAACCATCATCGCGTTGTGAAGCGGCGGCAGCAGTCGATGCTCACTCGGCTTGATGCTCGTGTCGGGCTTGATTCCGGCAAAGCTAGCTCCTATTGGAACCACATTCAAGGCAAAGTTCATCCCAGCTTTGGCATGGCTTACGATCGCAGTCAGGCAGCGATGAGCTAAAGGACTCGCTTCCTAAAGCTTCCTAAAATTGTTATTTGAGCGCTTATCGCCTGAGGTTAACAAGCTTGTCTTAAGTTAGCTGGTTGGATGGCACCCCCGCAGGGGTGCTTTTCTTACATCTGAGTTATCTTGGTGTTTGTGCAGCAGTGGACATTCTGCTGCTATTCCGGTCGGCTATCATCATGCGATATCGAGGGGCCTATCGATGCAGCATCACCGTGAATAGCGGCAACAGCGCTAGGGCAAGCCATATCCAAGGGATGTGAATCTCCGAAGAGGCGTCCGCATCGGCATCAGTGGTATCCGTGAGCAGCGCATTGATGCGTTCTTCTAGCCGGTGGAGCGGTGCGGTTGCACCAAACATGGCACAGGATTCAGCGTCCAGTAAAGGCGCTCGGGTCATAAGCAGCAGGGCTTCAGCAATCAACAGGGCATCCACTTGCTGAGCCGCCCAGCGGTCGGCGCGCAGCTCTCGCAACAGTAGCAATTCTTGCCAAAGTGCTTCGGTGTAGGGCAGCCAGGAGGTGAGTTGCCGCAGCCAACCTAGCCAGAAGAACCAGAAAGTGTCGCGGTAATGCAAGTGAGCCTGCTCGTGGGTCAGTACTGCTGTCAGTTGATCAGGCGACAAGTGGACCAGTGCTCCCTGACTCAAAACTAATTCTGGTTGCCAAAAGCCAACCTGAGCTGCAAAGGGCATGGACGTATTAAGAACGCGAGCAGTCATGGGAATGGAAGCTTGGTGCACCACTACCGCAGGCTGGGTTCGTACCTGCTGCAAGGAGCGCCAGCCCAGCCAACCACGCCACAGCACCAGCCCGACAGCCACGCCCAAAAATCCTAGGGAAACGCTGTAGCCAATCCAGCCGACGGGTAGACCCAGCATTTGCCCTCGGGTTCCCATGCCCAAAATGGCAACTGCCATCGCTAGCAGAAATAGGGGAGCGAACAAGAACAATCCCAAGGTGTGTTGCCAGCGCGACACAAGGGGCAAAGCGGCGCGAAAGACCCAAAGACGAGTCAGACAGACTGCTGTCACAGCAAGCAGCATCAGGCTCATGTGCATGATTACTTCTCCTCCTGCCGAGCTTGGCGAACCGCTTTGAGGCGTTGAGCAATGGCATCTAGCTTTTCCACGCTGGCTCCATCCAAGGCATCGGCAAAGGCAGCGACCACATCGGGATTGCCAACATCTAGGAAATGTTGCAGGCGATCGTGGGCCTGCAGAATTTTGGCTTCTTCTCGAGACACCAGAGGTCGCCAGCGAAACGCTCGATCCTGCCGATCACAAACTAGCCAGCCCTTCTGCGTCAGCCGTCGCAGGACAGTCGTCACCGAGGCGTAGGCTAGCTCGCGGTCTGGATCAACCAAAATGCGCTCATGAATGTCTTTGACGGTGGCAGAACCAAGCGTCCAGAGCAGGTCTAGAATCTCGGCTTCTAGAGGTCCTAAGGACAATTGGCGCGGGCGAGGATCAGGGAGAGGAGGCATGCACGCTCAAAGCATCAAAAATCAAGATAATCAGAAGCAACATACAGAAGTAACACAGCTAGAAGCCCGACAGTGATCAAGCATCTGCTGGTTCTCCTCGTTAGAACCAGTCTAACGGATTGTCTTGACAGGAATTGGATGCCATAGCTCAATATCTCGATACATTTCGACAAGTTTGACAGTCCGTCTTTTGACAGCAGCTACCCCATTGCTGAGGATGGTTCAGGAGAAGCGTCTGGGCTGTCGCCCATTACCAATTGCTCCCAGGAAACGGGCGGTTAGACGCTGCTGCCATATCCCGATCTGTGTGTGAGAGAACTCTATGAAAAAATTGTTCGCTATTTTGTGCCTAGGCTTCCTGTTGACGAGTGTCTTGTTTAGCCGTCCTGCATTTGCCGCGGATTTGAGCAACGGTGCCAAAGTGTTTAGCGCTAACTGTGCTGCTTGCCACGTGGGGGGCGGCAATCTAGTGAATGCTGCCAAAACCCTGAAGAAAGCCGATTTGGAAAAGTATGAGATGGCTTCGCTGGATGCCATCAAAACTCAAATTACCCAGGGTAAAAATGCGATGCCCGCCTTCGGTGGACGTCTGAATGCCAACCAAATTGAAGATGTCGCTGCCTATGTGCTCAGCCAAGCTGAGAGCGGCTGGTAACCCCTCGAACAGACAGGTCTTACAGCCGTATTCTGCCTAGGCAATAAAGAACTAGGGGTCGAGGGTTAGGGATATTGCATAAAGCTAAGCAACAGGCAGGACACGATCAGAGCATGCTCAAACTGTTCAAACTGTGTAGCTGTGTAGGCTGCTCAAGTCGTTAGGCTGCGGAGGTTCGTTGAATTCATTCTCAAGGTTCTGCGCTCCCTACCTACTTCCTATCCCTGACCCTTTACCCCTAGTTCAACCGTTTCTTTGCTTTGCCTCGCTTGAGCATTGTGTCGCTTTTCCCCTGGCACTCTCATGATCCTTCTCATCATGCTCCTCCGGCTGATCACGACTGTTGGGCTACTCCTCATGCTGATTCTGCCTGTGCCCGCAGCAGCAATGACACTGCCAAATGCTACCGATGATGCCCTGCGCCTGGGAATTACCTCCTTTCAAGCAGAAGATTATGCAGCGGCAGTGGAGCACTTCACTCAAGCCATCCAGCACGGTGGCAGCAGTGCTGCCTATAGCAATCGCTGTTTGAGCCAGATTTACCTCGAAAACTATGCCGCCGCCATAGCCGACTGCACGCAGGCACTGCGGCTCAATCCCAAAGAAACCGAAGCCTACCTGAATCGAGGTTTGGCGTACTACCGCTCAGGAGAAGCAGAGGCTGCCATCCAAGACTACAGCCAACTCCTGCTGCTCAAACCTCACGATTTTCGTGCCTACTACAACCGTGGACTCGCCAAGGCTATGCTGCATGCCTATCGTGAAGCCATTGTGGACTATGGCGAGGCGGTGCGTCAGGTGTCGCCGCTTGATCATGCGACCTTAGCGGAAATCTATAACGATCGCGGTTTGGCTCAGCTTGGGCTGGGTCATCCACAGCAAGCGCTTGCCGACTTTAGCCAGGCGATTCAGTTCCGTCCAACGGAGATTCACGCCTACTATAACCGTGGCTGCACATACCATCAGCAGGGCAACTTGGTCGCGGCGTTGGAGGACTTTAATCGAGTCGTGGAGCTGGCTCCCGATTATGCCCAGGCGTACTTAAATCGCGGGTTGATTCAGCAGCAGCGAGGGGACATCGCGGCAGCACTAGTCGATCTAGAACAGGCAGCAGCCTGTTTCTGTCAGCAGGGAGCGATGCAAGTTTACCAGCAGACTCTAAATTTGATTGAAAAACTGCGCTTTTCTAGACAAGCCATTGGTTGATAGGCAAATTGGATATGCAAGTTGATATAAAGATGCAGCGGATGTTGAGCAGAACATTGATCGCTGGAATCGGTGGCTTAGCCGGAATCTGGGTGCTGATGGAGGGAGCCGCGAGTAGCCGCACCCTCGAGCAAAGGCAGTTTCTCTACGCCCACGAAAGCTCTGACCCTGGTGCGACTCATTCGGATCACGGCACAATGCATGGCGAGGATCATGAGCATGGAACACTGGAAGTGGCTGCCAATCAACCCGTTCCAGCCGTGACGCTGATTGTTCATCCTGACTCGCGCCGAGGCTGGAATCTAGAGGTGCAGGTAGAGAACTTTCGGTTTGCTCCCGAGCATGTCAACGCAGCCAGCACCACAACCACAGAGGGCCATGCCCACCTTTACATCAATGGCGCAAAAATCACCCGTCTCTATGGCAACTGGTACTATTTGAGTGATTTGCCACCCGGTCGCCATGAGATTACCGTCAGCCTCAACGCGAATGGGCATGAGGCCTTAACTCACAACGGTAGACCGATTCAATCGACAGTCGTACTTGATGTCTCAGGTGGCAACCCCTAGGCACGGCTTTGGCAGGTTCGATCACTGGTTCACTGGTGGTTCTCAGTCACAGCGATAGCATCCTCAAAACTTGCCACAAACAGCTTCAGCGCTCTTAGTAACCCTGAGATGACTGGGATGTCCAAGTCAGCGGCGAAGTGCCACTGGCATTACCAGCATTGGAAAGCGAGTGAGCAACATGTGTAGCTGCTGGGTCAGCGCTAGTGTAACTGCTGATCTGCACAAAGTTGGGCGTAAATAAAAAGATATTGGGACCGAGCTGCCGCTGGTTGCCATCGATGGCAAACGCGCCTCCTGCAACATAGTCGGCACAGCGTTGGGCTTGTTCTGGATCCATCAGCGTCAAGTTAAGAACCACAGACTTGCGTTCGCGCAGAGCAGTCACCGCTTGGGGAGCCTCATCAAAGGTGCGAGGCTGCATCAGCACCACTTCCATCATTAGCCCCGGCAAGCCAATCACGTTGTTGGGCAGCTTGCGCGAAGCAGAGTGAGCAGGTTCGTAGTCTGACTCCATTCCCTCTTCGGCGTCATAATCCTCGAATTCGTCGTATTCCTCGCCGAACCCTAGGGCATCGCGCAACCGATCGAAGAGATTCATGGTTTCGTTCTCTAGCTAGTTCACTTGTTCTATTTTATCTAAAGTTAGAAAAATGGATCAGGAGATTTGTTAAGCCTACCCTTCAGAACGTATTCTTCAGAATAGATTCACAGAATTAGGTTCAGGATAGGGTGCAGTTAGTGAGGTGGCAGAGCAGAGCTAGAACTGGGTACCTGCTGCAAAAGCTGAGCAGCGCTGTCGGCCCAGCGGGTATTGCCTTGGGCTGCAAATAGGTCGCGAGCGTATTGCAGCACGCGCTGAGCTTCAGCGTAGTTGCCTTGCTTCAAAAAGACAATTCCAGCACCGTAGTAGGCATTGGGATAATTGGGATTGGCTTCAGCAGAGCGCCGAAATGTGGCCAGCGCCTCTTCGAGTTTGCCTTGCTGTACCAGCACCGTTCCTAAGCTGTAGTGGGCTTCAGCATAAGCGGGATTGAGAGTCACGGCTTGCTGAAAGGCGGCGGCCGCTTCAGTAACTTTGCCCTGCTGCAGGTGCACTAGCCCCAGATGATAGGCCGACTCAGGCGACCGCGACAAATTCAGGGCTTTGCGAAACTCAATCTCGGCTTGCGCCAGATTGCCTTGTTGATGCAGCACCAGCCCCAGATTATAGTGCGCCATCCCCAGATTTGGATCTAGCTCAATCGCCCGCTGCAAATACTGCTGCGCCTGCGTCAGGTTACCACCCTCAAGCAGGGCTGCCCCCAAATTCCCATAGGATAAGGCAAAGCTGGGATCGGATTGGATTGCTCGGTAGAAGGCCATGGCTGCCTCCTGCAGATTGCCTTGCTGCCGGAGCGCCAATCCCAGGTTGTAGTGAGCTGGAGTCAGGGTGGGATCCATTGCAGCGGCCTGGCGGAAGGCGGCGATGGCTGGCTCGATCTGCCCCTGCTGAATGTATTGATTGCCTAGTTCGAGCTGCCCTGCTGCCGTTTGCAGATTGGGCTGGCTCTGCGCGGGGGGAGATTGAGCCATGCTCCAGTCGGCTAGCAGCACAACTGCCGCAATGGTTCCCCAGCCTAAGCGGTTGATCACTCTGCTGAGCTTGGCGAGCTTATATTTCCAGCCGCGATCCATATTGCTGCCTCCCGGCCTCATCACCGGCGTTTTTGCCTGGTTATTTTAGCCTAGGAATAGAAAAGCGCAACATGAGCTCCTAGACGCCAAAGATCATTGAAAAGATCCTCTAGAGACAGTCGCGGTTTTCTACAGTTTCGTCAGGCATTTTAGTTTTGCAGAATTTTGCCGTGCTGAGATCGATGCCGCTGAGGTTTGCGCCGGTGAGATCAGCTCGTCGCAGGTTGACGCCGTTGAACTTGGCACCACTGAGGTTCGCACCGCTGAGGTTCGCTTTGGCAAGGTTGGTACCTACTAGGGTTGCACCACTCAGGTTGGTTTGGCTGAGGTTCGCTTCTCCTAGATAGGTGTTCGTGAGGTTCGCGCCGGTCAGATCGGCATGGCCGAGATCAGCACTGCTGAAATTGGCATCTTGCAGATTGGTGCGAGTCAGGACTGCTCGGTTCAAGTTGGTGCGCGGCAGGTTAGCGCGGGCTAGGTTCGCTTCGTTCAGCTTGGCATTGACCAGATCGGCACCGCCAAAATTGGCTCGCCGTAGATCGGTTTGTCGCAGGTTGGCGCGGCTGAGGTTGACATCGCCCAAATCAGCATCGCGTAGATTAGCCTGACCGAGGTTGGCTCGCGCCAAATTGGCTTCGCTGAGGTCAGCATTCACGAGGGTTGCCTGTCGCAGATTTGTATCCCCAAGGTAGGTTTTGCTGAGGTTTGCCCCGGTTAGGTCCGCCTTAAACAACACGACCTGATTGAGAATGGCTTCATTCAGGTTAGCGCGACTGAGACGAGCCCTCGTCAGATTTGCTTCGCTGAGAATGGCCCGCACAAGGTTGATTTCTTGTAGGTCAGCATCTTCCAGCTTGGCCTGCCGCAGCGTTGCATCTTCCAGGTTGCCTCCGGCTAAATCGGCATCTTCTAAATCCACGCCATCGAGGTCGCACTTGGGGCAAACCTTAGAATCTAGCAGGCGGCTTAGCCGATCTGCCTTAGCAACATGCCGAGACACCGCCCAACCCGCCAGCAACGCGAGAAACCCAAAAAATAAGATCAGGATGAGAATGGCCCGCAGATCGCGTCTGTCGAGCTTACCAATGGCTGGACCAGTCATGGGTACTGCCTCCAGTGACTTGAGCAACTCCAGTGACAAGACTGCTAGAACCAGTCTACTGTGCCGTCAGTGATCTGAAGTTGGGATACGAGTTACAGTCGCTGACAGATCCAGGTCACGGCGGCTGCCAAGTCAGGGGCAATGTAGTCGGGCTGGGTTACGTGCTGGTAAACACCGCTCAGGACGCGCTCGCCGTAGCCGGTCTGCACCAGAATGCCAGTACAGCCGGCATTGTGCGCCAGATCGACATCAGTGGCTTTGTCGCCCACCATAAAGCTGCGGCTCAAGTCAAGGTCGTGATCCCAGGCGGCGGCTACCAGCATTCCTGTATTCGGCTTGCGCCAAGTCGTCCAGCAGGTGTAGTCGGGATCGATACCGCCTTCAGGGGCACTCAAATGAGGACAATAATAGAGAGCATCAAGCTGTGCCTCTGCTTCGGCGGCCAGCAGGTAGCATAGCCGTTCATGTAATTGCTCCACGTGGGATTGGGGGTAGTAGCCACGAGCCGGTCCCGCTTGATTTGACACCAAGCAGCAAAAAATGCCGCGATCGTTGAGCTGGCGTACTGCGGTTGCCACACCAGGGATCAGGTGCAAATCCTCGACGCGGTGAATGTAGCCAACCTCCTGATTTAGTACGCCATCGCGGTCCAGGAAAACAGCTGGTCTAGTCATGTTCAATCGCAGGATCTAGCCGCCCCAGACTTTAGCTAAAATTTGCTCTGGCGGGATGTCGGCCATAATGCCTGTGGGTGACTTGATGCCAACAAACTTATCGTTTTGGGGCAGCAGCTTCTCGGGATCGGTAGGGCCAAACAGCGCTAGAGTGTAGACCTGCAACGCAACGGCTAGATGCATGGGCGCACTGTCGGTGCAGAGCATCAGGTTCGCTCCGGCAATCATAGCGGCGAGCTTGCCAATATCGCCTGGCTTAGTGACTTTGAGCATCGGGTTGGTGCTAGTGAGTGCAGCCACCCAGGCTTGGTCTTCCGGACCCTGGACAACTACAATCGGCAAATCCGGCTGGCGCTGCTGAAAATCCTGCACGATCCGCTGCCAATGCTCAACCGGGTAAATTTTGTCGATGCCTTTGTCCTGGGCGAGCTGGCTAGACCCACCGTGGATCACAACATAGCCGTCGCTAATGCCCAACCGCTGCCGCTCAGCATCTGCCCAATCGAGATCGCCCTTGGGAATGCTGATAGCCAGATCGGGACAGGGGGTAGAAATGCCAAACCCTTGCAGCAGATCGTGATACATATGAGCCGCGTACTGATCCGGCTTCAGCGGCACGGGATTGGTGAGAAATATTTTGCTGGTGCTGCTTGCGTAGCCAACGCGGGTGGGAATCCCCGTTAGCCACAGCAGTAGCCCCACGCCCCAGCTCCGCCCTAGCGAGAGTACCGCTTCGTAATCGCGATCCCGGATGACGCCCAGCAGGTTGGCCCAGTCCGCAGGGCTATTGCGGTCTTTGTAATCGAATATCAAGACATCGCTGACTGATTTAGAGACTCGATAGGCTGATTTTGCCCGAGGCTCAACAATCACATCAATTTCGGCGTTAGGGAAGTTCTGTTTCAAGTCATCCAGGGTAGGAAAAAACAGAATCTGGTCGCCGATTCCACCAGGAACAAGAGCTACTACTCGCATAACCTCGCATCACACAGGCTGAAGGATCTAACAGGTGGTTGACAACGTGCCTTCCGATGGGAAGTTTCTTGCCTCGATTAACTTAGCAGTTCACCGAACCTCTATTCAACTATCCCGCGAACAGTCCTCCGACAGAATTGGTTGGAAATTGTCAAGTTGAATTGCCGGTATTAGCTTTTATTAAATCAGCCACTTCACCTGCAAGGACTGCTCCCCGGCATCTACAGGAGAAGCTTACATAATCCTGAATCATTGGGACCTTTCCCAAAAGATCGTTCTACTGTTAAGGAAGAAGACAGTGTCTTCAGGGCGCAGTTGGTGAGTTAATCTGCAGAAGATCTGCAGCAGGTTGCAGTGAGTCGGCACGATCGCTAGCTAAGTGTAGAGGTACGACCCGTGTGAACTGAGATTGCTGTGGACCACGCTCGACACCCAACCGGCTTCAAACATCCCTAAGCATCCTTAGGATTTTGTGGTTTGGGTGAGACTATCGTTCACTTCATTGGCTTTAGTTTCTGTAATGAAGCAGTTTTGCGGTTAATCCACTTACCGAGTTTATGCACCCAATTGACTGCACCCAATCTACTGCACCGGATCTAGCTCAGCAAACTAATTCCATTCGGTCGTTGAACCGTTGTTTGTGAAGCGGACACGTTGCATTCTTTGCATTCCATCTTGCATTAATCAAGAGGCAGCCCTTATGGCAGTGACCAGTATTCCAGAACTTGAGCAGTTGATTCAGCGCGTTAAAGCCGCTCAACAGCAATACGCCACCTTCTCGCAAGCTCAAGTAGACGTTATCTTCAAAAAAGCCGCTCTCGCCGCCAATGCCGCTCGGATTCCCCTCGCCAAACTAGCCGTTTCCGAAACGGGTATGGGTGTTGTTGAAGATAAAGTGATCAAAAATCACTTCGCGTCGGAAATTATCTACAACAAGTACAAGTCCGAAAAAACCTGCGGCATCATCGAAGAAGACAAAGTCTTTGGCATTCAAAAAATAGCCGAACCTGTCGGCATTCTGGCCGGCATCGTGCCGACGACCAACCCCACCTCGACGGCGATCTTCAAAGCCTTGATTGCCTTGAAAACTCGCAATGCTATCATCTTTTCGCCCCACCCCCGCGCCAAGCACTGCACCATTGAAGCTGCCAAAATTGTCCTCGAAGCGGCGGTGGCAGCGGGTGCTCCAGCTCCCTTAATCGGCTGGATCGATGAACCCACGGTGCCGCTATCTCAGGCGCTGATGCAGCACCCGGACATTAACCTAATTTTGGCTACCGGCGGACCGGGCATGGTGAAGGCGGCCTATTCGTCGGGGCACCCGTCCCTAGGGGTAGGAGCTGGCAATACTCCCGCACTGATTGACTCTACGGCGCACCTGAAGATGGCCGTTTCCTCGATTATCCTCAGCAAAACCTTCGACAACGGCATGATCTGCGCCAGCGAACAGTCGGTGATTGTCCTCGATGACATCTACGACGAGGTGAAGCAAGAATTCATCGCCCGCGGCGCATACTTCCTAACGCCCCCCGAACGCGAACGCATGGGCGAATTAATTTTGGTGAATGGCCGCCTCAATCCTGATATTGTCGGTCAGCCGGTGCAGAAGCTAGCAGCCCTAGCCGGACTGGTCTTGCCGGAAAACACGCGGGTGCTGATCGGCGAGGTAGAAGAGATTAGCGGCGAGGAACCGTTTGCCTACGAAAAGCTATCGCCGATTTTAGCCATGTATCGTGCGAGCAGCTTCGAGGATGCTGTGGATAAAGCTGAGCAGCTCGTGGAATTTGGTGGACGGGGACACACCGCCGTGCTCTACACCGATCCTGCCAACGCTAGCCACATCAAGCAGTTTGAAGACACGATGCAGACAGCACGAGTGCTGATCAACACGCCCTCGTCTCAAGGGGCCATTGGCGATCTCTATAACTTCCGCCTCGACCCCTCGCTGACCCTAGGCTGCGGCACTTGGGGTGGCAACTCGATCAGCGAAAACGTCGAGCCGCATCACCTGCTGAATATCAAAACCGTGGCCGAGCGACGGGAAAACATGCTCTGGTTCCGGGTGCCGCCCAAGGTGTATTTCAAATACGGATCGCTACTCACAGCTATCCAAGAACTAGCCGGACGGCGGCGGGCGTTTATCGTCACCGACAAGCCGCTCTACGATTTGGGAGCGACTGAGCCGCTAGAAAAAGCCTTGGAAACGATTGGGCTGAAGTACGATGTCTTCTACGACGTGGAGCCGGATCCCTCACTCGATACCGTACAGCGCGGCTTGACCTTAATGAATACCTTCCAACCCGACGTGATCATCGCCATTGGCGGCGGATCGCCCATGGATGCGGCCAAGATCATGTGGCTAATGTACGAGCATCCTGAAATTGAGTTTGAAGGGCTAGCAATGCGGTTCATGGATATTCGCAAGCGGGTATACGAGCTGCCGCCGCTCGGTCAGAAAGCGCTGCTGGTCGCTGTGCCTACCACCTCCGGTACGGGATCAGAAGTGACCCCCTTCGCTGTCGTCACCGATCGCCGTAGCAACATCAAGTATCCCCTAGCCGACTATGCTTTGACGCCCTCAATGGCCATTGTTGATCCCGAGCTGGTGCTGAATATGCCGAAGAAGCTGACGGCCTACGGCGGCATTGATGCTCTCACCCACGCGTTGGAAGCCTTTGTCTCGGTACTGGCGTCGGAATACACGAACGGCTTGGCACTGGAAGCTATTCGCCTGATCTTTAAGTACCTACCCAGTGCGTATCACAATGGCGCTAACGATCCCAAGGCACGGGAGAAGGTCCATTACGCCGCAACCATTGCCGGTATGGCCTTCGCAAATGCCTTCCTGGGGGTCTGCCACTCGATGGCGCACCAGCTGGGCGGTGTGTTTCACATTCCCCACGGTCTAGCCAATGCCTTGATGATTTCGCATGTCATCCGCTATAACGCTACCGACGCTCCCTTCAAGCAGGCCACCTTCTCGCAGTACAAATACCCCAACGCCAAATGGCGCTATGCCCGCATTGCTAGCTATCTAGGGTTGGGTGGCGATACGGAAGAAGAAAAAGTCAATCATCTGATTGCAGCCATTGAAAATCTGAAGCGGCAGTTGGATATTCCCATGTCTATTCAAGAGGTGCTTCCACAGGTAGCCCGCTCCGAGTTCTACGATAAACTCGACAGCTTAGCCGATCAGGCATTTGACGATCAGTGTACCGGCTCGAACCCGCGTTACCCGCTGATTGCTGATCTCAGACAGCTCTTGAGGGATGCCTACGAAGGGGTTTCGCCAATTGCCGGCGCTGAAATCAACGGGAATGGCTGGTCGCTGCATGCTATGGACGAGATCAAGCCCGATCCGCAGCCGGTGTAGCGGGGCGGTCACAAGAGGGTTCGTGACTGGCTCACCTCTTACCAATCCATCTTGCCAATCCCTCGTGACGGAGGTTCTGTAGACGTTGACTCAATGCTCGATGCCTGCAGAACTCCCTGGCTTACTCTATCGTCCTTGCTTTATCGTCTATGTTTCCAAATCCTCACATCATCAACAATCGTGAACGAAAGTTCATCGCATGAGTACTTCTTCCTAAAATAAGGGTGTAGTAAGAGTGAAGATGTTCAGCATTTCCAGAACACGCGCTACAGATTCATCAAATTCATCGATTCGGGAAATCGATTCGGCAAACAAGCCAGGTGAATCAGCCAATTTCATGGAACCAACCCATTCAGTGGCAGATTAATAGCAGCCGGCTTGAATATGAGCTTCATCAGCTAGCAGGCAAGGAGTTTTCTAAGTATTATTCACCGGTTTGATGAAGCAAAATATAGCTCTCGAATGTGATCGATAGACTTTTTGAAATGTACAAAGTATATCGGAGCATATTGCCAAAGCTGCTGTTCTGGTTGCATTGATTATCTACAGTCAGTATCTACAGTCATCTACAGTCAGTTCGCTACAATCTGCTGCCAACACTCTGTTCAGAAGGTTAGAGTTCAGAAAGTTAGACGCCGCAATTCACCCAGCCTATGGGCGTTTCCCAGTGGAAACTCGACTTGATACATTGGAGGAAAAAGATGGTTACCACCCCTGTCAAACCACCCGCCGAGGTCAGTACTCGCTCACTGCAACCCGAGGCATGGCACGGCTTTGTGCCCGGACGGTGGATCGACGAAATTGACGTTCGCAGCTTTATTCAACAAAACGTAACGCCCTACACGGGCGACAGTGCTTTCTTAACAGGAGCCACCGAGCGGACTCAAGCCCTGTGGCAGCGTGTCTGTCAGCTGATGAAGCTGGAGCGGGAAAAAGGTGTCCTTGACGCCGATACCAAAATTCCGACGGGGATTACTGCCCATGCGCCAGGCTATATCGACCAAACACTAGAACAGATCGTTGGGCTGCAAACCGACAAACCCCTGAAGCGAGCCATCATGCCGTTGGGCGGCATCCGCGTGGTGCGCAGCTCATTGGAAGCCTACGGCTACCAGCTCGATCCAGAAACCTTCGAGATTTTCACCCGCTATCGCAAGACCCACAATGACGGCGTGTTCGATGCTTACACTCGCGAAATGCGGCTGGCGCGACACTCAGGCATCATTACCGGCTTGCCGGATGCCTACGGACGGGGTCGGATCATTGGTGACTATCGCCGCGTGGCACTCTACGGCGTGGATCGATTGATCGCCGATAAACAGATGCAGCAAGAGTCTCTGGAAGTGGACGTGATGGACGAAGACACCATCCGGCTGCGCGAAGAACTCAGCGATCAGATTGATGCCCTGAACGAGCTGAAGCAGATGGCGGCCAGCTATGGCTTCGATATCAGTCGTCCGGCCATGACCGCTCGCGAAGCTATACAGTGGACCTACTTTGCCTATCTAGGCGCAATCAAAGAACAAAACGGCGCGGCGATGTCGTTGGGGCGGGTATCTACGTTCCTGGATATCTATATCGAGCGTGATTTGCAAAACGGTAGCCTCACCGAATCCGAAGCGCAGGAGCTGATCGATCATTTTGTGATGAAGCTGCGAGTGGTGCGCTTCCTACGTACGCCCGACTATAACCAACTCTTCTCGGGCGATCCGGTTTGGGTCACGGAATCAATCGGCGGCATGGGTGAAGATGGTCGCCCCTTGGTTACGAAAACCAGCTTCCGCTTCTTGAATACCCTCTATACCCTGGGTCCGGCTCCCGAACCGAATCTGACGGTGTTGTGGTCAACCCGCCTGCCCGATCCCTTCAAGCAGTTCTGCGCTCAAGTCTCGATCGACACTAGCTCAATCCAGTACGAAAATGACGATTTAATGCGTCCCTACTGGGGAGACGATTACGCAATTGCCTGCTGTGTTTCGGCGATGCGGATCGGCAAACAGATGCAGTTTTTTGGCGCTCGCGTCAACTTGGCGAAATGCCTGCTCTACGCAATCAATGGCGGCAAGGATGAAAAAGATGGACAGCAGGTGGGTCCCGCCTATGCGCCCATCACAGCGGATGTGCTCGACTACACCGAGGTGATGCAGAAACTAGAGGACATGATGGAGTGGCTGGCTAAACTCTATGTCAACACGCTGAACGTCATCCACTACATGCATGACAAATACTGCTACGAGCGACTGGAAATGGCGCTGCACGATCGCGATATTCTGCGCACGATGGCTTGTGGTATTGCTGGGTTGTCAGTGGTGGCTGATTCGCTGTCGGCAATTAAATATGCTAAGGTGCACGTGATCCGCAATGAATCTGGATTGGCAGTGGACTACGCCATTGAGGGCGACTACCCCAAGTATGGAAACAACGATGACCGCGTCGATGACATCGCTGTGAATCTGGTGAAGTCGTTCATGAACAAGGTGCGGAAGCATAAAACCTACCGCAATGCCGTGCCCACCCAGTCGGTGCTGACAATTACCTCTAACGTCGTCTACGGCAAGAAAACTGGCAATACGCCCGATGGTCGTAAGGCAGGTGAACCCTTTGCTCCCGGTGCCAACCCAATGCATGGGCGCGATACTCAGGGTGCTGTTGCTTCGCTAGAATCGGTCGCAAAACTGCCCTACGAGCATGCTCAGGATGGTATCTCCTATACCTTCTCGATCGTGCCGCCTGCCCTCGGCAAGGTCAAGGAAACACAGATTCGTAATTTAGCAGGTCTACTTGACGGTTATTTCCACAATCAGGGGCATCACGTCAATATCAACGTCCTGAATCGTGATACGTTGCTTGATGCCATGGAGCATCCCGAGAGCTATCCCCAACTCACGATTCGGGTGTCCGGCTATGCGGTCAACTTCATCAAGCTGACCCGTGAGCAGCAGCTCGACGTGATCAGTCGCACCTTCCACGAACGGCTGTAATTGGGTGCATCTGAGGTGAGGCTGCCGGTTAAGGTGCATCTCAATAGGCATCTCAACAGGCACCTGATCTCGTAGGGTACAAGTGGGGTGGGAATAACTCGCCCCGCTTTCTCATCTCTACTCGCTTCCTGATCAGAACATACGCCTCCTGATTGGGGCACTCAGATCATCACTAGCATCAAAGACTCGGAGAGCAATCATGGCTATCCATCTATCCACTCATCACCCGCCCCTGTCGGAACTGCATACGGCTGACCGAGGGCGGATTCATTCAATCGAAACCTGCGGCACCGTCGATGGTCCGGGAATTCGCTTTGTGATCTTTACTCAGGGGTGCTTACTGCGCTGCCTCTACTGCCACAATCCCGACACCCGCGACCCGTTTCAGGGCAGGGAAGTCACGGTGGATCAGGTGATGCAGGAGATCCAGAAGTACCAGTCCTATATGCAGGCATCGGGTGGCGGGGTGACGATCAGCGGTGGAGAACCGCTCCTGCAACCCGAATTTGTGCGGGAGATTTGCCGCCGCTGCCATGAGCTAGGTATCCACACGGCGCTTGATACGTCAGGCTTTCCCGATTTTGAGCGGTCGAAGCCGGTCCTCGACTACGTGGATCTGGTGCTGCTAGACATTAAATCCTACGATCCGCAGACCTATCACCGAGTCACTAGCGTGTCTATCGAGCCAACGCTGCACTTTGCTCGCTACCTGAGCGACATTCACAAACCAACCTGGATTCGCTTTGTGCTAGTGCCTGGTCTCACAGACGACCCGGTCAACGTGGAAGGGTTGGCACAGTTCGTAGCAACTTTAGGAGACTGCGTTGAAAAAGTAGAAGTGCTGCCGTTTCACAAAATGGGTGAATACAAGTGGCAGGAATTGGGCTATGACTACCAGCTCAAAGACACGCCGCCCCCCTCACCGCAGCTGATCCAACAGGTTATGGAGACGTTCCGCCGCTATGGATTGCGGGTAGAGTGATTCCTGAACTCAGCCTAGGGTCATGCTGAAACGTGAATAACGGTAGATAACGTCAACTGGTCACATGCGCTGCATGAGCCAAAATACGACGTCGTAGGTGACGGTAATCCGAGGTTTAGCGCTTGCTTCTGGTTGATCGTCTTTTGGTTGATCATCTTGATTGCCGTTTGGCAACCGTTGTTGATCGTCCCAATGGCGCAGGAGTTGCTTCAATTGAGCAGGCGAGAGCTGCATTTTGGACCGACTAACGTCTGCCCCGATGCGTTTTAAGCTGCGGAAAAACTCGATAGCACTGGTGTAGGAGATGGTGAACTGAACGGTTTCCAGATGCCGAGTCATCGCATCTAGCGGTAGCTGGCGCTGGAGTTGCTCAGGATTGGGCAGCGGGTTCGCGGTAAATGGTAGATTCAGGCGATGACAAACTGCCCGCCATTCGGGAAAGCTGTGTTTACCCGGAAACGAGAGGCAGAGCCAGCCACCGGGTTGCAAACAGGAAATGAGTCGATGCAGACTCTGAATCGGGTTGGTGAACCACTGAAACACAAAACCGCTGACGATCAGAGCATAGCGCCATTCAGTTTGACAAATCGCTTCTCCATCAAGAACATGAAAGGTAATTCTGTCCGCTTGTGCTGATGGAATGATCAGATTAGCTTGACACGCCTGAATCATTTGCGGAGAGAGATCGGTAATTTCTAAATACCGATGAGGAAATGTTTGAATTAAAGCCTGAGTGACGAATCCCGTGCCGCAACCAACTTCCAGAATGATACCGTCAGGAATATGAAGAGATTGAGCCGAAATGCGCTCTAACAACTGCTGTGCACATTGTCGCTGTAGCTCAGCATACCGATCGTAATCTTGAGCGGCATCGCCAAAATGTTGAACCACAGTAGATTTGTAATCAGCGATGGATGGAAATGTTGAATTCATGGAGTAAAGCAAGATTGAAGAATAGTATTCAGAATAGGTTCACACATAGATTCACATAACAGGGAATGGGTAAAGGGTAGCGCATGCCCGGCATCCGCAATTTCAAAAAACTGGCTCTGGGGTAGAACTGCCGCCAATTCAGCGCTTTTGGCAACCGGTACAATTCGATCGGCAGTACCGTGCAGCAGCCCGATTTGCGGCAGGGCTTGCAGCAGATTCAGATCGAGGGAGCAGTCATTGAGTGCCTGTAGATCATGAAGCAATAGGTCAGTATTGAGCGAGAATTCTTGATTCTCCTCGCTCCAGCTTACTGGATGATAGGATTTGGCTTTAAACCGGCTCAACACGAGCTGCGGCTCCTTGGCAAAGCGATCGATCATCTGCTGCAGCATATATTCAGAGCGTCGGCGCTGGGGAGGAACCGGATGAAAGTCGCGAAAGCTGCTAAACAGCACCAAGCCATCCGCCTGCTGAAGCTGCTCAACCGGGCAAAGATGCAGCCCGTAGGAGTGGGCCCAGATGATCTTGGGACCATCGGATGCGGCAAATTTAGGAGATACAGGCTGCCCGAAATAGCCCCGATCGGATGCCTGAAAACGATAGCCCCGCTGTTCCATCGTTTGCTGCCACCCTGCCCAGCAGTTGGCTGCAAAGCCCCAACCATGATAGGCAATGATGCTCGGCATCGAGGTCAACGAATGCTGCGATGAAGCTTCGTGAGTGTTGAACTGAGAATCTAACAATCGGTCCATGAAGCAATAGTTTGAATCAAATACTGAAGATGCTCAACGGTATGGCTACTAGAAAGGGCAAAGCGCAGCCTAGAAGTGCCGGCAGCAACGGTGGGTGGGCGAATCGCCGTAGCCAGAATGCCCTGCTGCTTGAGCCAGTCGGAGAGGTGCAGTGTCCGGGTTTCGCTGCCAAGAACCAGCGGCACAATGTGGGATCTAGAGGCGGCTGTGCTATAACCCAGGGCTTGCAGTTCTGGGCGTAGAGTCTGGCTGAGCTGGGCTAGGTGCAGTCGTTCGGCATCGAGGCTGGGAATCAGCAACAGTGCCGCTTCAATCGCGCCAATGACGGCAGGAGGTAATGCTGTGGTGTAGATAAACCCAGGACAAAAATTAATCAAATACTGGCGCAGCGAGCGAGAGCAGGTGACAAACGCCCCGAAGCTGCCGAAGGCTTTGCCACAGGTACCCACAACAATATCAACTTCGGGACGATCGGCGGCCAAGCCCATGCCGCGTTGTCCCAGCACCCCTACTGCGTGAGCATCGTCGAGATACAGGATCGCACCATACTGATTCGCGAGCTGAATCAGCGCCTCAACATCGCTGCAGTCGCCATCCATGCTGAAGACCGTTTCTGTGACAATGGCCATGCGGTGCACGCCTTGCTGCACGGCTTGCTGTAACGCGCTTTCCAGATGGTTTAAGTCATTATGGGCATAGCGGATAAACCGCGCCCCACTGGACCGAATGCCGTGGATCAGGCTGTTGTGCACCAAGCGGTCGCAGAGCACTAGCGATTGGCGATCGAGCAGGGCTGGCAGCAGAGTGGCGTTGGCTTGAAAGCCGGAATTCAGCAGCAGGGCAGCTTCTCGGCCGGTTGCGGCAGCCAACTGCTCTTCAAGGTGCAGGTGAATGTCGTAAGTGCCGCTGACTAACCGCGATGCCGTGGCTCCGGTACCGTACTGGGCCGTGTAGCGCTGAGCGGCAGCAATAATCTGGGGATGCTTCGATAACCCCAAATAATCGTTGGACGTGAAGTTGAGCAAGGTTTGCCCGTAGCCAGTCACTCGGACCGCATCAATCGGATGAAGCGGCTGCAGCGACCGCAATTGCTGTTGTTGAGCACGTTCGGCTAGAGCCTGCTCCACGAAAGCCAGTTTAGGTGTCTGTTCCATAGTTCTGTTCCATCGTAAAGCATCATAGCAACCGATTTCGCCGGGAGAGATGCAGCCAGTGGTGGCAGTGGTGCAGCAGGGAATTCACTCACAAGAACACTAAAGGTTCGTGCAAAAAGTACAAAAGACAGAATCAGGAGAAACGATAGGAAGTTAAGCTGGATTTACTCCTGAATTTACTCCTCTGCCGACGGTTTTGCCGACGGGCGCAGTCGCTGTCGAGCTAGCTCTAGCAGCAACCGTCGTTCGGCACGGGCAATGGCGGTGTTGGTCGCAGCCACAGCGTCTGGCTCTACGGAAATGGCGTGGATGCCCCAGCGCACGAGGAGATCGATAAATTCCGTCGCCGGCTGCGGGAGCTGGCCGCAAAAGGAACAGGGAATGCGGCAGGTGCGAGCCGTCTGGATCAACTGCTCAATCGCTCGCAAGACGGCAGGATGCTGCACCGTAAAGGCAGCCGCAAGCTGGGGATGATCGCGATCGACGCCGAGCAGGAGTTGAGTTAAGTCATTGCTGCCGATAGCGATGCCCTGCACCCCCGCCGCTACATAGTCAGGCAGCAGTAGCAGCACCGAGGGCACCTCGGCCATGATCCACAGCTGAAACTGCGGTTCTTGCATCAATCCCGCCTGCTCGACCTGCTGCCTGCAAAAGACAAACTCCTCGACACTGCGCACAAACGGCAACAGCAAGCACAGATTTGAATAGCCCTGCTGCTGCACTTGCCGCAAGGCCGCCAATTCTGCCCGAAACACGGCCGGCTGCATCTGGTAGCTAAAGGTGCCGCGCATCCCCAGCACTGGATTGGCTTCTGTCACCGCCTCTCCTAGAGAACCAGCAAATTCATGGGAGCGCAGATCGAGCGAGCGGTAGAACACAGGTCGTGGGGCCAAGGCTGCGGCAAACTCCTGCACAGTCTGAGCCAGCAGCCGACTCACCTCCTGCGGCTCACTCTGGCGCAACCAGTCCACTAGCGGGCGATGCCCCAACTCGTGCAGCAGCATCAGCTCCGAGCGCAGCAGCCCAATACCGTCGATGGACAGTGCAGCCGCTTTGATTGCCAATTGCAGGCGGCTCACCGTTACTAGCAGCTCAGTGGCGTTGGGGCGTTGTCGTAGCTCGCCCGAGACTCTGGAGAGATGATCCAGAGCATTCAAATGATCCCGATGATCCGGATGCGGAGCAGCCTTGCTAAGGGCTGAAGTAGCTTCAGCAATCGAGGTCTGAGACGACACCACCTGGATCTCGCCGCGATCGCCATCGACCCATAGCATCGTGCCGCTTTGAAGCTGCTGTGTTGCTTGCGCCACCCCAATTACCGCTGGAATTCCGACCTCCCGCGCCAGAATTGCGCCGTGACTAGTCATGCCGCCCTGTTCAGTGACAATCCCGGCTGCATGTTCTAGCCAAACCAGCTTATCAGGTGTAAAGGTGGGCAGCACTAAAATCACAGGTTCAGACAGTTCAGCAGGCACATCAGCAGGTGACTCGTTCGATAGCACCCATGCCGGAGCTAGAGCGGTACCGGGAGAGGCTGCAATGCCGTGCAGAGCAGATGTAGCGGTGTGAGATGTAGCGACCTGCGGCGGTACTGCTTCAGACAGGTGAGATCTGGACAGCTCAACAGGGTGCTCCGACGCGACGGGTTGCCCCTGGGAGGAAACGGAACTGACGGCGTTCACCGACGATGTGATCAGCGGCTGCACCTGCGTTAGGAAAAACTGCGGCGACGAAGAGGACGTGCTGCACCAAATCCACTCGACCTCTAGTGCCATGCCCAGTTCAGTGATGAGCGAGCGCAGCAGCTCTCCCAATTCGTTGCATTGAGCTGAACTCAGCACGGGTTGCTGCCGGAGGCTGGGATCCAGCAGATCAAGCTGCAAGTCGGTATCGCCATCGGGGAGCCAGGGAATCGGAGCGGACGGAGGCAAGGCTTCTGCCAAGTGGTAGGCATAGGTCTGTTGTCCTTTTCGCAAGACCTGTAGCCCAGCGTCTGTCGAGAACCGATAGTAATCGGGCAAGCTCTCGCCGCGCACCAAGCTCTGGCCCAATCCCCATACGGCTGCCACATCCCACTGCTCATTGCGGATCTGCCCCGTTCCGGATGCCAGTGCTGGATAGAGCGGCTGCACCAAAACCGCCAGATGAATATGGGGTAGCTGAATGCCGAGTTGCTGCCAATAGAGCAAGCTTTTGGCACGGAATAGCTCTGACCAAGTTTGCTTGAGCGTGGCAGCGATTGCTTCCCGAGTCGGCGGACCGAGGTGGGATTCTAGCAGCCCGGTTGTACTAAGGCTCACCGTGGGATCCAGCCCAGTTCGCAAGGCAAAAGAGGGACGAAACATCACTGTCGGAGTTTGCCAGGTCTGCACGGCCGCCTCTAGCTGAGTCAAAAGGTCATCTGGCAGGGGCGTGGACTGAATTGCCTGCTGAATCTGCTGCGCCACTGTCTGCAACTGCCGAGGATTATGTACATCTAGATACAAGAAAGAGTGCGGCAGATCGCTAAACTGTGGCTCCTGCCAGGTCATCTGCTCTAAAAATTGCCAGAACAGCTCACTAGAAACGACTACGCCCGGCACCACCGGGTAGCCTCGTTGGCTGAGCAGACCTAGGTAAAATGCTTTATCTCCTACAGAGCTGCGATGAGCCGATTGAATGGTGTCTAGCCAGTAGAGAGTTACGGACATAGTAGGGCTGACCAGCAGTGGGGTTCACCAACATAACGGCTTGCTCATCCCAGACCCCCTCTGATTGAACCGACAGCTTTGACAGCTTTGACAACTTTGGCGGCGAGGCATCTGGTTGGAACGCTCAGGACTGAGACTATATCTGGTAGCTGGAACCCTAGCTCAGCAGATAGTTCAGAAATCAATCGAGCTGGCAGAGCCAATCCACACCAGAGTTGTATTAATCTGTATCAATCTGTATTAATTTGTATTAACAAAATGTATTAACAAAAACCCAATCAGGTTGTTTTAAGTTTGTTTAAGAATAGCAAGTCCCCTCAGCCAATGCAATCAACCCGCTGCCGATAGACCGTGAGCTGCTAGGAGGACTGGTTCTGGCTGAGGCAGGTAGAGCTGCATCACGTCGGAGATGGGCATCCGCGACTGAACACCCAGCGTTATGGGCGATTGGTGCCCCTGGTCGAGGTGGTCTGCCGCTGCACAGGCAATCATCGCCGCATTATCAGTGCAAAACTTCAGCGGCGGAAACAGCACGCGCAACCCCTGCTCGGCCGCGGCCGCCTGCAGATGATCTCGCAGACCGCTATTAGCCGCAACGCCGCCACCCACAGCAATGGTGGTCAGCCCATAGTCAAGGGCGCAGGCTATTGTGCGCTTGGTGAGGGCACGAGCCACCGCCGCCTGAAAGCTGGCTGCAATATCGGCGACTACATCCGCTTCAGTCGCTTTGATGGGCGGCAGCGATTGCGTCAGACGCAGTACGGCTGTTTTTAAGCCGCTAAAGCTGGAATCGTAGGGATGGTAGCCGCCCTGGGGCAGTGATACTTTTCCTTCTGGCAAGGGAAAGGCGGCGGCATTGCCGGTTTGTGCTAGTCGGTCAATCACGGGTCCGCCCGGATAGCCCAGATTCAGCAGCCGGGCCACCTTGTCGAAAGCTTCGCCAGCGGCATCGTCGCGGGTTTGCCCTAGGGTTTCGTAGTTGCCGCAGTCTTTGACATGGATCAAGCTGGTGTGCCCGCCGGAAACCAGCAGGCAGAGAAATGGCGGCTGCAAGCTCGGCTCGCTCAAATAAGAGGCGTAAATATGCCCCTCTAGGTGGTGCACGCCCAAAAACGGCTTCTGATGCAAAATCGCCAGGGTTTTGCCCGCCGTCATCCCAACAAGCAGCGCCCCGACCAACCCAGGAGCCACCGTTGCTGCCACACCATCGATATCATCCCAGGAGAGATCTGCCTGCTGCATTGCCTGGGCAATCGCCCAATTCACAATTTCCACATGGTGCCGCGAAGCCACTTCCGGCACGACGCCGCCATAGGGCTGATGCACTGCAACCTGTGAGGACACTACATTGCTCAGCACTTGCCGCCCGCGCACAACGGCCACTGAGGTTTCGTCACAGCTGGTTTCAATGGCTAATACCGTAGACATTCTCCTATCCCTATCGATGACTTGAACACGACTTTCACGACTTTAAACCAACAGCCTCATCAAAACCTAAAAGCTGGCACTAGCAGTGCTGCATCCTACTCGGGGTGTCTGCTTACTCCCAATTCTAGAGGACGTTGGGCTAACGGCAAAGTTCAACGGCGGCAGAACTGTTCAACCCTAACCGATCGCCCCTTTCCGTCCGTTGCAACGCCGTGTTAGCTGGGTCTCGCGCCGATCGCTTCTATATATCTTAATCATCTCTCCTAACCGATCGCCCTCATTCACTCTGTCATCCCCGATCGCTCAATAAACGTTGCAGTTATGTCGATCGCTTTAATCACGTGCCACAACTGATCGCTCAATGGTCGTCTCGGAAGGGTCGATCGCCCTCATTCACGAGTGCAAGACCTTTGTGCGGAGCCAGCTAACGATTGAGTTCAGCGGTGGCTAGTAGCCTTGGCATCCCAACCGATTATTTTTATTCTGGCTATTGACAATAGTATGCCAAAACCAGCATATTTGAAGTATGAATGCATCGCCAAAGCCAGTTGAATGGGTCGGAAGTTCTCTGGATGATTTAAAGGAGTTCCCAGAGGATGTGCGGCAAACCGTTGGGTACGCATTGTACTTAGCTCAATGTGGGGAAAAGCATCCCTCAGCCAAGCCGCTCAAAGGATTTAGGGGAACTGGGGTACTAGAAATTGTAGAAAATTTTGACGGAGATACTTATCGAGCTGTCTACACGGTAAAACTGGCTGGAGTGGTCTACGTCTTACACGCTTTCCAGAAAAAATCAAAGCAAGGTATTGCTACGCCTAAGCAGGATATTGACCTGATCGAAGCAAGACTGAAGCGAGCCAAGGAACACTATTCACAAAACTACAGCAAACATCAAGGAGAGTAAAAATGACTGAAGAAATTGGAGTGCAAGCCAGTAGCGGCAACGTGTTTGCAGATTTGAGTTTGGACAATGCTGACGAATTGCTGGTTAAAGCAGAACTTGCTCGGCGGATCAGCAGTATCATAACAACTCAAAAAATGACTCAAATTGAGGCAGCAGAGGCGTTAGGAATTGACCAACCTAAAATCTCGGCATTAATCAATGGAAAATTAGCAGGTTTTTCGACCGCACGATTGTTTCGCTTTCTCAATGCTTTGGGGCGAGATGTGGAAATTGTAGTGAAGCCTAAATCTCATGCACAAGCTCAAACGCGCGTTGTTGCTTCGTGATTTTGAACACTACAGCTTATCTTCCTGTATCAGCTCCAATCCAGGAACGAAGCCAGCTAACGCCCTAGCGAACGACGGCGCATTAGCGATGTACGTTTCTGCCAGTTGTTGGCACCTATTTATGTCTCACCCGGACAACCAGACGGATACCTCTTTGCCATTGCTGCTGATCGCAGATGATGCTCGTCCAAAGCGCAATGCGCACTCACACCAGCCATATAGGGATTTCGCAACCAAGAGAGAATCGAGTTCACCCACGAGATCGCCCACCGCTGGGAATCGATCCGAAGGGGAGAAGCGGAGACACTTCTCAATCATCTTCTGCCAAGCATGAATGTACGACTCATTGACCGTTCCCATGTTCGGGTCGATGAAGACGCCGGGACTTCGGAAGATCACGTGGCGTTCGATCTTGGACCCGCCAGATGGCACGACAACGGTTGTTTCTTCCCCGAACAATACCCCTTGGACAAGTGCCAGCAACATTAAACCGATCGGAAATTGATCTGTGCTTGCTGTTACCTCTGTAGCCATCACCTGCTCCGGTGCTGCCCAGCCACGGGTCAGGGCGGGTGATCGCTCGCCTTCGTGCAGGGACAGGCTATCGATGAGCTGAACGTCATCGCCGTCAACAAGGACATTCGCCGGTTTTATGTCTCCGTGAATCTCGTCCGCAGAATGGAGGCGCTGTGCGGTTCTGGCAATGCCGAGAATGATCTGACCTAGAGATTCCCGTGGCACACGAATCCTCCAGTCCGCATGGAGGGAATCGCCTCTCCTGTCCAAGTAAGATTTCAGGTCGGAAGCGGGCAGTTCGGCAACCACCTTCGCACTGTCGAAAAGGCAAAGCAAACCGCCTGGCAATGCGGTTACAGTCTCCTGAATAAAGGGGCGGCGAAAGGTGAAAGTGGGCCACCCAAACTGGTCATGCGTCATATGGACGATGCTGAGTCTTCCTCCTTGGTCGGGGAAAGCAAGGCAGGCATCTCCAATCTGGAACTGGACAACCGCTGTTTCCTCGGTGGTCACTGCGTTGGTCGCTGCCCCTAGGGGGGATGTTTTGAATTGAGTTCTTGGCGCTGCACCTGATACGAGGAAGCGGTGGAGAAGGGTGTCGCCAAGTAGCAACTTGAGTGGACGAGGCAGTATCGTTGCATGAAAGGCACTCCCATCTGGTGTACGGATGTCCTGCGAGTAGTGTTGTTGAATCAGTTTGTCCAAGGATAGGGCAATGTCGTGTAGGGGAGTGCCCGCGAAATCTGGCGACGTTCCGCGCAGCGAAAAGGCTTGTTCTGCCACCGCCAGCATTGCAGCTCCCTTCGGCAGCGCCTCAACTTGAGTGATCCAAGGCAATCCATCCGGAGCAGTCCCAAAGTTCACCATTCCCTCTCCGCGTTTCACGAACTCAACGGGAGTCAAGTATCGCATACCTCTCATTTTCTCCTTTCATGCAAACGGCGCTGCTCAGCGGTTGCAGACTCGCCTTGCCCCTCGACAAGCAGAATCCACAATCTGTTGCAATAGCGTGGTTGGCTGTGAGCCGAACCGATCTCCTTTGCAGACTCTGACTTTACCCCTCCCAAACTATCCCAAAACCCCTGTCCTCACCCACCGTATTCTGGGTGCTTTTGGTCACATCAACAATCTCGAATGACGGTCTCAACCGACCATCTGGGCGGCACTTTGCCACATAACGATGTGACTTTGCAAACGAGTGGAAGGACCCATTGCGGAGCCAGCTAACGGCTAAAGTGAGCGGCGGCAGATAACACCGAAACGAAGCGCAAAAACTTTGTACCGTCCGCTCCACTGCGTTGTTAGTCTGCGGTTTGCTCAACCCAGGTTTCTACAACTGTCGCCAGTTCTCAGTCTGTAAGCTGGGGACTCGATCAAATTCTCGCTGATTCGCAGTGACCATGAGCAGGTTGTGTTGCAAAGCAGTTGAAGCAATCAACACATCGTAAGCACCGATCGGCTGCCCTTGAGTCTTGAGAATAGCACGAATTTGAGCCGCTTGTTCAGCTTCTGCATTGCCAAAAGAAAGGACTGTGACAGAAGCAAGAAAACTGGAGATCACGGGCTCAACCTTTTGAGCACGTTGAGGGTTGATAAGCAAGCCATAACGCAATTCCATCACTGTAATGACTGAAACCGCAATATCAGTAGGTGGTATTTGCTTGAGTCGGGCTTGCGTCCCAAGTTCACCTTTGATGAAATCACTAATGACGCAGGTATCAAGAAGGTATCGCATCAGAATAGCTCTATCTCTTGCGGTGGAAGGAGTTCATTCCGGTAGGACTCGAAGGCCGGAAAATCAGGAATTCCTTGATAAGATAAAACGACATCTGACCATTGAGAAACTGGGGCAGAGACAGGTTGAGTGAGTTGGCGTAAGGCTTGAATAATTAGGGTTTGGAGTGGAACGTTGGATTGAGCCGCTCGACGGAGCAGGTCTTGTTCAAGATCTTGAGGTAGGTCGATCGTAATTTGCATGAGCTTTCTCCATTGGTTTAGTCATCTCAAAGCTGTATTTAGTACATAAGCTCGTACTGTATTAACAGATGAAGTAAGACGTTGGGCTTGCTCATCAAACTGTATTCTTGCTTGATTTAAAGTTATTTGTGGCGCTTGTTTCTTACGAGAATCTTCGTCATTCCATTGCTGACAATTAAACCAGCCAACCAAGTACAATCCATAGGGACATACGTTATCAGACAAATAGCGTTCAACAAGCTGGCTTTGCATGGCAGTTTGAACCTCGCTATGCCAGCATCCTTTTACTTCAATGATGACAGTGATTGAATCATATGTGTTACCGTTGGAATTTTTGAGAACAGCATCTACATGAATATCAGTTCGTTCGCCCGGATTGCCTCCATATTTGCGTCTTAGCTCTACTTCACGGTTAACAACAATACCTCTCGACTTTAGATCTCTATCAAGAAATCGCTTGACATAATCCGAAAATGCATTTTCATCAATCGGTCTGAACAAGGCATCGCTACCTTTATCCTTGTCCCATAAGTCTCTACAAGCCGAGGTTTCCCCTTGCAGTTCCAATTCAAGACGCTTCAATGATTCGAGCAATACATCGAGAAGCTGATGACCATCCCTGACCAGACGTTTATCTTGATTTAGAATAATCTGAAGTAACTCCTCTGGTCTGAGCGGTTTCCAAGTATTACGACGTGCCAAACTCTCGGCTTCCAGTAGTGTCGGCTGTAGTTGTTCTTTTTGTTCTGGAAGTTCGCAAATAATCTTCCGTAGTGCATCGCAAGCTTCTGGAGTACCTCGTGCTTGAAGACGTTGAGGGATATAATTTTTCCACATCCTGACACCATCAAATTCTCTTAATATTTGAGCTTCTATACCCCTGAGTTCCTGCGTTTCAAGCTCAGGTTGCTCAATCTCTGGGTATTGCTGGGCAAGAAAAATATACAGATCGGCTAGATAATTCTCTTTAATCTTTTGCTCAATTTGACCTTGACGAGCAGCCTGAAATGCAATAGACTCTAATGCTTCTCGTCCAAATTCATGGTCTTGTTGCACGGCAGACCAAAAAGCTGACCAACTAGAGTTATCGGGATAGTTTGCAAGCAAACGAGCAGCAACGATCGCTTTATTCCTTGCCTCCCCAAGTTCTGGCACTTTTGCCGGAAGAAAAGACTTGGCAATTTCTTTGGCTTTATCAATGTCATGCTTGAACAGATCAGTTAGCAAAATTTCCAGCATACCAGCATTTAAGTTTTCATCTGGAACTCTATCAATAATTAAACTGGCTAAACATTGATCTAATAACTCATTAGTTAATCGATAAACATCATCATCGTAAAAGGTATGAGGTTGATAGTTGTTGTGAACCATTAAACTGATAAGTGTTTCAACTAATGCATCTGGAGCGCTTTGATAGGCAGTCTTCACTATCTCTTGACAAACGTTATTCTCTTTACCCTCTGTATTTCTATGAGAGAAATTTATAGATTTCAGAATGACGGGTATCCATTTTGCCCAAGTATCAGTAGAAATCGTTGAGATGAAATCTGGCTCTTGTTTTACTAGAAGGTATAGCGCTTGATATCCTGCAAATGGAGGATGAGAGAACTTATTTGTACCCAGCCATTCTTCAGTTTCTGGATCTTTAGCATCCAGATATTTTTTTGCAGCTTTGACAATTCTTGCCTTAGTATTTGCTTCTGCTTCTTTCCATCCAGGTAGTCTTGTTATATCTGACTCAAAAACATGGTCGTGGATATATTTTTCGCTGATTGGCATCAGTGTCATTTCAACAACTATCTGCCACCACAATTGAGGTTGTCCTGCTTCAACTTTTTCTAAAGCGGTAAGCACTCTTTGCTTGGGTGGCGGATCAAGTGTAGGTTCTGGCTGAGGTGGTTCTCGTCGTCTCAAACAGCTAGTTTTTATTTGCTCAGCCTTCTCTGAATTCAATTCGATTGGGGTAATATCAGACTCAAACTCTCGTCTCATCACCGAGCTGACATTACAGGCTTTTAGGATAGCATCAATATGCTTTGTATATTTCCAAATTAAGTTATGCCAGGTTAGGGCTTGGCTTAAAAGCTTGACCCAAATATTAGCAATTCTATGGGACTCTGCTGATATAGTTTTCTCGATTATCCACGACACGTCTTCAGAACAAACAATGTCTGTGAGCCATAAGAAATCACTTTCTGATTCTGAAATTAGTAAGACTATTGTTTCTATCAGTTGCCGACGTTTTCCATCAGAATCCCTTAGCGAGGATTCCACGTCAGCATCATGAGTACAATTGGAACTTTCACGAGTATACGCTCGGTGTGGGCGATCGCCTAGAATTCCGTCATGCTGTTTTAGCCTAAGAATAGCTACGTTAGCAAACGCCTCAAGTACACCAGGTTCATTCAGGTTTTGCCACGCTTTCAGCATCACTGAATCAGCCAGTTCTCTAAACGGATAATGTAAATTGTATCTCCGAGGTAATTGTTCAAGCCATTTGAGTGTAACTGGTAAGTCAGACAACCGAAGATGTTCTGCAAATTCTGTCGCAATGAAATCTTGATATACTCCACCAATAATCGGAAATGCCCCCCTCTGCTTGGGTTGCGAGAGATGATTCAGCAGTTCTTCTACAGTGATGTGTTGTGACCAAATAGCGCGAAGAGCATAGCCTTTGAGATCATCATTAGGAGCGTCTCCGGCTTCACCCACTGCAAGAGGCTTGAGTCGCGTCTTTGTCTCCTCATCACCGATAACACAAATAGTATGGGCTGCATGTGTCCGAACCATATACAGTTGGGTTGGATCAAGCGCAATATCAGCAAGGCTATTTTGTACTGCTTTCACGTTACAGTCTTGGGTGATGTCGATCGCAACCAACCTTGCCCATTGATTCTTAGAAGAATCGCGAATATAGGATTCGAGTAGCGCTGCTAATCCTGGATAATTCAGATTGTTGTACCGCCGCCAGTCATATTTAAGCTTCTCCTCGTGGTGTAACTTGAGTAATGATTCGATTAATTGTGCTTTATTTTCATGATCGATCGTTGATATATCGCTTTGAAGCAACACATCTGGATCAGTTTTCATGACTTTCTGAAACACTTCAGGCATCATACTCGCTAACCAAGCTGTCGTTTCCTGTAGCTGAGGAATAACCCTGTGATCGGGATGAATAATTAAATTGAGAATTTGACTCAAATTGAGATTGTGTTGCTTCAGATACCACGCGGCTAGAAATTCTGCATAGGTTTGATGCGCCCACCCCATGCGATTTGCACCCCGAGAGGAGAACAACCCAGTCCGTAAGACCTCTGTAACAGACTCTTCCTTTACTTCAATCGGTCTTTCGTTTGCCTTCTCATAACCTTGCGCTAATTTCTGAGGTAGTATATCTTCTTCTGGAATTTGCCCACGATCGCGTCCTGTCCAAACCGCATCACGGTTTGCAAAAACTGTCACTGCTGCGATTCGAGCAGCAATGATAAGACGTTGATCTAGCTCTAAATTTCCTTCACGTCCCGGAAGCAGAAGATTTGGTTTATCTTCTTCCTCGTCGCACAAAATACGACAGCCCTCAAGGTATAAGTGGAACAAAGTTTGTTGTTGAGAGAATCGACCATTGCGGCGATATATATTGAGGAGGAATCCTAGTGTAATCGGTTTTACCGCTAAAGGCACAACCCTTTTGTCCCAAATTTCCTGCATAAAGAGATCAGGCTCTTTGATTCCTTCACATTCTGCTGCATGCCTAACATCAAGCCAACGAAGTGGTGCTAATTCATAGACTTTAACTTTATCCTCTCCCCAGATTTGCTGGAGTTGTTTCTCAAAGGAAGATTGCCACATAGCCGTTCGACAGACAATTCGGAGGAATAAACGATCGACCTTATCCTGATGTCGCTCAAACTCCTCAGCCAATAGAGCAGTCACATTGTCTATCCGCAATAAGCACTCATCTAAGCTATCTAGGAAAATATGCAGAGCATGATTGCCTTCACCCCAAGCTCTAAACTGCGAACTTTCAAATAAATTTTTAACCAGCCTGTCTTCATTACCATATGAATGCAGATCTAAGACCAGTGGATCTTGGTTATAAGTTTTAATTTCTGTTGCTTTTTTAATTGCTTCGCTTTTACCAATTCCTGGCTCTCCTAACAAAACTAGGCATGGAACGTCAGCGATCGACTCCAACCCAACCAGTTCAGGATTTGCGTGTCTGCCCCATTCTGATTCTGGATCGACTAGATAGCCTCGATCGCTCAGATCAATCCGGGCGGTACGAGAACACCAAAATCGTTTCCAGTTGTAGGTTTGCTTCGACATGCACGATCTGTCTGAGGAAAAACTTCTTGCTCCAGGATAACTCCATTCAGAAATCTTGGTGGCAAGGGCTACAGCAACTTACAGAACTTTTTGCGCTCAACCAGACAGATGTTTCACTCTCTAATCAGGCTATCCCTCTTACCGAACTCGGACATATTCCCAAGGGACAACCTTCAATTTTCTGCCCTACCATTAGCTTGAGCAGACTAACGTCATCTGCATCAGCGGACGGACTTGCACTTTGCAAAATAACAGATAGCGTATGCTTCCGTTCCGTTGCATGCAGTAGTTAGACAATGCACCATTTTATTTTTATTACTATAAAACTACTTTTTCATGGCTTGTTGAACTGCTTCTAACTTTCTACGAATCTCTGTTTTCGTTTCATTACTGCTTAACTGTTGACTAACTTCCATGGCTTGCTGGTAAGCCTTCAATGACTTTGGATATTCTTTCTGCGTAAAATAGATATCTCCGATTTTACTAAGAATTGTAACACGGATAACTTTACCCTGTTTGTCATTATCTCCTAGTTTAAGACTAGCCGCTAAAGCTTTTTCATAAGCTACCAGAGCATTTTGATATTGATTTAATTTTAGATAAGAATCTCCAATGGCGTAGAAAATAGTACTGGTCGAGAAATGATTACCTTGCCGCTCTTCAATGGCAGCCGCCTGATGATAAAAGTCTAATGCATTTGAATATTGTCCTAAGCTGTAGTAATGAAATCCAAGGTTGTTAAGAGTTATGCCTTCTCCGTAAAGATCTTTTGTTTCTTTCGCTATTTTTAATGCCTGCTTGTATTTCTCTCTAGCTTCTTGTAACCGCCCCTGCTCTTCAAGTTGAACAGCTTCGTTGTTAAGCATTCGTACTGCTTCATTCTGTTTGCTTTGAGACGTTGGTTGTGCTGAACTTAAACTTGATTCTTGTGAAACACAACCAAAGATGGTTAGATAAAAACAAGAAGCGCAAATCATAAAAAATAAGTATTTATAATGGGTAGATCTAAGTTTTGATATCAACATAGGTTTGGGAAAAGAATTAAATCACGAACAGTAGTCTAACGTTGATAAATCATTGCATATCGGTAAGCTTTCGATCACGACAGATAGAGTAATGCTTTGTTCCGGCACTTGCAGCAGTTACATCAGTACACTGTGTTGACCTCTACCAGCTTAATGGGTTTTGGCTAACTATATATTCACCGTCAAAATTGCGGGATAACACCCTCTATTACCAGGATT
>JACYLU010000003.1 GCA_015272325.1 Synechococcales cyanobacterium C42_A2020_086 | reverse complement strand
CTGAAATTTACCATGCCTCTCCCGCTCGCAACCCCTCTTTCATGCAACAACGCCCAGAAGTCTGACAGTCGACACTATGAATCCGTAACTGTCCCTTGTAGGAGTTAGCGTTTGATGTTTTCTGCTTAGGTTGGCGATTTTTCTGGTTGACCCAACCAAAAACTCGATCAGCAGGGGATAATTCGCTAATGTCGGTGGCTGGATGCAGGCTTTCTGGGAGTAAATCGGCTGGTTTTTGCTCGTAGAGTCGCCGAGAGATGGTCACAGGTTGCAACGCAATCACATCAGTAGGTTGTAAATAATTCAGATCACAGTCCTCATCCAACTCGACATAGCAGAGTATTCCCTCAGTCAGTTTACGTTGACTTGGATCGTAAACGTGGCGAGACCAGGCAGTTTGTCCAGGCTTATTGCCTAAATAGGTAGTTGGAGCTTGTCCTCGGCTTTCCCGCTCTCTTAATTCTTTTTCATGAACTTTTTGATAGTCGGTGATCAGGTTTTCCCAAAGCTCTGTGATGGCTGGAGTAACTCTGACAGCAGGATCACGATCATGCTGGATGAAAACTCGCTCGTTCTGTTTGCTGCCAACATTTGCACCAGTGACACACACCCAACCTAGTTTCCAATCACCGTTGGGTGGATCTTCTGAAGTCCACTGTTCAATATGAGTGACCTTGCCTTTGTTCAGTTTTACTCGGACACGATCGCCATGTTCCGGCAAGTCATTGATTCTTGAATACTTCAGTGCAGCTCTTTGTTCTCCCTTATCTGGAGTACGTCCTTGTTTTTCATATCGAGGTAGTTTTGCGGCTCCACCTACACAACTGGATTCTTCCAAAATTCTCAGATACAGACCATTACTCCGCCGTTCAACTCGTGCTGGCTTAGCAACAGTTCCCTCTGTCGCAGGCATTCGATAGGCTAATCGTGCGTCATGCCCTTCAAACACCGACAGACGGGAATTAGTTACAGCCTCGTAGGCCGATCGCAGCATTCCCTTAATCGATGTAGGTGGCAGATAGGGTTTGCCATCCGCAGCCAGGCGTACGGGATAGGTTTTGTGACCATTACTATCTGCGGTCATTTCTGCGGCATCAGGGATGAGAAGCGGGGTAACGGTGGTCAGTTTCACTGAGATTCTTCCTGACCAATAATCAGGCAAATAACGACCATGACCGACGGGAGCGCGATCGCCCAGTTCACCCGTTACCTGATCTCGTGGTAGAGCAGGAATAAAATTGTAGGGGTTGTGGAAGCGATCGCCCGGTGCTCGCCTCGGTTGCTCCTGAGGACGAACTCGTTGAGGAAGCGGGATCTCTTCAGCGATTTGAGGTTCCTCGCGATCCCAATCTTGTCCTTGCTCACGCAACTTGAGGATTGCCTGCTGTTCCCCTAACTCAAATTCAACATCCCACGTTTGCTTACCTTCTTCAGTTACACTGCCAATCTTTTCAAGCAATGCAATCGAGATATTGTGTTCTGGAAGCTTTTTGTCTGGGAACCCATCAAACTTCAAGCTCTGACCGTTGCCAAAAGAAATGCTGATGCTCTTTCGCTGTAAGTTTCCTTTCTTATTTTTCTTGAATTGAATGGAGAGTGTTCCTGTTTGTTTAGACATGGCTTTGTCTCGTGGATTCACCAAATAGTTTGAATGGTTGAACTCTGAATTTTCGAGTCGCGGGTTACGAGGGGTAAGTTCAGATAGAGAGCAGTAGCGGCGATAATGCGATCGGGCATATCAGGAACTGTGTTTCTATCAATTTGCTGTATTGCTAAACTTACCTCTAAGTCAACCGGCACAACTTCAAGTACAGAATTTCCTGAGGCGATCGCCCCCATCACACGACTCAGAACTGTTTCCGACAAGCGACCTTTATCGGTTAGGTAGCAGATTTCCACAATTGAGATAGCAGATAGATAAATAACCTCACCGTCGGTGGTTGTATCCTCCAAGGCATTGAGGGCTGTCGTGGACAATTGTTCTGGTTCCAGGATGTACCAAACTAAAGTGTGGGTATCTGTAATCACTGAACTCATAGTTCAATCTCTCTTGGGAAATTACTCCACATTTCTTTCCGAGCTTCAGCAATGTCCTCTTCGGTAATGTGAATATTCAAATCTGAACATAATCCCTTAATACTGCGCTTTGGGCGTTTTACTACTATTTTCTGCTTCAGGTATTCAGCAAAATCCAGAACCTCCTGCTGTTTGTCTACTGGCAGTTCCCGCAAGGTTGCTAAAACAGCTTCTTCAAGCGTCATCTACGTTGCCTCCCAATAGTTTTCAGACAAAAGGGAATTTAAATTTAAATCAAATTCCCAGGTATCAGGAAAATTTGTTTGTTGATATTCAAATCGGACATCATCCAGCGCATTTTGATAAGCCGTATTGAAAACTTGCTCAAGATAGGGCTTCAAGCTAGGTGAGTCTTGCAGGAGATCCTGAATTTGACGGCGCTGTTCTCGAATGGTAAGTTCCCAACCATGGAAGTTATCTGGACAGTTAACGTAGATCCGTTTGAGTAAATGGGCTAACAGAACTGTTAGTCGGTTTTTTAATTCTCGCCGATCGCGTTTTGCTAACCCTTCAATTTCCTCAATTAAATTGTCCAGATCCAATTGTTCAAACGTCCTATCTCTGAGTTGAGACACGGTTACTTCACACCACTGAACAAAATCCTGATCATAGAGTTTCTGAACATTGAGCGTTGAATTCATGTCAGGCCCCCTCCAGCTTTACTTCTAGTTTTACCAGGCGTTCTTCAATCACTGCACAATTCCCATATTCAAGCGTGTCGATATATTCACGAGTGCGCAAGTAGACTCGTTGCTTTTTATTGCTTAACTTTTGAGAAATCGGAACATCAAGTTTGCCAATTCGGGCCTCTGCTAACCTTTGCCAACCATCCTGAATGCCTTGGGGGTTGAGTACCGGTTCGCCCCAGAGCAAGTATTTCTGATTTAGTGTATCTTTGATTGGCTGTTTAGCTTCTTGAAAGCCATTGATAGATTGTGAAGTTTCTGTCAGAAGGACGGTATCTCCTGTGCCGTTATCGCGATTCAACCAGCGTAATTCCCACTGTTCAGTAAATATTCGAGCTTCAAATACATCGGTTAAATGGTTGACAGTTCTACCATAGGAATCCTGGAATGCACCATTGAGCAAACGTAGAAACTGGCAGGCACTAGGCGAGTAAAGAAGGGCGATCGCTCCCTCTAGCTGGCGTTGACACGCTGCGATCGCAGTTTTTAGAGTGAGGGCCTCAGCCCGATAATACCAAAGGGTTTGCATGGTTGTTTTTACCTCTGTCTGTACCATCTTTACTCGGCCTCCTGCTCTTAATGACATTCAATCCAGTTAATCCAGGCTTGAGTTAATGTATTCAGCAATGCTTCGCCAAGATTGGATAGGTCTGTTGCAATTGTTTCTATATCCTCGATACCCTCCAGTCCATTTAGCAAGCTACAGTTCATCTGCATTGCGGTTACTTCAACTGTACCCATGCCCCGATTGGTGCCGTAGCCGATGGGAATTTTGCGATCGGCAAAGTCTCTAAGCACCAGCAGAAGAAGGGCGATCGCAGGTTGAACTTTATCTTCTCCATATTTCTTAAGGCGTTCCAAATCCACATGAATATTGATCGGATGCCACTCCACTCCGATCGGTTCCAAAACACTGTAGAGCATTCCATCAGCGGCTCCACCTGTCCAGCGATCGACGGCCACATGCATTGCAGGTTGCAAGGTTTGAAAGGGCTGCCTGGTGCCTTTCAAAGTTGTAGCCAGGGTTTGCTTGAAGTGGGCAAAGGTTTCATTCTGATCTTTAGGCGCATTTTCGACTTTAGCCCAGTGGTCAGGAGCCATTTCCAGCGTGGCATAGCAATCATCCACAGACAGCGCACCGATTTTCCCTTCTGATTGCCGGGTGTTGCTTTTCTCAGCCGAACCAAATAACTCATTGACTAAAGCTAGTTTAACCTGCTCAAGAAACTTATCTGGCGTAGGTGAAATATTGCAGACTGTGCGCACAATTCGCTCGGCATGGGCACGCAGTACCCCTTTGATTGAGCTACCGGGAATCACAAAATGTATTTTCCCTGTTACCTGACTGACCAGAGGCAAAATATCCACAGCAATCCCATCCCCTTCGGCTTTGACCATCACGGGATCTTTGGGTTTCCAGGTAATGTTTAGAGCTAGTTTTTGAGGTGGAATATACTGTTGAGGCTTGAGAGCCTTCCACTGGTGACGGTTTCCCCCATTCAGTAAAACGTCAAAGACATTCTCAGCGTTAAATTTCTGTTCATAAATGCTTGAAATTTCCAGCTTAACCTGTCCCAGCCCTCGCGTCTTAGCGGCTCCAATGCGGATATCTCCTTGCTCTAATGCCAGCAGAAGTCGCCAGAGTTCTTCAGGACTTTGGTCTGTTTGACGATCGAGGGTAATGTTCAGCGGAAAGGTGACCCCTTTAGGAAGGATAGCGCGACTGTATTTAATTTTGTCGGCAGCGGCTCCAGTATGACGATCGATGCCTACCCCTTCCCGGATTTCGATTGTCATGCCGTGTGGCAGCGTGACCGGAGCATCCTCAATGGTAATGAAACTGGCATGGCCGTTATTTTTGTCTTGAAATCCCCATAGCTTATTAACATCTGGCTCTGCCAGCGATCGCCCCATCCAACCACGCAAAGTTCCTGCAAGGCTAGTTCCAGGAATGTAGTAGTTGCCCCGACCATTAATGGCTAAGGCCAGATCCGTATCGGCATCCCCTCCCATCCCGCCAATATGAATGGGGGTTTCAGCCGTCAATGTACCGCTAATTTTCCAGCGTGATTGAATTTTACGTGCCATAATTTATGCCGCCTCCCCATTCTCAGATTGGTTGTCCTGTGCCTTTTCTAAATCCCGTTTATGGGCACGAATAATGGCATCTACTAATGTTCGCACTGCCTCAGCCCAGAGATCAGCTTGTAGCCTAGTCTCCGCATTTTGAGTAATCGTTAAGTCGTCAAAATCACCCATGACTTGCCAGACTACGTTGAAGTCACTAGCCAGAGTTTTGATTGTTTGTAAACTCTCTGCTGGCCACTTCTCCTTACGGTTCTGGACTTGATTGATTGCATCAACCCATCGTGTCACAGAATTGGGGTTCTCCCGTTGGGTTAACCGTTGCATTGCCGATCGCAGTCCCCCCAACTGACTCATGGGTGGTTGACTTTTGGATTCCTGACCTTGCTCTCGCGATATCTTGATGCCTAGTACTGCTTCACGTTGTTGTTCATTTGCCGCGATCGCCAAGGCTTTATTCTCGATCGCCGCTCGCCATGCGGCCTTCTCAATCACACGAGCATACTCAAAGGATGGGTCACTTTGAGCAATCGGTTGTAGTTGAGGAACATTGGGCTGTGAGCCTGTGGCTTCTCGTTTAAGATGAGATAGCGTTGACATCAACAGCGGATCGTTGAAGCAAATTTGTCCGTAACCTTCCGCACGGCGATCGCCGATGCCCTTTGCCTCCAATGCTGATAGTCTCTCAGGATTGATTTCCCCTTTCACCTCATAAACCACACAACTCCCAGCTTGCCATCCCAGCATCGACGGACGCGGTAAGCCCCAACGCACCTGCCAGGATTCCGTGCGGCGCGATCGCATCATGCAAGACAGCAAATCATCACTTGTCCGTTCTACTAACGCTCCTTCATCTAAACCCAATTGCCTCTCCAGTTCTCGTGCAAAGTCATCTGGATTGGTCGTTGGATTCAGCCGTTTGTCTCGCAGTAATACATCCGATAGGAACCAAACATATAGAAGCTGGCATTCATCGATTTGTTTAAGAGAGAACTTGTCTGGCTTATGGGTAGCGATCTTGACTGAACCATACTGATCTTTTTTAGATTGACCAATCCGAAGAGTTCCAGCTAAATCATTCCACCAATTGCTCGACTGCTGATCCAGTTGTGTTTTGAGGCTCTCAGGTAGCCGCAACTCGGCGATTAAATTAGTTCCGGCTGGAATAGCTTGGTAACTGTAGACTCCACCCACATCGGTTGTCGGGCGTTGCACCTCGTCTTGAATCGTGTTGTGGGTGAAAAGCTCTAGGGAGACTGTTGTGTAGATTGGCAAGTGAGCATTATCAAATTTTCCAACATAGCCACTGCGCTCACCCTTGAGTTGAATTCCGTCTGGTTCTGGTTCCTGAAAACGGTTATAAACCTTCTTGCCCTTACTCAAACCGCCATCCAGCTTTTCACCAAATAAACAGAACGGCGTGGGACGACCTGCTTCACTGTCGATTGCGATCGTGGCATTGGTAATGACTAAATCTCCACAGGCGATCGCGGCACTGACATTGAGATGCTTGCCAAGGTTTCTGTGCAGGTGGCGCAGAAAATAACGCCCTGGAATGGAGTCCAGAGATTCGACCACATTACCCACCGTGCGTTTGGGGATAACAACCGGAGTTTCAGTGGTGATTGTGAGCGGAATCGTATACCAGACTGTATCAGTAGCAGGGTTTGAGTCTGATTTAGACGTTAGTTCTTCCTGCTTCCATTCAGGCGGATTTTCAACACTGTCACCATTGTCCTTAAGCCACTGAATCCATTCATCAGTTTTAGGATCATCAGCATTAATGGTGATGATGCAGGTGCCGTTACCTCGACGGCGTTTGCCCCCTAAACGCTCAGCCATTTTTGCCCCTGCAACCAGCAAGGCATAGGCAGCCTTTTTCTGATCATCCCTAATGTTCGGAGTATCAGAAAAATTAAGGATACAGTTTTGTGCTGTGAGGACTGCCCCCATTCGCACAACCTCGTCAAATCGGAGAAAGTCTGGCTTGGCTGAGCCTGTTTCCTCATCAATAGCAACTCCAGGTTTGATAAAGGCAATCGCCCCTTTTAATTTTGGTCTGGCTTTCAGGGCATCCCGTAATTTTGGATCCAGATGAGCCGATCGAATCGAAACGATCGCCGGTCGTGGTTCTGGTTCAACAGCCCCTTGAGCAATGGCAGGCTGATCACCAAACAAAAAATCAACCCACCGATGCCACTGACCTCGTTCGTTACCACCATCCAAAGCCAGAGCCACCTGTTCACAACCATCACGCAAAATACCCGTCAAAGTTTTAGCAGGAATATAGGGCAAACCATCTCCATCGCGCTGAACTTCGCTATCAATTTCACCCCGACCGGCACCAGAACCGACATGCCAATCGCTGGTCATTTCAATTCGGATAGTAAACTCCTCAGGAACGACTAATGTCATGCGGCCTCCCCTGCTTGCTTTTGAGATGGATCGAGTTGGGCATTTTTCAAAAAGTCTTTGGCATCCAGCGCATCCAGGAATGAGGTGCTGTAGATATCCTGGCTTTGGTGGAAAACAGATTGTACCGATTCAGTAAAGGGGGTTAAATCATAACGCTGTTGAATCAGGCGATACTGAGCATCGGCAGCCTCTTTGCCCAGAAACAATGCTGTTCGCAGGGCATGGCTCTGGCTGCTGGGAAGCTTACCATCACTCAGGGCTTGAACACGATCGCTCAATCGTTGCCATTGATGTAACTCCACCCAGCCCTGACCCTCTGCCTGGCTGAGATCATCGCTCACCACATAGGGACGGTTATAGAGTTGTGTCTGCGGATCTGGTTGAAGTTTGCTGCGAATATCCCCCAGATCAATACCGCTGGTATCGTAAAGGATATGAAAATCGATCGCTGAACAGGGAAAGGGCGTTTTCGGATTACCCTGTTTCGTGACTTTCCGTTTCACCTCTTTAGCCGATTTGATCAAGTCTTCCGCCAGATCGTAGGCAACCGAAAAGGGAAAGTGACGCTTCACAATCGCAACCCCCGCACAGGCAGAGAGGCGATCTACACCAAAGGCTTTTTGAGCGATCGCAGCAATTACTGGTTTGTTTTTTGTTTGCCGCTCAAATTCCTGCAAAAAAACTCGCGTGAACTCAAGGGCATAGTGACCATCACAGACAGCAGTAAGATCATCACCACCTAGAATCAGTGGAACAACAGGAATTACTTTGCCAGTCTTGGAATCTGGCTCCTCTGGAAATACACTAAGGGCAGCCTTAAATGCTGCTTCGGTACACTCATCCAGTGCCAGAGAAAATTCACGGTATTGGGTGATGTAGTTACGGTTACTTTTGTTTTCGCCAAGATAGTCTTCAAAGTTGAGAAAGATTTGACCTAACCCATTGCCATCCGCATGGACCACCGCCAGCCACGATCGCTTCTCTTCCTGATCCTCTGTTTCAGGCTCAAGCAACTGATCAATCTGCGCCTGTAGCTTTTGATCTAAATTGGTCAGGCGCGTTTTAGCATCTTCAGCTTTGTCGCGCTTGGTTGCACTGACCTTAGAAATAGGCTTAGGTTTTCTGCCAAGGGTATCGATTTCAGCGGCAGGCAACCCACTGACGGCACAAGCAGCAACGATCGGCAAGCGCAAAAATCGGTTTTCTGGTGATGGACGACGCGATCGCGCCTTCTCAAACGTCTTGTGAACCTGTTTGATTGCATTTGCCAATGTTTCCTCACTGGCAAAGTCTTTCACTACCGAAATTGCTTCATACACGCCTGCAATATCCAGCCCCGGAGCTTCCTGCAATGCTTTGCGGGTTACTTCAGAAATAATGGCTTCCGCCGTGTCCTTAGCTTTCGTTAAAATTAATGCCTTCCCCGAAGCCGCCACAATGATTTCTGCTTCTTGGTTTGCCTCTTCTAAACAGGGCTGATCCCTCAGCGCATTCCGAAACGCCTCAGGAGTGTGACAGTTCTCGAATCGCTTTTGTGGATTCTGACGATCGACAGCCTTCCCGACCCAATAAGTGCAAGCCTGGTAAGTCAACTCCGATGCACCGATATTTTCCCGCAAGCGGTTGGTTTCAAAGATATACCTTTGATTACCTGAAGTTTCAATTAAGACCAGATAAACGCTATCCATTCTGTTTCACCCACTCTGCAATACAACTACCCAACCTCAACAAATCCAATCGCCCAAAGACCGCTATTTTCTGATTTCGCGTTGCCACCTCCAGTTCCGATCGCAACGAATCCGGATTGTGGTGACAACAGACCAGCCCTACCCGTGCTTCTGCCCCACCCAGTTGCCGTGCCCGCACGCTAGCCTCTATCAGCTTTTGTTTGCAGAGCGATCGCTTATCAGTGGTGGTACAGGAGAGGGCGAAGAGTTGGTAATGATGCATAAACGCCACATCAAACTCAAACTTGGCCCAGGATTGATGGGACTTTTTGGGGTCACTGATGTTGAAAGAAACACGGCTATCGTGAATGCCGATATCAGATGCAACTTGTTGAATTTGAAACAGGACGTGGTGCTCTAGCCAAGTGCCATCTAGCCATTCGCACACTTGAGTCAGATCTCGAAATCCCTGCTGCTGTGCTGTTGGCAGCGATAGAGAACCGTCCCTGGCTCCCAAATAGGGTTTCATAACTTTCGTGATCATAACTTTGGGTAAGCCAGTCAGGGCGATGGAGTTAAGTCTTACCAGTTCTGCTTCTGAGCGCCAGCGAGAGTATTCATTTTTGGCCACGCTACGCAACTGACGATTGCACCAGTTCCGCCAAGCTTGCGCCAAGTCTGGAGATTGATGGAAGTGGGCGATCGCCCCTGCTGCTTCGGGCAAGATTGGAGCATTGAGCGGTGGGCGGTCATCTTGCCAGGACAGACCATGCAGTCGGAAGAGTTGATTTAAGGAAAGATTGGGAGATACCTTCACGCGCAGGCTAGCTTGCCCAGCTTGCTCAAGCGTCATCTCCAGGGTGTTGGAATCCAGATAGCTAAAAACTGCTTGGAGTTGAACGGCTTCAACGGCTCGGTAGGCATGGACTGACATCACTTTGGTGCCACCTGTGTAGTTCATGCCAATGCGTCCAGTGAGAGATTGAGCTATCTTTCCAATGGTTTGCTGAATGGCTGAAGCATCCGCCTGTCCCTTGCCCAAATCAACGCAGCGAGCAGGTTGAAGGCTGGGAAAATCTTTGAGTACCTGCGTTAGATACTGGGCCTGGGCAACGGTGCGTTCGGTGTGAATCAAAATCGGAGCGCCGCCTGGTTTCAGAAGGGTGAGGGCTGCCACAGCATTGGGGAGGGGATTCTCACCCATAAGCAGGAATAGATGATCGGTTTGGTAATTGCTCAGGTTCATCGAGTTGTTCCTAGCAACGCGCTTGTCAGATGCTCCAGCAACACAGCAGGAACCCCGCACGAGTTTCCCTGCACCCAGGGGCCGCAGGTAATCTCTAACCAAGGTTCTCGTCTGTGGACGGTTTCGCACGGTTCCAGAGAACTGTGAATCACCGCCAAGCATTTGAGGTTACCCCGATCGCCACAAAACTCGTGCCAGGGGGCAATTTCCTCTGGTTTAGCGCTAATCACGATGTAGTGGGAACAGGCTTCCAGCAAGGGCACTTTCTCCGTTTGCACCTTGCCGCCCACATCGACGATCACCAGTTGCTTTTGGCGACGCAGGTTGAGGATGGCCTGGGCATGGTGGGGAAAAAACCGATCGGTGAGGCCGCCTTTGTTGGCCAGTTTGTAAGCTTCCCGATCGGCATCGGTAGCCGTTTCGTCTAGTTCGAGAATCCAGTTGCCTTCGCCATCCCAGTGGGCGCGTTGCAGGTAGATATCGGGATGGGTAGGGAGCAGGGTGGTAAACAGCGCATGGGCGAACACCGACTTGCCGCTGTCCGGGGGGCCGACGACCATCACCGCAGAGCAAAGGCGGGGACGGGGCTTGCCGCTTGGATCAATCGGGAATACCTGTCCAACCTGGGCTTGGCGAGAGTGGGTAGCGACGACCACCGCTCCCAGACGGGGGTCATAACAAGCGACCCAGGCGGTTGGGTGCAGCTCATGGACGAGGTAAGCATAGAGCCAGATGGGAGCACGTCCAGAAATTATGACCCCACCCCGGGTATCAATGCCAGGGGGTAATTCCAAATTGCCTAAATCATGCGGCGACACCATGCGGTCTTTAGTCGCTAGTTCAATATCGAGCACTTGATAGCTCAGGGTCTGCCACGATTGCGGCTGACTGAGAGTAAGACGAATCGGGTGAGGTGGCTGCATTTTTTCCGGGCGGTAAATTCTCTATGCTGTTATAGCATTTGAGTTGAAAGGGGGTCTTCAAAATTCAATCGATGTTTACCTATCCACCTAGTCCAGGGATTTTGCAATGGCTCAGTGGAGGACAGTTCGCTAGTCGGTTGCTGCGATCGCTGCGCCTCTGGTGGCTGCTGAATCGGCTCTATGGGGCAGAGTGCCATTGGGCGACGGAATTGCCACAGCCCTTCCGCTATGGGGCATTGCGCGATCGCCTGTTTGCCCCCAGTCATTCCCCCTCTGAGACAGACTCGGTTGCCACGTTGGTTGCGGCCTGTCGCGGAACGGATTGTGTGTGTCAGCGATCGCTACGTTCTCTGCTAACCTATCCCTCCCTGTCGCAACCGATTGCAGAGTGGATTCACGACACTGCTCAACGGACAGGCTTAACTCCCACAGATATCGAAGCCTATCTCGATCAAGCGCCCTTTGCGGTCACCCACCGTTCTCTGCGTCAGGACTTGGCGTTACTCGCAAGCCAAGGTTGGTTAACGCAGGTTTCTCACCGTGGCTATTCCTGTTTGCCCGCATCCCAATGGCCCCAGCCCCCGGTGGAAGCAGTCCCAACCCTCGACTGGTCGGATCTATCTCCAGCCCAGACCTGGCAACTGCTGCATATTCTGGAATCCGTTGCCTTTGTGCAGCCGAATTTGGATGTGGTGATCAATACCCTTTGGGAACGGTTGGGGCAGTTGCATCCTTCGACCGTCAAGCGCAGCCAATCACCCAGTCGCCGCATTTTTCTGCACCTTGACTATATTTTGCCGCCGGAAGTCCAGGAAACCGTGGATGATTTTCAGCAACAAATGGAATCCCTCTGGCAAACCCCGGATGGAGGGGTGATTCAGTTTGAGACGTGGGTGGCGAAAGAACAGCGCCTTGCACGTGTCACCGTCTATCCGGTGTGTTTGCACTATGCCCGCCGGGCCAAGTATCTCAGTGCCTATGGGATTGATCCCTTTGGTCAGGTTGCCTGGCATAATTACCGGCTCGATCGCATTCGTTCCAATCGCTTACGGGTTTTGCCCTGGGGCGATCCAGAGGTGCCTGCTATTCTCAAGCAACAACGGAATACAGGAACATTGCCCACCCCTGAATGGATTGAGCAACAACTGGAGGAAGCCTGGGGTTTCAATTTCTATCTACCTAAGGCGTTGCTGATTCTGCGGTTTCCTCCCATGTTTGCCAAGGATTATGTGGAGGATACCGTGCGCCATGCTACCTTTCGCAAAATTGCCTATGCAGACCTGTTTCCTGTGGTAACCCAACAAATCACGAATGGGCAGGAACGTCAGACCGTGCTGGAGATTTTACAGCGGCGTTCGCCCGATGATGCTTACTATCAGGCCTGGGTGCGAGTGGGGGATATTAATGTGATCATGCGGCTGCGGGACTGGCGACCGCAGGGGGAAGTGATTGCCCCGCTACAATTGCGCCAACAAATGCAGGCAGAAGTGGAGGAGGAGCGATCGCACTACATCAAACCCTAATCTAAAGCGAAGGGGTAGGTAGGGCGTCCGGCTTTAGGCCGCTACCAAAAAAGATATCGCTCTCTAAAAAACTGGATTGGGCAAATGTCGTCTAAACGGGTGATTCTGCTCTGAGATGCGCCGCCGAGGATAGGCTGCGGGTCGCCTGATGTCCGGCACTCAAACCTATCAGGCAGTCGGAGAAGTTTGATTGCGCAAAATCGTCATGCCGCCCCGCAGCACAACTGCTACTACAATCAGCCCAATGATTATGGTGCTTGCGTAAGCCTTGAAAACTGCTAAAAAAGAGGCAACCCTTGCGAGCTGCCTCCTCTGGCTGTTAGGAAAGCCACCGGTTTGAGCGCCCGATTGAGCCACTCAAGCTTTCACCAGGAACAGATGCAGCGCGTTCCTCGGTAAGAATGTACGCCTTAGGCTGTGGGGGCTTCGAGAATAGTCACAGCTCCCGTATCTAGATCGTAGTAAGCCGGCACAATTTTCAGTTTGCCTTCCTGCTCTAGCCGCGACAAAATCGGTGATTGCTTCAGGGTTTTCACCTGGTTGTGCACGTTGAGTCGAATGGTGGCATCGACATCATCCCCTACGGCGGCAACCCCCTCTTTGGCGACTTTTTCTTGGATGGCTTTTACAGCCGGCTGAATTAATGGCACCAAGGAAGGAATGCTGCCGGGATTGGCAGGTAGAGGTAGCCGTCCCATCGAAGCAACAACTGCACCGCAGCGCTCATGCCCAATCACCATCAGCACCCGCGAACCCAGCACCAAGGTGCCAAATTCAAGGCTGCCGATGTCCTGCTTGGTAGCAACATTACCGGCAACGCGGCAAACAAAGCAATCGCCAATGCCTTGGTCAAACACCTCCTCAACGGGCACCCGCGAGTCGGCACAGCTCAAAAAGGCGGCGAAAGGAAACTGATCCGCTGCTGTATCGCTGACTCGGGCTTTGCTGCCGCGGGGATGCTGGAGGTTACCCTCGACGAAACGCTTGTTGCCCTCCATCAAGAGTTGCAATGCCTGATCGGGCGTCATCTCGGCCGCATCAGGACGATTCTCGATCGCAGGATCAGGACTAGCAGCAACGGGCACGGCCGGGGCAGACTGACTTGTGGTTTGGTTGCTTTGGGGAGCGGTACAGGCAGCCGCCGCAAACCCGACGCCTGCGGCTCCAATGGCTTTAATTAAATCACGACGACCTAACCCTAAATCTCCATAGAAGCGACGGACCATACTAGATACCTCTATCTACCAATGGCATTGTGAGAACATGAATCGAGACGGTGAGTCAGTGAATTACTCAGTCTCTCAAAGAATGTGATGCGAATCATTCGTCTAAAAATGCTCTGACAATCATCCTCTGATAATCATCAAAGTATCTATAAAGCTGTGTGACTCTTTATTTAAGATTGTTGTCTAAGATCAACATTCAGCACTCAGCGAATTGATGCTCGGATGCTGTCAGAGCAGTTTCAGAGCGCTGTGAATTCTAGACGTTGACCTTCTTGATCTTGAGACTCCTCAGGTAAGCCATGGGATCGTTCGCATCGAAGGTGATGCCGTCAAAGAATCGCTCAACGCCTCGCGTGGTTTCTGTGGGAATATCGGCATCGGGAATGCCTGCTTCCTTGGCGGCTTCTTTCCAGATGTCTTCCCGGTTGACGGTATCCACCAGAGCCTTAACGTCAGTTTCGGGCGGCAGCATGCCCCAGCGGATATTTTCCGTTAAGAACCAAGTGTCGTGGCTCTTGTAGGGATAGGAGACGCTGCCCTTGGCGTCCTTCCAGAACAGCGGACCCATTTTGATATCGTTAATGGCTGGCTGTCCGTCTCCTAGGTTATATTCGCCCTTCATCGGTGGCGTCAAAATTTCTTCGGATAGGTTGAAGTACTGGCGACCGGAGAGAATCTGGATAACTTCGGTGCGGTTTTCAGGCTGGTCACACCACTGTTGGGCTTCCATAATTCCCTTCAAGAGGGCTTTGGTAGCTTTGGGATGTTGATCGGCCCAATCGGCTCGCATGCCAAAGTACTCTTCTGGATGATCCGGCCACATTTGAGCAGTAAGGGCTGCCATAAAGCCGATGTTTTCCTGAACAATGCGGTATGGCCAGGGGTCCCCGGTGCTGAAACCATCCATTGTGCCGGTTTTCATGTTCGCGACAGTTTGGGGCGGGGGGACGGCAATCAGCTTCACATCCTCATCGGGATCAATGCCACCTGCCGCTAGCCAGTAGCGAATCCACAGTTCTTGGTTAACAGCTGGGAAGGTGTAGGCAGCTGTGAAGGGCGTTCCGGCCGCTTTGAGCTGGTCAAAGTAGGGCTTGGCGCGAGTCAAGTCAAGGTGAATATTTTTGCCGGCATGCTTGCCTGCAATGGCAATCCCGTTGCCCTGGGTCGAGGTTTGCAGCAGCACATACATGGGGATTTTCTGATTCGCCGTCGTGATCTTACCTTCGTGAATCAGATAAGGCATCGGCATCTGAAACTGAGCGCCATCAATGCCGCCTCCCTGAGAGCCAATCACTAGGTTATCTCGCAAAGCACCCCACGCTGCCTGCTTGACGACACTTACATCCGTCATGCCGTACTTAGCGAAGAAGCCTTTTTCTTGAGCAATGATCAGCGGCGTTGACTCAAAGATGGGAATGTAGCCAATACGAACAGTGGTGGTTTCAGGCCCCTCGCCGCCGCCAACATTTACTGCGGGTGCTCCCCCTGCTTGTGGGCTGGCTGCCGGAGATTGATTGGCGTTGGGACCTGCTGTACAGCCCTTCAACGCAATTGCCCCCGCAGCAGTAGCACTCGCAGTATACAGGAAACGCCGTCTAGAAACTTTGGACATCGATCCTTTTCTCCTAACTTGTATGGAATTCTGGCATGACAAAGCAGGTGGGAAAATGCCCTTTCCCCTCCAACTAACGGTTAAGTTGTTGAAAGCTTTTGTTTTGATAGATCTAAGATTAGCTGGTTTCCATAAATTTTTAGAGACGGCAATAAGTCATATTCAAAACAAAGCTCAAATCGCACTGATAAGAATTTATTTTCTATCAAGAATTGTTTATCCAAACTGTTAGGTTTATGCCTACTATGAGCTGCTCCCTAGCTTAATATTTCTTAATTTCTAAAAACCACTTTCAGCTCAATGGCCGGTCTTGAACATCAAAGAAAAACTCTAAAACCCTTGGCTAGAAGAGACTTTGGATTTTCTAAAATTTATGTTCACTGCAATCAGCGCTGCCTACTGACCTGTGTACTGCCCTTCAGTCGAAGTGCTCTACTTCTTATTAGGCAAAAATGCTTATGGGTGAAGTACGGCTGATCAAGTAATCAATCAGCAATGAAATAATGCTATGGGTCTCCTTGTTTTTAGTCTATGAGAGCTACATTTAGCTCTTAGCAATCGCAATCTACAAGAAGCAAACATAGAGAGAAGGTAATGAGGTATAGCATTGATCAACAATACTTGAACAGAATGCTTGAACAGACAAGAGGTGCTTTGCCTGATTGACCCATCGTTTCCCCCTCATCCCTCAATTCCTGCTGCTAGTCAACTAAGGCAATCAAAGCTCATCCCCACTCGCGGACTGCAGAGTCTCATGACTCGTGGGGCAGTTAGGTGATGGCATTTCCTTTTAGAACCCTTAAAACCTATTACTTTCCTAGATTTATTCTGTATGCTGAGGTGTTCACTCTCAGTATGAGCCAAATAAGTATAAGGTGTGACCAATGAGTATAGGTGTGAAGAACCTGCAAGGATGCAAGACTGCTTTAGTAACCGGGTTGATGGCTATCGGATTACTGGCAGTGGATCAACAATCCGCTAGTGCAGCCCAGAGCTTCTCTTGCAATGGCAGCATGAATAACGGTTGGGTCTACACGGCTGAGTTTGTGGATGGGCGCTTTACTCGAATTCGCTGGGAGCGCTCTGGGCAACCACCGCAAACGACGAATCTTACCTTCAGCAATACCAACGCCCAAGGACAACCCATTTACACTGGAGCGTTTCAAGCCGCAACGGCGGTGACTCTGGTGGATCTGTCTGGCGGCAATGTGCAGCCTGGATCTGAAATTTCAGTCAGTGTTGAAGAGTGGGGAACCTCCACGGCATCCTGCGGACTCTCGGCAGGTGGCAGCACCCCGCCAGTCCCGCCCCCCGTTACCCAACCCCTCTTCTGTGACGGACGCATGACCAACGGTTGGGCCTATACGGCAGAACACACCGATGGACGATTCACCCAAATCCGCTGGGAGCGCTCTGGTCAGCCGCCGCAAACGACGACGCTCACCCGCAGTGGCACCAATGTCCAAGGACAACCTATCTATCGAGGAGCGTTTCAAGCCGCAACGGCGGTGACTCTGGTGGATCTGTCTGGCGGCAATGTGCAGCCTGGATCTGCCGTGTCTGTAGGAGTTGAAGAATGGGGATGGGCAAGGGGACGGTGCAGGAGCTAATGAACCATAGGTATTGTGAACTTGTAAATGTGAAGTTGTACAATGGTCGGTTGTATTTTCGAGACGAGCCTTGATAGAACGTTATACCCTGCCCGAGATGGGCGAACTCTGGACGGAAGCCTATAAGCTGAAGACATGGCTTCAGGTCGAAATTGCCGTTTGTGAAGCGCAAGCAGAGTTGGGCTACATTCCGCAGGAGGCGGTGGACACGATCAAGGCGAAGGCAACGTTTGACCCGGCGCGGGTGCTGGAGATCGAGCAAGAAGTCAAGCATGATGTGATTGCTTTTCTCACTAACGTCAATGAGTACGTCGGCGACGCGGGGCGCTACATTCACTTGGGGATGACTAGCTCCGATGTATTAGACACCGCTCTGGCGCTGCAGTTGGTGGCAAGTCTAGATGTGATTCTGGGGCAGCTCGAGCATCTGGTTCAGGCCATCCGCTATCAGGCACAGCAGCACCGCGATACGGTGATGATTGGGCGGTCGCACGGCATTCATGCGGAGCCGATTACCTTTGGCTTCAAGCTAGCGGGGTGGCTGGCAGAGGTGCTGCGGCATCGCGATCGGTTATGTGCGCTGCACCAGCGAATTGCGGTCGGCAAGATCTCGGGGGCGGTGGGCACCTATGCCAACATTGACCCGCAAATCGAAGCCTTGACCTGCCAGAAGCTGGGGCTGAAGCCAGATGCTGCCTCAACGCAGGTGATATCTCGGGACCGGCACGCCGAATTTGTGCAAGCCTTAGCCCTGCTCGCCGCTTCAATCGAACGGTTTGCTGTGGAGATTCGCAATTTGCAGCGCACCGACGTGCTAGAAGTTGAAGAGTTTTTCTCGAAGGGGCAAAAAGGCTCTTCAGCCATGCCGCACAAGCGTAACCCAATTCGCTCGGAACGCCTGACCGGGATCGCGCGAATAATTCGCGGCTATGCCGTGTCTGCTTTAGAAAATGTGGCGCTTTGGCATGAGCGAGATATTTCCCATAGCTCGGTAGAGCGGATGATGTTCCCAGACTGCTGTACCCTGATTCACTTCATGCTGGTGGAAGCGACCGACCTGGTGAAGAATTTGCTGGTCTACCCGGAAAACATGAAGCGCAATATGAATCGTTATGGCGGGGTGGTGTTTAGCCAGCGGGTGCTGCTGAAGCTTGTCGAGAAGGGCATGTCGCGGGAAGACGCCTATGCGGTTGTGCAGTTCTGCGCTCACACAGCCTGGAACCAGCCCGATGGGAACTTTCAAGCGCTGATCTCGGAAAATCCGCAGGTGACAGCTCATTTGTCGCCGCAGGAGATTGCTGAGTGTTTTGATCCGCAGCAGCATCTGAAGCATCTCAACGTAATTTATCAACGGCTGAATATTTAGGATTTGTTGGGGTTTGTTAGGGTTTGCATAGTCTACACCCACCTGCGGCCATGAACTCTCAGCGACTCACCACGTTGCTCGTTGCCCTGATCACGGGTAGCAGTGTTGCCCTGGGGCAAACGCTGTTGCTGTCCTGGCTGTTTCCCAAAACGATTGCTGTGTATGGACTGTGGATCCTGCTAGGGTTGCTCGTGCTCAACTGCGGGGGAGCGGCAATCGTGCTGTTCTTCTGGCGCATAGAGTGATTCTGGTCAACGTCCCTCGCCAACCTATTCCCTCCGATATAAGCTTCGCCGCCACAGAGGCTAGAAGATGGGGAGGAGTTGGGCTGTCGCTGAGATGCCCTGGTAGTTACAACCTTTGGTCACAACCTTACCTGAACTTGCCAATTTTCTGGATCGCTTCATGGGTGCCGCAGCGTATCCAGACGACATCAACGGAATTTACCGCCCGTCCTGTCGTCCGATTCGCCGCTTGGGGCTGCTGCTAGACCCAGAGCCATCCTTACCCGACTGGGTTACTATCCATCAGCTTGATGCTCTGTGGCTGCATCGTCCCTGGAAATTGGATGCTCTGCTGCTTCCGTCTGATATTGGAGTTCTGGCTTATCATCTGGCGTTCGACGAACACCTCACCCTCGGCTTTAATCCGCATCTAGCGACTGCCCTCGGCATGGCTGATCTAGAGGCATTGGGCGAGAAAGCCGGTCGCTGCATTGGTATGATTGGCACCATCGCACCGCAGGACATGGCAGCCTATTGTCGTCAGGTTATGGCAGTCTTCAACGGCGTCGAGGAGATACGATGCAGCAATTCGAGCAGCCGCATAGTCACTCGCGTGGCGGTGGTTGGGGCAATGACTGCCACCTTGATTCAGGATGCCTATGAGCGTCAGGTGGATCTCTACATCACCGGACAGTTTCGTGTGTCCGCCACAGCCGCCGTTGCAGCCACGGGAATGGATGTCATCGCGGTTGGACATCGCCGCAGCGAGCAGTGGGGGCTAAATGCCTTAGCGAAGATAGTACGAGCACGCTGGCCAGAATTGCAGGTGCTTTCATGGCCCGAGCAAGCATAGTAATCTAGCGGTATGGCCTTGCGATCGATATCGTGACAATTGCCTGGCTGACCAGTGCGGCTGATCCAGAATGGGTTTTAGAATTCAAACGAAAATGACACAGGATAAATCCTATGGAAAATTATCTGAAAAATCATCGTCAATGGAGATTCATATGGCTCGCCACTTTGGTTTTGAGTTTGGTTAGCTGGATTTGTCTATATGTACTGGTCAATCCGGATCTCAACGGTCAGAGTCGGTTGGCTCAAGCGCAGATAGCGTCTCAGAAAGTGGCTCAAGTGACTGGAGAAGAGCATTCCGCGACGGTCGATGACCCGATTCACCTGCAATCTGGAGCGTTCACCGAGTCGGCGGTTAGCGGCGGTCGAGCACGGGGCGGCACCTTTAGCCAGCCTGCTCCTTCGGCTCCGGCGTTGCCGAGTCGCCCTTATTCTCGCAGTTATTCCGACTATGGTTCGGGTTACGGTTCGGGCTATGGCTACGACTACGACGCGGCACCTCGTCGTCCCTATCCCCGCAGCGATTACCCGCAGCCAGTTCCCGGTCCGGTGATCATTCCCTTACCTGCACCTAGCTACGTTCCCAGTCCCAATTACGCTCCAGACGATGCGACCGATACGGACGGTGGACTAGATATTGGGTTTATTTTCCTGCTGTTTGTGCTGGGGTTTACGGTGCTGCCAATTGTGCTGAACTATATCCGTCTGGGGTCGCAGTCGCGCTCGGCGGCTCCCGGATCTGTAAACGAGTTGACCAATTCGATTGTTACGGTGACGGAACTGCAAATTGCTCTGCTGGCTGAGGCGAGAGATCTACAGCGCCACCTCAACGAGTTGGCCGTTCGTGCCCATCTGGAAACCCGAGAAGGCGTCTCGGAACTGCTGCGAGAAACGGTGTTGGCGCTGCTGCGTTCGCCGCAATACTGGACGCACGCCCGCGCGCAGTCGCTGACGGTGCCCAATCGCGAAGTGGCAGCCCAGCGGTTCGAGCAGCTCTCGATCGAAGAGCGCAGCAAGTTCAGCACCGAGACGCTGGTGAACATCGGTGGACAGGTGCGGCGGCAAGCCATGCCCTCTGCTCCGGATAGCCAGCCCGCTAGCTATATTGTGGTGACGCTGCTGGTCGGCACGGCACATGATCGTCCGTTGATTGGCGAGGTGCGTTCGGTGCAGTCGCTCTCTGATGCACTTAAACGCTTGGGGGCAATTCCGCCCGAGTATTTGCTGATCTACGAACTGCTCTGGACGCCGCAAGACGAGAATGACAGCCTCAGCCGTGATGAGCTAATTGCCTCCTATCCATCGCTGGTGCAGCTCTAGAGGGACCTACAGAACCCCCTAAACGGGCAATACCTTGCCGCGCAGTCCGGGAGGAGCGGCGATGCCGTAGCGAGCTAGCAGCGTTGGCAGGATGTCGTAGAGCTGCGCCCCTTCAATGATCTGCCCCTGCTGCGGCCGCTGTGGGTCATAGAAAATCATCAGCCCAAAGGGGGCATGATTGGCATCATCGGGACCGGTGTCGTTCTCGGTGGTGTATAGCGTTCCGCCGCCAACGGTGCCAATCGAGCGCCAGGCTAAATCGTCGAAATACACGATCAGGTCGGGCGCGACTCCCCGTACTTTTTGATAGATCTGCTGCGGCTGGAACACTCGGATGTTCAGCGAGGACCCGGACGGGTGAGGAAGCTGCTGCAACTGCTCGGCGAGCTGGTTCCGTACCTGCTCATACTGGGCGAGCGGCACCACCCCCTCGGGTTCCCGACCCTGCACATTCAGAAAAATCCGCCCATAGTAGCCGCCCGCAGCCCAGGCCTGAGTACGGCTCCAGTCTACGGCAGCCCGATCGAGGGGCAGGGGTTCTGTGACCGGCTCTGCCAAGGTAAGATAGCCCTGCTGGATCAACCATTCGTTCAAGCAAATACCGCCCATCAGCGGCTGAGCGCCATGATCCGAGACCACCAAGACGGCAGTTTGATCGCTACACTGCTGCAACAGCGCCCCGATCCGGCGATCGATGTAGCAATAGTAATCGTGAATGGCGTTGGCATAGGGAGAATCCGGCTGATAGTGGGGATGGCGTGGGTCCATCGCTTTCCAGAAGGCATGATGGATGCGGTCTACGCCCATATCCACCAGCATCAGAAAGTCAAAGCAGGATTGGGCCAACCACTTTTCGGCAAGGGTAAACCGCTGATCGCAGAGGGCATAAATGCTGTTAAGAATTCGGTCTTTTTCCTCGGAGCGAAACTCCGGCACATCCAAAAGAAACTTCGGGAACCAGTTCTGGATCTGGGCTGCTAGCTCGGGAGGATGGGTGTAGGGTACCTCCGGATTGGGCGTTAGGAAGCAAGAGACGAGACAGCCATTGACCGCAGGAGGAGGTGAGGTGCCAGGGACGCTGAGCACGCCCACGGTCCAGCCGGCGTCTCCTAATATATCCCACAAACGGGGCACCCGAACCGCTCGCCCATCGCTGATCGCCATGCTCTGGTAGCCGCGATCCCGCCGGTTGCGAAAGCCGTAGATGCCTAGTTCTCCAGGGTCGCGCCCGCTCATCATGCAGCTCCAGGCGGGAACGGTAATTGCCGGAATGCAGCTTTCCAACCGTCCATAGCTGCCTAAGCTCATCAATCGCGACAGGTGGGGCAAATCGGCTCGCCACTGCTCAAATACCAGCGACGGCTCCATGCAATCCAACCCAATAATCAGCAGTCGGGGGGAATGGATCCGAGACGACAAGGGTGATGAAGTCATTGATCAAACCGAATGAGGTTGGGACGATCGATGACGACGATAAAGCGTGATGATCGATCCCAGAACAGCAATCAAACTGAGAATATGCACAACATTGAAGGGGGTGCCTGGAAAAAACCAAGAGTCGGTGCGGAGAAATTCAATAAAAAATCGCCCTGTAGGATACCAAATGAAATAGAGCAGCGCCAAATCCCCATCCTTAAGCTGACGCTCCCATCGCCGCGAGATCCAAAACAGCAGCCCAAACCCGATCACATTCCACAAGGATTCATAGAGGAATAGAGGATGAAACCGCACCGTTTCGGGATAAGCAATGAGATCCTGGTAGGGCGGGATGCGGTGATCAGAGTCGATCTGCAGCCCCCAGGGCAGGGTTGTGGGCGGTCCATATAGTTCCTGGTTGATGAAGTTGCCCCAGCGTCCGATGGCTTGCGCTAGGGGCAGCCCGAGAGCAATGGCGTCCAGATACTTCAGCAGTGGCAATTGACGGATACGAGCGTAAAGCCAAAGCGCCAAACCACCGGCAATGAACGCTCCAAAAATGTGGATGCCGCCGTCCCAGATTTGCAAAATTGCCAATGGATTGGACAGATAATACCTCACTCCTTCAGCAGTGCGAGGCGACTGAATAAAGACGTAATAGAGCCGTGCTCCAATAAACGCAGGAATTAGAACCCAGAGCAGCATGTCCCAAAAATCATCCGCCTTTTGCCCTTTGCGGGTCAGTTCGCGGCTAGCAATCTGAGCACCGACAATAATGGCGACGGCCATCAGCAGCCCGTACCAGCGGAGGACAATCGGACCAAATCGCACAATAACCGGATCAACGGGAGGATACATAATCAGCAGCAACGAGGGGGCAAGGGTCCAGAACAGCAACGGCACAAGCTAATCTTCTAAATAGCCGAGATCTCGCAGGCGGCGCTGCACTTCCGGATCGTCAAAGCCCACAGCGTATCGGGGCAGTTGCGTCGTCTGTCGTTGCACGGCAAAGGTTTCTAGACAGTCCTGCAAGACTTCCACGTTTTCCGGCAAGATGGCGCTGAGGTTAAGCGCTTCACTGGGATCAGTACCCACATCGTAGAGTTCGATGAATCGATCGCCAGTAGCGATCAACTTGTGATCGCCCCTCCAGACGGCTCGCCGCGGCTGATCGCAGGAGCGGGCCGCAATCAGTTCTGGATTGCGCTTTTGCAGCAGGTTCAGCACGTTTTGCGGCGGAATCGCTTCAGCAAACACCCAGTGGTGCTCGGGGTCGCAGGTTGTACTATGAACCAGACTAAGGGCTGCTTCCTCGGGGGTTGCCAGACCCGCTGCCTGCAGTACAGTGTGAAACAGACGCCGGGTGGACACGCGATGGCTGAGGCGGGTGCCGCGAGGCAAATTGCCACTCGGGTCGCGGATTATTAACGGCACATGAACCAGCTCGTTATACAGCGTCAGGGAATGTCCGATGTACTCTTTTTCGCCCAAATGCTCGCCGTGATCCGAGCAAACGACTATCAGCGTGCGATCGAGAACGCCAGCGTGGTGTAGCCGCTCCAGGAAGGTGCCCACCAATTCGTCCTGGTAGGCTACTTCGGCATCATACATGCCGTGCAGCGTCTTGGCTTGATGCTCGTTCAGTTCGGTGGCAAGGGGGGCAAGCCAGCCATAGACATCGCTGTTGAACTGGCGCAGGTAGCGTTGGGCAGCTTTGTCGCGCAGCAGATGGGGGGCAAATCGCTCTACATAGCGGCGCGGCGGATGGTAGGGCATGTGGGTGCCCATCAAGTTAATGAACGCGAAGATCGGCTGGTCGGCATCGAGAGCGGGGCGATCGATCAGCAGCCGGGCCGCATCGTCGAGGGATTTGGCGGTGTTGCCCTTAAAGCTGAGCGCCGTCTGCCAGATCGGCACCATGAGTGGCGATAGTGACAGGGCAAACAGCAGATCCGAGCGAGCAAAGGCATCCTGCACCTGATTCAGCAGACCTGCTACCATCCCCTTAAACGACTGGCGATAGCGATCCAGCAGATTTGGAGAAATACCAGCCTGGTTCGGATGCGAGGTGAGCAGCCCGCTATAGTTGAGAAAACTATAGAAGCCGCGCCGCAAGCCATTGTTGATCACCCCCACTAGCGGATTGTTGCAAAAGCCTGCTGTAAAGTAGCCTCCCGCCTGCAACCGCTCTGCCAAGGTCGGCAGATGATCTGGCAGAACTGAATAGGACTGCAAGGTTTGATGCTCAGAAGGATAAACACCCGTAAACATCGAGGCATGGGAGGGTACCGTCCACTGCGCAGGAGCAATCGCCTGCTGAAATAGGGTTGCCTCTGCTGCCAAGCGGTCGAGGTGGGGCGAGGTTTCCAGCGGATAGCCATAGCAAGAAAGGCGATCGGCGCGCTGGGTGTCGAGCACCAAAAAGATAATATCGGGCGGCTGAACGGACATCGGCAAAATTCCTCGGCTGGTTTACCCTGGAGTCGTGGCTCTCTTCCATGCATAGCGTACCGGAGCCGACGTCTGCTTTAAAGGATAGCTAGCGAATTGGTTAAGGTTAGGTAAACACCGCTCTACCCATCGGTAGATTTTTCGTAGAGTTTGCCGTTGGGTAGACTGAGCAAAGGCTGTTCACTAGGGCTACACCGGCAGATTAGCGCGGGGATTGAAGGTTTCGAGCTGGCGCAGCTTCTCGTAGAGTTCGCGTTCGGTAGGAGAGAGGTCGCGAGGCGTCACAATCTGGACTTCTACAATCTGATCGCCGCGCTCGCCCTCAATGGGGTAGCCTTTGCCGCCGAGCCGCAGCTTTTGCCCCGAGCGAACCCCGGCCGGAATCATCATTTTGACTAACCCATCTAGGGTCGGCACTTCGATCGGTCCACCCAAGACCGCCTCGCTGGGGGTAATCGGCAACTGGCAATAAATATCGATACCATCCAGCTTAAAAAAAGGATGGGGCGGCACTTCGATATTCAAAAATAAATCGCCTCCAGCCACGCCCTGCCCACGCAGACGAATTTTTTGCCCGGTCATCATTCCCCCTGGCATGTTCACTTCTAGCGAGCGGCCGTCTTCAAGGCGAATTCGTTCCCGACCGCCCGTATAAGCGCGTTCTAGAGGCACGGTCAGCCGCGCTTCCGCGTTGCGGGGGCTAGGGCGAGACACCGTGTAGGCGGTTTTGGTTTTGCCGGGTCGGTAGGGGTCGCGCTCAGTAGTGGTACTGGTTTTCTCGGGGTGACGGTTCAGCAGCTCATCTACAAACGAGTTGAAATCGCGAAACTGGCTGAAATCCATGTCATCGTCGCGATTCCCCGAGCGATTGCCCCAAGTTTTGGCTCGCGGTGCGCTGCCTTGAAAGCCACTCTGCTTCCAGAAGCGGCTGTATTGGTCGTACTGGGCCCGCTTGCTAGCATCCGACAGGACTTCATAGGCTTCCCCTAGGTCCTTAAATTTTTCCTCAGCAGCTTTGTCTCCCGGATTCATATCCGGGTGATACTTGCGTGCCAATTTGCGATAGGACTTTTTGATCTCTTCAATCGTTGCGTCTCTGGAAACTCCCAAAATCGCGTAGTAATTTCGAAAGTTTTGCATGGAGAGGTTACACAGGAATCAGGATGGAAGATTGGTGGTGCGAGCGGGCGAGAAGGTCCAGAAGGCTGAGACCGTCTTTGAGACTGGTTTATAGCCATCTATAGCCATTCGTCATCATCACCCCACTCATCATCGGGCGCATTATACGGGGCGTTTGAGGGAAAACGGCGATTGGGAGGGGAGGCACGGCGCTCGTCACGGCGAGGATAGGAATCACGGTCGCTGCGGTCATCCGGATAGCGATCTCCTCGGTTGCTGCGGTTGTAGGAGTCGGCATAGGGGTCGCGGTTGTCGCGGGCAGACCCTCGGGAAGGACCTCCGTTTTGGCGGTCGCGAGAGGCACTATCTCGGGAATAATCCTGGGAATAGTCATCCCAGTCGTCGCGGCGGCGGTCGGCGTCACGTCTGCCATAGTCCCAGTCGTCGCGGGGTGAGGGAGGCTGTGGGTAGGAGTTTTGGCTGTAGCTATCCCGCTCATAATCTCGATTATAGGGGTCGCGGCTATAAGCATCGCGGCTGTAGCTATCCCGTGGGTAGGGGTCGCGGTCGTAGGCATCCCGCTCGTAGCTGTCCCGGTAATTATCCCGCCCATAGGTGTCTCGCCCATAAGTCTCTCGCCCATAGGGGTCGCGGCGATCGGTATAAAAGTCATCATCGTCGCCGAAAAATTCTTCACCTAGGTTAGAGAGAGTACGGCGAATCGAGCCGAAGAAGTCGGTGTCGCCTTCATCTTCCTTCGTTAGCTGGTAGACTTCCCGCTGCAGTTCATAGATAGCGTCGCGCAGGTCCGCTTGAGCGGTGTCAATGCCGCGGTCATCGTCGCGCTTCAGGTAATCCCGCAGTTCCTGCACCAAATTCTCGATGCGGCGACGGTAGGAGCTGGCAAACTGCATACCGAAATCCAGCGCCACTTCCCGCAATTGCCGCTCGGCCTCGAAGGTAAGGGCTTCAGCCTTGGTGCGTTTCTCGATGCGGTCGCGCTTCTGGCGGTCTTCGTCGGCATACAGCTCAGCTTCCTCGATCATGCGGTCGATCTCGGCATCGCTGAGGTTGGAAGCTCCCTGGATCGTGATCCCTTGCTCGCGGCCGGTGGTGCGGTCCAGTGCGGTCACCTGCAAAATGCCGTTGGCGTCAATGTCAAGCGACACCGTGATTTGAGGAATGCCGCGCGGTGCAGGTGGAATCCCCATCAGCTTGAAGCGCCCCAGCGATTTGTTGTCGGCGGCCATTTCTCGCTCGCCCTGGACAACATGAATCTCCACCATGGTTTGATTGTTTTCCGAGGTAGAAAAGACGTCCGAGCGCCGCACCGGAATCGTCGTGTTGCGCGGAATCAGCTTCTTCATGACGCCACCAATGGTTTCTACCCCTAGTGACAGCGGCGTCACATCCAGCAGCAGAATATCCTGCACCTCCTGGGTCAGAATGCCTGCCTGGATTGCCGCTCCTACCGCGACGACCTCATCTGGATTCACATTTTCGTTCGGTTCACGGTCAATCAGCGAGCGGACCAGCTGCCGCACCATCGGCATCCGGCTAGCACCGCCCACCAGCACGACTTCGTCAATCTGGGCTGGAGACAGTCTGGCATCGTTGAGCGCTTGCTTAAAGGGTTGCCGCAACCGGTTTACCAGATCCACACAGAGATCTTCAAACTGGGAGCGGGTGAGGCGGGTTTCCAGGTGCAGGGGGCCATCTGCGCTCGCGGCAATGAAGGGCAGGTTAATCTCGGTGGAGCTAACGCCCGATAGCTCGATCTTCGCTTTCTCGGCAGCTTCCATGAGCCGCTGCAATGCCTGGCGATCGCGCCGCAAATCGATGCCTTCTTTTTCCTGGAACTGATCAGCCAGCCAATCCACGATGCGCTTATCGAAGTCGGCACCCCCCAACTGGGTATCGCCACTCGTCGCTTTGACTTCAAAGACGCCATCGCCTACATCGAGCACTGAGACGTCAAACGTGCCGCCTCCCAAATCAAACACAAGAATCGTCTGATTGTCGCGGCGGTCAAGTCCATAAGCGAGAGAAGCGGCGGTTGGCTCATTGAGAATCCGCAGCACCTCTAGCCCGGCAATGCGGCCAGCATCCCGCGTCGCCTGTCGCTGAGCATCGTTGAAATAGGCGGGCACCGTAATCACCGCTCCCGTCACCGCTTCACCGAGATAGCGGGATGCCTCTTCCGCCAGCTTGCGCAGCACCATCGCCGAAATCTCCTCGGGCGCAAAGTCTTTCTGCAGCCGGGGGCATTTAATTTTGATATTGCCGGTCGCTTCATCGCGGCGAATTGTGTAGGGAACGCGCTTCGACTCGGCACTCAGCTCATTATATTTGCGCCCCAGGAAACGCTTAACGCCATAAAAGGTATTTTGCGGATTGAGAACGGCCTGGCGACGCGCCATCTGCCCGACGAGCCGCTCACCGTCTTTCGTAAACGCCACAACTGAAGGTGTCGTCCGCATCCCTTCTGCATTGGCAATGACGACGGGCTTGCCGCCTTCCATGACGGCAACCACGGAATTGGTTGTTCCTAGGTCAATGCCAACTACCTTTCCCATGCGCTGCGGCTCTCCTCGTGTGATGCTGAATGAGCTAGATTATGCTGAACGAATCGGCCCATAGATAGGCCAAAGTCACTGCCTTCATTGTATCTTGCTACCCATAATGGACAGGGTGGGGTTTCCCGTCAAGCCAGGGAACCGTCGATGCGATGGTTCGGTTGCTGCCGGCGGTGCCGCTCCTCACGGTGACAAAGCACGGTGGCTAGGTACTGGTGACTAAGCACTAAAGTACTTGGCGACCGGGTGGTAGACGATGATGGCGGTGGTAGACTGCTCCGGGTAGAGCTGTTCGCTCTCATCCATTGACATGCCAATGCGGTCAGCACCCAGCAATTCCAGCAGTTGGTACTGGTCGGTGACATTTGGGCAAGCGGGGTAGCCAAAGCTATAGCGCGAACCTTGGTAGCGCTGAGCCAGCATATCGCGGATTGTGTCGGGTTCTTGATCGCCGTAGCCGAGTTCGCGACGAATCTGGGCATGGCACCATTCCGCCAGCGCCTCTGCCATCTGCACCGCCAAACCGTGGAAATAGAGGTAGTCGGTGTATTGGTTGGCGGCAAAGAGCTGCTGCGCAAACTCGGTGGCGATGTGCCCCACCGTCACCGCCTGCATCGGGAAGACGTCGAACTGATTTTCTGCAATCGGGCGGAAGAAGTCGGCAATGCAGAGCCGCCGCAGCGACTTTTGGCGCGGAAAGGTCCAGGTGACGATTGGCTGGGCCGATTGGGGCGTTAAACCCTGCTCCATGACGCTGGGATCGTAGATCTGCACCGAGTTGCCCACAGCGACGCAAGGGAAATAGCCATAGACGAGCTGCGGGTGCAGTAGATTTTCCTGCACAATCCGCTGCTGCCACTGCTCCAGGATTGGGTGAACCTTCTCGGCAAGAAAAGCATCGTACTCCTCGCGGGATTGCTCCTTGGGTTTGCGGAACTGCCACTGCCCAGCGATCAGCGCCTGCAAATCGAGGTACCAAAACAGCTCTGTCAGCGACAGATCGGCAGGGGTCAGAATCCGCGTGCCCCAGAACGGCGGTGTGGGGCGGGGAATATTGACTTCGACGGCTTCCGAGCGGCGAGTATCGACTTCACTCGGCTCGGCTGGTTTTTCCGAGGCAGCAGGGGCACCGCTCAGCTCGCGTTCGGCCGCCTCAATGGCCTGCCGCCCTCTCTGGTTGTATTGGGCGTAGTCTTCCAGGAAGCCCTCTTGGTCGCTCCATTTGCCGTCCTGCTTGGCGGGCATCAGCCGATCCATAAAGGTCAGATCGGCGAAGGCATCTTTGCCGTAGATCACCTGCCCGTGGTAGGTATTCTGGCAGTCTTCGTAGACGAATTTGGGCGTCAGAGCTGCGCCACCCAGAATGACCGGCACCGTAATGCCGCGCTCATTGAACACCTCCAGGTTTTCCTTCATGAAGGCAGTGGATTTCACGAGTAGTCCACTCATGGCAATGCAGTCGGGCTGGTGCTCGTGGTAAGCATCGATAATGGCATCCACCGGCTGCTTGATGCCCAGGTTAATCACCTTGTAGCCGTTGTTTGTCAGGATGATGTCTACGAGGTTTTTGCCGATATCGTGAACATCGCCCTTGACCGTGGCGATCAAAAACTTGCCTTTGCCGGAGTCGCTACTTTCGGTTTTCTCCATAAACGGCTCTAGGAAGGCCACCGCCGCCTTCATCGTTTCAGCAGATTGCAGCACAAAGGGGAGCTGCATTTGTCCGGAGCCGAATAGTTCGCCTACGACCTTCATGCCATCTAGCAAGAAAGTGTTGATGATCTCTAGCGGCGGATACTGCTCTAGGGCCAGCCTCAGAGCATCCTCTAGCCCAATGCGCTCGCCGTCGATGATGTGCTGCTTCAAGCGCTCTTCGATGGGCAGGTCTGCTAGCGAGTTCCCTGTCCGGGCATCCTTAGCGCTAACGCCAGCAAACAGCTCGGTGAGGCGAGTTAGGGGGTCGTAGATGCAGATGCCGTCGTTGTCGAAGCGGCGGCGGTCGTAGATTAGATCGCGGCAGACCTCTTGATGCTCAGGATCAATCTTGGCTAGCGGCAGAATTTTCGCCGCCGAGACGATTGCCCCATCCATGCCGACCTGCATCGCCTCATGCAGAAACATCGAGTTGAGCGTAATCCGCGCCGCCGGACTCAAGCCAAAGGAAATGTTTGACACTCCGAGCATGAAGTGAACGCCGGGCAACTGTTCCCGGATCTGGCGGATGGCTTCGATTGTCGCCTTGCCGTTCTCGCGGTCTTCTTCGATGCCGGTGGAAATTGGCAGGGCCAGCGTGTCAAAAAACAGCTCGTGGGGCGGAATGCCGAACTCAATCGCATCTCGATAGGCGCGCTGGGCGATCTGAACCTTGCGCTCTGCGGTGCGGGCCATGCCCTCTTCATCGATTGTGCCGACGACCACGCCCGCTCCGTACTGCTTAGCCAGCTCCAATACCTTGAAGAAGCGCTCATCGCCGTCTTCGTAGTTGGTGGAGTTGAGGATGCATTTGCCGCCCGCCACCTTCAGCCCGGCTTCCATCTTTTGCCATTCGGTTGAGTCTAGCATCAGCGGCAGAGTGATATTGGTGACGAGACGAGACACCAGCTCGTGCATATCGCGGACGCCATCGCGCCCCACATAGTCCACGTTCACATCTAGGACATGAGCGCCCTCCTTCACCTGGGATTTGGCAACGGCAATCAGCCCGTCCCAATCTTCGGCGTTCAGCAGTTCCCGCACTTTCTTGGAGCCGCTAGCGTTAAGGCGTTCCCCGACGATCAGGAAGGAATTGTCTTGCTGGTAGGGTTGGGCGGTGTAGATCGAAGCAGCTGCCGGGACGTAGCTGAGGGGCGGACGCGGGGTTTCAGAGACGCAGACGCGACCATTCATCCACTGCCGCTCGTTCAGCCGCACCGCTCGCGGTTTGGGATGCAAGGTTTGGGCAATTTCTGCCAATGCCTGAATGTGCTCAGGACGAGTACCACAGCAGCCGCCAATCACCTGTACGCCCCAGTCTTCCACAAAGCGATGCAGGGCCAGCCGCAGCTCCATCGGCGTCAGTTTGTAATGGGCATGGCCGCCAACGTTCTCGGGCAAGCCGGCATTGGGAATGCAGGAGATCACAAAGGGGGCATTCTCGGTGAGGTACTTAATGTGATCCGCCATCCGGTCTGGTCCCGTAGCGCAGTTTAGCCCCAGGATATCAATGGGGTACGGCTCCAGAATCGCCAATACGCCGCTGATATCGGTACCCACCAGCATCGTGCCCTGCACTTCCATCGTTACCGACACCATCAAGGGGCGACGCTCGCCTTTCTGGGCAAAGACGGTTTCCACGGCATTCAGGGCCGCCTTGATTTGCAGCACATCCTGACAGGTTTCGATGATAAACAGATCGACACCGCCATCAAACAACCCCTCTGCCTGCACCTCAAAGGCAGCCTTCAGCTCGTCGTAGCGAACATGACCTAGGGTTGGCAGTTTGGTGCCTGGCCCCATCGAGCCAGCTACGAATCGCGGCTTGTCGGGTGTCGAAAACTCCTGGGCACACTGCTTAGCTAGCTCGGCGGCTTTGCGGCTCAAATTATAAGCTTGGTCGGCTAAGTTGTATTCCGCTAAGACAATCGGGCTGCTGCCAAAGGTGTCGGTTTCGATGACGTCTGCCCCTGCCGCCAGAAAATCGCGGTGAACCTTAGCTACGGCGTCCGGCTTCGTAATCACCAGATATTCGTTACAGCCCTCGTACTCGGCTCCTCCGAAATCGGCAGCGGTTAAATTTTGCACCTGCAAATTGGTACCCATGGCACCATCGAAAACAATCACAGGACGATCGGGGCTATGGAGGCGAGTCAGAAAGGGATGTGTCATAGATTTAACAAAGCAGCTTAATTGAGCGTCAACCAACCCGTCAACCAACAACGGTGCCGAACCCAGACCCAAACAGCAGGACTTGTGTTCGTTTATTACAGATTAGCAATCTCTCTCGCCTTCGCTGTAGAGGCAACGTTGGATTTCCTGTTTAATTTCGCCCTTGACTCGGTGTCCTTCTGTATCAGCCTGTCTCAGACCGAGAAGCGGTAGAGCACCATTCGATTTAATTGCCAATTTAATCACCAAATTTAAACTGGCTATGCCATGTTGAGCCAACAATGCTAGTATGGACTACGGTGTCTCGATTGGCAGATAGCCGGTGCAGGAGCAACCAAAACGCAACCAAACGTTCAACCAAACGTTAGATAGCGGGATGTAGCGCAGCTTGGTAGCGCACTTCGTTCGGGACGAAGGGGCCGGAGGTTCAAATCCTCTCATCCCGATTCTACAAATCATTAACAGCGGCTAGGTGCTCCAGTGTTCCCTAGAGATAGCCTCTCAGGTGGGTCTGGAGGCTCGCTATTTTAATCAGGGGGTGCGGTAGGCAGCAAGCGCCTATGGTGAGACCTGATGCAGCGTGGGGTGGAACTTAGCGTAGCGGAGGTTGGAACAGCGGGAACGGTTGTGCAGAACGCGAAACGCAGACAATCAACGAGGTGAGTTTTTCAAGTACTGGAACAGAGTGCTGGTTTCGAGCAGCACAGGAGCCAATCAGATAGTTTTTAAATATCCTTTAGAGGACGCGTACGTAGAGAAGTAAATACGTAGGTTGTCAGGATATGAAACGCTGAGTCAATTCCAAATGAAATAAAACAGAGAACTCACGCAGGAGAAGAACAGGAGGAAATAGTGTGAAAAGCCCGATTTTGCACTCCAAGGCCAGGGCTTTATTACACCACTTTTCATCAGCTTTTCACTATCTGAAGATGCCGCGCTTTGACAGTTAAGAACTGACTTAGATAAAAAAGCTCCCAAGTTCTACAACCGGGAGCTTAGAGGTCTACTAGTCAGTCAACAGGGCTAAACGTAAGAGGAGGTTTTTCGTCGAAGGACAGGGATAAACAGACAATAGACAGGCAATAGACCACCCATGGGTTGCCAGTTCTACACCCCTACAGGCGACTTCATCTGCTTGTTTTGCACGCTACCGTCTGGCTCCAACGATTCCCCTTCAATGAAGGAGCGCAGCATCCAGGCCATTTCTTCGTGCCCTTCCATCAGCCCGGTAAGGAAATCGGCCGTACCCTCGTCATGGAATTCCTCGCTGCACTGATCCACATGCTCACGCAGGTTACGAATGACCTGCTCGTGGTCGTTCACCAAGTTAGCCACCATATCGGTTGCCCGGGGAACCGAACCTGCATCTTCTTTGATTGAAGCCAGCTTCAAGAAGCCTTCGGCCGAACCAACGGGATAGCCACCTAGGGTGCGCACTCGTTCAGCAATGCTGTCAATGGACTCGGTTAAGGTTTCATACTGCTCTTCCCACAGCTCATGGAGAGAGCGGAATTGCGGACCGACCACATCCCAGTGGTACTTCTTCGTCTTGATCAGCAGAAGATAGGCATCAGCCAGGTCACGGTTTAGCAGTTCAATAACGCCTTGGCGCTGCTCTTCAGTCAAGCCAATATTCAGCTTACGCATTACTCTGTACTCTCCATTGCATTCGTTCCTTACTGCTTCATTCAACCGTCTATAGAACGCACAGACATCGATCGCAAGGGAGATCTAGCGCGCTGAGCGAGTCTAAGAAGCCTCTACTTTTGGGCATAGCTCTCCAGACAGGGCAGATGCGGCGCTAACCACTCTTGCCGCAGTTGGGCGATGGCATCCTCTTTCATCCGAGCTTCCACCTCGATCCAGGGAACTGTTCGGTAGGAGCTGGGCATTCGGGTAATATAGTCGCTGTGATGGGGATCTCGCAGCGCGTCTTTGCCATTAGAGATATGCACCACTTGCCAGTCTGGTATGGGCCAGGTGGTACGAGCCGCCTGCACCATGCTGCCAATGCTGGGATCGTCGTAACTATCAAGCTGTTCGTGGATCAGATGGTGGTGAGCATCGAACACCATGGGCACCCCTGCTGCCCGACACACAGCCAGAATCTCGCTAGAGCTATAGGTGTACTCATCATTTTCTAGCGTTAGGCGCTGGCGGATTCCATCGGGCAGGTCCCGAATCACTTGCACCAGCCGCTCGGCGCGATCCCCTTTACCACCATGAATGTTCATTAGCGCCCAAGGAGAGCGGGGTAGTCCAAGCAGATCAAACGTCAAGGCGTGTAGGGTCAGAATCTTAATACTGTTGGCAATCACTTCCGGGCGATCGGAACTCAATACTACAAACTGATCGGGATGCAGCACGAGGCGAATTCCCAAGGTGGCAGCTCGCTGCCCTAACTGCTGCATCTCAGCGGCGAATTCCTTGAGAATCGCTGCTCCAACCGGTTCATCTGCAAACGGAAACAGAGCCGAACTCAGCCGGTAAAGACGAATTCCGTGCTGATGGCAGAAGTCAACGGCAGCAGCCAAGCGCTGCACATTCTCGCGGTAAAGCTGGCGCAATGCGGTCTCTTGTTCGGACACCGAGAACTGCAACAGACGCTTGCGCGTTAGTGCTCGAAACCGGACTTGGTTGGAAGCAGTAATGCAGACCAGTCCTAATTCGGGAGAAGGCGGAGAAAGCAGCATAGGCATCTAGGGTTTCTAGCTCAGTGCAGGTTGATCACAAGGGTGCGGCTGAATATCGCCCTACTTTTGTGTATCCTGCCAATGCTGCAGACAAGAACTAGCTTTAGACAGAAGTGATCAGTTCACCGGGGCTGGTAAGGTAAAACCAAGAATTTGCACTCATGTCTTGCTGGAGTGTTTTGCTGGAGCACCCGCACTTTGTCCTTTGTCTATTTCATGAGTCTATGCCACCATCCGTTTTGTAGCGAGTCGGGCGTAAGACCAACGGAAGTCTACTGACAATTTTATCGACCTGGACACCTACCGAGATTCTGATGCAGCCTACAGGAGGTACCTATGCAGTTTACGAACCAGTCGGACGCTAAACGCCGTAAAGAAATCCTGCGGGGGGTACTGGCGGTTGCCATTATTATTGTTGGCATCACGCATTTCACCCATCCCCAGGAATATGCCAAGATTGTCCCGCCTCTGTTTCAGTATCCCTATGCCATGGTCTACATTAGCGGCGTGTTCGAGATTTTAGGAGGCATTGGGCTGGTGATTCCGTTGGTGAGTGTAGCGGCGGCTTGGGGCTTGGTTGCGCTATTTATTGCGGTGTTTCCAGCCAATATCTACCAGGCGATTCACAGTATTCCCATTACTGGCATTCCCCATCATCCTTGGCTTTACTGGGCTAGGCTGCCTTTCCAAGCGGTGCTAATTGCCTGGGCATGGTGGTATACTCGCCGACCCGAAGATCAGCTCGGTGCCTCGCAAGTGGCAGCAGAATTAGAAGCAACAATTCATCATTAAGGGGCAACTAGGCTACATCCACCCAGACGAAGTTCGCACTCTATCGCAGGTGCTAGGCAGCTACAGACGCTTAGTGGAATTCAGGACTGCTGGTGAATTGGAAGATGATGGTAGACTAGACGGCGAAATAATGGAATGATAGCTAGGCTGTTTGCCGCGTGGAGTGACGAGCCAGCTATCGTTGCCGCGGATGTGGTCATAAACCCCTACAATCGCAATCACATTTTTGAACGTGATGTAGGGGATCAGCATCAGCATGTGCTTGATGTAGTAGGAGAAAGGATAGCGGATAGCGGCTATCTTAGCCGTAACAGCAGTTTGGGCAACGCCGCTCCAGAAGGATAGCAGTGTGCTAAACCAGAGGTATTGCCGGATGGAATGGGGGACTGAGTCCTGATACAGCGACAGGCTCACGACCAATGGGATGATTTGAATGGCGACTAGCGAATAAAACTCACAGTAGTAGAGCAGGTAAGTCCAAAATACTTTCTGCCGCAGGTTCAGCTTATCGGACACCCAGACGCGGTTCTGATACTTTAGCCCCACCTCGAACCAGCCTTGCGCCCAGCGTTTGCGCTGAAACCAGAAGGAGTGTAGGTCAACTGGGGCCAGTTCGGTGCTGATGATGCTGCGGTCATGCAGGATACGGTAACCCTTGAGCAAGGTACGCATCGAGGCATCAATGTCTTCGGTTAACATGCGCGGGTTGAAGCGAATACGCTTGAGCACCGAGGTGCGCCAGTAGCCGTTGGAGCCGCCAAAAATGCTGGAGTCTGTTAGAAAAGATTTGGCGGGGTGGATGATGCCATACATCATCTCGAATTCGATGGCGATGGTTTGAGTCAGCAGGTTATGGTTGTGGTTGCGGATAATACTTCGCCCTTGCACTACGTCGTACCCTTGGGCAATCCAGTGCCAGGCCCGGAAGAAACAATCGGGGGCGGGATGGTGATCAGCATCGAGGATACAGGTGATTTCGCCAGTCACCACTTCAAAGGCTGCGTTGAGATTTTCTGCCTTAGAGTGGCTTCCTTCCACACGCAGAAGGCGCAACTCCGGGTAAAGCTGCGCCAATTGGCGGAGGTCATCTTCTATCGGCAGGTCAGTAGGGGTATTGTATGCCAGAATCACCTCGAGTCCGCCTGGAGGTCGCTGAACATTAAGGAGAATATACTCCAGCGTTTCCAGAATGATGTCTTGTTCGTTGGGGAGATAGGCTGCCACCAGAAAAGAACAGCGCGGCACAGGCTGAGTCGGCATTGGGTGCTTTGCTCCGCCAATACCGATTCGGTCCTTAAAGAAGTGGTACCAGCGGAGCAGTTTACCTCGGGGGGGGCGGACCGGTCGGGCGTAGCGCCGAAACATGGCTGTAGAAGATTCCATCAGCAGCATGAAGGCACTAAACAAATAAAAAGTGGCAATAGCGAGATGTAAACCGGTCAGGCTCCATCCACCCGAACGCAAACCATAGAAAAAGACGGTGGGTACACCAATCAACAAAACGTGGGTGAAAAATGCCTTTCTAATTTCGACCGACCACTGCCTCACGTGCTTTATCCTCCACAACTGATATTAAGAAATTAAACCCCTGCCCCGTTCTTGACGCTGCTAGCTCCTTTAGAGCCTCTGGATAGGCACTGGGATCTCGAAATCAACCCACCTAATCTAGCCGTTGAGCCATTATTATCATTCCGCAGTATAGCCATAAAGAACTCTTGAATCAGTGGAGTAGTGTAATCTGCCAAGCTAGCCAAGATCAAGGTTTCAGTCTCCTGAACTCGGCTAAGAGCGCAGGGGCCGCCGCACAACTGCCAGTTGCTTCTGATAAAGACTGGAAAGACCAGGCAAAAAAGAGGCTTGCCGTCGAGTACGGGTTGACTACAGCGAGTTTTCTCCAGTTTGCATCTGCCCAGAGGCGACGGATTGAAAAAAGAAGAGTTCCTTCCTTGGGGCGATGCCTCAGAGCGATGAATGGCAACAAAGATGTTGATACTGTAGAAACCGAACCTATGGAAACCGAACCAGATCGCGGTATTGAAGAGGTGAATGAACCAGTTCTGTTCCAGACGATGATTCGCTGAAGCCAGTCTGTCGTTACTGCCGTTACTATCGATATTATCGATCAGCGTTTGGGGTTGTGGCGAATTAAAAGCAACCAGCGAAATAATGCTTGCCTTAGTCTGCCTAGAACCACCCCAGCAGCCTAACCGACCCAATTCCAAAGACGCTAGAGCAATTGCCCTCCTCAGTGTCGTCATAAAAGCGTAGTCATCAATGCCTTGGGTTTTCTAAACCGCTTATTTCTGCGGCAGCAATAAAAATTCCTTAGGGTACCCAAGATTTCCCGATCTTTGCTGTGATCTGAATCACAAATCTGCCGCCGCGACTGATCCGGATCCGGATGTCAGGAACCTGTTAAATGGTATGGCCGTCGCGCGAGCTAGCGCTTCAGCCTGTTTGATCGATGCTGTATGTCTTAGTGACTATTACAGCGGTAACGATCCGTATTCATACCCTTGGCATTCACATACACTATCACCATCAAGCGATAAGGGGCGGCAACATGGCAACCGGACAACTCACCGGATATCCGACGAATGTGATTCAGGGCACTTCTGGCAATGATCGGCTAAACGGCAGCCGACGCGATGAAACCATTCTGGGACTGGGCGGTAATGATACGCTGCGAGGCGGAGGTGGTAATGATGTCTTAATCGGCGGGCCGGGCGACGATTTGTATATTGTAGACGGTAGCGACACCGTGATTGAGGACCCCGATGCGGGCAATGATACGGTGATCGCCTCAGTGAGCTGGACGCTAGGAGAGGCAATCGAAAACCTGACGCTCGCTGGAGCTACCGCTATTGATGGCACCGGCAATGCCCTCGACAACACCCTGAGAGGCAACCGAGCCAACAATGTACTGCGGGGTGAGGCTGGCGATGATGTCATTCTGGGCGGAGCGGGCGATGATTTATTGTTTGGCGGTGATGGGGATGACGTGCTGAACGGCGGACCCGGTAATGATTTCCTCACTGGAGGCAGCGGCAATGATGTATACATTGTCGATAGCATAGGAGACATCACGAGCGAAGCGGCCGCTGGCGGCAGAGACTGGGTTCAATCCTCGATAAGCTGGACGCTCTCTGAGGAAATCGAAGATCTCACCCTTGTCGGTTCGGCAGCCATCGATGGTACTGGCAATGCCCTAGACAACAGCATCACCGGCAATGCAGCAGCAAACCTCCTCTGGGGTGGCGATGGCGATGATATCCTCACTGGGGAGGATGGAGCCGACCAGCTCCTAGGTGAAGCCGGCGACGATACGCTGAACGGTGGCGATGGCAACGATACCTTGACCGGAGGAACTGGACAGGACCAACTCATCGGCGGGGCTGGGCAAGACCGCTTTCTTCTGACGAGTCGCCGCCGCCAGGATGCAGACACAATTGTAGATTTTGACGCCAAAGACGACACAATCGGAATTTCCCTACTCGCCTTTGAGCTAGACGGGCAAGCCGGTAAACCGTTGGATCCCAGTTTATTTCGGCTAGGAACGAGAGCAGCAACGGCAACCGATCGCTTTATCTACAATCGCAACACCGGCGCTTTATTATTTGATGCGGATGGAGCCGGTGGCTCGGCACAGGTGCAAATTGCGCAATTGGCGAATCAAGCTCAGCTCAGCAGTAGTCAGCTAGTGTGGGTTGCTTAGTGCGGATAGTCCTGTAGGCAGTTGCAGGGTGGGGTGGAGGCTAAAGTTGGATCTGAGGTTCTACCCTATCCTGCAAACAGCTTAATTATTCCTCAAGCAGTCTAATGAATACTAAGAGGAATGAAAAACTAAAATGATAGCAAACAGAAATTTTGCATGTTGGTCGAATTTAAGGAAATACTGATACACTGCCATTTGGAATTGCTTTGTTTCTGATGTCAATGACAAAAATATATAAAAATATAAAACTTGCCCTACGCATGCGGAGAGTAACTCCACTGGAACTGCCCACCAAGTTCCCAATAAATACCCATATCCAATAAACATCTATAAAATAAATACCCGTAGAATGAAAGAGCCAACTCCAGAGCTAGACGCAAGCGATAGTCCTGAGATCAGCATGGGCGACTTGTAACTTTTTTGACAGCATTAGGAAGCAACAGCTACCTCGGTTAGCCGATCACGGCATCGAGGCCATATTATTTTTCTAGGGGCTTGCGATCGCCAGCAGGTTGCCCAGACGAGCTAGCATCAGATCAGTACCGTTCGACAGCGTTCAGAGTTCCTGCCACAGGTCAAGCAGCTGGATAGCAAGACCCCTGTTTTGGTGGATGCTTGCCCACGCTTGTTTTCCGGTTCAAGGGCAAACAAACGTCTCACTTGAAACTCCGTCCAGTCACAATTCAATTAATCGGATTTTCCTACAGTCGATTGAGTGGTGTCCTATGCAGCCCTCAGACTATTCAGAATCTGGGTTTGAAGAAATCGATCACACGGCAGATTGGTCATACCGAGTTTGGGCAACCAGTTTAGAGGAACTGTTTATTCAAGCTGCGCTCGCTCTGTTTACTCTAGCAGGAATTCAACTCGTCAGAGAAATTCAGGTGAGGCGAGAGATTCAACTCCACGGTGTCGATTATGAAAGTCTGCTTGTTGCTTGGTTAAATGAGTTGCTGTATTTACGCGAAAGCGAAAATCTGGGATTCAATCGCTTTGAAATTCTTGCTCTAGATGCAGAAAATCTCAAGGTTTTGATGAGTGGAGCACCTATCCACCATTGGACAAAGTTTATTAAAGCCGTTACATACCACAACTTATCTATTAATAAAACAGACCGAGGATTTGAAACTACATTGGTTTTAGACGTTTAGCAGACGATATGGTTACTCAACAGGTTCGCAAACAAGATTTTCATCGTATTCAGGATTATCTATGGGAGATTCCTATTTCCTTTCATCCAAAGATGAATGTGCCGGTGTGGATCTTTGCAGATGAGGATCTCTTAGAAGATGCCCTGGATGATTTATCAATCGTTCAGGCCGTGAATGTCGCGCAATTACCAGGTTTGGTGGGGCATGTAGTTGTTATGCCAGATGTTCATCAGGGGTATGGCATGCCAATTGGTGGAGTGATGGCAACTCGCGTCCCGGATGGCATCATTTCTCCCGGTGCCGTGGGATATGACATTAACTGTGGAGTGCGGGTTCTGGCGTCGGCGATTGAGTATGAGACAGCTAAACCCTATTTGAGCGATCTGGCAAGTACCCTCTACCATAACTGCCCCAGTGGTGTGGGTGAAAAGGGAAGTGTGCCATTGTCAGAAGCCGAGCTGGATCAGGTATGTCGCCAGGGTGCTCGATGGGCTTTAGCCCGCGGCTACGCGCAAGCGGAAGACCTGGAACGCACGGAGGAATTTGGCTGTTTAGAAGGGGCTGATCCCCAGTACGCTAGCCACCGAGCTAAGGAACGGGGTAAAGGGCAACTCGGCACGCTGGGCGCGGGGAATCATTTTCTGGAAGTGGATGTGGTGGACGCGATATTTGATGCCAATGCTGCTCAGGTAATGGGATTACATCTAGGATGTTTGGCGGTGCAGATTCACTGTGGTTCACGCGGATTTGGGCATCAGATTTGTACGGACTATGTTCATGACTTTCAGGCGGTAGTGGCGCATTATGGCATTCATCTGCCCGATCGCGAGCTAGTCTGCGCGCCCCTAGGGTCAGAGGAAGGGCAATCCTATCTGAAAGCAATGAAAGCTGCCGCAAACTATGCCTTTGCCAACCGTCAGGTATTAGCCTGGCATACGCGCCGCAGTTTTGAGCAGGTATTTGGCACTCAGAACACACCCCTGCGCCAAGTCTACGATATCGCTCACAACATGGGTAAAATTGAAACCCACTCTATCAATGGCGAAACCCTGCAAGTCTGTGTGCATCGGAAGGGAGCGACGCGAGCTTTTGGTCCAGGTTTTGTGGGTTTGCCTGTCGAGTATCGGGCAATCGGTCAGCCCGTGCTGGTTCCTGGCTCCATGGGGACTGAGAGCTGGATTTTGGTTGGCACAGCAGAGAGCGAGCGCCTCTCGTTTGGTTCTAGTTGTCATGGAGCTGGGCGAGTGATGAGCCGTGCCCAAGCAAAACGAGAAGTCCGAGGCGACCGATTGCGGGGTGAACTGGAGCAGGAAGGTATTTGTGTTCGGGCTGGCTCAATGCCTGGTTTGGCAGAAGAAGCTCCCCGAGCGTACAAGAATGTCAGCCGTGTTGTTGAGGTGGTTAGTCAGGCTGACATCGCTCATAAAGTGGCTCGTCTGCGTCCTATTGCGGTCATTAAAGGATGACCTGCCTAAGGTTACAGCTCATCGGTAAATTGTAATAGACAAGACTTAATCTGACACTACCTGTAAACTGAGACTCAATCAGGAGTGTCACAATGAATACACAAGACCAGTCATTCAAAACAAACTGGGCGTACTCAACCTGGCAAAGATGCTGGGCAACGTCTCCCAAGCCTGCAAAATCATGAAGTCTCCCGTAACAGCTGCTACCGTTTCAAAGAATGGTATGACACAGGCGGAGAGGCAGCCCTCCAGCAGATCAGCCGTAAGCAACCGTGTCTAAAGAATCGAGTGGAAGCCCACGTTGAACCAGCGGTAGTGGAGTTTGCCATTGAGCAACCTGCCTAGGGGCAAGTAAGAGTCTCCAATGAACTCAAGCAACAGGGCATTCTGGTTTCTCCCGGTGGAGTTCGTTCCATCTGGTTGCGCCATGATCTGGAAACCTTTGCCAAGCGGCTCAAAGCCCTAGAGGAAAGTCAGCCCAGAACAACTTGATTCTCAGCGCAACTCAAAGCCCTGGAGCAGGCAAAACAAGAGCAGGAGGCACAGGGTGAGATTGAAACTGAACATCCTGGTTATCTCGGTTCCCAAGACACCTTCTCTGTTGGAACCCTCAAAGGAGTGGGACGCATCTATCAGCAGACCTTCATCGACCCCTCCTCCCGAGTCGCGGTGGTCAAACTCTATGAGTCGAAGAGTGCCCTCACCGCAGCAGACTTGCTCCATGACCGAGTGTTACCGTTTTTTGAGTCACAGGAGGTACTGCTGCTGCGGATGTTGACTGACCGAGGCTCAGAGTATTGCGCCAACGTGGAACATCATGAGTACCCGTTGGACCTGGCAAGTGAGGACATTGACCACACGCGCACCACAACCCAGTCTCCTCAGACTAATGGCATTTGTGTTGGCGAAGCCTGCCGAAGGCATACGCTTTCATCGCACCCTCCTTGAGGAGTTTTATCAGGTTGCCTTCCGTAAGCAGATCTACAGCAGTGTGGAGCAGTTGCAGGAGGATGTGGATGATTGGGTAGACTCCTACAACTGTACCCGCCCTCATTGAGGACGTTACTGCTATGGTAAGACCCCGATGCAGACATTCCTCGACAGCAAAGCGATGGTGCAACAGAAGATGTTGGAGAGACAGTTTGACGATACGATGGGAGAACAAGGACAGGGTAAAGAGCGACACGTAGAGAAGAGTAAAACACATCAAGAGACTGTAAATTATTTTGTGTAAGCGGTCAAAATTAATTCAAATCCCCAGGAGACCGCCTATGCCTCGTCGTCGTCGCCCTGAAGATCAAGTAAACCAACTTCTCGATGAACTGCTTGCCGACTACTCCAGCCCGGAACAAATTCTGGGCAAGCAAGGCTTGCTGAAACAACTAACCCAACAAGTCGTGGAGCGGGCGCTGCAAGCAGAGTTGAGCCATCATCTGCAAAGCAAAACTGAACCTGTGCCGTCCGAACCAGACCGCCCTGGCAAGCGACAGAACAGCCCCAATGGAAAACATCATCCCCTTCTTTGATTACCCGCCTGACATCCGCAAAGTGATCTACACCACCAATGCGATTGAATCGCTCAACCGCTCTTTACGCAAAGTCCTGAAGACGAAAGGGTGTTTCCCCAATGAAGACTCCGTTGACAAACTGCTCTACCTGGCACTCAACCATATTGCCAAGAAATGGACCATGCCCATCCGCGATTGGAAAGCAGCCTTAATGCCCTTTGCTATTGAATTCCCTGACCGCTTCCCTCAGTTCTAATCATTGCCTTACACAAAATTCTTGACACTCTCTGCCGACCTGAAGTTTCTCTATGACGACCCCTACCAGGGGCGAGGGGCACGGCGAAAATATGACGGCAAGGTCAATTTGCACGACCCTCAACGCTTTCAGTTGGTGAGTCAACTGGAAGAAGGGGTGAGCCTTTACACTGCTGTCGTTTGGTCGGTGAGTCTCAAACGGAAGGTGCCCTTAGCATATCTCTTGCAAGCGGACACAAGTCGTCCCACGTATGTTGTCCTGTTTTCCACTGACCTGGAGATTGACCCGGTGTTTCTTTATCGCTGCTATGCGGCTCGCTTTCAGATTGAGTTTGTCTTTCGTCATGCTCGCCAATTTACGGGACTAGCTGATTGTCAGTTCCGTTTGCCTGAGTCCATTGACATCCATGTTAATGCCAGTTTGATGGCACTGAATCTAGCCAAAGCAGCTTTGCAACAATCTCAGCCAACAACCGACCCTCTGAGCTTTTCAATCGCCTCGCTCAAACGGTTAGCTCTCAATGTGCATCTTTTAGACGTTGGCGTTGCATAATCAGAGTATGAAATCAGGGTGAGACCAAGGCAGTGTCCCGAATGTGGTTCAACCAGTAACAGTAAGAACGGCAAGCAAAGAGGTAAACAAAATTATCTGTGTAAAGATTGTCGGCGGCAGTTCATTGAACCCTAGGACCCGCCTTCTGGCTATGACGATGAGTTCAAGCGTGAATGTCTCAACCTGTAGGTCAACGGCATGGGATTTCGTGGCATTGAACGAGTCAAAGGCGTTCACCAGACGACCGTCATGACTGGGGTCAACCAAATCGGTGAATTGTGACCCGATGCGTGTGATCCAGACGGTCCCCCTACCGTCGGGGAATTGGCTGAGTTGGAGACCTTTGTTAGCTCCCAAAAAACAAAATCGGGCTCTGGACTGCCGTTGACCCCTGCCGACCAGCCATCTTAGGGTGGGTTCTGGGCGACCATCGTGCAGAGACGTTCCGACCGTTGTGGGCGGTCGTTGCAACTTGGCAGTGCGACTTCTCTGTCACTGACGGTTGGTCGGTTTAGCCAGGGTTCATTGAAGACGGAGACCAAATGGTGAGCAAGACCTAGATGACGCGAGGGGAGGGAGAAAACACGCGTACGCCTTTGGCGGAGCGAAGCTCTATGCGACACTACCTGGCTTGCTTGCATTGCAAGACGTTGTGCTATTCCAAGTCCGTAGAGATGCTGAAGCACTCGATTCGATTGCGACTACACTACCTCAAGTTTGCTGAGGTCCCTGTCCCTCAGTGAATCATAGTCCTATTCAGCAACGCCTAGACTTGTTTATTGACTGGTTTGAGCTGGAGCCAACTTTAATAAAATCCCACCCAAACTACCGAAAGCTGCTTGATTACGGGTCTATAGCCTCCTAGAACTGTCCGGAGTGTTGACTATCTATTCATCGTTAAAATTGCGGGATAAGACCCTCTATCACTAGGACTATCCATCAGGGCTGCAGGATAATTCCTAATTCTTAAGCAATTAAACAGAAAATTTACAGCTTAAGTCCTTTGCGGGATACCACCCTTCAGGATAAATATCACTAGATGGTGGCGGCAGGTGTTGTGCGGCGTCGCCAAGTTGAGTTGCTGAACGGAGAAATTGTTGCGGAGATGCCCCTGGAAGGTCCAGAACCTCAGCTCACTATGGCAATCGTGCAGCCGATCCGGGACGTCTATTGCCGTCGTCATCCGAGTCCAACCAATCCTTTGGGGCTGATCGAATACGCCAACACGAGTCTAGTAAAGAATCTGAATGCTAAGCATAATGTCTATGCTCAGGCAGGTATCTCCGCTGCAACCTACTGCCGCCCTGCAACCCAAGCTTCATCGTCGGAGAGCATCTCAATGGCTTCTTCGGTGGCATCCCAAGCGTCGTCCAGCGCTTCGGCAATCAGCGGATGATGGTAGCGAATTTGATCGGCAAGCTTGGAGAGTTCTGCCGAGAGATGCTCTAGGCGAGCTTCGGCAAACTGCTTCACGTGCAGCCGACGGGAGGTAGTGTTGTGGGGTTTGGCGGTCATCACCGGAGGGGCAATTCGATAGAGATCGGCGGCATAGTCTTCAGTAGCCCTGTCTGGGGCAGTCTCGTTAAACGACGATGCTGGACCCGCTGCTACAGCTTCTACAGATCCAAAACCGACTGCACCTGACCAAGCACCGCCCCCATCCTCATGAGCAAATTGTTTAGCGTACCGATGGCTGTTCATTCCTCCTCCTCGCTGTGGGGTCCAGTCAGTTCCTTTCAAGACCGATACGGGTTGGCGGCTAAACTAGATGCCAAGCGCCTGCACCACAATGACTGCTTGATTAACTGCTTAATTCGACGTCTCCACTAGAAAGTCTAATAGATTTTTTCTGTAGCGTCAGATACCGTTAGTAAGAGAATTCCCGACTCGATCGAAATTTTCCAGAAGAAGTCACGAATCTTAATCATCAGTTCACCCGGGAAGTTGTCCGCCACAGAAGTTCATCCAGTCTTCATACAACCACCCGAGCAGGCTGAAAATCAGCAGTTTACAATCGCATACAAGGAATAGTGACCTGCGAACTTCTACGGAACGTCTGATCGCCCTACCCTCATAGTGGATTTCACAGTGGATTTCCCAGTGAATTTACTGCTCCGCTCCTTTGGAGAAGATTTGGAGAACCTGTTATGTCGAATCGCTATCCTGAATCGGAGGTGATCTACACGCCAGAGAGTCGGCTGCGGCACCCTTGGCAGTTGATCAGAGCCATGGGACGAGATCTGCTAGCAGCCCGGGAGTTGGCCTGGCGCTTAATGGTTCGGGATATCAGCAGCCAGTATCGTCAGTCATTTCTGGGAATTTTTTGGGCGTTTGTCCCTCCTATTGTGGCAGCAGCCGGGCTAACCCTAGCCAGCAATGCGGATATTCTCAATATTGGCGAGACGGATCTACCCTACCCAGTCTATGTGCTGTTTAGCATGTCCCTGTGGCAGACGTTTGTCGAATCGCTCAATGGTCCTGTGCAGGCGGTGATTGCAGCTAAGCCCATGCTGGCGCGAATTAACTTTCCCCGAGAGGCTATTATCCTCTCGCAGTTGGGGCAGGTCGGGTTCAATTTTGCTATCAAGCTGCTCTTGATCGTCAGTGTGTTTCTCTGGTTCAAAATTCCGGTGGCGGCTACGGTGATTCTGGCTCCGGTTGCTTTACTGCATTTAGTAGCGCTAGGAACGGCAGTGGGCTTGCTGCTCGCACCGTTGGGGGCCTTGTACGAAGATGTTCCCCGAGGCTTGACCTTAGTGGTCAGTGCTTGGCTGTTCATTACCCCAGTGATCTATCCGCCGCCGCAGACAGGGCTGTTCTCTTACCTCGTGCGGTTGAACCCGGTATCGCCACTGCTGGTTACCACTCGTGAACTGGCAACGACTGGCGTGCTCTCCGCCCCAGTGGGGTTTTGGCTGGCAAGTGGATTAGCCATAGTTGGACTTGGCGCGAGCTGGTTGTTATATCGGATTGCAATGCCGTTTGTGATTGAGCGAATTAGCGCATGATGGAACCCCAGTTCGATGATCTGCAGGATGCTCCGCTGACTCGGGGCGACGACATTGTGCTGTCGGTGAAAGGCGTATCGAAGAAATTTTGTCGCAGCCTCAAGCAATCTTTATTTTATGGGTTGCAGGATATTGGAGCTGAACTGATCGGCAGCCGTCAACAGCAGCGAACGCTCCGCCCCAACGAATTTTGGGCCCTACAGAACGTTAGCCTTACCCTGCGACGGGGGGAAGCGGTAGGGCTAGTGGGGGCAAACGGCAGCGGCAAGACGACCCTGCTGCGCATGATCAGCGGTTTGATCAAGCCCGACAGCGGCACCATTCGCGTCCGCGGCCGAGTAGCACCCCTCATCGCTCTAGGAGCCGGTTTCAGCCCCATCCTTACCGGACGGGAAAACATTTACGCCAATATGTCGATTTTGGGACTTTCAACCGCCGAGATCGATGCTCGATTTGACCAAGTCGTGGAATTTGCTGAGATTGGCGAGGCCATTGATGCGCCAGTGCAAAGCTACAGCTCGGGCATGGCGGCACGCTTAGGGTTTGCCTGCGCGATTCATACCGATCCCGACATTTTGCTGATCGACGAAGTGCTGGCCGTAGGCGATGCTCGCTTTCGCTCGAAATGTGAACGTCGTCTCTCGGAGCTGTTGCAGCAAGGAACGTCGTTTGTGCTGGTCAGTCATTTCTTTCAAGGCATCCTCAATATCTGCCAGACTGGCATTTACCTGGCGCAGGGGCGGCTCATGGCCTCGGGCAGCGCTCGCGACATCATGGATCAGTACGAACAAGATCTGTTCTCTGTCAAGCGAGAGCGGGCGGCGTTTCCGTTTCTGCTGCCGCCAAAATCACCGCAGGATAGCGCCGGTGCTGATCTCGTCTCTATCTATTTCAAAGATGCCGTTGGGCGGCTGATGGAGGTTCCAGTTAGTGGTGAGCCGGTTTATATCTGCGTTCGCTGCAAAGCGCTGCGTCCTTTGAATGCCCTCAGCTTATTTGTAGCGATTTATCAGCCTGCTAAAGATAACAGCCTGGCCCTGCATATGAGTAGTGCCTACGACCAGGAAACCTTTGCGGTGTCGCCTGGAGAGTACGAACTGCGGGTGTTTCTACCCCATTTAGGTCTACTGCCTGGGTCCTACACGCTCAATGTTTATCTCAAAGAAGGTTCCTTGTATGTGTTAGATGCCTATGAATCGTTGCGTTTTAGCGTCAAGGGTCATGAAAAACTGAACCGGGGGCAATATTATCAGCCTCGAGAGTGGCAGATTACACCCAAATAATTCCGCTAACCGTCTTATGTCTCTCCTATGTCTCTTCCTCCTCTCAGCGTTTTGATGCCGGTTTACAACGGAGCACGCTACCTGCGTCCTGCTGTAGACAGCATTCTTGGCCAAACCTGGAGAGACTTTGAGTTTCTAATTTTGGATGATGGCTCTACCGATGCATCGTTCAGGATTTTGCAGGGGTATGCAGCTCAAGATGCGCGAATCTCGGTCTTCCAGCGGCCCCATCGGGGCATCGCCCAATCCCGCAATGAACTGCTGCGACACGCCCAAGGACAGTGGATCGCCTGCATGGATGCGGATGATATTTCCCTGCCCGAGCGGTTTGCTCGCCAGATTGCCTTCCTGGGTAGCCATCCCGAGGTTGTTTGCGTGGGGGGAGCAATCGACTGGATCGACGCCAAGGGCAACTGGCTGGGGCATTGTTCTATGCCTGAAACTGACGCTGACTTGCAACGCCTAATGTTGGGCGGCATTTCACTGCTGCACCATCCCTGCACTATGGCGCGACGATCGGCTCTGTTGCAGGTGGGAGGGTATGACGAAACGCTGATCGCCTCGGCGGATCTTGATCTCTGGCTGAGATTAGGCGAAATTGGCAAACTCGCTAATTTGCCCGATACTGTCCTGCAATACCGTCTGCATCGCAAATCGATTACCCATGTTCAGCAGCACCAACAGCACCAGGATGCTCTTACCGCCTGTCAGCGGGCTTGGCAGCGGCGCGGTCTGTCAGGTACCTTTATCCGACAACCAGCAGATCACCTGAATCAGACCGAGTTTTGGCTACGATGCGGCTGGCAGGGATTTCAAACCGGGCAACGGGACGTGGCAAAACGCTGTGGTTTGGGCGCGATCAGGACACAGCCTCTGTCATGGACTGCCTGGAACCTGTTCCTCTGTGCCTGGCTGAAGCCAATGACTCTCCAGACCTCAACTTAGATTGGTTTTCATTGAGTTTCATTGCACTCAACAGCGAACCACGCTTTCCGAACACTAACCCAGTCCTAGCCAAACCATACTTGCTGACACCCCCCTGACAACCCATGACCCAGCCTCCTTTGATTTCTGTGCTGCTGTCGGTATACAACGCTGAGCGGTATCTGGCGCAGGCGGTGGAAAGCATCCTGAATCAAACCTTGACCGATTTTGAGTTTCTAATTACCGATGATGGCTCCTGCGACCGCTCGCTACCCATTTTGCAGGACTATGCCGCTCAAGATGCGCGAATTCGGTTATGGCAGGCACAAAATCAGGGGCTTCCGCGCAGCCTCAACAGGATGCTAGCAGTTGCTCGCGGTGAGTTTATTGCCCGCATGGATGCCGACGATATTTCCCTACCTGAGCGGTTTGCCCGGCAGGTTGAGTTTTTGCGGGCGCATCCGCAGGTGGTTTGCCTGGGGACAGCACAAGATTGGATCGATGAAGACGGAGAGCGACTGTTTTCCTATATTCCAGATACAGCTAACGCGGACCTGCAAACGGCGATGCTAGCGGGACATAACCACCTCTGCCATCCAGCCACCATGATGCGACGGGCGGCCCTGTGTGCCGTGGGCGGCTACGACGAGAATCTGCGCTCGGCTCAAGATCTAGATCTGTGGCTGCGCTTGGGTGAAATCGGTGAATTAGCCAATCTGCCGGAGGTTCTGTTTCAATATCGGCTGCATTTCAACAGCATCAGCGAGAAGCACTTGAAACAGCAGTCAGCTAACGCTCAGGCTATCTGCCAACGGGCCTGGCAGCGGCGCGGCATCCAGGGTGAGTATACGGCCCACACCGTCTCTTGGCGGCACCGTTTATTGCTGCAGGTCGGCTGGCAAACCTTTAATCGCGGCAAGCGGCGCAAGGCGATGGCTCACGGGGCACGAGCAATTCGCGTCATTCCGTTTAATCGCGAGGGATGGCGACTGCTGATTTGCGCGTTGATCAAACCTATTCCAGGAGAGCCAACATGAGTTCTGCTCCTCTAGTGTCGGTTCTCATGCCGGTCTACAATGCCGAACGCTTCCTAGCTCAGGCTGTGGAAAGCATTTTAACCCAGTCCTTTGTAGATTTTGAATTTCTAATCACGAACGATGGCTCCCGCGATCGCTCGCTCCAGATTTTGGCAGCCTATGCCGCCCGCGATTCGCGCATCCGTCTGCTCAACCGCGAGAACAAGGGAGTAATCTATACGCTGAACGAAATGCTGGATCGCGCTCGGGGAACCTTTATTGCCCGCATGGACGCCGATGATATTGCTAAGCCAGATCGTCTAGCTTGGCAGGTGCAATCGCTGCAGCAGCATCCCGAACTGGTCTGCGTAGGAGGAGCTTTTGATCTCATTGATCCCCAGGGGCGTATTGTCATGACGGCAACGATGCCGCAGCACAACGACGAGATCCAACAAAAGCTGCTCTCCGGCCAAACGATCATCAACCATCCCTGTATGCTGATTCGCCGCTCGGCCCTGCTGCAAGTCGGGGGTTATGATCCCACCATGCGGACTGTTGAAGATCTCGATCTGCTGTTACGGCTCGGCGAGATTGGCGAACTAGCAAATCTGCCCCAGGTCGTGCTGCAATACCGCTTTCACATGAATTCGGTGAGCGCCCAAAATATCGTGCTCCAGACCCAAATGGCCCGGGAAGCCTGCCAGCGCGCCTGGACACGTCGCGGGATCAATGGCGTCTACGATTCTCCCCAGCCGTGGTTTCGTCCCAGCCCCGACCCCGACTCGCGACAGCAGTTCTTCCATCGCTATGGCTGGTGGGCTTTTGGCAACGGCTTTCGGGGTACGGCTGCGGGCTGCGGGTTACGAGCAATTGCGGCGAAACCGACCACCCTAGAAAGCTGGAAACTCTTGGTCTGCTCACTGGTAAAACCCATCCCTCACTCCCGCTCAGTGTGAATCGATACAAGAATCAATATGACTCAATCTCTGCCGCCATCCCCCCCTACTATTTCTGTGCTGATGCCCGTCTACAATGCCCAGCGCTACGTGGCGCAGGCTGTCGAGAGTATTCTGAACCAAAGCTTTGGCGACTTCGAGTTTCTGATTATTGATGATGGCTCTACCGACCGCTCGTTGAAGATCTTGCAGCGCTACGCCAACCAAGACCCCCGCATTCGCCTGATTAGCCGCCCCAACACAGGATATGTCAAGGCCCTCAACGAGTTGTTGGCCCTGGCTCAAGGAGAATTTCTGGCGCGCATGGATGCCGATGACGTCGCGATGCCCAACCGCTTCGCGCAGCAGGTGAAATTTTTGCGTCAGCACCCGGAAGTGCTGTGTGTGGGCGGTGCTCAAGACTGGATTGATGATGCCGGCCGGTTTCTGCTGCACCACCCCGAAGCAGAGACAGATGCCGAGATCCAGCAGCTCGCCCTCAGTGGCCAAACGCCGATCAATCATCCCTCGGCCATGATGCGCCGCACCGCCGTTTTGCAAGTGGGTGGTTACGACGAAGCCCTCCATCCTTCCGAAGATCTGGATCTGTGGTTGAAGCTCGGGGAAATCGGCCAACTCGCCAATCTCCCAGAAACCGTGCTGCAGTACCGCCAGCACGATCGTTCCGTTAGTGAACGGCTGCAAACGCTACAAACCGAACAGCGCCGCCGTTGCTGCGAACGCGCCTGGGAACGACGCGGCATTACCGGGAGCTTCCACGAATCGGAACCTTGGCGACCGATCGATCCACCCTCCCGACTCCGCTTTATGACCATGTATGGCTGGTGGTTCTTCCATGCCGGCAAGCGCAACGCCGCCATTATCTATGGACTCAAAGCAATTCGTGCCCTGCCTACAGCAGTAGATGGCTGGAAGCTCCTAGCCTGTGCGCTGCTCAAGCCGATGCCCGCGCCGGAGAGCAAAGGAGGATAAGTTTTATCCTCTGCTGGTCTGCTGTTATCTGCATCTGACTTCTCTGTCTTGCCTATGTCTGCCTCACCTACCGTTTCTGTGTTGATGCCGGTCTACAACAGCGAGCGCTATGTGGCTCAGGCCATAGAAAGTATCCTGAATCAGACATTTTCAGATTTTGAGCTGCTGATCATCAACGACGGCTCCACAGACCGCTCACTCTCGATTCTGCAACGCTATGCAGCCCAAGATCCGCGAATTCGCCTGTTTAGCCGCGAGAATCAAGGCATTGCTCGCACTCGTAATGAACTCCTGCACCGCGCTACTGGAGAATTCATTGCGGTGTTGGACTCGGATGATATTGCCCTGCCCGATCGCCTGGCTCGGCAGCTTCAGTTCCTACGGCAGCATCCAGAGGTCGTCTGCTTGGGGAGCGCCTACCAAATTATGGATAGCGCCGGCCGCGTTTTGACAGCGCTACCGGTGCCGCTCGATGATGCTGAAATTCAGCGGCTGGCGTTAGCAGGGCATGCGTCGATCTTTCAGTCTTGTGTCATGATGCGGCGAGCGGTGGTGCTAGACATTGGCGGCTACAACAATGCGCTGCCGCCTGCGGAAGATTTAGATCTATGGCTGCGACTCGGCGAGGTTGGTCAGTTAGCCAACTTGCCTGAAGTCCTGGTTCAGTACCGGGTGCATGCCAATTCAGTCAGCGAACGAGATTGTGCTTTTCAACGGCAGCAAGCCTACGAAGCCTGTCGGCAAGCCTGGCAGCGACGCGGCATCACGGGGCAGTTTGAAGCCACAGAGCCTTGGCGACCAGGTAAAGACCGGGCCTCCCAGCACCGCTTCTGGCTGCAATATGGCTGGTGGGCGTTCAACAGCGGCGAGCGGCAAACCGCAATTCACTATGGCATGAAAGCCATCCAAACCCTACCGCTTCAGCCCGCTGGCTGGACCCTATTGCGGTGTGCTTTGCTGAAGCCACTCCCTCATCCAGAAGCCGACCACTGAGCTATAGACAAGATCCTGGCTGCCAAAACAGTCATTCGGCGAAACAGTGATTTGACAAAGACAGAACAGTAGCTTGACAAAACTCTAGCTCGACAAGGCCATAACTCAAGACAATAACTACGAGCAACCATCTAGCTTCCGTCTCGGCAAGATGGTATAAAAAAGAAAATTTGTTTCCGTAATATTACTAGATTTGAGATAGCAATTGCGTTTTAATGCTGTGCATCTCCTGTATCTCCGTGCATCGATTTGCGGAAACGACTAGACTTTCCTAGTTGGACATAGGACCGGCTTCATTTTAGCTATAGGTAAATTCAGGTATAGCTCATCTGTGTGATTAGCTAAGCTTATGCTCATGGTGTGACGAGTCACAGTTTGATGAGTCAGGGTATGGTTTACTAAGTGTTTCCGACTGTTTTTGCTAAGGCTCTGATAGCTAAACCGGAGGAGTTACTGCGTGGTGCAAGCTAAACATCAATCGGTTCTCGTCAGCATCCTCATTCCCCTATACAATGCCGAGCGGTTTATCAACACTGCCGTCACCTCAATCTTGCAGGAGCAGAGCATTCCTCTAGAGGTGATTGTGATCAACAATGGCTCTACAGACGGTTCCCTCGATCGGCTCCGTAGCTTTTCGGATCCTCGTCTGCGGCTATTGTCCAACCCGAAACGCGGCATTGCCGAGGCGCTCAATACAGGTTTGGCAGCCGCTCGGGGTCAGATCATCATGCGGTGCGATGCAGATGATTTTTATCCACAGGGGCGTCTGCAGTCCCAGGTGGAGTGGTTGAACCAGCACCCGGAGTTTGGGGCAGTTTGCGGCAGTTTCACCGCTATTGACGCGAAAGGACAGCCGGTTGTCACCTTCAACAATGGCTCTACTGCTCAAGAAATTACTGGAGAACTCCGACGTGGATACACTCGCACCCATTTATGCACCTACGCCATCCGCAGTGATGTTCTGCGCATCCTAGGAGGCTTCCGTCCCTACTTTGTGACCGGGGAAGATATTGACTTCCAACTCCGCTTAGGCGAGGTTTGCCGCGTCTGGTACTGCTCCGCTCCCGTCTATCACTACCGCCTGCACAACGCTTCGATTACCCACACCCGCGGTTCTGGAGAGCGAGAATTTTTTGACCAAATCGCGCGCGAGTTTCAACACCAGCGACAAACCCGCGGGCAAGACGATCTGCAGCGGGGCGTTCCTCCTTCTCCGACCCCAATCAATAGCAAGCGTCCCCTAACTGCTACCCAGCATATCCAGAACTGCTTGCTGGGACGTGCCTGGCGAGAGCATCAAGCGGGGCAAAAGCTTCAGGCTCTCTCCACGGGGCTGCGCTCATTGATGCTGCTGCCAAGCAATTTGACCGTCTGGCGAAGTGTGCTGGCGCTAGCCGTTAAACCTGCCGTTCCCACTGGCTTGGCGGTAAAATCAACATGGCATTCTTAGCATCGCTGGCTACAATTGGCGTTCACCGCCTCGGATGGTGACTAAGATTTCCGGTTCACCCCAATTCTGCTTTTGGTAGATGCAGAGCTTGCTGTTATGGATGCGGATCACTTCTCAACGCTTTCCCTGTCTCGAACCCCGCTTTACGACATCCACCGGGCTTCTGACGCCCGTATGGTTGGGTTCTCGGGTTGGGAAATGCCCGTGCAATACAGCGGTATCAACAAAGAGCATCAGGCGGTACGCCAACAGGCGGGCATGTTCGACATCTCCCATATGGGGAAATTTATCTTGCGGGGGGAACATTTGATCGCTCAACTGCAGGAGCTAGTTCCAACGGATCTGAGCCGCTTGCAGCCCGGAGCAGCTCAATACACCGTGTTGCTGAATCCGCAGGCTGGCATCGTTGATGACTTGATTTTTTACTACCAGGGCAAGAATGCCGCAGGTGAGCAGCAGGTCGTAGTCATTGTGAATGCGGCAACCACCGAGAAGGATCGGCAATGGCTGCTGTCCCATCTCGACCCCGATACAATTCAGCTTCAGGATATCTCCACCGCTCAGGTACTGCTGGCAGTCCAGGGGCCGCAGGCTGCCCACCAGCTACAGCCCTTTGTGCAAGCGGACCTATCGCAGGTTGCTCGCTTTGGGCATATCACTGCGCCTGTCTTGGGCGAAATCGGCTTTCTGGCTCGCACGGGCTATACCGGGGAAGACGGCTTCGAGGTCATGGTGCCACCCGAGATTGGGCAGCGGCTCTGGCAATTGCTGCAAGCGGCTGGCGTGGTACCCTGCGGTTTGGGAGCACGGGATACGCTGCGGCTAGAAGCTGCGATGGCTCTCTATGGTCAAGATATTGACGACACCACTACTCCCCTCGAAGCAGGACTGGGTTGGCTCGTTCATTTAGAGCGCAAATCCGAGTTCATTGGCCGGGCCGTGCTGGCAGAGCAAAAATTGCTAGGGGTGACGCGGCGGCTTGTGGGGCTACGCACCGACGGACGCAACATTGCCCGTCATGATTATCCAGTGCTAGACAATGGTGAACCCGTTGGCCGAGTCACCAGCGGCACGCTCTCTCCTACCCTAGGCTATCCGATTGCCTTGGCATATGTTCCTACCGCTTTGGCAAAAGTTGATCAACCTTTGGAGGTAGAGATTCGCGGCAAGACCTATCCGGCTGTGGTGGTGAAACGGCCATTCTACAAAAGTCTAACCTGAGGATAGACGAAGAACGATAGCCGTTTTGCCTAAAGTAAGGTTTGATCATAGTTAGATTCACGGCCAATTCAGGCTTGGATACAGCTTATTTAGATTCACTCCTCTTTGAAGCGGCTATGCCACTCTCAACTCCTGAAAAAACTCCGATCGAGCAACTGAATGAATTCGCCACGGCAGCAGCCAATGTTGCCGAGAAGTCACTCCTCCCCACCCTACAGGATCTGTTGGAACGCGGTACTGAAACCGTCGGGGAGATTGTAACTCCCATTGCTGAAAACCCCGTTGTACGATACGCCACCAAAGCGCCGGGAATTAACTGGATTATGGCAGCGTTGGGGCAAGTTGATATCGAGACGGTGGAACGAGAAAATGCGGCGCTGCGCCAACGGTATCCCTACGAGACGACAGAACAGCTCGCTCAGCGCATTATCCTGGATACAACGCTCAAAGCCGCAGGGGCAGGATTGGTAACCAACGTTGTTCCTCCGGCTGCTGTAACCTTATTAGCCCTCGATATTGCTGCGGTTACCGCCCTTCAAGCCAAAATGGTGTATCACATCGCTGCTCTCTACGGATTTTCCTTGCGGGAACCTGCTCGCCGTGGCGAGGTTCTAGCCCTGTGGGGACTCTCAACCGGAGGTTCAGGTGTGCTCAAGACCGGACTCAGTTTTGTGGAAACCATTCCCTTAATTGGAGCTGGAATTGGCATTGCTACGAATGCAGGGCTGCTATACGGGCTAGGGCAGATTGCCAACCAGTTCTATGTCGCAAAGTTTGCTGGGCAGATGAAAGAGTCGCAGAACACAGCGGAATCAGTGAATGACGCCAATAGCCTGCTTGACTGAGAAAACTGAGAGGCTGAAAGCAGCAGAGAATGGTGAATCGTGAATTGAGGCAATTTAGGTACTACTCGAAGAATTAATAAGGTAAGAGATTGTTAACGCTCGATACGAGACGGCGATGGAATCAGCAGGGCAATGATGAGATAACGTTAGGGGCTTGGTTGGGCTTCGCGTTTTCCAGGAGCCTTAGAGTTATTGCGTTCCGGTGAAATGTCTGGTGAAAAATGAGTGGAAATTACTAGAAATTAGTAGAAGTTAACCTGTCAGCCAAATAGAAAGGATTACTTAAGCTGAATGCGGTTGAATTGAATGTTAGTGCTGGCAACGGTGTTCTCTGCCGGATCGTCTTGTCCGGCTTGGATTTGGCGGCGTGTCATGATGTAGTAATTACCAATCCGGCTGTAGGTGTCCTGCACATCGTCTTGCTCTAGCGTCGCTCCGGTTTTGGCGTCGCGAAAGGTAACCTGAAAATGAGTCGCCAAGTAGCCGTCGGGGGTTTGCTGGAAATCGGTCGTATTCACCTCGACTGCCAAATTACCCAAGGTGCGGTTGACCTGAATGATCTCGCGATCTTTGACTTTGTAGTGAGAATTCGTAGCGCCGTCGAGTTCAGCAATTTCGGACGCGCCGGCGGCATCGGTACCCGTGAGCAGGAAAGACCGCTGCGGATGCACCTGATCGAAATCTACCCGCTGCAGATGGGTAGCACTCATTTGCAACTGCGCCGCGATCACCTGCTGCATCTCCTCATCGGGAATTTCTTTAACAATTACGCCGAAGTCAGGCAGCAGTTCCGCCACACCTCGATAGGTGCCACTGCCCGATTGCAGCACCACCTCCGTCTGATACCCAGGAAAGTTCTCGTCCCAGGTGTAGCGATTCTCGTAGGCGCTGCGGAAGATTGCCTCTGCATCGAGATCAGAACTGCCTGACGCGGCGGCAACGGGCGACGCTAACCCCCACCCTGCTACCAGGAGAAAAAGACTTAGACTCCAAGCCAAACAGTGACGTAACACGCGGTGTACAGCTTTCATAGTCAGACAGTCCTGAGTATTCAAGATGAACAGAAGATCGAGAACAGAAGATTCTAGACTGACAGCTTCTCCAGCATCAGCTTCGAGCGCTTCACTGGTTCCGGGACAGTAATTGGGTAATCTCCGGTGAAGCAAGCCGAGCAAAAACTGTTGGGATCTTCACGGGTGGCTAGCAGCATCCCCTCCCAACTCAGATAAGCGAGAGAATCGACGCCAATTTGCTGCGTAATTTCCTCGACCGATTTGGTGGCAGCAATCAGCTGATCTTGAGTGTCGGTATCGATACCGTAGAAGCAGGGGTGAGTCACCGGCGGCGACGAGATGCGCATATGCACCTCAGTAGCTCCAGCATCGCGCAGTGCTTTAACAATTTTGCGGCTGGTCGTGCCCCGCACGATCGAGTCGTCTACGATGAGCACCCGTTTGCCGACCAGCACATCCCTGAGCGGATTCAGCTTCATGCGAATGCCCGATTCCCGCATGGTCTGCGTCGGCTGAATAAAGGTGCGCCCAACGTAGCGGTTTTTGATTAAGCCCTCGGCGTAGGGAATGCCTGACTCCTGGGAGAAGCCAATGGCTGCTGGCACGCCCGAGTCTGGCACCCCCATTACCAGATCCACCTCTGCTGGAGATTCGATGGCCAACTGCCGCCCTAGACGCAGCCGATAGCTGTAGAGGCTCTCCTCATGCATGACGCTATCAGGACGAGCGAAGTAGATCATCTCGAAAATGCAAAGTTTGCGCTCGGGTCTCGTCGCCCAATGGAACGACGCCAGTCCTGCTTCTGTGATCCAGACCAGCTCGCCTGGCTCCACGTCCCGCAAATAGTCAGCGCCGATAATATCGAGGGCACAGGTCTCGGAAGCGATGACATAGCGCAGCGTGGTGGAATCCTCGTTTTGTAGTGTACCGATCACCAGTGGGCGGATACCATTAGGATCGCGCGCTCCCATGATGCCGATGGGCGTTGCGATCGCCAGACTAAAAGCGCCTTGGCAGCGCTTGAAGGCGGTAATGGCACCCTCCAGCCAGTCCTTGCCAGAATTTACCGCTTCGGCAATGGCAAAGGCGATCATCTCAGAATCGGTGGTGGTCATCAGCTGAACATTCGTCTGCAGCAGCTCGTCCCGCAGCTCCGCCGTGTTCACTAAATTACCGTTGTGCGCTAGGGCTAGTGATCCCAAGCGGGTGTCTACAACAGCCGGCTGAGCATTCACCACGCGGCTTGATCCCGTCGTGGAATAGCGGGTATGACCAACAGCCAACTCGCCTGGCAGATCGCGGAGAATGTGCTCGTTGAACACTTGCGAAACCAGCCCCATCTCCTTATACAGATGAACCTGTCCATTCTGGAACGTGGCGATACCCGCAGACTCTTGACCGCGATGCTGCAAGGCATACAGCCCGAAGTAAGTCAGTTTGGCTACATCCTCTTCGGGAGCATAAATTCCAAACACCCCACAGGCTTCTTCCGGTTTGTCCGGGCGAGCTGTAGGGTGTGGGTAAGCAGAATTCGGGGAATCCGAAGGAGAGTCCGCAGCAGCGTGATCGGCAGAAGTTGGCATCATGAGAAGGTTGAGAATTAGGTTCGATGAGTGTTGGACAGGTCAAGCCGCAGAACGCGATTGATCAAAAAAAGACAACAGAATCATCAGAAATTATTAACTATTCCTTAACAATTTTACCTTTTAACAGTAGCGTAAACCCTGTTTCTCAGGCTAGTCAGTGGGTAATTTCCTCCAGACGGGGTTGGGATTGCTGTAGGCATTAAGACGCTAGCCGCCGCTCCAACGCATTCAGCCAAGACAGACTGATCTCTTCAATGCTAGCGTTGATCGCCCATGAATCGGGTTCATCACCGATCTGCAAGGCAGTTCCCTCGACTTGGCCTAACCGCTGCCAAGCGCTGCCGAGCTGCTGCTTCAGGTAGGCTTCCCAGTCTGCCGTCTGCTCGGGCGCAACAGAAACCAGAATCCGCGCCCCGCCCTCGGCAAACAGCAGATGATCCCAGCGCTGATTTGCTGCCGGGCTGAGCTGAATCACCGCTCCTCGCTGTCCACTGATGCAGGATTCTGCCAATGCCACCGCCAATCCTCCTTCGGCACAGTCATGGGCCGACCGCACCCAGCCTCGTCGAATTCCTTCACGGCAGGCGGACTGCACCCGTCGTTCCTGCTCGAAATCCACAATTGGCGGTTTGCCGGCAACCGTACCGTGGACGACAGCCAGATATTCTGAGCCGCCCAGCGTCAGAGTCGGGGAGGTCGTCTTGCTGATTCCCAGCAGATAGATCGCATCTCCGTCGGCTTGCCAGCCCTGCCCACAGACGCGGGTGATATCGGGCACGAGTCCTACCATGCCGACCACAGGGGTTGGGTAAATCGCCTGAGGATTTCCGGCTGCATCCAGGGTTTCGTTGTAGAGCGAGACGTTGCCTCCGGTTACAGGCGTGGCGAACTCTGCACAGGCTTCTGCCAATCCACGACAAGCCTCTGCGAGCTGCCAGTAGCCCACGGGCTTCTCGGGGCTGCCGAAGTTAAGATTGTCGGTGACGGCGAGCGGCTCAGCTCCAACACAGCTCAGGTTGCGGGCAGCCTCGGCTACAGCCATTTTGGCTCCTTCATAGGGATGAAGATAGACATAGCGGGCATTGCAGTCTACGGTCGCGGCGACGCCGGTACGGCAGAATTTTAGATCTTCGTTTTGGCTTTCCTGCGGTCGCAAACGCACCACGGCTGCATCGGCTCCCCCTGGCAGCAGCACGGTGTTGTTTTGCACCTGATGGTCATACTGGCGATAAACCCACTGCTTTGAGGCAATCGTCGGGCTATCGAGCAGGCGCAGCAAAATCTCGGTCCAGCTTTGGAAACTACCCTGAATATCAATCCCGGCTTCGCTGCTGATTGGCAGCAGGGTTTCCTCCCAAGTCCAAGCTTGTTGGGCGTAGTCCGGCGGTTCCGACAATAGTTCCCGGTGATAGATCGGCGTGTTGTCCGCCAAGGCAGTGGCGGGAATTTCGGCAGCGATGTCTCCCTGGAAGCGAATTCGCACAATCGGTTCGGCAATCACTGTGCCCGCTACGACCGCGTGCAGCCCCCAGCGCTCGAAGATCGCAATCAGCTCGTGCTCGCGCCCTTGCTCAGCCACAAACAGCATCCGCTCCTGCGATTCCGAAAGCAGATACTCGTAGGGCACCATGCCGGTTTCCCGCACCGGAATCCTATCGAGGTCGAGTTCAATGCCGACGCCGCCCTTGGCTGCCATTTCCGACGTAGAGCAGGTGATGCCCGCCGCTCCCATGTCTTGCGCCGCCACTACGGCCCCTGTTTTGAAGGCTTCCAGGCAGGCTTCAATCAACGATTTTTCCAGAAACGGATCGCCCACCTGCACCGCCGGCCGGTCGTCCAGCGATTCATCGGTAAGTTCAGCGCTAGCAAAGCTGGCTCCGCCCATGCCATCGCGTCCTGTGGTGGAGCCAACGTACAGCACCGGATTGCCGATGCCACTCGCGCCCGACTTGACGATGGCTGGCGTTTCCATCAAGCCAATCGCCATGGCATTTACCAGCGGGTTGCCGGAATAGACCGGATCAAAATAAACCTCGCCGCCGACAGTCGGCACCCCTACACAGTTGCCGTAGTGGGCAATTCCCGCCACAACGCCGCTGAACAATCGTTTGGTACGGGCATCATCCAGATCGCCAAACCGCAGCGAATTCAACACCGCAATCGGACGCGCTCCCATCGTGAAAATATCCCGCAGGATGCCACCCACGCCCGTCGCTGCCCCCTGAAACGGCTCCACCGCCGAGGGATGGTTGTGCGACTCGATCTTGAAGGCCAACTGCAAGCCGTTGCCCATGTCTACCACGCCCGCATTTTCGCCGGGACCCACCAAAATCCGCTCGCCGGTGGTAGGAAACTGCTTCAGCAGCGGACGGGAGTTTTTGTAGCAGCAGTGCTCCGACCACATGACGCCAAACATCCCCAGCTCGGCTCGGTTGGGATGCCGCCCCAGTCGTCGTACAATTTCGCGGTATTCATCCGGTTTGATACCTTCCGCCGCAATGTCCTCCAATGAGAAGGGAGCTGTGGCAATCGCATCAGGCAGGAACGTTTCAGACATGGGAATGAGCCGATAAACAAGAACAAGCTTAATTCTATCGGCTCACTGTCCGGACAGGAGACGCCTAGCTCAGATTAGCGTAGCTCAGCTGCACATCCTGCACTACGGCAACGGTGTTGTTTTGCCAAGTGAGGACGGTATCCAGTGCCCTACCGCCGTAGAAATCGCCGTAGCGAATCACGTAGTTTTGATCATATTTGAGGTCAAGTCGGTCCTCAGTGCGATTGAAGTCGCGAATGATGGCAAACGAAGCATCGTAGTAAGGCACGATGGACGCCGCGCCTCCAGCATAGTCAGTGCGTAGACGGAAGGTATCTCGACCCGCCCCGCCCGTCATGTCGTCTTTCTCGATTACAAAATCGGACACCGCAACTGCATGAGATTCAATCACATCATTGCCACTGCCGCCCGATTGAAAGTCGGAACCAAAGCCACCAATGATCCGATCGTTGCCAGCATCACCAAACAGCAGGTCATCGCCGGCTTCACCATCGATCAAGTCATCGCCAAAACCACCATAGGCCAAATCGTTGCCAGAGCCAGCAAAAACCTGGTCATTGCCGTCTTCGCCATAGATTAAATCATCGCCGGCTCCAGCGTAGACGATATCGTTTCCAGTACCGCCATAAATATCATCATTGCCTTCATAGGCAAAAATGAGATCGGCTCCACCCAAACCATAGATCAAATCATCAAAGGGAGTGCCGTACAGCACATCATTCCAATTTGTTCCAACTAGTGCCATACTATCGTTTCCTTATAGTCGAAATAGCATCTCAGCTAAGTGACGTTTTTAATAACGCTAAAGTTGCGTTCAGCATCCTGAGGACATCGATCCAACTCGCCATTCACCAGCGGAGGAACTGCCGGTGAGGGGGCTATAACCGAGTATGAAAACTCCTAACACAGGGTTCGTGCCTAGATCCGGACGAAATTTAATTCATTCGCTAAGTCAATGGATCAAGCCAACCCATCGAGTCACCCGAATGGCTCGATCCGAGAAGGGAACAGGTGGCTGTTGGCTAACGTTACAGATGGTGTAACGGCGCTGTAACAGGAGCGTAACAGTATCGCAACAAAGTTGAGAGGCTGCAAGAGCTAGAGGTCAATCGTTAGCCTTGAGGGCAACCGCTGCGGACTGCAAAAATCCCAGAAGATGGGAAGAGGCTAGAAAAGAGATGCACCCATAGAACTCGGTGTGAACCAAACTGTGACCTGTTGATACCCTACACAAATGAGTTGCTGTCATCCCGATCAAAACGTCAGATCAAAGTCAGGGTGACGTGAGCAGATAAAGCCATAGCTTAAAGCTGACGGCAGACCGGCGATTCTCTAGTCCCACCAGCAATGATTTCGACGCGGGCTGTTGAACCGACGTCTTGATGTCGTTTCAGCCCATCAGACTTGAGACGGGCAAGCCCTGGCTGAGTAGGGGAGTGAACGCCTCTATCTCAGTCTGGTTATAACAGCGGCGTGGAATTGTTTCTGCATCTTGCTTTGCGTCCTCCTACAACGGCTTGACGAGCTTTGCCCACTCGACGGAATGATGATGACTGTTCCGAATCAGGCGGCTGCCCTCAAACAGATATACCTAGAACAGACTAGAACAGATAAGACTAGAACAGATAAATGTTGCCGTTCGGCTCAATCGTCATCGAGATATCGCCAGCGGTTGCGCTGAGTTGGGCTCCAACCACAACTGTGACGACATTGCCTTCTACGAAGATATAGGAACTCAAACCCACGTCGGTGGTCTGCGGGTACACCAGCAGGTTGACTGGTAGCGGCAGGTAGCTAGTGCGGGTGCTGCCAAAGGAGGTGCGGCTGCCTGGTGCTAGTGTCCGCTCTGCGGAAGCAGGTTGGGTCAACACGCAGGTAATCGGCGCGTCTCCGGCGTTCACCACCTCAATCCGAATTGGGCGGCTCGGGTTAATGCGTCCTTCGGGTTCCTGCGCCTGCGCAATCTGCATGTCGGGCAGGTTTACTGAACGGGCGGCTAGGGGAATTGGCGGCGCTAGGATAGCCAGCGCGATCAGGGAAAGAGATGCCGTTATCGACACCGGATGGAATGCCATGGTTACTCCTCACAGATGGATGGTGATTACACCAAAACTTTAGCGCAATGAGCTGTGAGAAATTCTAAAAACACCCGAATTCGTGCCGCGAGATGGCGCTGATGCGCAAAAACTGCCTGAACTGGCAATCCGGGCGGCAATTGCTGCGGAAGTAACAGCTGCAACAAGAGCTGCAACAAGAGCTGCAACTGCTGCTGCTCCACCTCGTCTTGAACTTGAAACCGGAGGAGCCGCGTGCTCCCTAACCCTGCCTGCTTGAGAGCGTCGCCATTATCTGAGTTGAAGCCATCAGGACTCCGTTCGAACTGCGTATTAATTGCCACTCTTCAATGAAGTGGAATGGTCTTGTGAAAGTAGGTGTAATCGAGGTAGCGATGCCCGTCGGGAGTGTCGTGAAAGATATCAACAAAGCGATGGTTCCAGAGAATGTCTTGCGCCCCGTAGGTGTAGCGAGCATAGATTGGCTGCATTACGGTTTCATCGATGCCACTCAGGGATGCTATTAGCGTCACTCGCGACTGAATCAACGCCTCGGGAGTCATGCCATAGAGCGGGCTTTGCTCGTCAATCGGATGCATTACCGTCCAGCTCAAGGTAAAGCTCGCCGTGCGGTGACGCAGCAGCTTCAGCTCATAAAAGCGGCGCAGCGCATAGCCTTCGCGGCTGATTTCGTCGCGCATCAGGTAGAGCTGAATTTGCGCTTCTAGAACTTGATTACGGCGCTGATTGGCGGTGCGTAGCATCAGAGTGGGCATGTCGTTGTAGGGAGAAATCACCGCTACGTTGCTAAAGAGCACCCGCGCCGTTGGGCGGGAGAAGCGCGCAAACGCCAAGCCCGTCGTCACGGCAACACTCATCAACCCAATCATGGACTGAGCCGTCACCACAGCATTGGCATAAACAGTCTGCGGATACATGCTGCCATAGCCAACCGTTGCCAATGTCTGCACGCTAAAGAAGAAGGCATCTAGGAATGATCCGGGACGAGCATTGGCAATGGCATTGGGTTGTAGCAAATACAAAAGTGCAAATAACGCATTTATGCCGATATAAAAAATAACAAGAATAATAACGAATACAAACCAGGGAACGGTTAACAAGAGGTGATAGGGATCGCGCCAGTAGGCATGCCAGGAGCCCAATCCCTGCACCTGAAACCGCCCATTCTGAATTTTGATCTGCACTCGGGGGTGGCGTCGTTTCCGAGGCGTGACTGGCTGTTTCATTCTACAATCCCTGCTAGGAGAGTTGAATGCATGGTTCAGGAAATACAGCAAGGAACGAAAGATTAGTCGAAATCGGTGGGCCAATCGAGATGCTGAGCGTGATCGTAGAGCCGCAGAATCTGGCTAGGCACGACACGGGTGAGTGACAACTCCGGCAGATTCGAGACCGGGAAAAAATCTACGCCCGTCGTTTCATAGCTGGTTGTGGGGGCACCGCCGGTGAGTTCGCAGAGGAAGAACAGCTTGTAGGCATGGAAGGGAGCCGGGGGATGTCCGTGCTTGTTGCGATCGCAAAGAGCGGCGAGTTTGATCACCCGGGCTTCGTAGCCGGATTCTTCGTAGACTTCGCGCACCACCGCCTCACTGGGCGACTCCCCAACATCAATCCAGCCCCCAGGCAGCGTCCATTTGCCGTCGGCCCGCTCGCGCACCAGCAGCACCCGGTCTTCCTGAAATACGGCTCCCCGGGCGTCAACTTTCGGCGTCGCGTAGCCGTTCTGCTGGGCAAACAGCTCGCGCACATAGGTGGGTTCCACATCGGTGTAGGTGGTCATCATCTCGATGGCAACGTCCAGAATTTGTTTAAACCGCTCCACATCATAGGGGTTTTCGGTGAAGGTCAGTCCATTTTGAGCAATCGCCTGCAACCGCTGTGCCCAGAGTAACCACTGTACTCCGGTTGAATTCTCTTGCAGGTTTTCTTGAAGTTCCATGCTGGTTTCCTTAGGATATAGAGTTTGTCTAGTTCGAAGTATCACACGCAGGATTACTAAGTGTATCGCAAATCACAGAACAGTCTCTTTCTGGCTCCGGTCGCTTGATTGGCAAACAGACCGAGAAGGTGGTTCCTCCCGGGTGCGAGTTGAATCGCCTTGATGCATCGGGAAAAATCGCCATCGCCTACTCCAAAAACTCAATGCCGCTCATTTGGGGCATCCGCTGATCGACTAAAAACAGGGCAATGGGTTCGTTGCGTAACTTCAGCTGCTGCACGACATCGAGGGCAGCTTTGCCTGAGTCGGCACGGATGACGCGAAACCGATTGCCATACTGCTGCCGCAAATCGTGGGCAATTGCCTGCAGCACTTCGGGATCGTCATCGACGGTGAGGAGGACCGGTCTAACCATGAGGATGCTCTCAGGATTGCAAAGGGGGTGGGGCGTTGATTGTCCCTCCCTATGCTAGAGCCGATAACCCATTACATCAACTCATCAATTGGCTAGCATCTCTGGGCTAGATTGCCGAGAACGGCTTGCTCACCACACCTATGCATCCAACGGACTTCTCACCCCTCGTCCACCTCGGTTTAGGACATGGGTGTAAATCATTGTCGTCT
>JACYLU010000012.1 GCA_015272325.1 Synechococcales cyanobacterium C42_A2020_086 | reverse complement strand
ACTGAAATCTACCATGTCTCTCCCGCCCGCAACCCTCCCTTCATGCAACAACGCCATGACTGACTCATGAAACGAAAGTAGTTCTACAAACTTGATTTTGTGATTGGCGTTGTTCCTTGCGTCTATCTCTACAAAAGCCATCCTGCCTTCCAGGTTCATCGTCTGCTGCAATGGCTCCGTAATTTAGCGGATAAATCAGAATGATTAATTCATTTCTTTCGACAGTTAATACGGAGTCCAGCTATGGCCATTGAGCAATGAACCCTTAGTTGACCGGAAGTTTGAGACCTTGGATAAGTTGGAGGAAACCTTAGCTACACGGTGGGTTACCCGCTCAGCGATGCCTGAGGTCATACGGTAGCCCATCCCCTTCCACCGAAAAAGCTGCGCATCAGCCCGCGTTCGCTGAGGGTTTGCACGCCAATTGCTGTTGACGACAGTGGCAGAATTAAAGCAATGGCGAGGGCGGTTTGTCACGGCAGCCCAAACAGAAGTCCAATTCCCGGCAGCAGCACCCCGTTAGCGACCATTTGGAGACCGCCCAAGCCGACAATCGGAATGCGCATTCGTCCAAGCCTAGTGGCTCTCAACCGGCTGAATCGAGAAGAGGGTAGTGCCACGGGCAACCGTACCGAGCTAATCGAGAGCGTTCTGCGTTACCGCTCGATCTGGCTAGACCGGACTGCCACTAAACGTTAATGTACTGTCCCATCTCCCAGGCGGTAATTTCGGCGTTGTGGGCATCCCATTCGCGGTACTTGAAGTCGAGATAAGTTTTTGCCGCCTGTTCACCCAAAACCTGCATCAGCAGCGAATCTTGCTCTAGGCTGCGCAACGCCTCCAGCAAACTCGTGGGCAAGGTTTGCAAATCGCTAAATTCTGAGCCGCGCACAAACATATTTTCGTCGAGGCGTTTTCCGGCAGAGAGGTGCTGCATTATGCCGTCTAGCCCTGCTGCCAGCAACCCTGCCTGGGCCAGGTACAGAGTCGCTGCTCCATCAACCAAGCGGCACTCAAATCGTCCTTGGTCGGGGATGCGAACCATATGGGTGCGGTTGTTGCCGCCATAAGACAGGTACCGCGGACTCCAGGTGCTGCCCGATTCGGTCATTGTGGCTCCTAGGCGGCGGTAGGAATTAATCGTCGGAGCACAGAGGGCCGACAAGCCTCGGGCGTGGCTCAGCACTCCCGCTAGGAATTCGTATCCCAGAGACGACATCCCCATCTCATCGGTGGTATCCAGGAAAGCATTGCTGCCGTTGTTCCACAAACTCATGTGGACGTGCGCACCATTGCCGGTAAGATGGCTGAACGGTTTAGGCATAAACGAAGCAACCAAACCGCGCTGCTCAGCCAGCGTCTTCACCATATATTTGAAAAATACATGCCGATCGGCGGTTATCAGGGCATCGGCGTAGGTCCAGTTCAGCTCAAATTGACCGTTAGCGTCTTCATGGTCGCATTGATAGGGTTCCCACCCAAACTGCTCCATGTAGTTCACCAGCGTTGCAATCAAATCAAATTGCCGCATCAGATTGAGCTGGTCATAGCAGGGGCGAGAGGCCATATCAAGAGAATCGGCAACGGCATAGCCCTGTTCTGTCTGCTTGAGCAGGAAAAATTCTGCCTCTACCCCAGTTTTGTAGCTATAGCCTAGGGCATCACACTGCTGCAAGACTCGCTTTAGGATCACTCGTGGTGCAGCGGCAAAGGGTTCCCCATTCATATAGATATCGCTAGCAACCCAACCCACATTTGGCTGCCAAGGCAGCACAATCAGCGAACTGGGATCAGGAATAGCGGCAATATCGGGCGCGTCAGGACCAAGACCTAGATTGGAAGCAAAGGGGGCGAAGCAGGCTCCCTCTCGCTCCACAAGGGCGATCTTGCTTGCGGGAACCAGCTTGGAGCGGGTGCCTCCTAGCAGATCAGTATAGGATACCAGAAAAAACTCAAGTCCCAGTGCCTTGGCTTGCTCGACCAAGCTTTGCGTCTGCGGCAGCGTTCCAACCATAGCGTTATGAATCCCAGCCCATCGCTTCTCAGTAAAACAACCTTGCCCAGACAAATTTGTATGAATCGCTACCTATTTTAAGATTGCAGGTTTGCTATGGTGCAGCCGTAAAGACCTTTAGGAGCAAGCGTTTCGACCCGTCGGAGGATCAAAATGAGCTGGAAAATCGAACTGCATACTTTTTCGTCTGAAGAAGTGATGACTGCCCTCGCTGCCTTGGATGAAACCAATCAGACCAACAAGCGGCAAATTATCATCACCCCTGAGCAATTCTCCACTCTGGAGGCAACCATTCGCCCCTTGCCTAACGATCCCAATTTTCCTCAAGGTGAGATTGTTCCTGGTGTAGCAGGCTATCTCTATAATCTGCCGGTGTTCGTCGATCAAGACAGCGGTGGCAGCTACCTAGTTTGAACTAAGCATTCGTTCCAGGATTATTATCAACCTTGTCAAAATTAACGATAGTCTGAACGAGTCGTAGTGGTGGTCGTGGGATCGAGATTGGGATCACCATAATGTGTACGATCATCACGTCTACGAGTTAAACCGGCTAAGCCCAGTAGACCCAGCAAGCCAAGCAGTCCCCAGTCAAACCCATCGTTGTCTTCCTCTACCGTCGTAGTGGGAGCCGGTTCAGTTGTTGTTGGAGCGGTGCCGGGAGCCGGTTCGGCTGGGGTTTGAGCCGATGCCGAGAGCGTTAGTGGCATGGTCATCATGCCAAGAGCAATCACCCCAATCCATACCGGCTTAGCCATAGGCAGCTTTCTCATAACTTACCCTCCTGAATTTGTTCTGAATTCAACAAGATTGTGCGATTCTTGATTCACTAACTAATTACTTTGCAGTAAGTGGTTGAGGTTTTTATCCAGCTTCAGACTTATCTTCTCGGGTTATCTCAATGTGTTTCTGATCACTGCTCAGCTTAGATCTACTGATACAGAATTTTTGATGTGTTAGAAATTACATCGAGCGTTATGCCAAAAAATTATAGTGAACATCATAATGGGTATCATATTTTATCCTGATGAATTTCATTTACTGAGGAAATCTTGTGCTTCTATCGCAAGGTAGAAGACAGACTTCAACAAGCCTCCTATTTTTGAGCTGTACGCTTCTCGCCTTTCGGTTGTTCCTTCAAGCCTTTCTAATTAGATAGGGTTGGGCATGCTTGATCTACCTTTCCCCCAACGGTGCAATCGGTAAAGGCAGTTGACAGACTTAATGCAGCTAGGATTCAGGATAGACCATGGAGATTTCGCAGATCAAAGAGCACCTGATGGTGCATGCTAAGGGTCCGGGCAGCATGAATGATGCTCCAGGGGTTCATATTGGTACCGTAGACAAAGTGGAGGGTGAGTTTATTAAGCTCACTCAGAGCGATTCACCTGATCAGCAGCATCGTTGGATTCCGATCGATTGGGTGGAATCGGTCGATGATAAAGCAGTCTATCTCAATAAAACAGAAGCCGAAGTCCGAGCGGGCATTTTGTATGAATCGCCCCAGATGTCCAGTCAGCAATCTCCCCAGGTCGATCCGGTTTCGGGTGCGGGGGTTGATTAGTGATCAATTCGTTTCTTGAGTCTCAGCTCTAGGGCTTAGGGTATTGTTTGAGGACTGGGATGTGTCGTCTTGACACGTCCTTCTTATGTTGATTACTTGTGTTGATTAGAGCTTATACATTAGAGGACGCCTAGCATTATTTGACGTTCTCATCCCTATCCTGAATTATTCATCCTGAGTGGCTGGGCAAGATCAGAATTGAGCGATGCTGCTGCGCTTGCCCATTTCGGCATGGTCAATATGGTCAATATCGTTACTGCTGAAGAACTGTTATGCACTATCGTCCATTGGGGAACAGTGATCTCCAAGTGTCTGAAATCAGCTTAGGGTCCTGGTTAACCTATTCTGGTGGGGTTGAGCGGCAGCAGGCTGAAGCCTGTGTGCATCAAGCGTTTGATGTCGGAATTAATTTTATTGACACGGCAAATGTCTATGGGCGCGGTGCTGCTGAGCAGTTTCTTGGAGAGGTGCTGCGAGGACGGGATCGCTCCTCCTACGTGCTAGCCACTAAAGTATTTTTTCCCATGTCTGATACCGATCGCGGGCTTTCAGCAGCGCAGATCCGCAAACAGTTGGATGCTTCTCTACAGCGGTTGCAAACGGACTACGTCGATCTCTATCAGTGTCATCGCTATGACGTAAATACGCCACTGGAAGAAACGATGATGGCTCTCACTGAGGCGGTGCGTCAGGGCAAAACTCGCTACATCGGTTTCAGCGAATGGAGTTCCGCCCAAATCAAGGCAGCGCTCGCCCTGCCAGAGGTTGCACAATTTGTGTCCAGCCAGCCCCAGTACTCGATGCTGTGGCGTCAACCCGAAGCCGAAGTGTTTCCGCTCTGTGCTGCCCATGGCATTGGGCAAATTGTCTGGTCGCCACTAGCGCAGGGGGTGCTAACCGGGAAATATCAGCCAGGGCAACCGCCACCCGCTGATTCCCGAGCTGCCAATGAGAAGATGAACGCATTTTTGGGCGACGAGCTACGCAGTGATCGAGTGCTCTCTGCCGTGCAGCAGCTCAAGCCGATCGCGGCAGAACTCGGCCTTTCGATGGCGCAACTCGCATTGGCCTGGGTGCTGCGGGATAGACGAGTCTCTTCCGCCATTATTGGTGCTAGCCGACCCGAGCAGATCGTAGATAACGCGGCTGCATCGGGTGTGGTGTTGAGTGAGGACGTTTTGCAGCGCATTGAGGATGTGCTCTCTCCTGTTGCGGCTTAAACCCCATCTTAGGCAAAAACCTGGAGAGAGGAATCACCGGCGCCATTGATAACAGCACGCTACACACGGCATCAGAGCAGCCCCGATGCAGCCTAAGCTAATGCTCACACAGCCGTAGCTACCTTCACTCCTACGGCAAAATAGGCATCTTGCTCTGCTCGCAGCTTGTCGCAGAGGCGTCCGGCTGGCAGTTCCACATCGTCGTAGGTCAGAACCTGATCGCGAGGGATGTCGCGCTTCAGACGGCAGCCTTCGGCCAGTCCCATCGGCAGTAACCGCTCAGCCTGAGTAATGGCGGCAGTCTCGCACTGCCCGTAGGTCATGTAGCCACCAATTTCATCGATGGTTTCCCCAGCCCGCAGATCAATTTTGGCGGTTGCCACCACATCCACCCGAGGCGCACCTTGGGGCGTCAGTACAGCATCGCCAAACAGGACCACCCGAGCCACCGACAGCGGCACTTCAAAGTGGCAGAGATGATATGGCGTGTAGAAGCTATAGAGCGGACCTTCACCCAGCTTGTACAAATTCAGGTAGTGCTTTTGCTTCGGGTCGTCGTGGGTGGCAAACACATAGACGCCAGGGCCGGGCTTGACGCCAACCACGTAATCGACAATGCCGCCCAACGCCTTGAGCTGGTCTACGTCGTAGAGTTTGGTGAGATCGTCGATGTGTCCGGTGTAATTCAGATTGAACTGCTGCACGAGCTGATCCGCATGGAGACGGAAATCGTAGCCCAACATGCCGCGCTTAGCAATGGTCATACCCGTGGCGTTGGCGACGATCGCCTGCTCGAAAGAAATCTTCGTGCCGTCGGCAAAGCTCGTCACCATATGCACATTCTGACCCCACTGCTTGGCAAAGCCTTCCTGTGTCGTGGGGTTGCGGTAGGGATCTTGCAGCCCCTTGATGTTGCCGCAAACGAGGGGCGTTAACCCAATGCTCTTCACGAATCGGTACAGGTTGGCTTCCACACCCGGCTGATCGCCATCGCAGGCCGACAGGACGACGCCCGCTTTGTCCGCATAAACTTTGAGAATAGCGCCGATGGTGCCATCTAGCTCAGCGTTCATCAATACCACATGTTTCTTGTGGGCAAAGGCTTCCAGCACGACATGGGAGGCGAATTCGATGGAACCCGTCACCTCAATCAAGGCATCGATGCCCGCGGCTCGGCACAGCAGCATCGCGTCATCGGTGACTGCATAAGCACCCTCTTGAATGGCAGCCTCTAGTGCGGTGACGGTGCTAACCTGCCGCACGTTCTCAATGCCAGCTTCGCTGTAGGCTTGCTTAGCCTTGTCCACGTTGCGGTTAAAAATAGCCACCAATTCCATCCCCGGCACCGAATTGGCAATCTGATTAGCAATGCCGCGACCCATGAAGCCAGAGCCAATCATTCCGACCCGAATCGGGTTCCCCGCCTCAGCGCGGGCCTGCAACGCGGTATCCACAATAAACATGAGTCACTCCTAAATGACTGAAACCTAAATCACTGAAGACATTGGAACGTAAAAGCTCAAGAAAAGCCCTAGATTACACGGCAACTGCCCCAAAGGGAGCCCAGGCGGCATCTTTTTCAGAGATCACGGTGATTGGCATGGGCCATTCAATACCAAAGGCAGGATCGTCATAGCGGATCCCGCGCTCGTAGCCTGGCGTGTAGAACTCACCCACCTGATACACCACTTCCGCACCGTCGGTGAGCGCTTGATAGCCGTGGGCAAACATCTCTGGCACAAATAGCGCCCGCCGATTGTCTTCCGTCAGTTCCACGCCAATGTGCTGCATGTAGGTGGGAGAATCGGGACGCAGATCGATGATTACGTCATAAATCGCGCCCTTGGTGCAGCGGACGAGCTTCGTTTCGCAGGCAGGTGCGATTTGATAATGCATGCCTCGCAGCGTTCCTGCTTTGTAGTTAAACGACAGGTTGCACTGAGCGACGGTCGGCTTCAGCCCGTGCTCCTCAAACTCTTTGGCGCAGAAAGTGCGAGCAAAGGCACCCCGATGGTCACCACGCAATTCTAGGTCAATAATAAAGGCACCTTTCAGCTTGGTTTCAGTAAAAATCATGATCTACTCCACGACACAGATTAAGAGATTTAAGGCTGGATGACACACAAATTTGAGAAGCTACTTGCTTAGCTTGGTTCTTTCACCTTTATCAAGGTGTAGAGGTTATACCGCTCCATGTATTGCTCAAATGCAATCTCAATAGAATAGGGATGCTGATCGCTTTGGGCAGGATTTTCATCCTGGAAGCCCGACAAAATACAATCATCGGCAAACTCCCGAGCTGCCGCCATAAACCTGTCCCGCTTCAGGAGAATGAAATGGTGTCTGCATTTGCGACTAAAATACCAATCCGACCAAGCGTTTGTTTCACAGGGTCGATTATGGGAGGCACTCACCGCAAAGACTTCTTCTCGATTGAGAGATTCAATAGCTTCTACTAACCAATGCTTGTAAACCATTTGATAGGCTTGTGAATTTGCTTTGAATATAAGTATATAGGGTTTACTAGAAATTGCCCCTGCCGTATACTCTTTAGTGTATTTCTCCTTATTCCCAAGATAATTCTGAGTAGAATGACTAATTTGCAGCTTATCAATCGATCCTTGCTGAAACATCCGCCAATAGACAGTTTGAATCTCAGGATTATTACTGCCATCAACCACCACTACTTCACTAGGTTTGCCGCCCAAACAATCAAACCAACCCTGAATAGTATTGTTCAGGATGGGTCTTTTACCATAATCAACCGTCACCAAAGACAGTTGACTCAATATGTGATTTAGCGGACTGTCTAGATGCATGTCCTGTGTTTTACCCTCAATCATCTCGGGAGCGTGGTTTGTTATTTGGTAGCTATTTGGCAGCTACAGATTTGCAAGAGGCGCAACTCCCTAACCCGGATGCTGCTTCTCGGTGAATTGAAATCGTGGAGCCAGTGGAATGATCACTCAGAAATGAGTGGGTATCTGTTGAGTATCAATT